>CAXFAF010000043.1:0-1706 GCA_964001285.1 uncultured bacterium | reverse complement strand
TTCGAATAATTGGATTAGGTTTAATGGGAACAAACCTTGGAATAAACCTAATTAGTAAAGGTATTAAAGTTTATGGCGAAGATGTTAATGATTATGCCAATAATCGTGCCAGCAAGCTTGGAATAGATATAAATAAAACTGATGAAGAGATAGATTTAACAATACTTGCAATGCCAGTAAACAAGATTATCTCTTATTTAAAAGAAAATAAAAAAATATCAAACACGAAAGCTTTATTGGACATTGGAGGAACTAAGCAAGAGATTTGTGACTTGATGGATCAATCAGAGATTCCATCAATTGGTGGCCATCCTATGTGTGGTTTAGCTGATAATAATTCTTGGGAACCGACGCCTGAAATTTATGAAAAAGCAACTTTTTTATTATGTGAAACAGAATCTACTTCTGAAGATTCAAAAACAATAATTAGTAATTTTTTAAAACTACTAAATGCAGAAGAGGTGTGGATAGATAGAGAAAGGCATGATGAGATAATTTCAATAACAAGTCACATTCCTCATTTAATAAGTAGTGCTTTGGTAGGAATTGCTAAGGACGATTATCAAATTAATGAAATTATGGGCATGGCTGCAGGAGGGTTTGATGGCGCAACTAGACTTACTAGAACAAATCCTGAGATGATTATTGATATGTATGATACAAACTCAAAAAACATTAATAAGTTTCTAAAAGTTTTTCTTAAGGAAATATCTGAAATAATGGATCTTCAAGAGAGAAAAGAGTTAATAGATTATTTAAGTTCATCTGTTGAATGGAGAAGAGCTTTGTCAGAGAAATTTGGAGAAAGGCCACTAAGTTGAGTTCATTAAAAACTATTTCTGGAGAAGTTACTATCTTAGGGGATAAATCAATATCTCATAGGTGCATAATTCTAGGTTCTCTTGCAGAGGGTGAATCTTCTTTTGAGAATATTTTAATTTCAGGAGACACAGCTGCAACAATTGAAATTTTTCGATCATTAGGTGTCAAAATTGATTTAATTGATGAAAATATTATCAAAATACATGGTGTAGGTTTAAATGGCTTAGATGAACCAAAACATGATCTAGATGCTAAAAGTTCGGGAACCACTGCAAGGTTATTAATTGGTTTGCTTTCAAGGCAAAACTTTTCTTCAAGAATGGTTGGGAGTAATCAGTTGATGAAAAGACCAATGGCTAGAGTCATAGATTTATTTACTGATAATGGAGCAAAAATTGATTCAGATAAAGGGAATTTGCCAATTACATTTACTCCCTCATCATATACATTTAATAATTTAGATACAAAAGTTCCAAGTGCTCAAGTTAAGAGCGCTGTGATTCTTTCATCGTTATACAATAATGAACCAACAATAATTAATGAAGAAACCCTAACTAGAGACCATACGGAAAGAATGCTATTAGAAATGGGTATTGAGTTAGTAAGGCTTGGAAACACAATCACAATACCCCCAGTTTCAAAATTAAATCCTTTAAATATGAAAGTTCCTTCAGATATTTCATCTGCTGCATTTTTGATTTCTCTAGGAGTTCTAAAAGGAGAGAATCTGTTATTAAAGAATGTTTTAATTAACGAGAGAAGATTAGGTTTTGTAAAAGTTCTAAAAAGAATGAATGCAAATATTGAGATTTTAAATATTAAAGAAACGAGTAATGAATTAGTAGGCGATATAAAAGTATCAAAATCTGACCTTGTAGCCACAA
>CAXFAF010000042.1:0-3530 GCA_964001285.1 uncultured bacterium | reverse complement strand
TCTGCTGGAGCTTCTTCTTTAGGTTTTTTTGGAACAGACTTAATAGGATTATTTCTTGGCTCTCTCTTCAAAATACCTGCCGCATCAAGAAAACGAGCGACTCTATCCGTTGGCTTAGCTCCCTTAGAAAGCCATTCTTTAATTCTTTCAATATCTAGCTTTACTCTGTCATCATGATCTTTTGGTAATAAAGGATTATATGACCCAACCCTTTCGATATACCTACCATCTCTAGGTGCACGAATATCGGCAATAACAATTCTAAAATAAGGTCTTTTTTTGGTACCGCCTCTTGCAAGTCTAATTTTTACAGCCATAAATCTTTATCCTTTTTTACTTTAAATCCAGCAGTAAAAGCACCCGTGGACGAACCCTCGTTGACGGGTGGCGATTCCTGTTGAACCGTTATTTCTACTTTTTTATTAAAAAGTTGGGTTATATAGAACTGATAGGAGCTTTAAGTCAAGTTAATCAATTAGGTAGAAAAAAAACTAATTCAGCTCTATAAGGACACTATGAATAGTGAAAATAAAAATATACAAGAATTTTATAAAATGAATGGTGCGGGGAATACTTTTCTATTCCACGACTCAAGGAATAATACAATAAATATGAACCAAAATCTTGTTTTGAATTTAGGTTCATATTTTAAAGAATATTCTTTTGATCAATTTATTCAACTTATGAAACCAAAAAGAAATGGCGATGGACATATTAAATTCTGGAATGCTGACGGAACGGAATCAGGAATGTGTGGCAACGCCCTACGATGCGTGGGCCATATTATTCTTGAAGAAACAAAGAAAGAAAAAATTATTCTAGAAACGATTGATAAAGACATTGAATGTTGGAGAAATGATAATGAAATTTCTGTAAATATTGGCAAACCAAAATTCGACTGGTCAGAAATACCTTTGTCTAGGAAGGTTGATGATACTTTATCTATAAACCTTGATCCTTCACCAATTGAGCTGCCCAATTTTACTGCAATTAATGTAGGAAATCCGCATGCTGTTTTCTTTTTTAATAAAAACAGACCTGAATTAGAAGAGGTTGGTAGCATAATTGAAAATCATGAAATATTTGCTGAAAAAGTGAATGTCTCTTTCGCCAAAATAAGCCATGAAAATCATATTCAAGTCAATGTATGGGAGCGGGGAACAGGAATTACTAAAGCTTGTGGATCGGCAGCCTGTGCTATTGCGGTAGCCGCACATAAACTGAACCTTGCTGGTAGAAAAGTCTTAGTAAGTTTTAGTGGTGGCGATTTAAAAATTGTTTGGAAAGAAGATAATGATATTGTAATGACTGGTCCTTATGAAATAGAAGAAGCAGTAGAAATTAACTTAATGGAATTATAAATGGGCAAAGAATCAGAAGTAGTCACTTTCGGGTGCAGATTGAATATTTATGAGTCGGAAATTATAAAACAAAATCTTGAAAAGGATTCCGTTAAAGGAGTTACTGTTTTTAATAGTTGTGCCGTTACACAGGAATCAATTAAACAAATTAAACAATCAATTAGAAAGAAAAGAAAAGAACATCCCAACAAAAAAATTGTAGTCACTGGATGTGCAGCACAAATTGATCCTGAATCTTTTATCCAAATGAAAGAAGTTGATCAAGTATTGGGTAATGTTGAAAAAAGAAATATTTCTCGGAATCTTAAAAGTAAAAAATCAAAAGAGGTTTCGGATATTATGATTAATAAAGACTCACTTAACTCTTTAACTTCTGGTTATGAAAAAAGGACAAGGGCATTTGTTGAAATACAAAATGGATGTAATCATAGATGTACATTCTGTGTAATACCATTTGGAAGAGGAAATCTTAGATCAAAATCTGAAGAAGAAATATCCAGAGAAATTAAAAATTTAATTAAAAATGGTCATAAAGAAATAATCTTAACCGGCGTTGATATTGCTTCATGGGGACATGACAAAGATCATAAATTAGGATTGGGTGTTCTAGTAGAATACATATTAGATAAAGTCCCTGAATTAGAAAGACTTCGCTTATCTTCCATGGATGTAATTGGATTTGACGATCTTTTAATAGACCTTATAACAAAAAATTCAAGAATCCTTCCTCATATTCATCTTTCCCTTCAATCTGGAGATAATATGATATTAAAAAGAATGAAAAGGCGTCACTCTAGAGAGGACGCTATATCACTTTGCAAAATATTAAAGGATAAAAGACCAGAAATTACTTTTGGAGCTGATTTAATTGTTGGTTTTCCAACAGAAAATGAGGATATGTTTCAAAATACTATTAAAATTATAGAAGAATGTCATCTTGATTGGATACATGCTTTCCCATTTTCACCTAGACCAGGGACCCCAGCAGCAAGAATGCCACAAAATGACATTAATATAATTAAACAGCGATCCAAAATATTAAGAAATGTGGCCCAAGAAAGAAAGAAAATGCATTTGACAAATCTTGTTGGTAATACCGTTGAAGTTTTTATGGAAAGACAGAACAAAGGGCACACTAATCAGTTTGCACCAATTCAATTAGTTGAAAAAGAACTTAAACACAGCCAAACTATTAAAGCATTAGTGATTGATTCAGATGAAAACTTTGCGTACGCAAAGGCAATATAATTAAAACTTAGTCTCATTGTTAATGGGACCAACTATTCTATATATAATTTTTCCTTGATCGTTTACTACGAAAGTTTCTGGTACGCCTGTTAAGCCCATTTCAATGCCCATTTTGCCCTTATCGTCTATTATAATTAAATCGTAAGGATTCCCTTTTTCATTTAAGAATCTAGCAGAACCTTCTTCTGTATCCTTATAATTTATTCCAATAATTACAAAGTCTGATTTCTTACTTAGGCCCATTAAAATGGGATGCTCAACCTCACAAGGCAAACACCATGATGCCCAAAAGTTTATAATCTTAATTTTATTACTTTTTAAGATATCTACTAAATCTTTGTTTTCAAATTCTTCAAAAAATACGGTTTCCAATTCCATCAATGGCACCTCTTGACCTATTAGTGGAGTGGGTATAACTCGTGTATTTTTTTTGAAAGTACCAAATAAAAATATAACAATTATAATAAGTAAAATTATTAGTGGTAAAAAGCGCCTCATTGTTCAACCATTTTTAACAAATTTATGACCTTAGTTTGACATCCTAACTCAGAATAGTATATCACGGTTATATTTAGCAAAGGAAAGTCTACAATATATTAAAACTGACTTTTTTGCCGGGTTTATTATGAACTTATACGAATCTTATTTGGAAGAGATAGAAGAAAGAAAGGCGATGGGCTTACATCCCAAGCCTATAGATGATGAAGCGCTCACCACTGAAATAATTTCTCAGATAAAAGACACTAAGAATGAATATAGAAAAGACTCTCTTAAGTATTTTATTTACAATGTTCTACCGGGTACAACGGGAGCTGCTGGTGTAAAAGCACAATTTTTGAAGGAAATTATACTGGAGAAAATTACTCTCGACGAAATTTCATCCGAATTTGCTCTAGAATTATTATCCCACATGAAAGGCGG
>CAXFAF010000041.1:0-3592 GCA_964001285.1 uncultured bacterium | reverse complement strand
CCTCATGAAATCAACTTAGAAAGAAAAGCGTTAACGAGACATTTAACATTTTCTCAAGGGCATAGAACATGTCCAGGAAATGGCATTTCTAGATTAGAACAAAATATTGCTTGGAACTGCCTTATAGATAGAGTAGAAAAATTTGAATTTTCACCTGAAACAAAAATAGAATATCAACCTGGTATTATGTTAGGAACACTTGAACTTATTCTTAGCTTTAATAAGAAATAATATAGGTTAATTTAAATTTACCTTTATAAATATATAATGTATTTAATGTCTGATTCAAAAAACATATATGCCGACTTAGCTCAACTGGTAGAGCACCTGATTTGTAATCAGGGGGTTGGGGGTTCAAGTCCCTCAGTCGGCACCATTAAAAATAAAAATGAAAACATTTAAAAATAAAGTTGCATTAATTACTGGCGCTGCTTCTGGAATGGGTAGATATCTTGCAATTAACCTGGCTAAAGAAGGTGCTGATGTAGTTATTTGTGATGTAAATGAATCATCATTAAAGAAAACTGAAGAGATGCTTAAATCATATAATGTTGGATCGAGTTCTTATGTTTTAGATGTCAGAGATGAAAAAAGTATTGAAGAATTGCCTGAAAAAATAATATCAAATCATGGAAAAATTGATTTGGTATTTAACAATGCTGGTGTGGCTGCTCCTGCGAGTTTCTTGGGAATGGAAAAAAAAGAATGGGACTGGTGTAATGATATAAATTTCAATAGCGTTATCAATCTATCTAGGGCTTTTTTACCTCACCTAATGAAGGATGAAGAAACAGCCTTAATAAATACTTCATCAATTTTTGGAATAATTACTTCTCCAAACAATACTGTTTATCACGCATCAAAATTTGCTGTTAGAGGTTTTACTGAAAGCTTGGCAAAGGAGATGAAGGGCACAAAGGCACAAATCCATTGCGTATACCCAGGCCATATAGGAACAAATATTGTTCTAAATGCTAAATTTGGCGATCATATTGTAAGAGGTAAAAAAGGAAGAGGAGTATTAGGTTTTGATGGAAAACCAGCTAAAAATACTTCAGGTAAAGAAATCTCTGAAAAGGAAGCAGGAATAAATTTCCGTGATGCTGGCATGGATCCAGATAAAGCTGCCAAAATAATTCTAAAGGGTGTTAAGAAAAATAAAACAAGAATATTTATTGGAATTGATTCAAAAATAATGGAATTGGCTCAAAGATTACTTCCAGATTATTATTGGAGGCTAATGCCTTACATTACATTACTTGGTTTATTATTATCGCCTGAAAGACTAATTAAAGCTTTCAATGCTTTAAAAAAGAATAGATCTTAAGCGCTTGCAAATCCTTTTAATCTCTGATTAATAATCTCATCAGCTTCTTGCATAATAGTATCAATCAATTCCTTGCAAGTCGGCACATCATGAATTAATCCAGCTACCATACCGCAACTCCAAGCAGCTGCTTCAAGATCACCATCTCTTAAAACTCTCTCAGAACCAGCAACCAATGGTCTAATTTCTTGCAGTAAGCTATTTGGATCATCATTATCTTTATGACCAGCCTCTATTTCCATTATTTGGTCTACAGCTTTATTAACAAGAACTCTTTCTGTATTTCTTAATGGCCTCATTACCAGCCTAGTTTCTAATTCAGATGCTTCTACTAGACGTTGTTTTACATTGTCATGAACAGGGGCTTCCTTCGTAGCTATAAATCGTGTTCCCATATTCATTCCATCGGCACCAAAAGCAAGAGCTGAAACAAGACTCCTAGCATTTGCCATTCCACCTGATGCAACAAAAGGAATCTTTAGCTCTTCTGCGGCCCTAGGCAAAAGAATTCCATTTGGAACATCATCCTCTCCTGGATGACCACCGCATTCAAATCCATCAACACTTACTGCATCGCAGCCTATTTTTTCGGCTTTTAATGAATGTCTTACAGAGGTACACTTATGAATAACTTTTATATCGGCATCTTTTAATTGTCCCATATATTTTTCAGGATTTCTTCCTGCAGTCTCAACTATCTTTATACCCCCCTGAACTATTGCATCTATATACTCATCATAGGGAGGATCTTTAAAAGAAGGAATAAATGTCAAATTGACGCCAAAAGGCTTATCAGTCATGTCGTGGCACTTTTGAATTTCATTCGCCAAATCTTTCGGTGTGGGTTGCGTTAAAGCAGTTATTATCCCAAGACCACCTGCGTTTGAAACTGCCGCAACTAATTCAGCAAAACCTACAAAATGCATACCACCTTGAATAATCGGATGCTCAATATTGAACATTTCTGTAATTTTAGTTTTCATTTTTTCCTCTAAAAAATAATTAAAATAATGATGGTAGCTCTTTATCTTTAGTATTAATGATTTTATCTACCCATTTGTGGAATGTTTGTCCTCCACCTTCATTTCTTCCAAACATTACATGATCAATTAATCCAGTCTTTAAGCCTTTTTGTAGGCGTATTCCTGTTGCGTAATCCTCTACCTCAACTACATATTCTAAAAGCTTAAATTGTTCATGAGCTTCTTTGGTCTGTTTTTTATTAGGTTCTTTTTCCATCAAATAATATTGATGAGTTATTGAATCTTCAGGTTTATCACCTGGTAAAAGCTGAGAAAGCATAATACTTCTTCCGCCACCAGTAAAAGATGCTATCGAAACATGTGGAAATATAGTCCAAACGCCTGCCATCAAAACATCCATTGGCCAATCTTCAACTGCAGTTTCAAAATGATCCTTACCTTCTTTATCAAAGTCATTTTGTTCAGGTAATCTATAAGGAGAAATTACTCTTTGATGAGGCCCCCACTCATAATAATTTGCCTGATTAGGGAAAGTATCTCCAAATGTATCTTTATGGAGCACAGGCAAATGATATAAATCTAAATACCCGTCATAAGCTACTTTCCAATTTGGTCCTTTAACAGCTCTTGTTTCAAAAACATGCCAATTTTCAAGACCGAAATGTGAAAGCATCTTGTCATAACCTGATAAATAACTATCTATTTTTAAATTAGAATTAGGATCAAGTGTTACCCAAATAATACCTTCTTTCTCAAGGGAAGGTAAAGCAATTAATCCATTACAAGATTTATCTATATCACCAAATTCATGGGCTGATGAAATCCCTATTAAAGAGCCATCATTATTGTATGTCCATCCATGATAAGGACATGCGAATCGATTTTGATTACCTTTACCAGTTTCTACTAAAGCTGCTCCCCTATGTCTGCAAGCATTGAGAAAAGCGGAAATCTTTCCTTCTTTATTCCTTAAAATGAGCACTGGAATACCTACAACTTCCATAGCCTTGTAATCTCCAGGATTTGGAATTTCTTTAGAAACGGCTAAAACAAGGGGTAATCTTTTAAAAATTAAATCTATTTCCTTTTTCCATCTTACAGGATCATAATAATTTTCTGCTGGAATCTTAACAACATCATCAACAAGAACCATTGTTCCTTTTTCAGCATGCTCTTTATTAATTTTAGCTATTTCTATAAGTTTTGCTTTACTCATACCAACCTCAATACATAAATAAGCATAAAAAATAAAAATTATAAAGGATTATGCCCTTTTTATTGT
>CAXFAF010000040.1:0-3945 GCA_964001285.1 uncultured bacterium | reverse complement strand
CAAAATTTTAATTTAAAATTTTTATTTTCCTGGTTGCTTAACAATCCTTAAGTACGGTTTTGGAGCCTTCCATCCTTCAGGAAATTTTTCCTTTGCATCATCATCGCTTACTGCCGGAACAATTATCACTTCATCTCCATTTATCCAATTAGCCGGAGTAGCTACCTGATGTTCCGCTGTTAACTGACAAGAATCAAGCAAACGGAGAATTTCATCAAAATTTCTACCTGTACTCATTGGGTAGGTTATCATAGCCTTGATTTTTTTGTCTGGACCTATAACAAAAACTGATCTTACAGTAGCATTATCAACTGCTGTTCGGCCTTCTGAAGTCTCGCCTTCTCCTTCAGGAAGCATATCATATAGTTTAGCAATCTTAAGTTCTGGATCCCCTATCATAGGAAAATTAACTTTATTTCCTTGGGTTTCCTCAATATCAATTGACCATTCATGATGATTATCAACAGGATCAACACTTAATCCAATAACTTTACAATTTCTTTCGGTAAAGGCTGATGTTAACCCAGCAATATATCCAAGTTCAGTAGTACAAACAGGTGTAAAGTCTTTCGGGTGTGAAAATAATATAACCCAACTTTCACCTACCCAATCATAAAAATCTATAGATCCTTCAGTTGTTTCAGCTTTAAAATTTGGAGCATCTGAGTTTATTCTTAAAGACATTTTTTCTCCTTAAAAAATATTTCAATACATTAATATTTAAAATTTAATGTGCTCGGACACTGTCTAACAAACACATATAAGTTCAATATCTTACAATTTAATTTATTTAGCAAATTTATTATAATAATTTGGATTATTAATTTTATGAATTATTAATACTAGAGAGGACATTCAACCCCTGTTCCACCTATCCCACAATAACCATCCGGATTCTTTGCAAGATATTGTTGATGGTATTCCTCAGCATAATAAAATTCTGGAGCGTCTAAAATCTCAGTTGTAATTTCTGAATAACCTCCATTGGCTAATTCTTTTTGATATAAATCAGAAGACTCTAAAGCTAAACTTTTTTGTAAGTCCGAATGAGCAAATATAGCAGACCGGTATTGAGTACCGACATCATTACCCTGTCTCATCCCTTGAGTTGGATTATGAGACTCCCAAAATATTCTTAATAATTCTTTATAATCCAAAAATTTATCATCAAAAAAGACCCTCACCGTCTCTGTATGTCCTGTTAAACCGGAACATACCTCTTCATAGGATGCGTTAGGAGTAAATCCACCCATATATCCAACCGCAGTTGAAAAAACATTTTTAATTTCCCAGAATTTTCTTTCCGCTCCCCAAAAACAACCTAGAGCAAAATCAGCACATTTAATTTCTTCAGAAAAAGGTGGAATAATAGGATTTCCATTAACAAAATGAGAATTTGTAATTTGAATAGGAATATCTCTTCCTGGAAGTGCTTGTTCAGATGTTGGTAATGGTATTTGCATAATTTATTTCAATATTTTTAATATGATAGCAAAATTAACTATTCTAGAAAACCCTCACTTATAGCTAAATCTTTAATATCTCTTCCTGTTCGAGGTCCAAGTCTTGATATAACTTGGGCAGCCAAAAAAGAACCTAAATTCGCACATTCATGGTGCCTCATATTTTTTGTTAGTCCATATAGAAACCCTGCAGCATATAAATCTCCTGCGCCAGTTGTATCAACAACATTTTCGGGTTGGTAGGCAACAACCTCATCTATTTGACTATCAGAAATAACCATGGAACCATTTTGACCCCGAGTAATTATTGATAAGCCTAATTGAGATCTAGCAGCAGAAATTACATCAGAAAATATGTCCGTTTTAAATAAAGCCTTAAACTCTTCTTCATTACCAAAAACTATATCGATATTTTTGGCTAAATCTAAAAACTCTTTATGCCATTTTTTAACACAAAATGAATCAGAAAGACTTAGAGCCGTCTGAACATTATTTTTGTTGGATAGTTCAATGGCCTTTTTACAAGACGCTTTAGCCAGTTCTTCATCCCATAAATATCCCTCTACATAAACTATTGAAGAGTTAGCGATACTTTTTTCATCAATCTCATCAGGAGATAATTGTGCAGCAGCTCCTAAATAAGTTCTCATAGCCCTTTGAGCATCAGGGGTAACATAAACCAAACATCTTCCTGTATCGATACCTGAAGAAGAAGGTTGAGATGTAAAGGTAACATTTGAATCTTTCATATCCTTAATATATTCAAGACCCCATTCATCATCTTTCACTCTACCAATAAATGCAGAAGATCCACCTAAAAAAGAAAAACCGACAGCTGAATTAGCTGCAGAACCTCCAGATGCAATTTTTTTATTTGTAATCTTACTTTGTAATTTTAAGATTTCTTCCTCATCAATTGGTCTCCATGATCCTGGTTCAATTTTTTCTCTTTCCATAAATTCAAAACTTACATCTGTGAGAATATCAACAATGGCATTACCAACAAACAAACAATCATATTTCATTAATTAATTCCTTCCAGGCATGCATTGTTCTTGCCTTTCCAATCATCGACCCAGGAGTATACATCTTCGAGAAATACACATTTATCAGAAACTTCTAATGAACGTTTATCTGATTCAAATATCTTTACAAGTTTATCATTGGGAACATACCCATTACTCATTCTTGGCGCTCCAGATTTTTTTGTATCTAAAATCATAATTCTATTTTGATTTTGCCCACCAGACGGCCATTTCTCCCAAAGAACAGAATTTTCATTAGGCAGTTTATTTGGTGAGCCTGTTTTTGAAAATTGAGCCCAATAATTCATCATATCTTGAGAAAGCAAAAGTCGCCCTTCTTCATTTTTTTTTGTAAAAAGAAATCTTGTCTCACGCCCAAGATTAAAATCTCCCATAACAAAAGGTATTTCTAACCCATGCCCTGCACCTAACATGAAAGAAAAATCCATTCCTAAAATATTAGGTTGTTCGTCCCAGTCAAATCTGTATGCATAAACTTTATCGTATCCTCCTTCTACTATTGCATCTGCAGGAGTATCAACAGCATTTGATCGCCACGCAAGACTTTGATAGTCCGATTTTAAATCATAATAAAATGGGTCTTTTACTATGAAGGTTAAATTAAAAATATTGGTCACTAATTCGTCATCAAACAAATTAAAAGTTTTATTTTCGTCTTTGTTAACCCCTAAAATAATAGGCACATTAGCATGTCTACTTTTATCTTTTAGTGCAGCTAAAATGCTATCCTTAGGTAAAACTATTCCATCTCCAATAATTCGTGCCATTTGACTATCTTCCTCTAAAAATAGTTTCTTATCCCAACTTTTTAATAGTTCTTTTGAAGATAGCCTTCTTAAATCATCAAGGTTACCTGACTCACCAAAATATGTATTTATTAAACCTATCTCTCTTAGTGAATCAATCCATTCTTCTGAAGTTTTATGCCTATATTTATAATCACTATTTTTTGGAAACCTCTTTCTATCAATTCTTTCAGCATCTTCAATACTTGTTAAGCCAATACCCCCTGATTGAGATATAGCTTTGTGGAAAAGTCCTTTTGCTAATGGTGAAACATATAAAGCTATAACATCTTGACCGCCTGCGCTCTCTCCAAAAATAGTTATGTTTTGTGGATTACCTCCAAAGGAATTTATATTCTTCTTAATCCATTCCAAAGCTTCAATCTGATCTAACAAACCAAAATTTGCTGATCTATCTATACCTTGAGAAAAATTTCTAATTTCTGGATGTGATAACCAACCAAATAAACCTAATCTATAGGCTATAGTAACTACTATAACATTTTGCGATTTTACAAGGACCTCAGGACTGTATTCCGATGTCATCCCGCTTGTATTTCCTCCGCCATGTATCCAAACCATAACTGGAAGTTGATTTTGTTCTTTAGGAATTGAATTTATTTCATATGGAGGGGCATATATATTGAGATA
>CAXFAF010000039.1:0-4869 GCA_964001285.1 uncultured bacterium | reverse complement strand
TTCTACAGCAAGAGGTTCGTCTGTTGTAAGAAATATTATTGACCAGGGAGTTAACCCAACCAGATTAGTTGCCGCGGGATATGCTGATTGGGTGCCAAGGGGTCAATCTGGAAACTTAACACAGACGATTGATAGAAACACCGTTTTGGAGTTGAATGATACACCTGAAAAAAAGGGAAGAAATAGAAGAATAGAAATAACATTTTTAAAGCCTGCGCACCACACAACAAGTTATGTTGAAAATGAAAGTTAATTATAGTGAGTCTATTAAGAATTACAAAAGGAGTATAATATGAAGAGGGGACATAAAATATATCCTTTCAGTTGGTTTTTTGTCTTAAGCCTTAGTTTATTATTAGGTCAACAAAGCTCATCCTATTTAACGCAAAAGTTAATGGTAGAAAGCGATCTAAGATCAAGAATAGCTAGCGCCTTATCTAAGATAATTGATGATCAAAAATATGTAATTGATGTGGATGTTGATATTGAAGTTACAGGTGAAAAAGAAGAACAAATTACTATAATACCCAGCGATCGACCAATTTATGATGAAGCATCAGCTCTTGAAGAATTAACAACAATAATTGGTGAAGCGGCACCAAGGGATGGTTCGGATCCAGAATCTGAATTTTCTAGTATGGGTCTTCCAATACCGGGTTTTGATTTTGAAGTTGAAGCTGAACCACAGGTAGCTCAGGAATCGTCTAAAGAGGGACAGCAGGGCCCTGGCATGGTGGTTCCTATTCAAGAACCTGGCAGCACAACTGAAAGAGTTCAGTCTAAAACTTTGACAAAAAGGGTTCCAGCAATAGCGGCCGTGAAACGCTTGCAAATTAGTATTATTCTTCAAGAGGGAGCTGCTCCAGAATTAATTGAAAATATTCGTCAAGTTGTAATGGTGGCATCAAGATTTGATCGTACAAGGGGCGATGTTCTAAGTATTATGACAGCATCATTTAAAGAAAGAAGAGATGAAAAAAGCGCTGAACAAGTTTTATTAAAAAGTATTGCTGATAAGCTAGAGGTTCTTCAATCAGGCGAAGGTGATGATGCGTTAACAAAATCTATCGAGAAAGAAATAAGCGGTCCATTACTAGAGTTAAAAGAACAGTTAAATAATTTAGAAAGAAGAAGCGCAGAAGATAAATTTGAATATGAAAGAAAAACTGCTTTGTTGCGGGATTCCTTACAATTGAGAGCTTTAAAAGAAGAGATAACTTCACTAAAAAATGAATTATCATATGCTAATGATGCTCGAGTAGATTCACAGCTGACAAATAGAATAGCAATGCTTGATTCTGTTCAATTAGGGTTAGAGCAAGAAATGAATAATGTTGAAAGTTCATCTGCCCTTATAATTCTGGTATCAATTTTGGGAGCCCTTGTAGTTGTATTGCTTGTATTGGTTATAATATTATTATTTAAGAAAAAACAAGGCCCACAACAACCAGCAATGCCGATGCCATGGCCGTATCCTCCTCCAATGCGAAAAAAAAAGCGCAAAAATAGACCTCTAGCTAAAAATGCAAATGAAGAACCAAAAGAAGATACAGATGTTATCAGAGGAGAAATTGGTGAAATGCGGCAATCTGTAGTTTCAATGAGTGTGGGACAACCAAAAACTGCGACTCGGATTGTTAAAGAATGGTTAGAGGACGATGTGGTTCCAGAGCCAGAGCCTGAGGCGCCTCCAGAACCAGAAGAAGATGATTCTGACAAAAAGAAGAAAAAGAAGAAATAAAGAGGTCATTATATGATCACTGATATAAAAAGATTATCTGGTCTACAAAAAGTAGCTATACTATTTAATATACTTGGAGAAGGTCTATCTATAACTTTGTTAAAAGAATTAACAAAGACAGACATAAGAAAAGTTAGAGCAGTTGCTCGTGATATGGATAGTGTTTCTTTTAAAGTAAAGAAACAGGTTATAGAACAATACTATTATAGTTTTGTAAGTGAAAAGTTCCAAGCTGAAGAAGGTAGTGAAGATGAACCAAAGAAGCCGTTTGCTTTTCTAGAAGAGTTAACAGATGAGCAATTAATTTCAATGGTTTTACCAGAAGACACTCGAGTAAAAGCTATTGTAATGGCACAGGTTGACCAAGAAAAGCGATCAAAAGTATTAGAGCGTTTAGATCCAGAAGAAAAAGGCAGAGTTTTGATTGAAATGGGGACACTAGATGAAGTGCCTTTAGAGGCGGTAGTAAGCGTTGCTTCAGAATTACAAGAAAAATCACACTTTTTACCAAAAACTGTGGATTTTTCCAGGGGAGGTGGAAAAGATGTAGCTGATATTCTGGGAGAAATGGATCCAGATGATGAATCAAAATATTTAGAAGCTATATCAAGAGAAGCCCCTTTGTTAGCAGAAGAAATAAAAAAATATCACCTTAAATGGGATGATATTTTTGAATTCTTTCCTGATAATATAATACGCGACCTTATGAATTCAGTTGAACTTGATCTTATTGCAATGTCAATGAAAGGTATGGATGAAGAAGTAGTTACGAGAGTAAAAAATAACCTACCACAGAAAAAACAAGCTATGTATGAACCTGTAGAAGGCGCAGTATCTAAAAGAGAAGTTGATAATGCTAGAAAAGGAATAGTTCAAGCAGCAAAACAAATGGAAAAAGATGGAGCGTTTAAGTTGGAAGATTTTATTGGCGGCGGAGAGATGGTAGAGTAATAAATACTTTGTTAATTTTTATATTAAACCCCCGTAAAGGGGGTTTTTTATTATATGAAAAATAATATTATAGACTTAATTCTAAAAAGTACTTCAACTAAGGATGTGAGATTAGTTGGAGTTGAAATAGAAAATTTTGTATACGAAAAAAATGGTAAAAGAATTACGGTAAATCCTTCAAGCCGTTATTCTGCTTCTGATTTATTATCTGATTTAATTAATGAAAAAGATAAGAATGATGAAAAGTATGATTATTCAATTGAGCCTGGCGGTCAAATTGAATGGGCATCTGCACCATATACTTCGTTACAAGATATTTATTCTGAGTATACTAGACATTTAGATAGCTTAACTGGACTTCTTGAAAATAATTCATTGTTTACAATTGGCTCTACAGTTGAGCCAATATCCCCTCCTAATTCCATCGAATTAATTAATGATACTAAGTATCAATTAATGGATAATATGTTTGAAGGAGTAGGAACATATGGAAGATGGATGATGCGAAATACTACCAGCGTTCAAGTAAACATTGATATTTTATCTAAAGAAGATGGTGAACAAATGGCTTTTCTATCTGATTGTATAAGTCCATTCGCGTCATTGTTATTTGCTAATGCATCTTTTATTAATACAGATCCTATTGGCAAAGATAATTTTAGACATATAATTTGGTCTAATACTGACAACACGAGATGTGGATACTTGTTTGATCATAATATTATTTCGAGTAACAATTTAATAGAAAAATTTTCTGATATAGTTTTAAATGCACCATCTATTTTTTCGATTAATAATAAATATGAAATAAATCAATTTGTTGGTCCAATAAAAAAATGGCTTAATCTATTGCATGATAATAATCAGTTAGATGATAAAATTATTAATTCTGCAATTCGTCAAATTTTTACACATGTTAGATTTAAGCAGGGGATGCTAGAGCTTAGATGTACGGATCGCCCGCCGATTGGTTATGAATTTGCTCCAGTGGCATTTTGGGTTGGATTATTAACAGATGATGATATAAGAAATAACCTGTTAGAAATATTTCATTCATGGAGTGATGCAGATAGAAAAATTGCGATAAGGAATGCAGATTATCTAGATTTAGAAAGAATTGGACCTCAAAATAAAAGCATGTTTGATTGGATAAATTATTTTTCTGATTTAGCTCTAAATGGCCTATCTAGAAGGAGTAATCTTTTATCTATAAAAGCTGAAACAGACTTATTAATACCATATCTAGAATTATTTCAAAATAAAGGGATGCCAGGCGAATTCCTCCAGCATAATTATTTAAATAGTAAGAAACCGTTAATAGACTTTTTAAAAGAACATATATGAAGAAACCAATCATCGGTATAAATCCTTATTATTATGAACATAATGGGGCAATGTGGAATGCAACGAAAGAAAGCTACTATCAATCGGTATGGCAAGCAGGCGGCACTGCATTTACACTTAATTATCCTAATAATAATAACTTAATCATTGAGATTGCAGAAATTATAGATGGATTATTACTTGTTGGTGGACCAGATATCCCAATAGAAATATATAATGGTGATTTTCCTAATTTACTTGATAAAGATGTTATGTTAACGGAAAGAGAACAATTTGACAGAGATATATTTTCAGCTATGTATAATTTGAATAAACCTATTTTAGCTATTTGTGTGGGTATGCAACATATAAATGTGATAAGAGGGGGTAGTTTATATGAAGATTTAAATAAACAACTTGAAGGATCTGTAAATCATGGAAAATTCAATGGGGAATGGTCTCAACATAGTGTGCATATTAATCAAAGTTCTTTTTTACATGAAATTATTAATCAAGAAGTAATACAAATAGCAAGCACTCATCATCAAGGCATAAGAACTTTAGGCAGCGGCTTAAAACCGGTTGCTTGGTCAGCAGATGGCTTAATAGAAGCTGTGGAAGATTCTAATTCTCCTAAATCATTTATAGCTGTTCAGTGGCATCCAGAATTAATGCCTAAAGATAAATATCAAAAGAAATTATTTAGCTGGTTAATCAGCGAAGCAAAAATATAATCTTAACAAACTAATCTATATCAACTTCTATTTTCCATAATTATTAAACGGAATTGTAAATTTTTTATCTATCAAGATATTATAATTTTCAATTTTATAAACTGTTTTATATCACTATAA
>CAXFAF010000038.1:0-5097 GCA_964001285.1 uncultured bacterium | reverse complement strand
AATCTGCTGTTAGGATTTGAGATTCATATTTTTCACCTAATTCACCACCAAATTGGCCAGTTATAGGTAGGGCAGCAGCCGGTCCATCTGGAATTGTATTGATACCTTTAACTCTATCTTTATTACATAATCCGCCCAATGGATTTGCAATAGGTTTTAAGAAAGGAGGATTATCTGGGTCAGCTCCGTTTAAATGAGGAATGCCATTTAATGCACTACATTCATACTTTTCGGTAGTATTTAGAGTAGAATACTCATTCTCAGTAGTTGAAGCTTTAATTTTTAATGTAACATTATCGGAAATATCACCTTTTAAAGTCAATCGAGCAGAATTTATTTCCGCCATAGGAGCGTATCCACCAGAAGGTGGTGGGGAAGTATGGGTTGTAGGAGCAAATCCTTGCGCAGCATCTACAGTTGTATATGTAGCTTCTTGTGCATTATTACGGATCCATCCTTTATCCATTTCAGAAGTAAATAAAGCTAAACGAGCACCCCAATTATCTCCAATTGGTCCAGAAACAACAAACTCACCTGTTTTGGTCTCATACTCAAATTCATTAGAAATTTTTGCTTTAAATTCAAATTCATCTCCTGGGTCATTTGTCGAAATTACAATCGCTCCTGCTGTGGCATTTTTACCAAAATATAATGCTTGCGGTCCTTTTAATATAGCTACCTGACCAGTATCAAATAGCCCTTCATTAATAACTCTTCCTTGAGGAAAATAAACACCATCAATCATAACTGCCACTGATTGCTCTATTCCAAGACTTCCTGGACTAGATGCAATACCCCTAACGGCTATCTGAACACCACTACCACTATTTATTCTATTAATTTCCAAAGAAGCTGATGTGTTGGCAATATCATCTAATGATTCAATGCCCAAAGCGTCCATAGCATCTTCGCTAAAAGCGGTAATTGCGACAGGTATATCTCTTACCGACTGATCTTCTTGAGCTCTAGCAGTAACTACTATTTCTTCAATATATCTTGAAAGACCTGTAGAAGCATCAGTCTCTTGAGAATACGAATAAGAGAATGTAAAAATTAAAGCTGTAAAAACAGCTGATCTAATAAAGTTGAGCATTATTTCCCCCCGATTTTCTAGAACCATTCTAGATTTATATCACTTTTGTAAGCAATATATTTACTTTGATTTATTTTATTAATAATATCTATTTTGTAAACGAATAAAAGTAACAATAACTAATTTTGGTAGTTGTTAGGATTTACAGGGGAAGGTAAATGACTAATTTTAAAGAGAAAAATCTTATTGAAAGAGCTAATTCTGTATCAGGATCAGCTAATAAAGTCTTTCAAGAAGAAGTAAAGATTACTGGCGATCGATACACATCTGTAGATTTTATGGAAAAAGAAATGGATAAGATGTGGGCAAAAGTATGGAATATTGGGGGTTGGTGCAATGAAATACCGGAGCCTGGGGATTACATAACTCATGAAATAGGAAGAGAAAGTATACTAATGGTTCGTCAAGAAGATAAATCCATTAAAGCTTTTCACAATGTGTGTCCTCATAGAGGAAATAGACTTGTTCATTCTGATAATGGCTCAGCAGCTGATTTTACATGCACTTATCACGGCTGGAAATTCAATCAAAGTGGTACACTTATTTACGCTCAAGATGAAGAAGATTTTCCTCAAGGAAATCCTTGCGGAAAAATCAATTTATCAGAAATTCCATGCGAAGTTTATGGTAGCCTTATTTGGTACAACATGGATGAAAATTGTTTTCCCTTAAGTGGTTTCTTAGGAGAAGTTAAAAACTATTTTGATATGCATGATCTGGACGGTATGAAACGAGTATATTATAAGGTGTGTGAAGTTCCTTTTAATTGGAAAGCGCTTAGAGATAATTTTAACGAATCTTATCATTTACCAATGACCCATCCTCAAATTATTGATTACTTTGATGATGATTATAAAAATACTGACTTTGAACTTTTTGATACCGGACATAACTTAATGAAAATGAAAGGATGCTTACCCTCTCTTAGAGACAAGGGAACTTTCGAAATAAATGAGAAAATAGAAGCAGATTTAATTAATTGGAATTTAGACCCTAAAGATTTTGAGGGAAAAGCTCATAAAGCTAGAGAGGCATTACAAAAACAAAAAAGAAAATTAGGATCAAAACGAGGTTTTGACCATTTTGAAAGAATGCCTGATGCCTGGTTAACAGATGCTTTTCATTTCAATATCTTTCCCGGTACATCTATAACTTTCACAGCTGAAGTTGTTTCACTACAACGAACAGAACCACATCCAACGGACCCAAATAAATCAATATATGATCACTGGCAAATGGCCCTAAAAGCAAATGATTCTGATGATCCAGAAACTAATCCAACTATGTTAGTAGCAAGCCCTGAAGATATGGTTGAATGGAAAGAGGTTGAAAAAAAAGTAGTTATATTTGGCGAAGAAACTCTAAGTGAAGTTGCAGATCAAGATCTTGATAGATCAAGCGCACAACAACTAGGATTTCATTCAAGAGGGTTTAAAGGAGCTTATTTATCAGGACAAGAAAATAGAGTTCAACAATTTCATAATATTATCGATCGCTACCTGAATTCTGAATAAAATACTTTTTTTGTATAATGATTTCTTATAATAATTATAAAAGGGGAAGATATGGACAAAAGTATTCATAAACATCCATTAGCTATGGATGGAAAAGATCCAAATAATTTGAGAGGTGATCCGATATCTAATGATCGATACTTTTGTAAAGATTTTATGGATAAAGAATGGAACCATATGTGGACAAAAGTATGGTTGATAGCTGGTAGAGAAGTACAAATTAAAGAGCCTGGAGATTATATAGTCCATGATCTAGTAAAAGAATCTGTAATTATTGTAAGACAAAAAGACGGATCTTTAAAAGGATTCTACAACAGTTGTGCGCATAGAGGTCAAAGATTAGTAGAATGTGATAGTTCCCAGGATTCTTTTCGGTGTCCTTATCATGATTGGCAATTTGGGTTAAACGGAGATGTTATAAGCTGTCCTGATGAAGATGATTATCCCCAAGGAAGTCCTGTTGGTAAAAGAAAACTAGTTGAAGTAAGGGTGGATACATGGGATGGCTTTATCTTCTACACAATGAATGAGGATGCACCACAACTTTCAGAATATTTAGACCCTATACCCGAAATTTATAAGAATCATAATTTTAAAGATCAAATAAGAGCGCAGTGGGTAAGGGTTGAATTAGATGTTAATTGGAAATTCTTTTGCGACAATTTTAACGAATCTTATCACACTCGATTTGTTCACCCTCAAGTGCCATCGGTTATTGATCAAGACCATTTTACTTCTAGATATGAAATGTTTCCAAAAGGTCATGCGAGAATCATTCAAATGGGGCGCCCTTCTTTGAGGGATAGAATACAAGAAGGAGAAGATCATCCTTTTAAAATGATTCTTGAGGATTGGGGGATTGATGTAGATAAATACTCTGATTATGAAACAATGTCAGAACAAGGCTGGTTAGACCTAAAAGCTGCTAAAAGAAAACTCTGGAAAGAAAAAAGTTATTTTCATTATGAAAATCTTTCAGATGAAGAATTGACAGAAAGTCCTTTTCAATTTGTATTTCCAAATATTGCAATGGGCGTACAAGCAGATGGGTGTATTCTCTTAAACTGGTTTCCACATCCTACCGATCCTGAAAAATGCTTTTTTGACCTATGGGATATGGGATATCCAATTGGCGGATCAGCAAAAGGTGTAGGTAAAACAGGTAGAGACAATGATCAAGAATTTACCTCAACCTCAGCAGGCATAGGTAAAAAAGAAAAAGCTAACGATCAAGAATTTCTTAGTCGCACTAAAGTAAATCCAGTTAAACTTCAAGAAGTTGAATTAGATTTTCGTGATTATGATGGTGGAAAAGGCGTTGAAGATCTTTGGGATCATGTTGTTTATCAAGATTGGCAACTTACTGATGGGCTAAGACGAGGAGTTAGATCAAAAGGTTACCAGGAACCCTATCTATCTTCGCAAGAAACACGAGTTCGATATTTTCATGAAACACTTCATGATTATCTGGATGGAAAACTTCCCTAATAAAAAAGCGCCCAACACTGAGCGCTTAATTACTAATTTTGTTTATTAAATTTAATTATTTTTTGGTAACCAAATTTGTCCTAAAATTAATATTCCTGTAACTACTAGGAAAGCAATCCCTAAAGGTATAGGAGTAGTAGAAAATTCTGTACCAATATTAGCAATAAATCCTTCTCCAACTTGAGTTAGTTCTGTGCCATTTTCTTTTGCATTTGAAAGAGCTTGAGCCGTAGCAACTCTAATGTTTTGTGCAATTGTATACTGGCCCCAAGAAAAAGTTAAAATCACTAATCCAAAAACACTTGATAGAATTTTACCTAAAAGATTAGTTTCATCTGAAGCTCTAGTAGCAGCTGCCACTCTAAGTGATAACCAAATTGACAAAATGATACCTATACTCACCAATGCAGTACCAATCCTATTTGAACTATATAAAGTCCATATTTGTAATTCATCCATATTTCTCTCCTTAATTTAATCTAAAAACTGAGAATGATTGCCATATAATAAGAAAATATTCATTTGTGCGACATTTTTTTTATACTTATTGTGGATAACTTTACTAAGAAATTTTTTTAATTTTAAATACTATATTGATCAAGTTGCTCTAGTTCTTGACTTTTGTTTCTTAACTTTAAGTCTATGTATATGAGAATATAAATTAATTGTTCTCAGACTAACTATTTCTTTCGTATTCTTTCTTCTTTTTCTTGCTCTTTCTGATCTTAAAAGACGCTGTGATTTATTCATATTTTATTAATTATTGATTCGTTAAATTTTTTCAATTATTTATGAATTTCTCATATCAGAGTCATGTTCTTCTACTATATATGAGCGCATCATAGATAAGTCGAATAATTTCTCTTCATCATCATTAATTTCTTTTTGGATATCAGGTTGTTGAAGATTCTTTCCACATGCTTCAAAAGTTTCCATATCCGGGTACCAAATTTCCATAAGAACATCGAAATCTGGATCAGTTATATTCCCAGACCTATCAGG
>CAXFAF010000037.1:0-5521 GCA_964001285.1 uncultured bacterium | reverse complement strand
GACAGATTAGCTGCCGAAGCTGCCGAAGCAGAACTAGCTGACGACAGTATTTATTTTAATTAGTCCTTATTTTATTGCATCAAGATATTTAATTATAGGCGGACCATCCAAACATTCACCTATTGACCTCCCGACAGATCTAAAATGATCACTTTTTCCATGAGCATCAACACTATCTTGATCTTGATAATGTTCTAAAACAAGATATGTATTTTCATTTTCTCTGTCTTTAGCAACTTGATAAAAAATATTCCCTGGTTCTTTTGAACGAACTTCTTCGCTTAGATTCTTGAATATTTCTTCAAACTCAGATGTTTTATCGTCTTTGACTTTTAGTGTAGCTAGCACGCAAACCATTTTTTCTCTCCTTATAGATTATGATTTTGATTGAATTTCGATTAATTTTTTTAGAATTTTTCTGTTTTCTTTATTTAGATTAATATTGTGCATGTATAGAACATTCAATTGATCTAATGTCTTACTAATTTGCTTTTCTGCGCCCTTCAAAAGCGAAATATGCTTTTCTTCTCTATTTCTATAGACTCTTAATTCTTCTTCTTGACGTTCAATGAAACTTGCGGCCTGGCTTAACAGCATTTTGATATCATCAGGAATTGAAACAGCCATATCTTGTTGAGATAATTCAGTAGATTGAATCTCTTTTACTATGCCTTTAAGAGATTCTTCTCCAATAAGTAAATTACCACCTTCAGTTTCTACGGCATCAAGTTTACCATCAAATATTAGTTGTTTTAAATCATCAGGATCTATACCAACTTTTCTAGCTGCTGATGCTAATGTTAAAACTTTTTCTTTACTATCCATTTGATATTTTCTTAATCCTTCTTTTTATTTTTACTTGTTCTGTAGTCACCATATTTAGAATCTCTTTCTGACAATGCTTTTGTAAGACCTTCTTCTGCGACCATCTTAAAGAAATTTTTAGCAGTTTTTGTATGCATGGATAGTTGTTGAATTTCTGTACCTGCCCTTAATGCCGATCGTATACCCATAAGCTCCATTTGTCTGTGAACAGATCTTTTATTGATTTGTTGAACATCTTGAGGGACTTTTGCGACATTATGAGCAATTTTTAAGACTTCTTTTTCAAGATCATTTGCAGGAAAAGACATATTTGCGAAACCACATTCTTCAGCTTCTTTTCCTGACATAGAATTTCCAGTTAACATAAGTTCCATTGCTTTTCTCATTCCTACAATCCATGGAAAAAATTGGTTATCGGGTGGAGATATGTTTCTAACTACGGGGTATCCTATTTTAGCATCATCAGCCACATAAACTAAATCACATGATTGAGCGAGTTCAGTACCACCAGCTAAACAATAGCCATGAACCTGTGCAATAACTGGTTTAGCCAAATCCCATATTCTAAAACATCCTTCAACAACATGCCTTGGCCAATAGCCTAATCCGCCAGATGTGTAGTAAGGATCTATAGCATCTTCAGTCCTTTTTAAATCATACCCAGCACAAAAACTTTCACCAGATCCTCTAATAATTGTTACACTTACCTCATCATCTTGATCATTTTTCTCTAGGACATCAAATAATTCGGTCCGTAATTCTGCTGAAAGGGAATTTCTTTGTTTAGGTCTGTTTAGGGTAATTCTTGATATCTGATCTTCAGGTGAATCGACGATAATTGATTTATATTCTGACAATGTTAACTCCTGCTTGCTTCAAAAATTG
This sequence comes from uncultured bacterium, assembly GCA_964001285.1. Taxonomy (GTDB): domain Bacteria; phylum Pseudomonadota; class Alphaproteobacteria; order MED-G09; family MED-G09; genus AG-430-B22. Next base: position 3,811 of record CAXFAF010000037.1, on the reverse strand, counting down.
ATTTAAAGCTTATCATATTTATAAAATTTATTTCTATTTATTTAGAAATTATTTATGAAGTGTTAAAATATAATTCATCCTAGTTTTTTTGTTTAGTGAATAACCAAAATTAACTAGTAATTCTATTAAATCTTCATCCCAAGATAATTTATTATTTTCTATAATAATTATTTCTGGGAAAAGCTCTCTATTTTCTTCTTTTAAAAATGGAAGGATAACTTTTTCTTCATTTCCCTCTACATCAACCTTTAAAGTAGTAATTTTTTTTATATTTTGATCATGTATAAAATTTTCAAGAGTCTTACCCTCAACATTAATTTTACCAGAATCCGATACTGTACTTTGCCCAAGATTATCTTCATCAACATTGAGATAAAATTCTTCATTTTTATCCATAATTGCAAAATTATGAGTTTTTATAGGAATATTTGGATTGAGTGATGAATTGTAGAGTAATCTTTGAAATAATTTAGGATGAGGTTCTATCGAATGGATTTTGGTTTCTTTAAAGCTTTTATAACTATCCCCTACCGAGAGTGAGTACAAACCAACATTAGAGCCAATATCAATAAAGGTTGAGCCATCTTTTGCATTTTTGCAGATAAAGTCTCTTTCATAACTTTCAAATATTTGTGGAGCAAATAGTGCTCTTTTTTCACATACATTTCCTTTAGTATAAAGCCTCATTTTGCAGTTAAACAGACTAGTATCTACACACTCTTTAGAAAATAATAAGGCTATCCTTCTTAGGAAAAAAATAATTCTTTTTGCCACCCATGACTGTCCTATTGATCTAGTAATTTTTATAATAACAGTTACGATTTTTTTGGGTTTATATGTCCCAAAATCCGATCTGTCGTCGATATACATAATTTACCCCTGCTAGTAAGTCAGAATTTATGCTAACTAATGAATAACAATAAATAACTTATAAGATTCAATTATGATTAAAAAGCAAAAACCTTATAAAAGACTTAAAGAAAAAGTTAAAACAGCAAAGAAAAGAAAAATTTCTTCAACGAGATGGCTTCAGAGGCAATTGAATGATCCTTATGTTAAACAATCAAAAGCTGAAGGAAGAAGATCCAGAGCCGCTTATAAACTTATACAAATCGATGAAAAATTTAAAATTCTAAAACCTAATCAAATTATTCTAGATTTAGGTGCTGCGCCAGGTAGTTGGTCTGAGGTTATTGCAAGTATTTCAAATACAAAGGTAATTGCAATCGATAAATTGGATATGGATCCGATGTCTGGAGTAAAGGTCCTAAAGCTTGACCTCTCGACAGAAGAGGCATTTAACAAGATTAAAGAATATTTAAACAAAAAGGTTGATGTTGTTTTATCGGATATGGCATCTGACACAACAGGGCATAAATCAACTGATCATATTAGGACTCAAGAACTAGCGGAATTGGCTGCAGATTATGCAATAAACTTCCTTAAAAAAGGTGGTTCATTTTGTTCAAAAGTCTTTCAAGGAGGCACACATCAAGCTCTTTTAGAATTATTAAAAAAGAATTTTGAGTCCGTAAAACACTTTAAACCAGAGGCTAGTAGAAAAGAATCTCCTGAGAATTATGTTATTGCTAAAAGTTTTAAAGGATAAAAATAAATAAAAAAGTTTGATCTTATTTCTGTTTAGGCTATAAGCAGATGTCAACATAACCTGAAAACGGGAGGTTGACATGAAAGTCAGAGAAGCTATCACTTTTGATGATGTATTACTTGAGCCCTCAGAATCCTCTGTCTTGCCTTCTGAAACAAATCTGAAAACAAAAATAACGAAAGATATTGAGCTTAATATTCCACTTGCTTCTGCAGCTATGGATACTGTCACTGAATCGCAGATGGCAATAGCTATGGCGCAAGCTGGAGGTATAGGGGTAATTCATAGAAATTTAGATATTGAGCACCAGATTATTCAAGTTAATAAGGTAAAGAAATATGAATCGGGAATGGTGGTAAATCCATTAACAATAAGCCCAGATTCAACTTTAAGAAATGCTCTTGAGTTAATGGAAGAAAATAGGATTTCAGGAATTCCAGTTACTGACCCCAATAGTAAAAAATTAGAGGGTATAATTACTAATAGAGATGTGAGGTTTGCTTTAAACCAAGAACAAAAGGTATCTGAGCTTATGACTAAAGAAGATCTTATAACGGTTAAAGGAGATGTCTCTGAAAAAGAGGCGAAGGAAATTCTTCACCAGCACCGAATTGAAAAGCTTCTTGTTGTAGATGATGATTATCGGTGCATAGGATTGATAACGGTTAAGGATATTGAAAAATCCAATCTTCATCCTGAAGCAACTAAAGACGAAAAAGGAAGATTAAGAGTAGCGGCAGCAACAACAGTAGGCGATAAAGGCTATGAAAGAGCTGAAGCCCTTATAGATTCTGAAACCGATATTATTGTTGTGGACACAGCCCACGGACATTCTGTTCAAGTTCCAAAAATCATAGAGAGAATTAAAAAAATTTCTAATTCGGTACAAATTGTAGCTGGTAATGTTGCAACAAAAGAAGCAACCAAATCTTTAATCGGTGCAGGTGCTGATTGCGTAAAAGTAGGTATTGGACCTGGATCTATTTGTACAACACGAATAATAGCTGGAGTAGGAGTTCCTCAGTTAACAGCTATTATGGATTGTGTAGAAGAAGCTAATAAATCTTCAATACCTGTAATAGCAGATGGAGGAATTAAGTTTTCAGGAGATTTAGCTAAGGCTGTAGCCGGAGGAGCTGATTTGGCAATGATTGGATCTTTGTTTGCTGGAACGGATGAAACTCCTGGTGAGGTATTTCTTCATCAAGGAAGAAGATTTAAGTCATACAGAGGCATGGGATCGGTTGCGGCTATGGCCGAAGGTTCAGCCGATAGATATTTTCAATCTGATCTTGGGAGTTCTGAAAAACTTGTTCCAGAAGGCATTGAAGGTCAGGTTCCATATATAGGATCAGTTCATAATGTTATTTATCAGTTAGTTGGCGGTTTAAGGGCTGCTATGGGATATACGGGCTGTGGAACGATAAATGATTTTCAAACAAAAACTAATTTTATAAAAATTACTTCTGCGTCTTTAAATGAAAGCCATACTCATGATGTGTTTGTGACCCGAGAAGCTCCTAATTATCCTACAAGAGGTTAATATGTATTCCATAAGAAATGTTTTCTTCTTATTTATTATTATTTTCCCTTTTCTTGCATACGGAAATCTTGAATCTCTTTCGAATGATCTTTCTTTAAAAGCGCTTAAGGAATCAGAAACAGATATAGAAACAGCTATGCTACTATCACAGCAAAGTGTAGTAGCTGATCCTAAAAATGCTAAAGCTTGGGCTATTGCGGCAAAGATTTATCTGCTTAACAAGGATCTTTCATCAGCTGAAAGATTTATTGGAAAAGCTAAAGCAATTGATCCTTATTTAAAGGAAATACAAGATCTAGAAATTCTTTTAGTTGATGAAAAACTAGAATCTCTTTCAGTTAATGAAGAAAAAGAGGAGTAACTATACAAATTGTTATGGTAACCAATAAGCACAACGATTCAATTTTAATTTTAGATTTTGGTAGCCAAGTCACGCAACTTATTGCGAGAAGGGTAAGAGAGAGTGGAGTTTATTCTGAGATCTTCCCTTTTTCAAAAGCAAATGAAGCTGTAGATAAATTAAAGCCAAAGGGAGTTATATTATCAGGAGGTCCTTCTTCTGTAACAAGTGAAGATGCTCCAACAATAGATAGTAAGATATTTAATTTAAATATTCCTGTTTTAGGAATCTGTTATGGACAACAAATTATGTGTTCATT
>CAXFAF010000036.1:0-6769 GCA_964001285.1 uncultured bacterium | reverse complement strand
TTAATGTTATTGGATTTAGGAAGAAATGATGTTGGAAGAGTTTCAAAAGTTGGTTCAGTTAATGTCAAAGAATCATTTGAGATTCAAGAGACCTCACATTTATTTCATATATTCTCAACTGTTGAAGGAATTTTAGAGGCTAAGGAAGACAGAATTTCTGCTTTATGCGCTGGTTTTCCTGCTGGAACAGTCACTGGCGCCCCTAAGATTAGAGCAATGGAAATCATAAACGAATTAGAGGTCAGTAAAAGAGGTGTTTATGCGGGCGCAATAGGTTATTTTTCATCTTCTGGAGACATGGATACTGCAATCGCCTTAAGAACCGCTGTAATCAAAGATTCAAAAATGTATGTTCAAGTTGGAGGTGGTGTGGTTTATGACTCTGATGAAGAATATGAATACAATGAAACCCTTAATAAAGCTCAGGCTTTATTTTCTGCTGCTGAAAAAGTTATAGAAAAGGTAAAAAAGTAATGATTATTTTAATAGATAACTATGATAGCTTTACTTGGAATCTTTATCATTTCTTTAGCGATTTGGGAGAAGAAGTAAAAGTTATTAGAAATGATAAGGCTACTGTTGGAGAATTGCTTAAATTAAAACCTTCAGGATTCGTTATATCACCTGGCCCCGGGGATCCATCTTCTTCTGGAATAAGTACAGAAGTTGTTAAATTTTGTGTCAAATTAGAAATACCTCTTTTAGGGGTTTGCCTTGGGCATCAAGCTATTGCTTTTGCTCTAAAAGGAAAAATAATAAATGCAAAAAATATTTATCATGGAAAAATAAGTAAAATTGAAAATGATGGAGAAGGTGTTTTTAAAAATTTACCAAATAACTTTAATGCAACAAGATATCACTCTTTAGTTGTCGAAGAAAAAAGTTTACCCGATCAATTTAAAGTCACTGCAAGAACTGAAAATGGGACCATAATGGGAATACGTCATGAAAATAAAATAATTGAAGGAATCCAATTTCATCCAGAAAGTATTGCAACTGAAAATGGCCATAAAATTTTAAATAATTTTATAAGTTTATAACATGTCAAAGTTTGAAGAAATATTAAAAACAATTGAATCCTCTGATTATTTAAGTCGTGAAGATTCAAAATTTGCATTTAATTTTATACTTGAGGGAAAAGCCAACGAAAACCAGATAGAAAGTTTTTTAATTGGTTTGGTTAAAAAGGGAGAAACTTTAGATGATATTGTCTCAGGCGTAAGTGTCCTTAGAGATAAATCTATAAAAGTAGAAATTCCTAATAATGCGATAGACACTTGCGGTACTGGAGGAGATAAAGCTGGTACTTACAATATTTCAACAGCAGCTATTTTTGTTGCGGCTGGAGCCGGCTGCATAATCGCAAAACACGGTAACAAAGCATTATCTTCTAAATCAGGTTCTTCACAAGTTCTAGAGGAATTGGGCGTTAATATTAATATTTCTCCTGAAAATATAGCTAATTGCATAAAGGAATCAAATATAGGATTTATGTTTGCTCCCAATCATCATTCAGCAATGAAATATGTAGGACCAGTAAGGCAGAAATTAGAAGTTAGAACAATATTTAATATTCTAGGGCCCCTAGTAAATCCTGGAAATGTTAAAAAACAGTTAATTGGTGTATATGATAAGAAATGGTTAATCCCTCTAACTAAGGTACTCAGTGAATTAGGCTCCGAAAGAGCAATGTTGGTCTGCGGTTCAGATGGTCTTGATGAAATAACAACCACAGGAATTTCATATATAACTGAATTAAAGGATGAAAAAATAACTTCTTATGAAATCGACCCTAAGGACTTTGGAATAAAAATTTCTTCAAGCAACGATTTAATTGGGGGCTCCCCTAAGGAGAATGCTAATAAAATTTTAAGATTGCTTAATGGAGAAGATGGACCATTTAAAGATATAGTTGTTTTAAATTCCGCAGCAGCCATTTATGTTTCTGGGGTAGCTAATAATATTGAAGAAGGCTTAAAATTGGCAAATGAATCACTCAATAATAGAAAAGCAGAACAATCCCTCTTTAAATTAATAGAGGCTTCCAATGCAAAATAATATTCTTGATAAAATTTTAAAATATAAAAAAATTGAAGTAGAGGAAGCAAAAATTAATTTTCCTGAAAAAGATTTAATTAATTTAATAGAAAACAATAACAAACCAATTGGTTTCTTAGATCAATTAAAAAAGAAAAATGAAAAAGGCCTACCGGGCATCATTGCTGAGATTAAAAAGGCAAGTCCTTCAAAAGGAATTATAAAACAAGATTTTAATCACCTTAAAATAGCAAATGAATACAAAAATGGCGGTGCAGCATGTATCTCAGTTTTGACAGATTTTCCTTCATTTCAAGGCAAGCTTGAATTTATGAAAGATATTAAGGAAAAAATTAATATCCCAATACTAAGAAAGGACTTTATGATTGACCCTTATCAAGTTTATGAAGCGAGGCTTCATGGAGCTGATTGCATTCTTATAATTATGAAAATGATAAATTTAGAAACCGCTAATAAACTAAATGAATTATCCAAAAAAATTGGAATGGATGTTATATTTGAAGTTAATAATCAGAATGAATTAAATATAGCTTTAGACTTATCTCCTAAAATTATTGGTATAAACAATAGAAATCTTAGTGATTTTACAACCGATATTGGAAACAGCATTAAATTATCCAAGCTAATACCTAAAGAAATAACTGTTATAAGTGAATCAGGTATTTCAGATAGAAAAGACATTGAATTATTAATTGAAAACAAAATCAATAATTTTCTAATTGGAGAAAACCTAATAAAATCATCAAACATCGAAAAAAAACTAAACAATTTGATAAGGGGCAGCAATTAAATGAATAAATTTAGTCATCTCAATGAAAGTGGCGAAGCAAATATGGTAGATATAACCAAAAAAAAGGTTTCGAGAAGAAAATCTGAAGCCAGAGGCTTTGTTGTTATTAACAAACAGTCATTAGAACTTATAAAATCTGGTAATATCGGAAAAGGAAATATTTTTAATACTGCCCGGATATCAGGGATACTTGCGGCAAAAAAAACCTCTGAACTTATTCCTTTGTGTCATCCTCTTTCAATAGATTCTATCGATATTGATTTCAATTTAAAAGAAAATGGCATCGAAGTAACTGCTATAGTCTCAACAGAAGGTAAGACAGGTGTTGAAATGGAGGCACTTACAGCAACTAGTGTATCTTGCTTAACAATATACGATATGATTAAAAGTGTTGATAAAGGATCTGAGATTACTTCTATTAAATTAATAAGCAAGAGTGGAGGAAAATCAGGAAATTGGAAAAGAAAATAAAACTTTTAGAGGTTGATAAAGCTAGTAATATTATTTTTAAAAATATTAAACCAATAAAACGCCAAGAAAAAATAAAAATTGAAAACTCAATTGGAAGAATATTACTAAAAACAGTTAAGTCAAAAAGGAATCAACCATCCCTCAACTTATCATCAATGGATGGTTTTGCGGTAAGAAAACAAGACATAGATAAGTTACCAAAAAAACTCGATATTATTGAAGAAATTAAAGCTGGAAGTCAGCCACAATTTGATCTTAAAAAGAATCAAGCAAGTAGGATTTATACTGGGGCGCCCATACCAAAAGGGTCAAATAAAGTAATTATTCAGGAAAATTGTATAGAAAAGAAATCCAAGGTTCTTATTAACAAAAATAATAAAGAAGACTTTATAAGAAAAAAGGCGAATGATTTTAGTATTAATTTTAAACTAAAAGCTCCGAGAATAATTACCTCAAGAGATATAGCTCTTTTAGGCGCAATGAATCAAAAAAACATTAATGTTTATTGCAAGCCCAGAATCGCAATTTTAGCAAACGGGAATGAATTAATAGAGATAGGAGAAAAACCTAACGATTTTAAACAACCATCCTCTTCAAAGCCCTCAATAATGTCATTAATTCAAGATTGGGGTGGAGAAGCAATTGATTTAGGTATAGCGGAAGATAATATTAAGGATATTGAAAAAAGAATAAAGAAATCTATGAAATATGACCTCATCATAACGATCGGGGGTGCTTCTGTTGGAAAATATGATTTAATTCATCAATCTTTAAAGGATTTAGGGTTTAAACTTAATTTCTGGAAAATTGCTATGCAACCAGGTAAGCCATTGATGTTTGGCACAAAAAATAAAGTTTCTGTACTGGGATTACCAGGAAATCCAGTTTCTGCCTTAGTATGTAGTGAAATTTTCTTAAAAAAAGCTATTTATGCTCTTCAAGGTTATAATTTTAATGAAAAAACTTATACTTTTAGATTGGCCTCTTCTCTTAATTCAAGTTCATCCAGGAGGCAGTATATAAGAGGTATCTTATTTTCAGACAAAAGAACTGGAGAAATACTTATAAAACCTCTTAAAAATCAAGATAGCGCAGCTCTTTTTCCATATTCACAATCGAATGCCTTAATAATTAGAGAACCATATTCACCAACGGTAAAAAAAGGCTCAAGAGTTAATGTTATTTTATTAAAAAATTAATTTATTGACCTTTAATAAGAACAAAAGTAATACAATGTTCTACTTAAGTTCTATTTTTATATTTGGAGGTAAAAGAAATGCTAACAAAAAAACAAAATGAACTATTAATTTATATCCATCAGAATCTTAGAGAAACTGGGGTAGCTCCTTCTTATGAAGAAATGAAAGATGCTTTAGACCTTAGATCTAAATCTGGAATCCATAGATTAATTCATGCTCTTGAAGAAAGGGGTTTTATTAGAAGACTGCCCCATAGGGCAAGAGCTATAGAAATTATAAAGTTACCTACATCAAGTACAATTGACTCAAAAAGTAATTTTAGACCTGAAGTTATAGAGGGAACAAAAGAAAATGATTTGTTTAGTTTAAACGAAGAATCTTTTCAAATCAGAATGATGGGGAAAATTGCAGCAGGAACCCCTATAACTGCAATAGAATATGAAAAGAATAAAATTTCAGTTCCTGGAACTATGCTGGGGACTGGTGACCATTATGCTCTTGAAATTGAAGGTGATTCTATGATCGGAGCAGGCATTCTTGATAAAGACAAAGCAATAATCAAGAAAGTAGATGATGCTTTATCTGGACAAATTGTTGTTGCATTGATAGATGGCGAAGAAGCTACATTAAAAAGAATTAGAAAAAAAGGTAACACTATAGCTCTTGAGCCAGCTAACCCTGCTTATGAAACCAAAATTTATGGCCCAGAAAGAATTCAAATTCAAGGTATTCTTGTAGGAATACTAAGATCATATTAGATTTTTATTTGAAATATAGATGCTTTTGCTAAAAAATTGATATATCAATTTTTAAAAGGATAATTGTTGATCAATAAAAAAGCCATAATCACAAGATTTGCACCTTCTCCAACTGGGTTTCTTCATATAGGTGGTGTTAGAACTGCTTTATACAACTGGATTTATGCAAAAAAATATTCTGGAAAATTCCTTTTAAGGATAGAAGATACAGATAGGAAACGTTCTACAGATGAAGCTATTAATAAGATTATTGATGGCTTGGATTGGTTAGGATTGACGAGCGACAATGAAATTATTTTCCAACATAAAAATCAAAAAAGACATATTGAGATAGCAAATACTCTATTGAATAATGGCTTTGCTTATAGAGATTGGGAACAAAAAGAAGATTTTGAAAAGCTAGATATTTCTCATGCAATTAGATTTAAAACTCCTAAAAAAGGCGAAACAATCATTGATGATAAAATCCAAGGCGAAGTTAAATTTAAAAATAAAGAAATAGAAGATTTTGTACTGCTAAGATCAGACGGAACTCCAACATACATGTTATCGGTTGTAGTTGATGATTACGATATGAATATCACAGACATTATTCGTGGTGATGATCATCTTATTAATTCAGTAAAACAAAAACTAATATTTGAAGCCCTCAATTGGCCTGTACCAACATTTAGCCATCTTCCACTTATTCATGGTGATGATGGAACAAAATTATCCAAAAGGCATGGGGCATTGGGAATCGAGACATATAGAGATAATGGTTATCTTCCTGAGGCAATAATTAATTACTTACTTAGACTTGGATGGAGTCATGGTGATCAAGAGATCTTTTCTAATAAAGAAATGATTGAACTCTTTTCAATTGAAAAAATAAGAAAATCACCGTCAAGATTTGATTTAAATAAATTGAATGACTTTAATTCCATTTATCTAAAATCCTTTAGCACTGAAAAACTTATTCAAGAATTAGGAAATGAATTTATGCAGCTAGATTCGAAACAATTAGTTTCATTTAAAAAAATTATTCCTGAAGCATTAAAAAGATTCAAAAATATTAATGAAATAAAAGAAAATCTTAATTTTATTATCCAAGAGAGGCCTATCAGTATTTCAGAAGAAGCAAAAAAAATATTAAACACATCATCTTTAAAGACTTTAGAAAAACTTTCTATAAACCTGAAAAAGCTTGATAAATGGGATATTAATGAGATAGAAAAGGTTATTAAAAATTTTTCTAGTGACGAAGACATAAAATTTAAAGATATAGGATTGCCTTTAAGAGCTTGCTTGGCTGGTTTTTTGTCACCAATAGGTATATATGAAATTATTTATAGCCTTGGAAAAGATGAAGTAATTAATAGAATAGAGGATATAATTTAATAAGTAATGAATAAAAATAACAAAGATTTAGCTAACTTAAAATTAAATGGAAAAGACTATGATTTTGATATTCATAAAGGAACAATAGGTCCTGATGTAGTTGATATCTCTAA
>CAXFAF010000035.1:0-6972 GCA_964001285.1 uncultured bacterium | reverse complement strand
ATGGTTTATGCAATCGCACATATTCGAGGTGGTATGGAAAAAGGAAGAAAATGGTATTTAGATGGTAAATTAAAGAAAAAAAAGAACACCTTTAAAGACTTTATAAGTTGTGCAAGTCATTTAAAAAAATCAAAAATATCAGGAGATATAACTATTCACGGAGGTAGCGCTGGTGGTTTACTTGTTGGTGCAACTTTAAATATGAAACCGACATTATTTAAATCTGCGGTCGCAGAAGTACCTTTTGTGGATGTCTTAAACACTATTTTGGATGATTCATTACCATTAACACCACCTGAATGGGAGGAGTGGGGAAACCCTATAAAAAACAAAAGGGATTTTATTAATATCTTATCATATTCTCCATATGAAAATGTAAAAAAACAAAATTATCCCGACCTACTTGTAACTGCTGGATTAACTGATCCTAGGGTTACTTACTGGGAAGCAGCAAAATGGGTGGCAAGGTTAAGAGAAATAAAAACTGACTCAAATCAAATTTATTTAAAGACCAATATGGAGGCAGGTCATGGGGGCATGGCTGGGCGTTATAATCAAATAAAAGAAACAGCATTCAATTATTCATTTATTTTGGATTCCCATAATTTATTGTGAGGGTTGGTCGCCAGAAATTGTTATTCTATGTAATAAACGATCATATCCATCATAACCTCCAGTTGCTTGATGCATAACCGCTCGATTGTCCCACATAACTAGCATATTTTCTTCCCATTGATGTCGAAGCACATATTTTTCTTGAACCATATGAGTATATAAATCGTTTAAGATTTTATCAGATTCATCTTTTTCATAACCTTCTATTCCTAATGAATAAACTGGATTAATAAATAGTGCCTTTTTTTTGGTTTCTGGATGTCTTTTAACTAAAGGATGAATAAAAGTCTTTTTTGCTTCCTTTGAAGGCCTAATCTTCATAGATCTATCTTTTTCTTCCTCTAGGGCATAAAATCCATCATCAGCATACGGTAAGGCTGCGGTATGTATAACTCTCAAATCTTCTACTTTTAATTTCAAATCATCTGACAAATCATCGTAAGCTAATATGGTATTTGCAAAAAGTGTATCCCCTCCTATAGGCGGTATAATCTTGGAATGTAAAAGAGTAGCTGAAGGCGGTATCTTTTGAAATGACCAGTCAGAATGCCATGATCCTCCAAAATGTGAAGCCTTTTCGTTAGCTTCTTTTTTAACCTCAATAATATTCGGATGCTGCTCAATTGAATCTATGAAAGGATCATCTCCAAAATTACCAAAAATCAAACTAAATTTTTCGAACTCTCTATGCTCTAGTTTTTGGTTAGGAAAAACTAAAACTGAACATTCAAGCCACACTGAACGTAGTTTTTTTACTTCGGCTTTATCAATTTCTTTAGTTAGATCGATTCCACTGATAACAGCACCTAATCTTGAAGAAGAATTAATAAGATCAAATTTTAACATGATTATGCTTCCAAAAAATTAAATTATTTTGTACAACCATTATATTAAAGTAAACGAACCAGAAAAAAACTCAATTCAAATAATTAAATAGAAGATAAAATAGTAATTAGGAGATTAGCATGGCTTTAGTGCCTCATTTAGTAGGAAAATTGAAAATACCTGTGGTTGGTGCCCCATTATTTATTGTTTCAGGGCCTGAGCTTGTTATAAGTCAATGTAAGGCGGGAATTGTAGGATCATTTCCAGCTTTAAATGCGCGCCCTCAAGAAGTCTTGGACGAATGGATAATTAGAATTAAAGAAGAACTTGATCAACACAACCAAGAAAACCCAGATCAACCAGCAGCACCATTTGCTGTTAATCAAATATGTCATGCTTCTAATGACCGTCTAATGCAAGATATGGAATCTTGTGTAAGACATGAAGTACCAATAATTATAACTAGCCTTCGGCCTCCATTAGAAATGGTTAAAGCTGCTCATAGTTATGGAGGGGTAGTTTTTCATGATGTAATAAATGTAAAACACGCTCGAAAAGCAGCAGAACAAGGTGTTGATGGATTAATACTCGTATGTGCAGGAGCTGGTGGTCATGCGGGAACTCATTCTCCTTTTGCATTAGTTAGAGAGGTTAAGGAATGGTTTGATGGAACGATATTATTATCTGGTTCTATTTCTGATGGGTACTCAGTAGCTTCAGCGCTAGCTTTGGGAGCCGATTTGGCTTATATCGGTACTCGATTTGTAGCTACAAAAGAAGCAAATGCTGATCAAAGATACAAAGATATGCTCATTGCTTCATCCGCATCTGATATAGTATATTCCTCTTTATTTACTGGAGTTCATGGGAATTATCTTAAACCTTCTATTGAAGATGCAGGATTAGACCCAGATAATTTACCTAGCGCAGATAAATCTAAAATGAATTTCGGTTCTGGAGGTAATACTAAATCTAAAGCTTGGAAAGATATTTGGGGTTCAGGGCAAGGGATTGGAAGTATTAAAGACAACCCAACTGTTAAAGATTTAGTTAACGAACTTACAAAACAATATGATGAAGCCTATAAAGAAATGCAAGATAAGAAAATTGGATAAACTAAAACCAAACCGGACCTTGCTCAACTCTTAACAAATCTTTTTTAACCATCATTTCTACTAAAGCATTAAAATTAATTTTAGGCTCCCAACCAATTTCGTTTTTTGCTAAAGTTGCATCTCCCAGGAGATGGTCTGTTTCTGCGGGTCGATTATATTCCTTATTAACTTTTATAAGAGCTTTTCCAGATTTTTTACACTTCCCTAACTCAACATCGTCATTGGAATCCCACTCGATATCGACATCTATTACACTAAATGCTTTTTCCGCAAAATGTCTTACACTATGCGTTTCTCCAGTCGCGATAATAAAATCTTTTGGTGACTTTTGTTGAAGCATTAACCACATAGCTTCAACATAATCACCTGCAAAACCCCAATCTCTTTCAGCATTTAAATTACCAAGACTAATAACTTCTTTTTTACCTTTAGCAATCTCTGCAACCCCTAAAGAAATCTTTCTAGTTACAAATTCAATTCCCCTCAGTGGAGATTCATGATTAAAGAGTATCCCTGAACATGCATGGATGTTCCATGCTTCACGATAATTAACGGTCATCCAATGCCCATATAATTTTGATACACCATAAGGACTTCTTGGATAGAAAGCTGTTTTCTCAGTTTGTGGGCTATCTTGAACCTTACCAAACATTTCTGATGTTGAAGCTTGATAAAATTTTGATTTGCCTCCCATAGTTCTTATTACCTCAAGAATCCTTGAAACTCCAATAGCATCAATTTCTGATGTATAAATTGGTTGATCAAAAGATGTTTGTACAAAACTTTGTGCCGCTAAATTATAAATTTCATCAGGTTCTATTTTCTCAATAACTCTTTGTATATTTGTGATCTCAGACAAATCCATAGTCACAATATTAATATTCTCTAATATTCCCAATTCAGAAAGTCGACCAGTATTAATAGAAGATGTCCTTCTGACAGCCCCATAAACCTCATACCCCTTATTTAATAATAAATTTGATAAATAGGCACCATCTTGACCTGTAATGCCTGTTATTAAAGCTCTTTTACCCATAATCTAAACCAAAATAATTTTTCAATACTTTTAATAGTCTAATATGAACTTTACTGATAGTTTAATTTTAATTATTAGGAGGTTACTATGTCACAATTTGTTGCCAGAATATTAAGTCTTTTACCGGGATTGCTTTTCTTATCTAGTGCATATACCTGGGTAACTAACCCTTCAAAAGCCTCAACTGATCTAGGAATGACTTATCTTGAAGGGATAGGAAGAAGTACACAAATTGGTGATTTTTCAGCTTTTTTTATTAGTGTTAGTTTATTCTGCATAATCGGTAGTATATTTAAAAATACTTCATTTCTTTTTTGCGCTGTCATACTGTTATCTTCTGCAGCTATAATGAGAATAATCTCATGGCAATTATATGGGGCTGATTTTGCTCCTTTATTTATTGGAGTAGAGGTTATTAGTTCTTTGATTATTTTGTTAAGTATTTCTTTAATCAACAAAAACTCAAATTCGGAAAGTACTCCTAATACTGAAGAGGAGTAATTTTAAGAATTATTCTTTCTAGACTTACTGTGAGTCTTAAATATTATATCCCAAAAAGAAAATAATGAAGCATAGTGGACATTATGAAATTTATGATGTTTAGCATGAAATTCATTCACTCCTGCAAAAGGTATATACCTATATATAGATGATTTTATTCCTGAATGGATATCAAGCTCATGAAGCACTCTAATTATTAAATAAATTATAATTGTTTCAAAGAAAACACCTCCTAAAATTATAAAAGCTATAAAAGGACCTAATAATCCCATCATCCATTCTAACGGATGCTCATACAAATAATCTGCGGGAAAGGGATTGCTTGCTTTGTGATGAATGATGTGAATCTTATGATATAAAAATTTATTCTTGTGGAGCAGTCTATGAAGCCAATAAAAATAAAAATCATCAATCAAAAGAATACCTATAAGCTGAGGCAAGACATACCAATAACTATTTAAAGGAATAATGATCCAATCGCTTACTAGCACTATTCCAACAGGAAACAAAATGCACATAATAGATAAATTTATAACAATCAGAGGAAGATGCGCTTTAAATTTAGGAAAACTATAATTGTGATTTTTTATGTATTTAAATGGGAATATATCTACAAGAATTAACCTTGAGTAAAGAATCCCTAATACATTCAAACCGAGGATTAAACCTCCAATAACAGAAGCCATATATATCGCTGAATTTAGATCTAACCCCATGATTCTAAATATATTATAACATTATGCCGAAAATTTGCCGAAACATAATTTGACCATCACAAAGATTAATGTTGGAATTAGAATAAATATTCTCATAATTAAATTACAAAGAGGATAAGATGGAAAAATTATATGGACCAATAATGCAAATGGGGTTTGTTGTAGATGATTTTGAAGAACCTATTAAACACTGGACAGAAAAATTAAATATTGGGCCTTTTTTTATCCTGGAGCACCTCGACCTTAAAGATTTTCATTATAGGGGAAATAAATCCGATATCGATTTTTCTGTAGCAATCTCTTTTTCAGGAGATATGCAAATTGAATTCATAAAACAACATTGTGATACACTTTCAATTTATAATGAATCCTCTGAAATAAAGAGAGGTGAATTACATCATATTTGCAGGCTTACTCCAGATATTAATAACGATATTAAAATTCTTGAAGATCAAGGGTATAAAAATATCCAAGGTGGAGAAACTGAAGACGGCGGTATTAAATTCGCTTATTTAGATGCACAAGAAAATTATGGCTCTATACTTGAACTTGCTGAATTAGCAGAAGAAAATCTTATACTAACAGAAGCCATGAAAAATGCATCAAAAAACTGGGATAAGAAGGCTTCTATAATGGAATTAGAAGAAATTTTAACTTAATTAAAGGGAGATTAATATGGAAAGATTATTTGGACCAATGGAACAAATGGGATTTATTGTTGATGACTTTAATGGACCTATTAAACATTGGACAGAAAAACTAAATGTTGGGCCGTTTTTTATCTTAGAGCATCTAGAATTAAAGGATATTTATTACAATGGAAAGAATGGAATTGAAAACGAAATAGATTTTTCTGTGGCACTTGCCTATTCAGGTAATATGCAAATAGAATTCATTAAACAGCATTGCGATACGCCTTCAATTTATAATGAGTATGTAAATAATAAGAAGAATGTTCTTCATCATTTATGTACTTTTACAAAGGATATTGTGAATGACATAAAAATTCTTGAGGGTCAAGGATACAAAAATTTACAAGGAGCTAAAACTCTTGATGATGGTACTTTTTCATATTTAGATATTGAGAATAATTATGGAGTTATTCTCGAAATAGCTCAATTATCTGAAGGAGCTGCTGGAATGTTTGATATGATAAAAGAGGCATCAATTAACTGGGATGGAAAGAAATCTGTAATGGATCTAGGGGAAATCTCTATTTAATATTTGAGAAATGAGGATATGAATATCTACGATCGATTTAGGCTAGATGGTAAGATAGCTGTTGTGACTGGCGGCAGTAAAGGTATTGGAAGAGGAATTGCATTAGCTTTTGCTGATTGTGGTGCAGATGTAGTTATAATAGCAAGAGGACAAAAAGACTCGGAATCTGTAGTTAAAGAAATTGAAGCTAGAGGACAAAAAAGTATAGCTATTTCAGCAGATGTAATGGATCTTGAAAGTATTCCTAAAGCTTTAGATAAAGTTTGTAATGAAATGGGCCGCCTTGATATTATGGTTAATAATGCAGGTGGTAACTTAGATAGAAAAATGCATGCTTTGCCGGAAATTTCTGTTGAAAAGTTTGATGAGCAATTAACACTAAATATGAAAACGAAATGGTGGGGCTCCCAACAAGCTGCTGAACGGATGACAGATGGAGGTCGAATTATTAATATTATTTCTGTTGCAGCTCACAGGGCATCACCTGGGTTCGGAGTTTATTCTGCAGCAAATCTTGGAATGATAAGCATGACAAGAACACTTGCGGTTGAATTAGCTAATAAAAAAATAACGGTTAATTGTATTGCTCCAGGAATTATTTTGACAGATATGCTTAAGGAAACATTGAATATAGATGATCAGGAAACTCACTCTATGTTTGATTCAACTATTCCTCTTGGAAGAGTTGGTAAGCCAGAAGATTGTGCTGCAGCTGCAATATTTTTTGCCTCTCCGGCAGCAGAATGGATATCTGGTCAATACATTGATGTTTCTGGCGGTCCTGAAGGATTCTCTTTATCAAAAGAAACATAAGTTATATCTAGTGGCTGGGGCGGTAGGGATCGAACCTACGAATCACGGGATCAAAACCCGTTGCCTTACCGCTTGGCTACGCCCCAAAAGATATAAAACTTTTAACCCCGTAGTAACATCTTTTGCAAGT
>CAXFAF010000034.1:0-8928 GCA_964001285.1 uncultured bacterium | reverse complement strand
TAATATGAATTTGTTGAACTGGTTTTTGGTTCACGAAAATGAATTGATAATTGTCTTTTTTAAATGATTGTTTTTGGTTTGTTAGTAAAATGCTCACCTTTACATCATCAATCTCTCTACTAAACTTAATCATGGAATTAGAAACATTTTTTCCAAGAACATTTTTTATTCGTGAGATGAAGGGGTCTTTAGAAAGTTTATCCTCTATAGGTACATTTAATATATCTTTACTGTTAATTCTTGCAGTGAATCCAATTTTTGGAAATGCTATAGCGTAAGTATTAACGATATGAGCAAAGTCATCATTTTTTGAATCTTTTGTTAATTGACGAATCTTTGAATTATTATAAAAGAGATCTCTTATTTGTATTTTCGTTCCTATATCTGCGTAACATTCTTTTACTGGTTGTATTTTATTATTTGAAACCTTAAGTATTGAGCCTCTTGTCTTACTTTTTTCCTTACAGATTAGTTCTATTTTTCCAATTTTTGAAATTTGGTGAAGCATATTACCATTTGTTCCGAATAACTTATTGGTAATATTCTTGGAATTATTTTTTCCATCAATAGAAAGCAACATTTCTTGAGGATTCATTCCTTTTCCATTGTCTTTGACTTCTATAAGGCCTAAACCCCCTCTATCAATTTTTATATATATTTTAGATGAGCCCGCATCTATAGAATTTTCGATAAGTTCTCTTAGAACCTGAGATGGATCAATTATATATTCTTCATTTTCGGTGATAATTTCATTTGATATTTTTGCTAAAGGAATATTCTTCAAGATTTTTCTTGCTCGCTAAGGTAACTTTCCGCCTCTAATGCAGCCATACAGCCCATTCCTGCTGCAGTAACTGCTTGCCTATATTTTTCATCAGTTACATCACCTGCAGCAAAAACTCCTTCTAAATTTGTCTTTGTAGAGTCCGGAGCAGTATCAATGTATCCATTTTCGTTCATTTTTAATTGGTCTTTAAATATAAGGGATGAGGGGCTATGACCAATTGCAATAAAAACACCATTTGTTAATATTTTCTTCTTCTCTTTAGTTTTTTTGCTAACCAAAACTATCCCATTTACACTTAGAGGATTATCATCACCAATTATTTCATCTACTTCAGAATCCCATATAATGTTTATCTTTTTATTTTCCATTAACCTATTTTGAAGAATTTTTTCAGCTCTTAAACTATCTCTCCTATGGATTAAATTTACTTTGCTAGCAAAATTAGTTAAGAAAATCGCTTCTTCAGCAGCTGTGTTACCTCCTCCAACCACAGAAACCTCTTGACCTTTGTAAAAGAAACCATCACATGTTGCACAGGCTGAAACCCCGTAACCTTTGTATTTTTCTTCTGACTTAAGACCTAACCATTTAGCTTGAGCACCTGTAGCAATAATAAGAGCATCGCAAGAATATATTTTTTCTGAATCAGATATTAATTCATAAGGTTTTTTTGATAAATCAACTTTAACAATTGTATCGAAGAGAATTTTTGTTCCTACACTCTCAGCCTGCTCTTTCATTTGATCCATTAACCAAGGACCTTGAACAATATCTGCAAAACCAGGATAATTTTCTACATCTGTAGTAATGGTCATTTGCCCACCAGGCTCAATACCTGTTAGTAATACTGGATCTAGCATAGCTCTCGAAGCATATATCGCAGCAGTGTATCCGGCAGGTCCTGAGCCAAGTATAAGTAATTTAGAGTGAATAACTTCAGCCATAATAGTATTTTATATAAATAATCCTAATAATATACTTAAAAGAGATTCTCATGGATATAGTCAACTATTTCTTGTGTAGCATCTAATTTCTTATTTTGGAAAAAATCTAATTCCTCTTGAAATGGTCTAATATGATTTGAATTAACAAGAGTATTTATAAATTTTTTAAACCTTTTTGAATGACTTTCCATATCTATGAAATAAACTGGTTTAGGAACAGATATTGCTTCACTAATCATATTAGCAGAGTCAGGAGTTACAACAATAACATCTGAAGCTTTTAGGATAGCAAAATACGGATTTGGACCTTCTCCATCGTAAAGAAGATGCTCTTTTTCCTTAAGTAATTCTTTGATTTTTATTGTTAAATTTTTTGGAGTTCTTCTTGATATTGTTATTAATGGTGTGTTCCCTTTATCTAGAGTTAATCTTATTGAATCCAATATTTTATTACATTCAGAATGACTGAATTTATAGGCCTTACTCTTACCACCAATTAGAAATCCAATTAATGGTTTACTAAATTTAGCAAATAGATGTGCCCATTCATTATAGCTCTTTATAAGCAAGTCATCGTTTACTCTATTGGGCGAAGTTACTGTTTTTATAACATTATGGCCTTTAATTTTATCGTGTAGAGGCGCCCATACAATGTCGAAAGTTTCTGAATTAATTTTTGGATCCTGAAGATATATTGTTTTACATCTATTTTTTGACAATCGTTT
The DNA here is from genome assembly GCA_964001285.1 of uncultured bacterium. GTDB lineage: Bacteria > Pseudomonadota > Alphaproteobacteria > MED-G09 > MED-G09 > AG-430-B22. Next base: position 6,472 of record CAXFAF010000034.1, on the reverse strand, counting down.
AATGTGTCTCAAATAAGGTATTGTTTTCCTTCCAGCCGCTATAGCAAGGTCTGGCCAAGGGCTATTAAGTTGATTATCAAAAATAGGTCGACCATAAGGAGCTGTTAAAGAAATAAATTTTGATGGAATAATTCTTTTTAATTCAGCATTTATTCCCATTCTTTCTGTAATACCAAAACATTGATTCTCACAACCAATTAGTCCTGAAGAGATTATCCAGGTATCTTTAATTTCATTTTTTTTCATGTTTATTGCACTATTTGTAATAATCTTGCGTATTTATAATATAATCTATAACATAAATTCTATGAAACGCGATAATTTAGATTTTATAGATATAAAAATTCTTAATAAACTTCAAGAAAATGGAAGAACAACCAATGTAGAACTTGCTGAGTTTGTTGATCTTTCCGCTCCACCATGTTTAAGAAGAGTCAAGGCTCTTGAAAAAAGAGGCTATATTAAGGGATATCATGCTGAACTTGATCCAGTAAAACTAGGTTTTGAAGTTACCGTTTTTGCTATGGTTGGACTTCATAATCAAGCTGAAGCTGATTTAATTGCTTTTGAAGAGCATGTGACTAATTTAGCTTATGTTCGAGAATGTCATATGTTAAATGGAGAAATTGACTTTATTCTTAAATGTGTTGCACCGGATTTATCAAGTTTTCAAAACTTTCTAACCAATGAATTAACATCCGCTCCAAATGTTGCAAGTGTAAAAACATCATTAACAATCCGTCAATCTAAATACTTACCAGGTGTTCCTTTAAATAAATAACTTATTTATTCAAAAATCTTTCCAGGATTAACTATATTTTTTGGATCAATAGCTTGCTTAATTCTTTTCATTAATGCTATTTCATCTTTTTTATATTCAAGCGCATCTTTTTTTCTAGTAATCCCTATTCCATGTTCTGCGCTGAAAGAGCCATTATATTTTTTTATTAGTTCTAAAAGTTGTGATCTTAAATGGTTTTCCAAAGATAAAAATTCCTTTTTTTCCATGTCTTTGGGTTGTGTTATGTTGTAGTGAATGTTTCCATCACCAACATGCCCAAAAGTTACATTTTTTGAATTAGGAATTGTATTTTTTACAATTTCATCAGCATTTTTAATAAAATTATCAATGGAGAAAATCGGGATTGATATATCATTTTTAATACTTGCACCATCTTCTTTTTGAGCTTCTGATATGTTTTCTCTTAAACCCCATAATTCTTTTGATTGTTTTATAGAATTCGCAAACACTACCTCATAAATTAATTTTTCTTTCTGTATATTAGAAATAATTCTAAGCACTTTATCAATTGTAGATTTATCATGATCAAACCTCGAAAACTCAAAAAGAATGTACCACTCGCTTTTTTTATTTAAAGGTAGATTAGTTTTTTCAAAATGACTTAAGACTGTTTCAATTGAGTTACTATTCATTAATTCAAAGGCTGTTAATGGGGTTGAAACATTTTTTTGTAGAAACCTTAGAAGTTCAATAGACTTCTTTGGGTTTTTTACCGAACAAAAAAATGTATACTTTTCTCTTGGTTTAAAAAAAACTTTCATACTTGCTGCAGTTATTAAGCCTAATGTACCTTCAGAGCCTATAAAAAGATCCTTTAGTGAGTATCCTGTATTATCTTTTTTTAAAGTTTTTAAAGAGTTTATAATTGTTCCATCTGCAAGAACAATTTGTAGACCAAGAGTTAATTCTCTTGTATTTCCAAAATATAAAACGGCAACTCCACCAGCATTTGTTGCTATATTTCCACCTATTGTACAACTTCCTTCTGATGCTAGTGAAAGAGGAAAATACATATCATTCTCATCACAAATATTTTGAATGTCAGATAAAAGCATTCCAGATTGAACAACCATTGATTGATCTTCTTTGTTGAATTTAATTAGTTTATTCATTCTTTCAAATGAAATGATAAAATGTTGATCGTTATAAGATATTTGACCACCAACAAGACCGGTATTTCCTCCTTGAGGTACTACAGCAATTTTTTCTTTATTAAAAATCTTCATTAACGAAGAGACTTCTTGAACATTTTTGGGTTTTAAAATGGCTTTAGCTTCTCCAGTGTATCTATTTCGCCATTCGGTAAGGTATTTTTTCTTATCGATTTCAGATTGAACGATATTTTTCTTTCCTATAATTTTTTCAATTTTTTTGATGATATCTAACTTCATGTTATAAGTTTATCAATTAAAATATTTAATTAAAGACTGATTATAATAATTACTGAAGAAAATTTATGTTAACAAAATTTAAAAGTACAATTATTGCCTCTGACAATATTAAAGAAACAAAAAGAGAATTTATCAATTTAATAGGTAATGACTTTAGTAATGACTTATTCCATCAAGATAATCATATAAACTTCTCCTCTATTGAATTACTTAATGGGTCCATTGATATCTTTCGAAAAAATCTTAAATTAGCTTCATCCTTAAATCTTATTAATGGAGAATTTAATGAACAAAGGGGAATCATAGCTATATCTTTTGTTTCCGATGATATTGATGAAGATTACAAGAGATTTCAAGAGAGAGGTTTGGATGTTAGCGAGATTAAAACAAGTAACTTAATTGATGGGGAGGGAAGGGAGACAGAATTAGTATTCTTCTCAATTATAAAAAGGGATTCTTTCGATTTAAATATTCTAATTTTTAAAGATAATGATGAATGCATTAATAAAAATAAGCAATATAATGAAAGTGATATTTCCAAGTTTAATCAGGTAGTTGTTTTTTCTCCAAAAGTTAAACAAATTAAAGAATTATTGGCCGATAAACTTGGCATCAGGTTGGCATTAGATAAGGTTTTTGATTTTGGTGAGGGTGAAGTAAGAATGTTATTTTTTAGGATAGGTGGAGTTACAATTGAAGTAGTTGAAAACAAAAAAACTTCTTCTACCAGCTTTGGAGGCATAGGTTGGCATAGTGATAATTTAAGATCATGCCATGAGAGGTTGTTAAAATCGAATTTTAAATTGTCAGAAGTTCGTAAAGGAAGAAAGCCAGATACACTAGTATCTACAATTAAAAACGCTCCAGTTGATATTCCAACAATAATTATAGGTCTTGATGTGCAATAAATTAAAAAAGTTATCTATTGTTTTATTCTTTTTTGCAATTCCTTGTTTGATCAATTTATATCCGTATGATCTTTTAGGGAAGGAATTAGTAAAAATACGCTTCGCAACTGATTGGAGAGCTCAAGCTGAGCAGGGCGGATTTTACCATGCTCTAGCACTGGGCTTATATAAAGAAAGAGGATTAGATGTAAAGATTATTCAAGGAAATGCCGGTATAAATATTCCAAGGCTACTTGGCGCTAGAGAAATTGAATTTGGAATGGGTTCGAATAGTTTTATTCCTTTAAATATTCTCGAAAACAACATACCTGCAAAATCTGTAATGGCTTCTTTTCAAAAAGACCCGCAAATTTTGATGACTCACCCTTCTTCATCGTTAAAAAATTTAGAAGATATGAAAGATAAACCAATCATGATTTCTGAAGCAAGTATTGGTGCCTTTTGGGTATGGCTTAAGTCAAAATACTCTTTTACTGATAAACAGATAAGGAGAAAGACTTTTAGTCTTGCTCCCTTTTTAGTTAATGAAAATGCCATACAGCAAGGGTATTTAACATCTGAGCCTTATCTTGTAAAAAAAGAATTGGGCAAATCTCCAAAGATATTTTTATTATCAGATTATGGTTACCCAAGTTATGGCGCAATGATTCTTGCTAGGAATGACCTCATTGAAGAAAGACCAGAAATTGTTAAGGCTTTTGTTGAGGCAAGTATTATTGGTTGGAAAAAATATATTTATGAAGACCCTGAAGCAGGAAATAAACTAATTCTAAATGAAAACTCGGAAATGACAGAAGAAATTCTGTTCCAGGCTATAGATAAGATTAAAAAATATAACTTAATATCTAACAGTGATGACTATAATGATGTGGGTCTAATGACTGAAGAAAGATGGAATGAATTTTATATTACTATGTCAAATAATGGTATTTATAAAAAAGATTTAAATTGGAGGGATTCATATTCCCTGCAATTTATTAGTGAAGGTGAGTAATGTTAAGGTTTTCTAATATTCATATGAAATTTGACAAAGAAATACTTTCAAATATTAATTTAGAAGTAAAGAAGGGAGAATTTTTATCTATTTTGGGTCCATCAGGATCCGGAAAATCAACACTACTAAGATTAGCTTCAAAAATTTTAGATCCTTCAAAAGGTACAGTTGAATATAAAGATCAAAGGGAACCTTTAATAGGCTTTGTTTTTCAAGAGCCAACATTAATGCCATGGCGAGATGTCTTGAGTAATGTTGTTTTACCAATAGAAATTAAAAATAAAAAAAATCAATTAACCAAAGATTATGCATTAGAATGGATCGAAAGAGTTGGTCTAAAAGGAAAAGAAAATAGCTATCCAGATGAACTATCAGGTGGACAAAAAATGAGAGTATCCATCGCTCGATCACTTGTTCAAGGATGCGACTTACTTCTTTTGGACGAACCATTTTCAGCATTAGACGAAGTTACAAGAAGAAGACTTGAAGATGATCTTTTACAAATATGGGAAAAAGAAAAATTCACAGTATTATTTGTTACACATTCAGTTTCTGAGGCTATTTACCTGTCACAAAGGATTATTGTTTTATCATCAGGTCCTGCAGAAATCATACATGAAGGCCATATTAATTACCAAGGATCTAAAAAAGACTTTTTGGAAAGTAGGGAATTTCAAGAAATCAACAACAATATTTACGAAAAGTTAGAAAAAGGTATAAGGGAATGAATAAATTAACTAATTTCATTTCTCCGCTAATCGCATTAGTTATAATTTTTATTATTTGGGAATTTTTAGTAAATATATTATCTGTACCTCTTTATATTTTACCAAGTCCGAGTGATATATTTTTATCATTAATTAATAATTTGAATGAACTTCTTTTAGCAACTTTAAATACTTTAAAGATAACTCTTGTTGCTTTTATAATTGCTACAATACTGGCTATAAGTTTAGCAGTGACATTTTCTTTATCCAAAATTTTAGAGATTTCTCTTTATCCTATAACTGTAATATTTCAGGTAACTCCTGTTGTAGCTGTAGCGCCTTTGATTCTTATATGGGTAGGACTTGATAATGCAGAAACGGCTATAATAATATTATCGGTAATTGTTGCCTTTTTTCCTGTGTTAGCGAATACAAATCTTGGTTTTCATTCAGTAGATAAGAACTTAAAAGAAATGTTTATTATTAATAAAGCTTCAAAATGGCAAGTTTTGACAAAACTCAATTTACCTTTTGCTACACCATATATATTAACGGGAATGAAAACTTCTATTGGATTGGCCTTAATAGGCGCTGTTGTTGCGGAATTTGTTGCAGGTACTGGAACATCAACGGGATTGTCTTGGATTATAATTGAATCAGGCAATAGATTAGATATAGCTAAGCTTTTTTCCGCTTTAGTTTTGCTTGTTTTGCTTGGTGTATTTCTCTTTTTATTAATGTCTTCTATAGAATATAATATTTTAAAACGATGGCACCAAAGCGCAAAGGATACTGAAGGATGATATTATGAAGAAATTATCAAAGAAAGCTTCAACTGTTAGTGAGGCAATCGACACCCGATTAACTTGTAGAGCTTTTACAAATGAATTGCCTAATAGAAATATAATTACAAGTATAATTGAAAGAGCAAAAAGAGCTCCTTCTGGAGGTAATTTACAACCTTGGAGAATGTGGGTTGTGTCAGGCCAACCGTTAGAAGAATTTAAAAAAGATATTGCAGAAAAAATTAAAGACAATCCAATGGGAGAAGGTACGGAATATAATATTTATCCTCCAAATCTAAAAGAGCCATATGAATCAAGAAGGCGTGAAGTGGGAAGATCGATGTATGAGGTTTTAAATATACCAAAAGAAGATAAAGCAGGTAGAATGAAACAATTTATGAGGAATTTTGAATTTTTTGGTGCTCCTATTGCCCTTTTTTTTGCGATCGATAGAGAAATGCAAGAAGGCCAATGGTCGGATTTAGGAATGTTTATACAATCTATAATGTTATTAGCTCGTGAGGAGGGATTACATACAGCTCCTCAAGAGGCTTGGGCTATATGGTATAAATCAGTTAATAAGTTTCTTGATATTCCTGAAGAATTAATGCTTTTTTGTGGAATGGGCATAGGTTTTGCTGATGAAAATGATCCCATAAATACCTTTAGGAGTAAAAGAGAAGACATTGATGATTTTGCAGATTTTATTGGTTTTTAAACTATTCTTTTATTCCTAAAATCATTTATTTGGTCTTCAGAATAACCTAATTCTTTTAAGACATCATCAGTATCTTCGCTTAATAACGGAGGTCTTTTTCTAATAGAATTTTCCGAATTTGAAAGGTTTATAGGAAGTCCCATTACTGGAGCAGGTGTCTTTAGACC
>CAXFAF010000033.1:0-9043 GCA_964001285.1 uncultured bacterium | reverse complement strand
AGTCATGTCACACATTAAGCACATTATTATTTTCCCATGTGGTAATTTATATTATTATTTTTAATCCGGATAAGAATCAGGAGATTGAAATTTATAGCCTTCTTGTTCTAATAGTTTTGCAAGCCCTATAGTTTTAAGATCGCCATACTCAGGGCCAATGATTTGTATCCCAATTGGTAAACCATTATCGCTTAAACCTGTTGGTATGACTGTGGAAGGAAGATAGCTATTGATAGCAATTCCTGCCCAGAAGATTTGCTCAAAATAAGGTCTTTCATCATTATCGACCATTATTGTGCGTTCGCCGTATTTACCGTGATCATGATCAATTGCGTCAGTAGCCATAATTGGCGCTATAACGGCATCATATTCTTTGAAAAAGTTGTGCCAAGCCCAACGGAAATGTGTCCTCTCATTATTGGCAATGTTATAATCACGAACATAGGATACTTGTTTTCTTAAAGTAAACGCTGCCTCACTATTATCATTGGGATCAAGTTTTTGAGCATCATCTAGAAGTTTCTGAAAGTCTTCATCTGTTGTTCTAGATGCCATTGTGGGATGAAGAAGCGAACCATAAACTTCTTTATATTTATTAATATCAAAATCTGGACGCGCATCAAAATTTGCTTCCCCGCCCGCATCACTTATAGTTTTTGCAACAGCAATGACGCGGTTTTGTACTTCTTGGCTGACAGGCGCTATCTCATCATTAGTCCATACCGCAACTTTATACTCTTTTAAATTACTCTTTTGTGGTTTTTCGAGATCTAATTTTAATCCTGCGCTTTGAATTTCATCTGGACCAGCCATTACCATAACGCCAGTCTCAATATCCTCAGCACTTCTTCCTAAGGGACCTATTACTGATAAGTCCGGTTGCGCAACTCCACCTGGAAGAGCATGTCCTCGAGGAGGTAAAAGACCCCAAGTTGGTTTATGTCCAAAAACCCCACAATAATGAGCTGGATTTCGAATTGAACCACCAATATCCGATCCGGTTTCAAATCCCGTTAATCCTGCTGCCAATGCAGCTGCTGAACCACCTGATGAACCACCAGGTATTTTGGTAAGGTCCCAAGGATTATTTGTTGTGCCATAAATATCATTATAACTTTGAAAATCAGCTAGTCTTATTGGTACATTTGTTTTTCCAAAAATGACTGCACCAGCATTCTTTAGTCTTTCAACCGATAAAGCATCACTATCCGAAATATTATCTTTGAATTCAGGGATACCAAAGGTGAGTGCAGTTCCATTAAGGCTGTAAGATTCTTTAAGAGTCATTGGAACGCCGTGAAGAGGTCCAAGTGTTTTACCTTTACTTATCAATTCATCAGCTTTTTTGGCTGTTTCATAAGCCTCTTCATAATTTTTGACAATAATAGCATTGATATCGGGATTAAACTTTTCAACTCGCGCAATGTAATACTCTAAAAGCTCAAAGCTGCTTATTTCTTTATCTTTTATTAGTTTAGCTAATTCTTTTGCTGATTTATAAGCTAACATTTCTAACTTCCCTCTTTTAAGCATAGTAAATAGGAAATTTTAAGAAAGTAAAATGTTTATTATTTAAACATCGAGATTTTTTTTAGAAACAATAACACCATCTTCATCAGCATAAATATAATCACCATCAGAAATATCAGTGTTTGCAAAATTTAGATCTACCCCAAATTCACCGCCATTATCTTTATTGGATTTCTTTGGGTGAGAATTGATAGCTTTAACGCCCACATTTTCTTCTTTTATTTCTAGTTGGTCTCTAACACATCCATTAATTATAATTCCTGACCAACCATTTTTGTTTGCAAGTGATGCTAAATTTCCGCCTAAAAGAGCGCAATTTACTGATGCTTGCCCATCCACCACTAAAACTTTTCCATCTCCATTGCTTTCAAGTGCCTCTCTGACCTTTGTGTTATCATCTAAAGTTTTAAGAGTGACGACTTTTCCACAAAAAGCTTTAACGCCTCCATAATCATTGAATATAGGTTCTAGTACTTTAACAGAGTCCGAATATTGATCGCTTATATCTGCAGTCGGCAGCATTAATGATATTACTCAGCTGCATCAAATTGATCGGCTTCAGTGGAATCGCTCAGTGCAGTGGTCGAAGACTCACCACCTGCAGCGGCTTCAGATATTAGATCAAAATATCCCGTTCCAACTTCTCTTTGGTGTCGTGTCGCCGAATAACCGTCTTTTTCAGCAGCAAATTCTGCTTGCTGAAGTTCACTATATGCGCCCATTCCTCTGTCCCTAAAGTTTGATGCAAGTTGAAACATTCCATAATTAAGTTGATGGAAGCCAGCTAGCGTTACAAATTGATATTTGAAACCCATTTTTCCAATTTCTTCTCTGAAGGTCTCTATCGTATCAACATCAAGATTTGCTTCCCAATTAAAGCTAGGAGAACAATTATATGCTAGCATTTGATCTGGGAATTCCTTTTTAACAGCCTCTGAGAATACTTTAGCTACTTCAAGGCTAGGAACAGATGTTTCCATCCAAATTAAATCGGCGTAAGGAGCATAAGCTAAGGCTCTTTTAATACAATTATCAACACCACTTCCTTCTTTTAACCTATAAAAGCCTTCAGGTGTTCGATCAGATGAATCTATAAACTCATGATCTCTTTCATCCGCATCGGAAGTTATTAATTTAGCACTTTCAGCATCTGTTCTTGCAACAATTAATGTCGGTACTCCACATACATCTGCAGCTAATCTTGCGGCGTTTAAGTTTCTTACATGCTGTTTTGTTGGTATTAAAACTTTACCACCCATGTGGCCGCATTTTTTTTCTGAGGCTAATTGATCTTCATAATGAACACCAGAAGCACCAGCTTCAATATATGCTCTCATAATTTCATAACAGTTAAGAGGACCGCCAAAACCAGCTTCTGCATCGGCAACAATTGGAGCAAACCATTCTCTTTGTGCGCCGCCTTCCGAATGTTCTATTTGATCAGCTCTTTGTAGCGTGCGGTTAATTTTTCTTGCAAGTTCTGGTCCTGAATTTGCAGGATATAAACTTTGATCAGGATAAGTGGACCCAGCAGTATTATTATCTGCAGCAACTTGCCATCCAGATAAATAAATTGCTTTCAAACCAGCTCTAACCATTTGCATTGCCTGATTGCCTGAGAGAGCACCAAGGGAAGATACTTGATCTTCTGAATGCAAAAGTTCCCATAAACGATTAGATCCTCTAGTGGCAAGAGTGTATTCTATCGGAAATGATCCTCTCAATCTTTCAACTTCTTCAATTGAATAAGGTCTTTCTATCCCATCGTAACGGCCTTTAGGTGCAGATGGCACTAAATCATAGAAACTTTTTGTCATACTTTATCCTTTCAAAAAACTTGCTAAGAAGACACTATTTCTTCATAAGCGGGTAGTGTCAAGAATTCTTCACAAACAGGAGATATAGACATTTTTTCAAATATTTCAATAGCTTTTTCGTATTTGCCTTTATTCCAAATGTCGTCACCAAGTACTTCCTTAAGTTTATCTATTTCGCTTGATAAAATTTTCTTAAAAAGTTCCTCATTTACTACTCTTCCATCATCTAAAGGAGTAGCGTGTTTAAGCCATTGCCAAATTTGAGCACGAGATATTTCTGCTGTGGCGGCATCTTCCATAAGATTATAAAGAGGAACGGCTCCACGACCAGCAAGCCAAGCTTCAATATATTGAACTCCTACTTTAATACATTCACGCATACCTTCTTCAGTTCTTTGTCCTTTATGAACTTTAAGTAAATCTTCTTGAGTTACAGTAACATTATCAAGTGAGACACTTAATTGATTATCACCTATTAATTTCTTATCGAAAACTTCCATAGCAATAGGTACTAAACCAGGATGTGCAACCCATGTTCCATCATGCCCGTTATTTGCCTCTCTCTCTTTGTCATTCTTAACTTTTTCGAAAGCTTTATTATTTTCTTCATCACTATTCTTCACGGGAATTTGTGCAGCCATTCCTCCCATAGCAAAAGCGCCTCTCTTGTGACATGTTTTTATGAGAAGTAAGGAATATGCACTTAAAAAAGCTTCTCCCATTACAACTTGTGATCGATCAGGTAGAATATAATCAGGGTTTAAAGCTAATCTTTTAATATAACTAAATATATAATCCCATCTCCCGCAATTTAATCCTACTATATGATCTTTTAGTTCATATAAAATCTCATCCATTTGAAATGCTGCCGGTAATGTTTCTATTAGGATTGTTGCCTTACAAGTTCCATTAGGTATACCAAGTTTTTCCTGCGCATGAACAAATACCTCATTCCATAATCGAGCTTCAAGATAGGTTTCCATTTTAGGTAAATAAAAATAAGGTCCTGTGCCTTTATTTTTTAATTTTTCATGATTGTGGAAAAGATATACAGCAAAATCAAAGATGCCAGCAGAGATTCTTTTCCCATTAATTTCAATATGTGCCTCTTCAAGATGCCAACCTCTGGGTCTAACAATAAGAACAGCCGGATTTTCATTTAATTTATATTCTTTTCCATTATTAGGATCGACAAAATCAATTTCGTCATTCCACAAGTCATAAAGATTAATTTGACCATTGATAACATTAGCCCAAGTTGGAGACATAGAATCTTCAAAATCAGTCATAAATGTTTTTGCACCAGAATTTAAAGCATTGATAACCATTTTGCGATCTACTGGACCAGTTATCTCTACTCTTCTATCTTGTAAATCCTTAGGTATAGGAGCAACCTTCCAATTTGAATTTCTTATTTCTTCAGTCTCGGAAGGAAAATCAGGTAAAGTTCCATTATCATATTCTTTTTGTTTTTCTAATCGTGTTTTAAGAAGTTCTTTGCGTTTTTCTCCAAAATTAGTTTCAAGATCAAATATAAATTCTAGGCATTCTTCAGTTAAAACCTTTTCAATTCCAGGAACTCCTTCATCAAGAATTTTCATACCTTCTGGTGCTTTAGTCATATTCTTTTCCATAAATTTTTAGCGTAGAAATTATAACATAGATAATTTGATGATGTTATATTAATGAATCTATTTATAAAGGTATAGTTGTGGCATCCGAAAAGAAAAAAAAGATTAAAGCAGAAAGACCTAGAGGTTTTGAAGATATTTCTGGGGAAGATTTATTTATTTTAGAAAACCTAATTTCGAAAATAGAAAAAACTTATGAGTTCTACGGCTTTGAAAAATTAGAAACCAGTTCTATCGAATTAGCTGATGTTTTAGGTTCTTATCTTCCAGATCAGGACAGGCCTAATGAAGGTGTGTTTTCAATTGAAGATGATGATGGAAGGTGGCTTTCACTTCGCTATGATCTTACATCTGGATTAGCAAGATATGTGGCAGAAAACTACGATAATCTATCGAAACCTTATAGAAGGTTTCAAACAGGGTGGGTTTTTAGAAATGAAAAAGCTGGGCCAGGTCGTTTTAGGCAATTCTTACAAGTTGATGCGGATACTGTTGGAAGTGAAAATCCTTTATCTGATGCTGAAATGTGTATGATGTTTTCAGATGTGTTCGAAAATATTGGCATTCAAAGAAATGATTATCTTATTCGATTAAATAACAGGAACTTATTAGATGCTTTATTAAGTCAAACGGGAATTAACCCAGATAAAAATGATATCAACTATTTAACCGTCATGCGTTCAATTGATAAACTTGATCGTTTAGGCGTTAAGGGAGTGACAGAACTTCTAGGAAAAGGCAGAAAAGATAAATCAGGTGATTTTACAGAAGGTGCAGGATTAGAAAATAAACAAATAGATTTAATTATTAACTTCCTTCAACAAGGCAATAAAAGTAAAAAGTTAAGCAGGAAGTTAGCCCTTGAAGAACTTGATAAAGAATTTTGTGAGAGTGAAAATTTTAAAAATGCAATTGATGAATTATATGAAATTTCAACAATACTTGATGATCTTGATTATAAAGAGGATAGGGTTGCAATTGATCCATCGGTAGTTAGAGGTCTAGGGTATTATACAGGACCTATTTATGAAGCTGACTTAATTTTTCCTGAAGATAAAAATTTAAAAAATTTTGGATCTGTTGGAGGTGGAGGCCGATACGATAATCTTGTTAAAAGATTAAAGGGGGTTAAAGTTCCCGCTACAGGAATTTCAATTGGTGTAAGTAGACTCTTAACAGCGGTCAAAACCTTAACAGAAGAAAGTGACAATAAAAATCAAGTTGAAGCAGTTGTCCTATTAATGGATCAGAATAAAAAATCTTTTTATTTTAAAATTGCTTTAGAATTAAGAAGTAAGGGTATTGTGACAGATTTATATATGGGAACTAGTAATATGAAAGCCCAATTAAAATATGCTGACAAAAGAAACGCTAGAGTTGCAATAATTATTGGTGAGGATGAAGAGGCTAACAATTCTGTAACAATAAAGGATCTATACAAAGGTAAAGAAGCCTCTAAAGATATTGCAGATAATGAAGAATGGAGAACTGGGAAAAGTTCTCAAATTACCGTCCCTCTTAGTAAGATGGCTGATAGTATAATTAAAATTGTCAAAAAAAGTTCATAAAATATGAAATAAAATATTGATATTAAAATATATTCATATTATATGAATATTTCTTATGAATAAATCTGTTAATGACATAATAAATGCTCTTGGAGGGACAGGTAACTTAGCAAGTTTGTTAGGTGTTAAACCATCTGCAGTTTCTAATTATAGAAAAAAAGGTTTCCCTGCTCGTTTACATTTAAAAATAATTTCACTTTGTGAAGAATATTCTATCCCAATAGATAATGTTTTTTTTGATAATGAAAAAATACCTTTTAAATCTATAAAATCAAAATCCTCAGAAGTTCTAACTAAGACATCTCATTCTATTTTAAATAATTTAACATCAGATGGATATGAATTAATTGATCCTCCTGTTTTAGTTTCTGCTGATAAAGTTCTTGATAGATTAGGCGAGGCTATAGCAGATAGATTATATATCTTTTCTCAACAAGACGGTATTAGATTATGCCTAAGACCCGATTTAACAATTCCTACATGTCTATATTATCTTGATCAGGGATTGTCAGGGGAAAAAAGATTATTTTCCTATTTTGGTAAAGTATTTCAGTTTTACGGAGAGGAAAGCAATGAACCTGTCGAATATACCCAAACAGGAATTGAATCTATTGGTGATTCTGACAAAATTAATGCTGATATTGAAGTTTTTGTTAAGATTCAGAACGCCCTTACAGATGAGGGAATAAAAAATCTTAATACTTATTTTGGAGATGTTTCTCTGTTCCGAACATTTATTAAGGTTTTAGATATTCCTGATTTATGGAAAAATAAACTTCTAGAAAAATTTTGGAATGAAAATGAGTTCAGAATTTTGTTAGAAGAAATAAGTAAAAATCAAAAAGTTAGTGACGACCTTTCTCAAAGAATATTTTCTCTGGACCAAAAATCTGCATTAGAGCTTGTAAGAGGAACTATTAATGCTTTTGATACTAATTCTTATGCAGGAAGAAGTATTGAAGAAATTACTGATCGTTTAAGAAAAAAAGGGGAGGCTTTTTCATTAAAACCACTTTCTAAAAATACAAAGGATTTAATAAAGGGTTTTTTATCGATCTCAGATAGGCCATTACAAGCCTTAGAAAAACTTAGAAAACTATGCCTAGCATTAGATGAATCTCTTATTGATAAGATTGATGAAACATTAACTAGATTTGAAATAATTCAGAAATCAGGAGTAGGTTTCAAAAATACAATTTTTACTCCCGAGAAGGGTAGGGATGTGGAATATTATTCAGGTTTTTTATTCGATTTTGTATGGAAAAATAATAATGAAAGCCTTTATATTGGCGGCGGCGGTCGATATGACAACTTGATCAAGTCACTAGGATCTAAAAACAAAATTCCTGCAGTTGGAGCGGCTTTAAATATTAAAAGAATAGAAAGATTATCCCAAATAGAGAGGTTAAGATGAGTATTATTAAATTTGCTTTGCCCTCTAAAGGAAGAATCCAAGAAGATATGAATGACTTCTTTTCATCTGCAGGTATTAAAATTGATAAGTTAGGCGGTCAAAGAACTTATATTGGAGGGTTTAAAAATTTTAGCGATATTGAAATAAGATTTTTATCAGCTAATGAAATAGCCAAAGAGCTTCATAATGGAAATATTCATATTGGTTTAACTGGGTTAGATTTAATTAAGGAATTGGATACAAAAAATTCTTCAAAAGTTTTATCACTACTTGAGTTAGGGTTTAGTAAAGCTGATGTAGTTGCTGCAGTTCCTAATTCGTGGATAGATGTTTTGGATACAAAAGATCTTGCAGAGGTATCAAGGGACTTTTTGCGGTTACATGATAGAAGATTACGTGTAGCTACAAAATTTCAGAATTTAACTAGGACCTTTTTCCAGAAAAATAATATTAACAACTATCGAATTGTGGAAAGCACGGGATCCACTGAAGGATCGCCATCAGCCGGTACAGCTGAAATGATTACTGATATAACTTCTAGCGGTAAAACTCTTGAGGAAAATAATCTAAAAATTCTAAATGATGGCATAATCTTAAAAAGTGAGGCTTGTATATTTGCTTCTTTAGGATTGAATTGGAAAAATGTAAATTTAGATAACATTCGAAAGTTATTAAGAATTTTGTCAGCAAAATCTAATGCTATTTCTCATACTGAATTAACATTTAATTATGATAAAAAAATTGTAAATCTTGATATTGATTTGTATAGAAATTTTAATGGTTTTTTCTTAAATCAATCATTTGTTCTAGGATCTAATGTTTCTTTAATCGTCCCTGATAATAAATCTTCATCATGTTCTGAGTTTTTGATTTCTAAAGGGTATGGACCAATTAAAATTGGTAAACCTGACTTTATATATAAAAATAGTGACGAATCTTGGAACAAACTAACATCTGGATTAAAAAAAATATAAAAAAGGCCACTCAAACTTGGTGGCCTTTTTAATTTTATATTAAAAAGCTTACATCATGCCGCCCATGCCGCCCATGCCGCCCATGCCGCCCATGCCGCCCATATCAGGC
>CAXFAF010000032.1:0-9855 GCA_964001285.1 uncultured bacterium | reverse complement strand
AAATAGTAGAGATACAAAAATATTTTTCATTTTATTTTCCAAAGTATAAACAAATAATATAGATTAGAAATTAGTAAAGGAAATTTTATATTATCCTAGATAAGGGGGAACTATGGATAAAATGGTAGAAAAGCAAAGAGCGTCATATAAGACAATGGCCGAGTCTACAAAAGAAGACTGGGAAATAATTGGTAATTATGCGATGGGATTTAATGCAGACTTACCCAATAGGATTCTCGATCATCTAAAAATGCTCAAAGATGATCATGGTGGTTTTGCAGTTGATAGATTGGAACACAGCCTTCAAACTGCAACTAGGGCTCATAAAGATAACAGAGATGAAGAGTATGTTGTTTGTGCCCTTTTACATGACATGGGTGATATTTTAGGCTCATACAATCATGCAGAGATTGGCGCAGCTATTTTAAAACCTTTTGTTTCAGAAAAAAATCATTGGATGTTAAATCATCACGGAATTTTCCAAGGTTATTATTTCTTTCATCATCTTGGATTAGATAAAGACATGAGAGAGCAATTTAGAGGACATGAGCATTTTGAATATACTGCTCAATTTTGTCATCTATATGACCAATGCGCATTTGATAAAGATTATGAATCAATGCCTCTTGAAGAATTTGAACCAATGGTTCAAAGAGTTTTAGAAAAACCTAAAGCATCAATTTATAAAGGCCGAAATTATTAATACCCCATAAATACTAACACTATAATGGATAAAGAAATCTCACCAAAACTAGCTTGGACTGCCGCCCTTTTATTAACTGCAATTAATACTTATTCTTTTGCAGATAGACAACTTCCTTCAATAATGATTCCTGAACTAAAAGCTGACTTATTGCTTACTGATGCACAGATAGGATTTTTATTTGGAACAGTTTTTGCAGTTTTTTTTGGAATCGCGACAGTCATTTTTGGAAGATTAGCGGATACTCCATATAGAAAGAATGTATTAATATTCGCTATTCTTGCTTGGAGTATATTAACTGGCTTATGTGGTATTGCTCAGCAATTTTGGGACTTGATTATTTTTAGGATTGGAGTTGGTGTTGGAGAAGCGGCTTTAGGACCTATCGCGCTAGTCGTATTTGCTTCTTATTTTTCCAGGGAAAAATTACCTTTGGCCTTGGGAATATGGGGAACAGGTCCATTTCTGGGATCCGCCCTTGCTGGTTGGGGTGGAGCCGCTGTTATAACCAATATGGATATTATCAAGCCTTATATGGGTGCCCTTTCATCCTTTTCGGATTGGAGACTCACTTTCTTTTTATTTGCAATTCCAGGGATACTATTTGCCTTAAGCCTAAAGTTTCTTCCATTCCCAAAAACGAGAATAGAGAAGGAAAAAACTTACTTTCTACCCTTCTTCAAAAAGGCGTGGAAATTTTTCCTATTAATGTTTATCGGAGTTACTATTACAGGGTTGGTTGGTTACTCTGTTTTGGCTTGGGGAATAGAAATACTTGTTAGAGTTCACGATATTCCTAAAGCCCTTGCTGGTCAAAATTTCGGAATATTTAGTATTATATTTGGAATTGGAGGAAGCATAGGTGCGGGTATCATTGCAAGTAATATGATTACAAAAGGTGTCTTGAATGCACATTTAAGAATTGCAGGAATTTTTGTAATATTATTATGGTTTTCACTTTTTCTCTTCACCTTATCCACTAGCTCATTATTTTCTCAAATTGGTTTAGCTCTTATGATTTTATTTATGTCATGTGGTCCTGGCCTATATGGCGCTGCATTTCAGAGTGCTTCTCCAGTGCATTTAAGGGGGCGTACCGCATCCATTTATTATATAAGCGCTAATGTTATAGGCTTTGCTTTAGGCCCATTTGCTCTGGGATTCTTTAATGATTACATCTTCAATGCTTCAAATGGATATGACCAAACAGGCATACGGTATTCAATGTTATGGCAGGGTATAATTTTATATCCTATTGCTGCCTTATGTTTTTACAAAGCCTCTAAATTATTCCTGCCCTTGCAGCAAGAAGCTGACGAAAATTGATTTGATTAAAATCATTGACCTTGTATTAATGTTTTAACAATATAAATAATCTTTTCGAGGAATTGATCATGAAATATGAAACATTAAAATTTGAAATTGATGAAGGTGTTGGAACAATAACACTTAATAGACCCGAGGCAGCTAATGCCATTAATGTTCCTATGGCAAAAGATCTTTTAAATGTTGCGATAGAATGTGAAGGAGGCGCTCCTGTTCGATCTCTAATTTTAAAAAGTGAAGGAAAATTATTTTGTGCAGGTGGGGATTTAAAATTTATTTCAGAATTGGATAATATTCGATCAGGCCTTGCTGAAATGCTTGGCTATCTTCATGCGGCATTGGGGAAAATAGATCATCTTGATGCTCCTTTAATTGGAGCCATAAGTGGTACGGCTGCTGGTGCTGGATTGTCGCTTGTCTCTGCTTGTGATCTTGCGATAGCTGGTGAAAGTGTCAATTTTACTATGGCCTATACAGCAGCAGGTCTTACTCCTGATGCAAGTTCAACTTTCCATTTACCTCGTTCAATTGGAAAAAAAAGAACTATGGAATTAATGCTTACAAACAGGGTTTTATCTTCAAAGGAAGCTTTGGAATGGGGTCTAATTAATTCTGTAGTACCGGATGAAAATGTCTTTGAAGAGGCTGAAAAGTTAGCAAAAAAATTAGCTTCAGGACCTACAAAGGCATATGCTGGCGTTAAGAATATGTTAAGAAAAACTTTTTCCAATGGATTAGAAACTCAAATGGAAGAAGAATCTCAAGTTTTTGCAGAACAGCTTAAGGGCAGTGACGGCATTGAGGGCATAAAAGCCTTCACCGAAAAAAGGAAGCCTAACTTTAAAGGAGAATAGAATGAATAACATATCCGACAAAGAACTAGAGAAAAAACATATCGATGTTCTTGGCAAAAGCATGGCTTATGTTGAAAGAGGACAGGGAAGTCCTATTATTTTTCAGCATGGCAATCCTACATCTTCATACCTTTGGAGAAATATTATTCCTCACCTAGAAAACCAAGGCAGATGTATAGCAATAGATCTAATTGGAATGGGTGATAGTGACAAACTTGATGACGCGGGAGAAAACACTTACTCGTATCATGTTCATAAAAAATATTTTGATGCATGCCTAAAAGAGTTAAGAGTCGAAGATGATGTTGTTTTTGTTATTCATGATTGGGGGTCTTCATTAGGTTTCAACTGGGCTTTTGAAAATCAAAACAGTGTCAAAGGGATTTGCTATATGGAGGCAATAGTTAAACATATTTCTTGGAATGATTGGCCAGAAAGTGGAAGATCAATTTTCCAAGGATTTAGATCTGAAGCAGGCGAAGATTTGGTTCTTAAACAAAATCTTTTTGTTGAAACGGTTCTTCCAGGATCCATCATTAGAGATTTAAATGAAAAAGAAATGGATGTGTATAGAAGACCTTTTTTAAAAGAGATAGAGAGAAGGCCTACTCTAGATTGGCCTAGACAAATACCAATTGAGAACGAACCCGAAGAGGTTTGTAAAATTGTTGAAGATTATTCTTCATGGATGTCTGTAAACGAAATTCCTAAATTATTTATAAACGCCGATCCAGGAGCTATTCTTATTGGAGAACAAAGAGAATTTTGTCGAAAATGGAAAAACCAGAAAGAAATTACTGTTAAGGGATCCCATTTTATTCAGGAAGATTCACCCCATGAAATTGGTCATGCAATTTCTGAATGGTTTCAATTAATTTAAATTTATTAAGAGAGTTGTGATGTTTGAAAGAAACAATCTCGATTGGGGCGAAGGACAAGTTTCATTAATTGAAACCACTGATAACATTAAAAAGCCAGGTCTTCAGTTTGCTCATGCAACAGGATTTAATGCACTAACATATAAAGAGATATTAGAACCATTATCTGAACACTTTAATATAAGAGCAGTAGATGCTAGAGGCCATGGATTCACGGAGCTTAAAGCAAATCCGGAAAATATGTATGATTGGAAAATATATTGCGATGATTTAATCCGTTCTGTTGAAATATTTGCTAATAAAATAGGTGAACCAATAATGTTGAGCGGTCATTCTATGGGTGCTGCGTCAGCGATTCAGGTTGCAGCAAAAAGACCTGACTTAGTGAACGGCCTTGTTTTAGTAGAACCGGTATTAATGCCCAATGCAATAAAAAGAATTTTTCGACTTGGCAGAAAATATCCCTTATTAAAGATTTTTCCATTCATAAAACAGGGTATGATACTTTCTGAAAGTACAAAAAAACGTAGAAGAAACTGGAAAGATAAAGAAGAAATGTTTTTATCTTATAAAAACAAGCAAGCATTTATAACATGGCCACAAGAAATTCTTAAAGACTACATCGATGGAGGAACAGAAGAGATAAAAGATGGCGTTCGCCTGACTTGTGATCCTTTATGGGAGGCGGCAACTTTTTCGTGTTGGAAACATGATGCCATGGGGATGATCAAGGAATTAAATTGTCCAATAACATTATTACAAGGAGAATTTAATTCGACCACTAGAGCAGATGGCCCTAAACAATTAATGGAAAGGGACAAAGAAGGTGTTCACAAAGTTATTAAAGGTGCATCACATTTTTTACCAATGGAATTTCCTGAAATAGTAAGAAATGAAATCATTAATATGAAATTAAGAATTCAAGATTTAAAAAATAAATAAATTTCCTAATTTAACCACTTAGGTTATTATATTTTAGGAGGGAATTCATGGAAAACGAAGAGAGTCAGCCTGCACAACCTTTATTCGAAATTGAGGAAACGCCTTTTGTTCCAATTGAAGCGCCAAAAATTGATTATATAGCAGCTTTAGAAGGTTTTGTTTTAGTTATTTTAATCTGTATGATTTTACTTGGTATAGTTCAAAGAATGAATAAATAATTTCTTATTATACTTCCTTAAGAAATTACTTCTTTAAAACGCACTTTCCATTATTAAGCACCATTACATTTCTTTCTCTCACCCAACAACGAAAAGATATAACATTTCCTTCTTTCCATATTTCCGTGCTGATTCTTTCTCCAGGATATACAGGGGCAGAGAACCTAACATTAAATTCTTCAATTAATGAACTTTCATAATTACAAACATTTGTAATGATTGTTCTGCATGCTGTTCCGTAAGTGCATAAACCATGTAAAATGGGCACATCGAATCCGGCTGCTTTAGCAATTTCTGGATCTGAATGTAAAGGATTTCTGTCACCAGATAATCGATAAATTAATGCCTGGTTAGGTTGGGTATCTGCTTCAAATTCATCATCTGCATCTCTATCAGGAATTGTGTGGGGCTCAGGAGCTCCTTCACTTGGGCCACCAAATCCTCCATCACCTCGAGCAAAAGTAGTTGAGCCTAATGTACAAATGAGTTTTCCACTATCCTTAAGCTTTATATCGGTCTCAGTGATGATTAAAGCACCCTTCTCTTTACCCTTATCAAAAACTCCTTTAACAGATGAATCTACTAATATATCCGCAGCAAATGGTAAAGGTTCATACATTTTAAGTCTTTGTTCCCCGTGAAGTACCAACAAATAATTAATTCCACTTTCTCTCATATTGCCTGCACCCCATGAAATTACAGTTGCCATTGATGGGACAGTTTTAAGATCTCTTTCATAAACAAACTTTAACTCTTCGTCATTTAACGGATTATTAGCAAAACCGATACCCAATCCGTAAAGCATTGTTTCTCGATCTGAATAAGAAAATTCCTGATCTTTTGTTTGTAAAGACATAATCTTTTCATAATCAATAGCCATTTTAATCCCCAAAATTATTTATCAATATTCTAATGTATTATTTATTATTAATATATTAATATCATTCAAAATCTTAGACGGAGATAAATTATGTCAGCAGAAATTTTAAATAAAAAATATGAATGTTTTGATTTAAAGATTGAAAATAAAATTGCTCACTTAACTATGAATCGACCTAAGAAGTTAAATAGCATGATTAAGGCTTTTTGGGATGAACTACCAGAAATCATAACTGCGATTGACCAGGAAGCATTAGCGAGAGTTATTGTAATTTCATCAACTGGAAAACATTTTTCTGCGGGCATGGATTTATCTGTTTTTTCACAAAGCAACATCACCGGACGGGACGAAAAATCTAATAACGAAAAAGGTAGATTTAGAGGTAGCTTCTATAAAAACTTATTAAAACTTCAAGAAACCTTTAATTGTATAGATAATTCAAGAATACCTGTGTTAATGGCAATTCAGGGTGGGTGTATTGGTGGTGCCGTTGATTTTGCATCTGCATGTGATATTCGATATTGTACCGAGGATTCCTTTTTCTGCATCCAAGAAATTAATATTGGCATGACTGCAGATGTGGGAACCTTTCCAAGACTTCCATATTTAATCCCTGTTGGTCTTGTAAAGGAGTTGGCTTATACAGGAAGAAGATTGCTTGCTAATGAAGCAAAGGATTCAGGTTTAGTTAATAAGGTTTTTAAAAATCATGAAGAGATGATGGATTATGTTTTAGATATTGCTAAACAAATTGCAGATAAAACACCATTAGCTGTATGGGGATCAAAAGATATGATTAACTTTACAAGGGGCAGAACCATCGAGGAAGGTTTAGACAGGATATCACTTTGGCAAGCAGGAATGTATCATCCTGATTCAGATATGAAGGAAGCTTTTTCTGCTCAAATGGAAGATCGAGAAGCAGAATTTGAAGATCTCTATCCCCTA
The DNA here is from genome assembly GCA_964001285.1 of uncultured bacterium. Classification (GTDB taxonomy): domain Bacteria; phylum Pseudomonadota; class Alphaproteobacteria; order MED-G09; family MED-G09; genus AG-430-B22. Next base: position 3,106 of record CAXFAF010000032.1, on the reverse strand, counting down.
AAGAAAGATTTTGGACTCTAAAAATTTTTCTTGTAAGCCATCAACCAAGATACATCTAGATCATTATTCTTAATATTAAATTGGTTATAAGTTATATCGAAAATTGAGCTGATATATCCTTTAGAAATCTGATCAGACCATATTAATTGGAAAGAAAGATTTCTACCTGATGGCCTTAAGGAAATTATATTAGTTTTATAAATTATATTTCTGTCAAAATCTCTTCCTATTGGCGCACTGAAATTAAGTTTACCTTTTTCGGCGTAAGGTTTTTGGCTGAATAAAATTGCCAAATTATCGCTATCATTAAAAAACTTTTTTTTCAAAAAACCTATATCAAAACTACTTTCATATAAGTCTGAAACCTTCCTAATATATTTCTCTGACTTATTTGGCAAAACATGAGAAATATTAAAATTTGCTATCAAATTCCAATGTTTATTAATCTGAAATTTATTTAAAGCAGATAGGAATACTGTTTTAGTATTTTCAAAATGCCCAAATGCGCCATAAGAAGAATGATCTAATAGTTGATCTTTTTGACCTAGAAATCCAAATGTTAAGGAAAGGTTATTTTTATTTTTCTGATTATAGAATGAAACAAAACCTCCAAAAGATCTGTTTTGTTTTGGAATGATAAATGAAGGAAGGCTTATCCAGTCATCTTGTCTAGTAGACCCTGAAAAAAGATTAATCTTAAGACCTTGGAAAATATTTTTTAGAGAAAAAGAAAGGCTAAACCCATCTTCTGCATTCCTAAGCCAAGGAATTTCAAAAATATCATTGTTCATAAAAGAAGAAGATATTGTAATTTTCTCGTATGGATGAAAAAGATGGGACGAAGGATTAAGTCCATAAAATAAAGAGAAATTAAATTTGTTATTTTCAAAATGGAAGCCTGCATCACTAAGCCTTAATCCAGAATAGCCATAATTATTAACGATATTATCCCACGAAGAAAAAGTTAATAGATTTCCTGAAGTAGAAATATATCTTCTTTTTTGGAAATTCATTAATCTCTGTAATTGTAATCCGCTATTTGAGTTTTTATATAAAAAAGAATTCATTTTAAGAAAAAATGGTGCGCCAAATGCATCAAATACTGAAATAGAAATATCTCTAAATCCTATTATTAAACTATCACCAATAGAGTTTCCTGTCCCAATCCGAGAATCTTTAATAGATGTTGAGATACCTGGTAATATTTTTTCATCATAAAAAGATATGAGGCCCATAGGAGAAACTGCTGCACCTAAATCTAAAACGCCATGTCCATAAATCTCTGAATTAGCATATTTACCTTCTTTATTCGCTGAATTATATAAACGTTGAACAATTTCACTTGGATTTAAATTTTTACCAAATATGTCCGTTAAAACAGCTAATGCACCTGTAACATGTGGTGCAGCAAAAGAAGTTCCGGAAACAAGCAGATAAGCTTCAGTTGGTTTATCTTTCAGATAGTTTAGGACATCTTGATTTATTGAAGATTTTTGATTTTCTGATAAAGAGTTATATAAATTATTAGGTACGGCAACATTAATTCTACTTCCTGGAGCAGCAATACAAGAATTTTTTGCAACGCCACATCGGTTAGACCAATCCGCAATCTCACCCTCACGATCAATCGCTACTACAGCAATATTATTATCGGCGAGTTCTGGAAAATAATATGGAAGGCCAGCTAACCATCCTGGGTCTGTCGCATCAACTTTATTCCCTGATGTATCAGTAATGCCATTATAATTCCCTGCAGACCAAACAAAGATAGTATCGTTATTTTGTCTTAAAGAATTTATAAAATTAGGAAAATTTTCTTCAAACACTTCTTTAGGGTAATCACTAATCTGCCCTGTGAACCCGAAGCTATTATTAACTATTTGAGTTTTAGATGATAAATCATCATATAACTTAGCTTCAGATAAATCATAATAAGACCAATCATATTTTTGAATAGATACTGGTACATAATCACCATCTGCAGGTGGATCACCGAGCTCGGTAGCGATAAATAATATTTGCGATTCATAAGCTATACCCTGCATATTACTTGGAATATCTTGATCATCTCTTCTGGCAGCAATAATCGAAGTTGTCGCTGTTCCATGAAATTTTTCCCAGGCTGAAGGCTCTCTATTTCCAGAATAAGTCAATATACTGTCGGGATGAAGTATATTTTCTTTTAAAAACTCATGGTGACCCCAATCTAAGGCTTCATCAACCACAGCTATTGTAACGCCCCTTCCTGTTCCACCAATGACATATGCCTTTGAAGCATTGATAAAATCCAGTCCCCATTGATTAAAATATTCTGGCGACTCAATTTCCTTGAGATCTAACAAAGGAAAAAGGTTGCTCGCAGATTCACTTTCCAAAACTACTTCTTTAGGTAATTCTGAAACAGGTCCGCTTGATCCACCTCCTCCACAAGAAACCAAAAAGAAAGCAGAAACAACAATAATCATTCCTTTTTTTAATAACATATTTTAAGCCTCATCCACTGACCATATACTAGTTATTTGTGAAATATTTTTGTTCTTGTCTAAAATTATTGTTTTTAAAAAAATAACTTTTTCAGTTTTTTTCATAATCTCATTTTTGTACTCATAATTTTCAGGACTATCATTAACATCTAAAGATCCAGTATCGATATTTATTGAAACAAGAGAAAACTTTAAATCTCTTTCACCATTTAAAATGTCAATTTTGTTATTTATTAATAACTGAAGAAATTTATTAGACTGAGAATCCATAAAGATTTACCTTTCAATCTGCATATAGCATTTTGTAAGAAAAAATGATTAGAATTTATCAAATTTATGATCATTTTTTACATATTCTTTCATCATTTCTATCGCCTGATCATCACTTGCTAATAGATTAGTAAAAAGATCACCCTCTTCATCCACTCCATCTGCTGTCGATTTCCCCCAACCAGATTTAATAACTTGTTTAATGGCTTGTAAGGCCATAGTTGGTTTATCTTTAAGTTCATTAGCGATGTTTATAGCGCTTTGCAAAACATCGCCTTCTACAACATGATGAATTAACCCTTCCTCTTTCGCTTCAGAGGGATAAAAAGTTCTACCTCTTAAAGCCCATTCTA
>CAXFAF010000031.1:0-10340 GCA_964001285.1 uncultured bacterium | reverse complement strand
AGTTGAATAGCCCTATAAACAATTGTTGTTACAACAACAAAAAAACCTATAATTAGAACTAGACCAAGGATAATAACAATTGCCAGCATAATGCTTGTATATTTGTTATTTTGATTAAAGAGCTTCATAATTATGACATCCCAAAAAAAAATATTAACATACAAAGTATCTGTTGAGGACTCTGGCCTACGATTAGATCAATTTTTAACTCTTAACAATTCAAACCTTAGTCGATCAAGAATTAAAGCACTGATTAAAGAAGGTTTCATCACTATAATTAATAATAATAAAAGAACTGTAATTAATGAACCTTCTAAGAAAGTTAAATTAGACGAAAACTTTGAAATAATTATACCCAAAGCCGTCGATCCGAAGCCAATTGGCCAAAATATCCCTTTAGATATCTTACATGAAGATAATGACATTATAGTTATAAATAAGCCTGCAAATATTGTGGTCCACCCTGCCCCAGGTAATTATGATAATACATTAGTAAATGCTTTAATCGCTCATTGTGGCTCGAGTTTATCTGGAATAGGAGGTGAAAAGAAACCTGGAATTGTTCATAGGCTTGATAAAGATACTAGCGGAGTTATGGTTGTTGCAAAAAATGATAAAGCTCATAAAACCTTATCTAAACAGTTTTCTAATCACGGTAGAGATGGAAAATTAATTCGATCGTACAAAGCTCTTGTCTGGGGGATTCCTCACCTACAATCCGGAAAAATAGAAACTTATTTAGGACGATCTTTAAAAAATAGAAAAAAAATAGCAATATTTTCTGAAGAAAAAAAGGGAAGAAAATTTGCTATAACCCATTGGAAAAAAGTTAGATCAAACAGAAAACTGGATATCTCCGAAATTGAATGTAGTTTAGAAACTGGTAGAACACATCAAATTCGTGTTCATTTAACTCATATAGGCATACCCATTATTGGCGATCAAGTTTATGGAACAGGCTTTAAATCTAAATTAAACAAATTTGATTCCAGCACAAAAAATCTACTTTCTAACATTTCTTATAGACAAGCCCTTCATGCTTATAAATTAGGATTTGAACACCCGAAAACAAAGAAAAACATAAATTTTGAGACAAATTTACCTGAGGATATGAAAAAAATATCTGATCTTATTTAATAATAACCTTTAATTTGTGTCGAATCATAACCATATGTTATGATTAGTTGATATGGCAAAAAACAATAAAATAAACAACTTACCTGTTTTATACGGTGATGTAACTTTAAGTAATTACCTTAAAGAAATTAAGAAATTTCCTATGCTAAGCGCTGAAAAAGAGTACACACTTGCAACAAGACTTAATGTTCATGGCGATACTGAAGCTGCTCATCAACTAGTAACTAGTCATTTAAGGTTAGTGGCTAAGTTAGCTATGGGCTACAAAGGCTATGGTCTACCAATAACAGATATTATATCTGAAGGAAATGTTGGTTTGATGCAAGCAGTCCAAAAATTTGATCCAGAAAAAGGTTTTCGACTTGCTACATATGCGCTCTGGTGGGTAAAAGCCGCTATGCAGGAATATATTTTGAGATCATGGTCTTTAGTAAAAATAGGTACAACAGCTGTTCAAAAAAAATTATTCTTTAACCTCAGAAAAGCGAAAAATCAAATACAAGCTTATGAAGATGGAGATCTCAATCCAGAAAATTTGGAAAAAATTTCAAAACAATTAAATGTTCCTGAAAAGGAAGTTGTAAATATGAATAGAAGGATGGCCGGAGCCGACCCATCTCTAAACGCTAAAGTTGCTTCAGATGATGGATCTTTAACTGAATGGCAAGATTGGCTTGTCGAAGAAAGTCCAAATCAAGAGGAAGAATTTGCAGAACAAGAGGAGGATGGAATTAGGAAAGAATTAATATCAGAATCTCTCAAGGTACTTAACGAAAGAGAGTTAGATATAATACAAACGAGACGATTAGAGGAAACACCAACCACCTTAGAAGAATTAAGTGAAAAGTATGATATAAGCAGAGAAAGAGTTCGCCAAATTGAAGTTAGAGCATTGGAGAAAATTAAAGAAGAAATAGAGAATTTAATGCAAGAAAAAAATATTGTTGATATTTAATTAGTAATCTCATACCAAAAATTATTCAAAATATTAATTAATTGCTCAATAAAAGGATCGTTGTTAGGGCTAATACCCAAAGAATGATAATCAAAACTTGGAAATCCATTGCCTGCATATTCCCAATCTAAAATCTTAAAACTGTTATTAGTTTTAATAATATTTGTAACTAAATCGTGATGAACTAACCTCGGAATCCAATCTTCTTTTTGAAATTTTTCAAGATCAATCAAAAAACTTTCTAATTTTTTAGAATCAAATTTCTTAATATTATTTTGTTTTTTAAGTAAATCTAAATATTTAGATAAATAACCATAATAATCAAATTTGGGTAAATTAATGTCTACGCCCTGATATCGTAAAATTAAATTAGTCAATATTTTCTTATCCTTCTCTGTTATTCTTTTTATATCTAGGCTAGATCCTTCAACATATTCATAGATAAGATATTTATATGACTCATCGCAATAGATAATCTTTGGGCTTACAGCGATATCATTTAATGCATTCAAAATAATTTCTTCGTTAACTCTATTTATTCCCAAATCGGAAGAATTATCTGCATTAATTCTTAAAACAAGACGAAAATTAGAAAAATCCAATAAATAGCTTTTATTCGTTTTGCCTTGCTTAAGATAAGTTATTTCTGCATTGTCAAAATTAATATCCAAGCCTTTAACATTTTTAAAATAGGTTTTAATTTCTGTGGTGATATTCATGATAACTTTTTCGCCATTGATAATAACCGTAAACAGACATTATTTGGTAACCCGAAAGCAAGCAAACAGTAAGATAGAGCTCTCTATCCAAATTTAAATAAATTCCAACTGTATTTATAACAATCCAAAATATCCAATTAGACAAAACTTTCTGAGCAACCATATATGTTGTGATAACGGATGCCCAAGTTGTAAATGAGTCAAGATAAGGTCTAACAGCATCCGTATTAGAAAGATAAAATCCAGAAATAAGTGTTAAAAGGATAATTAAAGTTATAGAAAATGTATGTTCCTTATATGACCAAGAAAGAATAAAATTTTTATCAATAGAAGACTTTTTATTCCAATTTATCCAACCATAAATAGCCATCAAAAGATAATAAACATTCAATAATGACTCCATATATAGAGCCACATCCCAATATATAATCGTATAAATTAAAGTACTTATAAAAGCTGCATACCAACAAGCTATATTCTGCTTCATCGCCAGGAAAATGTAGGCAATTGCAAATATTACAGCTGTAGTTTCAAAATATATGATCATTACAATTTATTTATTAAAAACTTCTTCTTCCACTAATGCCAACCACTCTAGGAGCGGCATATTGATAATATGGTTCCGTTTCATAAAATTTTCTTGGATCATTTCCAAAACTACCAAATCCTCTTGTCTGATAGCTCTCATCCGTTAAATTCTTACCAAAAATATTAAATTCCCATTTATCTTTTCTATAACCGATAAGTAAATTGAAGAGTGTATAATCGTCGGACTTTACACTATGCCGGTCTGAAAAATAAAACTCATCTTTTGACTCAATATCAAATTTAACAAATGCATATTTATTTATCTTGTAACTTAAACCTAAGCTCAACTGGTACGATGGGGCATGTGATTGTTCCCTTCCAGATAAATTAACTGCAATTCCTTTAGTTGGGTCACTACCAACATGAGAATAGCTAAAATAATTTTTTAACTCTGTTTCCAGAATACCTATATGTGCTGATAACTCTATATTATTATTAACCATTAATAACATTTCTAATTCTAAACCAAAATTAGAACCTGAAACCGCATTACCAATATAGTCAGTAAATGTACAAGGACAAGTATCCCCTTCTAATCCGGAAGCAATAGAAGTAACAAGACTTTGCTTTGTTTGCACATCTTTACGATCTTGGTAAAATAATGAAGTTTGTATATATAATTTTCTATCAAATAGGATACTTTTTGCTCCTATCTCAAAATTAGCCATTATCTCAGATGTATATTCAAGGTTTTCTTCATCAACCTTGCCATCAATATTAACGCCGCCAGGTTTATAGCCCCTGGAGACAAGAAAATAGATCATTGTGTTTTCACTAATTTGATTTTTTAAAGCAATTTTCCCTCCCCAAAAATTCTCTGAATTTTGATATTCATTATTAAATAAACAGCTTTCCGGTTTAGGGTAAATAGCTATACAGACAAAATCTTCCGGAGCGGCCCCATTATTATCAATATATTTAGCTTCTCTTTCTTCAAATCTTAAACCAGCCACTAAATCCATATTTTGGGAAAATGGAAGATTGAATTGTCCATAAATTGCAGTATTTTCCGTATCAAAAGTGCTTTTAAAGTTATTACCCAGATATGTATACTCTCTAATTAAATCTATACTTTGTTCTCTATAATAAACACCTAAAACCCAAGGAATATTAGATATATTTGAACTATACCTTACATCAATTGTATAATTGTTATTATCTCTCTTATAATTATCAAAAGAAGAGTACCACCAATCAAATCCAAAATTAGAAAAATCACAGGCTGTGCCATTGCAAATATTTACATTACTCCAATCTTCATCATAACCATATTGAAGTTCTGAATCGGCATGACTTAACAAAAAATCTAGTTCTGAATTATTTTTTAGTTTTTTTCTTATTTTAAAAGAAGCAGCAGAAGTTTCCTGTCGATCATGTCCTGGTTCATCTGATAATGTTGTTCTAGTATTATCTAAACTAAATGCATCATATCCATTATCTATATCAGTATAAAACAAATTAAATTCGTATAAAGTATTATCAATATCTCCAGAAATTTTTATTCTTCCTACAAATTCATCTATATTATTTGTATCATCAACCTTTAAATAATCATTATTTATGAAACCATCACTTTGATAATTCTTTATTCCAATTCTATATCCAATATCATTATTAATTGGCCCACTAATAATTGCTCCTATGCTTTTACCTCCATATTCGGAAAATAATCCTGATAATTCAGAATAAAAACTATCTGTAGGATTTTTACTTATCATATTAACTAATCCTGCTAGAGCATTTGCTCCGTATAAGGTTCCTTGAGGACCTCTTAGAACCTCAACTTGCTGGACATCGAATGTGGATGCAGCGAGAGAAATACCCGTTAAATCAATTCCGTCCAGAATTATACCAACGGAGTAATTTACAGGCTCAACAAATTCACTTCTTTCTCCGATTCCCCTTATTTGCAAAAATTTTCCTCTAGAAGATCCTGTAGAGTAATTCATATTTGGAATCGTATACAAAATATCATCTAAATGTTGTGCATTTCTATTTTTAATTTTTAAATCATCTATAATTGTTACACTTAAAGGAACATCATAAAGACTGTTATTAGTTAACTCTGCGGTTACTACAATTTCTTCTATATTTTCTTCTGCATATAAGAAAAAAAAAGAATTTAAAATTAAAAAGGGTATTAAATAATACTTCATTATGAGACTCCTAATAAATACTTAATTTATAAAGAGACCCGGTGTTAATAAGGCGTTTAAGAAAATCCAATTCCTACGCCGGCATTAACCGGATCAGGTTCAAAGGGTCAGGTAAACCTTCTCAGCCATTAGGCACCCCTCGGACAGGTTAATTATTATAACTATTTTTAAAATTTTACAAGGCTAATCCTCGAAAGGATCTTTAACTAAAATTGTATCATCTCGCTCGGGGCTAGTAGATAATAAAGAGACTGGAATTCCAGTTAATTCTTCTATTCTCTTAACATATTTAATGGCTTCAGCAGGCAAATCATTCCAAATACGGGCTCCAAAAGTGGTATTATCCCAGCCATCCATTTCTTCAAAAATTGGTTTTACTCGGCTTTGATCTTCAGATGATGTGGGGAAAAAATCAATTCTCTTTTCATCTAATTCGTACGCCACACATATTTTAATTTTTTTAAAACCGTCTAAAACATCTAACTTAGTCAAAGCCATACCATCAATTCCAGAAACTTCTCCTGCATGTCTTACTAAAACCGTATCAAACCAACCACACCTTCTCTTTCTTCCAGTTACAGTTCCGAATTCATGTCCCTTTTCACCTAATTCATTCCCAATATCATTATCCTGCTCTGAAGGAAAAGGACCTTCACCAACTCGAGTTGTATAAGCCTTAGTAATGCCTAAAACATAATTTATAGATTTTACTCCCTGCCCTGAACCAGTTGCCGCAGTTGATGCAATTGTATTTGAAGAAGTCACATAAGGGTAAGTTCCATGGTCAATATCCAACATGGCTCCTTGGGCACCCTCATAAAGAATTCTTTTTCTTTGTTTTCTTGCGTTAATAAGAAATTCTTGAATTCTTGATTTATAAGGAATGATAGTTTTAGAAATTTTCAATAAGTCTTTATAAATTTTAGATGAATCCAATTCCTTTTCATCCATACCTCTTAAAATGATATTATGATGACTAACTAATTTCTTAACCTTGTCCTCTAAAGTTTTTGGATTAGATAAATCAACTACACGTATAGATCTTCTTCCTATTTTATCTTCATATGCCGGACCTATCCCTCTTTTGGTAGTTCCTATTTTATCTTTTTTAGAGCTATTACTTTCTCGAATAACATCAAGGTTTTTATGAACCGGTAGTATTAATGAAGCATTTTCCGCAATTTTTAAATTATCCGAAGTAATTTCTACTCCTAGTTCAGTAAGGGTATTCAGTTCTTCTGCGAAAGCCCAAGGATCAATAACTACACCATTACCAATAATAGATATCTTATCTTTCCTTACTATTCCTGATGGAAATAAAGATAATTTATATGTCTTGCCATCAATTACTAAAGTATGTCCGGCATTATGGCCGCCTTGGAATCTTACAACAACATCAGCTCTACTAGACAACCAATCGACAATCTTGCCTTTTCCCTCATCTCCCCATTGGGAACCAACAACCGCAACATTTGCCATGAATTTCCTTTAAAATTTATTTGATATTAAACACTAAACTATTAACTGTAACTATTGAATCAAGTTTTTTTACATTAGAGATTACATTAGAATTAATTTCACTATCAACCCCTATTAATGCCATAGCATCTTTTAGTGGGGCATTTCTACCAAGGTTAAAACTTGCTATATTTACACCTTCATCACCTAATATAGATCCTAAATGACCTATTAGACCAGGTACATCTTTATTAGTTACATACAACATATTCCTATTTAATTCGGCTTCAAGGTTAATTCCATTAATTTGAACTATCCTAGGATTTTCATCAGAAAAAACTGTACCTCCAATAGAAAATTTATCTTCTTTCGAATGAAGACTAACTTTAATGTAGCTTTCATAGGCGCTACTTTCATCCCTTTTGACCTCACTAATAGTTATTCCTTTATCTCTAGCTATAGATGGAGCGCTTACCATATTAATATCTGGTAAAGATGGCTTTAATACACCTGATACAGCAGCACTCGTGATAGGGGCACAATTTAATTCAGAAATATCACCAACATATTCAATTTCTATCTTATTAAAATTAGAAAGCATTAATTGCCCTGCAAAAAGACCTAATTGTTCCGATAATTTAACAAAAGGACTTAAAGTGGGAGCTTCATCCGCGCTTATTGAAGGCATATTCAAGGCATTTATCACAGCGCCTTCTAAAAGATAATCAGACATTTGTTCTGCAATTTGGATCGCTACATTTTCTTGAGCCTCGAGAGTTGATGCACCTAAATGAGGAGTGCATATTATTTTCTCATTTCCAAAAAGAATGCTTTCTTCAGCAGGCTCAACTTCAAATACATCAATTGCAGCCCCTCCAACATTTTCTTTCTCTATAGCATCTAATAGTGCCTTCTCATCAATCAAACCACCCCTTGCACAGTTAATAATTCTGATACCCTTTCTGCATTTAGATAAAGTATCTGCATTAAGTATATTTTTTGTTTGGTCTGTAAGAGGAACATGAAGACTAATAACATCAGACTGCTCTAAAAGTTCCTCCAATTCTACTTTTTTAACGCCTAATATGTTTGCTCTTTCGGCTGTTAAGAATGGATCATATGCAACAACTCGCATTCTTAAACCCTTAGCTCTATCTGCAACAATTGATCCTATGTTTCCACATCCGATTATACCTAATACCTTCCCAGTAACTTCTAAACCTATATATTTAGATTTTTCCCATTTACCTAGATGAGTTGAAGAATTTGCCTGGGGAAGATTTCTCATTAGAGCCAACATAAGAGCTATAGAATGCTCAGCAGTAGTAATAGCATTACCGAAAGGGGTATTCATTACTACTACTCCGTTTGCTGTTGCAGCCTCAACATCAATATTATCTACACCAATACCAGCTCTACCAACAATCTTGAGCTTATCTGCATTTTTAATTACTTTTTCACTAATTTTGGTTGATGATCTTACAACTATCCCTTCATAATCCTTAACGATAGACAGAAGTTCGTCTTTTTCTAGACCAACCTTTATGTCAGCTTCTAAACCTTTTTCAGAAAAAATTTTCTCTGCTTTCTTACTCATTTTATCCGCAATTAAAATTTTTGGCATCATTCTCTCCAAATTCCATTATTTATTAATCAAATTAAAATATGCCCAATCAACCCAGGGTAAAAGAGCAACTAAATCTCCTGCTTCAACAGTTGCTCCACACCAAATTCTGAGCCCTGGAGGTGCATTTCTATGATTCACAATATCAAAAGCAACATTTTCTTCCTCAAGAATCTTACCTATAGATTTAGCAAAGTCTCTCTGAACATCTTCATCTTCTTTAGCTAATTCCTGTTCAAATTTTAAGCAGACAGAGGTGTTAGATAGGTTATTTCTATCAAGACATAAAAATTCTATCCAAGAATTTTTTTTCACCCAATCATCTATGATTATAAAATTCTTTTCTGCTCTTTCTATTGTACCCTTACTACCTCCAATGCTTTTTACCCAAGAAAGGACATCGAGATAATCCTCAACACATAACATTGAAGGTGTATTTAAAGTTTCTCCACTAAAAACTCCCTCAATTACTTTTCCATTTTTCGTTAATCTAAATATTTTAGGAATTGGCCATGATGGAGTAAATTTTTTAAGATGCTCAATTGCTCTTGGACTTAAAATTAACATTCCATGCCCTGCTTCGCCACCAAGGACTTTTTGCCAACTAAAACTTGTCGCATCTAACTTATTCCAATCTAACTCTTGAGCAAATACTGCTGATGTAGCATCACAAAGTGTTAAACCCTTACGATTATCAGGAATCCAATCTGCGTTGGGCACTCTGACACCAGAGGTTGTTCCATTCCATGTAAAAATTACATCATTATCAAAATTAACTTTTGATAAGTCCGGTAATAAACCGAACTCAACATCATGATAATTGCTTTCAGGAATTTTTAATTGTTCTTCAATATCTATTTTCCAGTCTTTACCAAAAACCTCCCACGAAAGTACTTCTACAGGCCTTGCGCCTAAAAGATTCCACATAGCCATCTCAATTGCACCTGTATCAGAGGCAGGTACGATACCCACCTTATAATCACTAGGTATGGACAATAATTCTTTAGTGTCTTCTATAGCTTTATTTAATTTTAACTTTCCTTCAGATGAACGGTGGCTTCTACCCAACAACGCATCCTTAAGCACATCTACAGACCATCCCGGTCTTTTTGTACACGGCCCAGAAGAAAAATTTAAGCACGCAGGCTTATTTTTAGGTTTCTCTGTCATGTCTCTACCCTTACAGATAGTTGCTCCTCGTTGGGGAGGAGTGTCCCAAGCGTGAGATATAACTTATCGTAAAATTAGTCAATAAATTTTATAATTTAGTTAATATTTTATTACTAATTAAGGGTTTTTAATGAAGACTTTATATTATTTATTATATTTTTATTAAAATTTGAATCATTGCCCTCGACCATAATTCTAATTATTGGTTCAGTTCCACTTTTTCTAATAACAACTCTACCTTTGCCATTCATTTGTTGATCTATATCTTTTGAGATTCTTTTAATATTAGAATCGGTAATTTTATTATCTTTTTTATATTCAAATTCATCATGAATTTGTGGGTTAAGAGAAAAAAGATTCGTTAATTTTGAAATAGATTTTTTTTGCTCGCACATAAGAGCTAAAACATGAAGTGATGATATTATTGCGTCTCCAGTTGTGCAATAATCACTTAATATAAGATGGCCCGAAGGCTCTCCTCCAAAATTAGAGTTATGCGCCATCATTTCTTCAATAACATATCTATCACCTAC
>CAXFAF010000030.1:0-13115 GCA_964001285.1 uncultured bacterium | reverse complement strand
AAATTCACTTGGAGAAAAAGAATTTTCAATTTCTTTTTTTTCTTTTTTTTTAATATCAGACAAATTCTTACCTAAATTATCAAAAACTTGTAAAAAAAATTCATTCCCTCTTGAGGGTATAAGCGTGATAAATTTTTTATCGGAAAATTTTGTACTTTCATCAAAAAATGACAAGAATTCTAATGATGACAAAGAGTACAAAGGCGCTGAAATCCCTTTTGCTATTCCTAATGCAAACGAAACACCAACCCTTATACTAGTAAAATTTCCTGGCCCATTAGTAACGATTAAATTTTCTATATTATTAATATCTAATTGAGATTTTTCTAAAGATCTTTTTACAACCTTAACTATTGATTCAGATTGTTTTTGATCTAAAGAATTAGTCGAAATATAGCAATTTTTATTGTTATCTACTACAGATGCAGTACATAATCCAAAAGTAGTATCAATAACTAAGGTAACCATTAAAGAATTTTACAAACTTCATCAAAATCAAATCTTGGAGATCTATCAAATAATTTATTATGATCTCCATAACCAATATTACAAATAAAATTAGATTTGAAATTAGATTCAGAAAAAAACTCATTATCAATACCAACATTATCAAATCCTGACATTGGCCCACAATCTAAACCCAAAGTTCTAGCTGCTAAAATAAAATAAGCACCTTGCAAAGAGCTATTCCTAAAGGCAGTTACCTCGGCAAATTCTTCGGAACCAGAAAACCATTCCTTTGCTTCAGGATTATGAGGAAATAATTTCGGAATAAATTCATAAAATTTTGTATCATATGCAATTATTGCTGTAACGGGTGCAGAAATTGTTTTCTCAATGTTTGATTCAATTAAATATTTTACTAACCTATTTTTAGCCTCTTGAGATTTAATAAATGTAATTCTTGCAGGAGAGCAATTGGCGCTTGTAGGTCCCCATTTCATAAGATTATAAAGCTCATGAAGCAAAGAATCTGGGACATCTTTTTCTATCCAGTCATTATGAGTTCTGCCAGCAATAAAAAGATCTTTAATTTTATTAAGATCATTCATTTTATAATGGAACTACACTATCTACTTCGGGAACATAATGTTTTAATAAATTTTCGACACCATTTTTTAAAGTCATTTGAGAAGCAGGACAACCATCACATGAACCTCGCATACTAATATAAACTACTCCATCTTCAAACTTATTAAAGATAATATCACCGCCATCTCTTGCAACTGCGGGGCGTACCTTTTCCTCAATAATATTATTTATTTTAATTGATACATCATCATCAAGATTATCAACTTTTTGATTATTAAGACCTTTTACTTCTTTAATGATAGGTAGACCTGATACATAATGGTTAACTATTGTAGTTAAAACCTCAGTTTTTGTATTTTCCCATTTTCTACCTTTTAAAGTAACAGTTAGAAAATCAGAAGCTAAATAAACACTAGTCACCCCGCTAATATTAAAAAGATTTTGAGCAAGGGGAGAATCTTTTGCCGAGTCTATATCTTTATAATAAACGGAAGATATTTCACCCAAGACATCTTCCCCTGGAATAAATTTTAATGTTTCTGGATTCGGTGTTTCCTCAGTTTGAATGAACATTTTATTTCCTCAATTATTTTAAACCTACAAGCTTATCTATTGTTTCATCTTTTATATTACCAGGTATTACTACAACTGGTATAGAAAATCCAGACTTTGATATTGATTCAACAAGCTCGCCCGGTGTATCTGCTTCATCATTAGAAGCTAATACTAGATAGTCAATATCTCCCGTATCCTTTATAATTTCTTTAACAATATTAATTTTTGATCCATGTTTAATCTCATAATTGGTTTCTACATTGGAAAAGCTTCTAATATTTGCTCTTAGTTGCTCTATTAATAATTTTGCATTATTTTCTGCTTCTTCGATGATTTTTTTTTCTACACCCAGCCAATGGGTTTGCTCTTGATTATCTATAGCCACTAAAATTATTAACTTAGTTGATGCTATTTCGGACCTTCTTGCTGCATATCTAACGGCAGCTCTACATTCTTGCGTTCCATCAATTACTGCTAAAAAATTTCCAGGCAAATTTTTACTCCATCCTTACTGCCCTAGGCCAACTATTGATTTCACTTCTTTTATAACAGGATCAGACTTTTCTTTTGCCTTAATCATGCCCTCATTAAGAATTTTATTTAAATAATCTTTATTATTTTTAAGTTCAAAAAATTTATCGCGAATAGGTTCCATTTCGTTAATTATAATATTGCTTAAATCACTTTTAAAATCTGATAGTTTTTTTCCATCGAATTCGTTAACTACAACACTTATGTTTGTTCCTGAAAAAGAGCTGTAAATATTTATAAGATTATTTAACTCGGGTCTTTGTTCTAGCTCATTAATATTTGAAGGCATAGGTAATGAATCTGTTTTAGCCTTAGTAATTTTTTTATTTATTAGGTCATTATCGTCAGATATTTCTATCCTTGTCATTTCTGAGCTATCTGATTTAGACATTTTCTTTAAACCATCGCGAAGCGACATAACTCTTGAAGCAATAGGTAAAATCATAGGCTCTGGCAAAGGAAAGAAGTTTTCTCCTCCATTATTTTTAAAATCATTATTAAACTTTTGAGCAATATCTCTGGTTATTTCTAAATGCTGTTTTTGATCATCTCCAACAGGAACTAAATTTGAATGATAAAGAAGTATATCAGACGCCATTAGATTAGGGTAAACATATAAGCCCACTGATACATTTTCCCTGTTTTTACCTGCTTTTTCTTTAAATTGAGTCATTCTATTTAACCAGCCAATTCTTGATACACAATTCAGTATCCATGCTAGTTCAGCATGTGAAGGAATTTGTGATTGAACAAATATAGTGGCCTTTTTAGGGTCTATGCCTGCAGCTATATAAGCTGCCGCTACATCTAATATATTTTCATGTAAAACTTTTGGATCTTGCCATACAGTTATTGCATGTAAATCGACTATACAAAAAATTGAATCATAATCATTTTGCAAATTTACAAAATTTTTAATCGCCCCCAAATAATTTCCAATATGTAATGACCCTGAAGGCTGAACACCTGAAAATACTCTGTCTTTACTTTGATCTGACATTAAATAACTTATTAATTATAAATTAGTAATAAATCTCTTTATATCATCTTTCTTATAAACACCTATAAAAAATAGGCCGATCAAATATATAGCTATGCCTACAAACACTAAGATAACTACTGAGATTATTGGGAAAAGTAGAGATAATTGATCACTAAAATAAGATACAATAATGCCCATAATGAATGAGATTAATAAAACCTTCCATATATCCAAAATGAATTCTTTAGTAAGTGAGAATAAAGCTAATTCTTTTAATTTTATGTAAAAAATCAAAGCGTGCAACCAAGCAGATATTGAGGTTGCATAACTTATGCCAACAACCCCAAAATAAATAAACATAGGAATTGATAAAAAGATATTTATTGATATTGCTATTAGGCTATAAATTAGTGGGTTTTTAGTGTCAGACATTGAATAAAATATTGAGGAAAAGATTCTTATTAAAACATATGCTGGAAGACCAATAGAAAAACCAATTAAAACAGATGAAACCATTCCGACTTCGTAGATACCAAAAATACCATACTCATAAATTACACTTACTATTAATTCAGATAAAAATATTAAGCCCATTGATGCCGGGATAATAAGAACAAGTGCAATTTTAAGGGTATCATTTAAAAGGCTTCTTACTTCATTCTTTTGTTTATTTAAATTTAAAGAAGCAAGGTGGGGCAAGATTACTGTTCCAATTGAGATACCTATTAAAGCTAAAGGAAACTGATAAAGCCTTTCGGCGTAGTATAATATTGAGATACCCCCTTCCTTAAATGAGGCAATAAAACCAGAAATTAAAATATTAAATTGTATGGCTAAACCAGAAATTGTCTGAGGCCAAGCCAGTCTAGAAAAATTATCAATAGATTGATTTTTTTTTGATTTTCTGAACCTTAATGAAAATCCTTCTCTAGAAAGAATATAAAAGATTATCAAAAAATGGATAATACCTGAGAATGAGACTACAAATGAAAGCAGGAAGCCTCTAAAGATTATTTCTAAGTCAGGAATTAAAAGTACAAATATTAAAAAAATATTTAAAAGAATTGGAGTCAGTGAAGTAACAAAAAACTTTCCTTTGCTATTTATTATTGCAGAACCCAAAGAACCCAAAGATATAAAAATTATATATGGCAATGTCAGCCTTGAATAACTAACTGCTAATTCTAGTTTTGTTAAATTTTGGCTAAAACCCCCAGCCAGAATATAGATAACCAAGGGCATGATCACTTGAGCAACAATTGCTAAAAGTGTAATAGAAATTATCATGTAATAAAGAATATCCTCAGAGAACTTTATGGAATCCTTTTTGTCTTCTAAATATTTTTTTGAAAAAATAGGAATAAAGGCTGCTGAAAAAGCTCCCTCTGCTGTAATCCTTCTAAACATGTTAGGAAGTCTTAATGCAATAAAAAATGCATCAGCTACAAAACTTATACCTATAACCCTACTAAACATCATATCTCGGATAAGTCCGAAAATCCTACTTAATGCAGTAGAAAAACTAACTATTATAATATTGCGTGAAGGATTTTTTTTCTTAAGCATTGTCGCTTAATATAATTGATTTGGTCAGCGATTGTTTAACGGATTCTATTTTTCTTTCACTTAATATTTTCTCACCACTATTGGTTAGAACATAAAAAACATCTGTAGCTCTTTCTCCAAATGTAGCAATATGGGCGCTATGTATATTTATTTTTTGGTCAGATAATGTTCTTGTAAGATCACTTAAAAGTCCAGGGCGATCTTTTCCACTAACCTCAATAACTGAATAGTTTTTTGATAATGTATTATCTATTGAGGCGTAAGGAGAAACTTGAAACGCAGTCATTCTTTTATCTACAATATGTTCCTTCTTAATTTCTGGAATATCTTTATTATTTATAAATAAGAATATCTTCTCTTTTATCCTATCCAATCTACTTTCGTCGGTTATTTTTTTACCAAAATTATCCTGAATCCATAAGATATCTAAAACATTATTATTCTTATTTGAAAAAATTCTTGCATCTACTATATTTATGCCCATGTCCAGACAGGCAGCTGTTATTCTTTGAAAAAGTCTAGGTTTATCTTTTGTAATAATAGTTAAAATTGTGGAAGAAACTTCATCACTATTATAAAAGTCAATAATTTCATCTTGATTAATTCTTACCCCATCATACCAAGAAGTTATATTTCTTATCTGAATATTTCTTGGCACAGACAACCAATAATTATCATCTAGAGAATCTAACCAATGTGATTTTAATTCTTTATCTATATTGGACAAATCTTTATCAATAGATTGTTTGATTTCTCCAACTTTAATTGTTCTTTCTTTTTCAGAAAAGTTACCAGTGAGTGCAAGGTAAGTTTCTTCATATAAATTATTAATAAGCTCACCTTTCCAATCATTCCATACGCCTGGGCCAACAGCCCTTATATCAGCAACAGTAAGAAACATAAGGAGTTTAAGTCTTTTTGTTGTTTGTATTAGTTCCGCAAAATCTCTAATTGTGATGGGATCTAAAATATCTCTTCTTTGAGCAAAGTCGCTCATTTTTAAATGATCAAGAACTAACCAAGATATCAATTCTTCTTCTTTTTCAGATAATCCTAAACGATTAGACATCTTTTTAACTATTTTTTTTCCTTCTTCAGAATGATCATTCTCCCTTCCCTTAGCAATGTCATGAAAGAAGATAGCAAGTGATAAAATTTTTCTATCCTCACCTTCAAGTTTTAAAGAATTTAAAATACCAAATTTCTCTTTTTCGGAGTAAAAAATTTTGTTTAGCTCTCCTACAGCTTTTATTAAATGCTCATCAGCGGTATAATGATGATACATATTAAATTGCATTAGGCCGACGATCTTACCAAAATCTGGGATGAATTTTCCAAGAACACCTGTCTCATTCATTGCCCTTAGAATAGTTTCTGCACTTGGGTTATTAAGTATCTCAATAAATAAATTATTAGTTTTTCTATTATTTCTTAATTTATGATCAATATATTTAAGTGATTTTCTTACCATCCTTATAGCATTCGGATGGGCCAATAATTTATTTTTTCCCAATAAGTAGAAAAATAAAATAATTTTATGAGGGTCTCTTTTAAAAACATTTTCATTAGCAACATTTAATCTCCCTTTGGTTGTATAAAAACCAATACCTCCTCCGGAGGAAATAAGATTTATTGGAATATCAAAAATTCTTTTTAATATAGAGACAGGTGAAATCTTAAACTTTTGTTTTTCTTCCAATACAGAACAAATAGCTCTAGTAAGGTCACCAACTTCCTTGGCCACAAGAAAATAATGCTTCATAAATCGCTCTACTGGCCTTAATCCTTTTCTATCGGCGTATCCCAGTTTATCAGCCATTTCGGCTTGAACATTGAAATTAATAATATCGTTCGGATTCTTTTCTAAAAAATGCAATTGGCATCTAACATGCCATAAAAAGTCCTCACATCTTTTAAAGCTATCAGCTTCTTCATTTGTTAGCACGCCATATTTAATCATTTGAGACGGCCTCGAAGCCTCATAGCAAAAATTAGTCATCCAAGATAAGCTTTCAAGATCCCTGAGGCCACCTTTTCCATTTTTTATATTAGGTTCGACTCTATATCTAGATTCACCTTCCTTTATGTGCCGTGCCTCTCTTTCCTCAAGCTTAGCATTGATAAACTCTATTGATGATCTTCTAGAAATCTTACTCCTAAATTTTTTGTCAAAGACCCTTAATACCTCTTTGTCTCCACATATGAATCTAACATCCAGTAGTGAAGTGGTAATAACTTGATCCTTTGAAGAAAGAGATAAACATTCATTAATATTTCTAGTAGCATGGCCAATTTTAAGCCCTAAATCCCACAAAAAATATAATAGATTCTCAGTTATTGTTTCTGCCCAAGCTGTTTTTTTAAAGGGCATTAAAAAAAGAAGATCAATATCGGAACCAGGAGCAATCTTTCCTCTTCCATAACCACCTGTTGCTAAAATTGCAATTTTTTCAAAATCAGTTTTATTTTGCGCAATATCGTTAAGTCCTACTAAATACTTAAAATAGCTTTCTATAAGCAAATCATAAAGATTAGAAATTTCATGCGCACATTCAGAGCCTTTATAATCACCATTTTCTAGTTTAGACTGGGCCAAATTAAGAGAGCTATCTATAACCGCTTTTGTTTTGCCAATAACTTTTTTATAGGTTTCTTTGTCTTCCCTAATATTTACATTTGAAAATGATGATAAAAAATCAAATGAATTGTTGTCTGCTAATCCTTTTATTATTTTGTCCATTTCTTCTTATAGAACTAAAACAACATATCATAAATATGAATAAATATTTTCATTAGCCAGCTTAAGTAAGTAATTTGTAGACTTTATTAGTAATAAAAATTTATAAAAAACAAGTTTTTTATTATTTTATTATAAAATACTTGACTAAATTATTATTTTTCTATAATTCTCTGCAATCAAAATAATTTTTGTTAAAAAGGTTTAAAATTATGGCAGGAAAAAAAGATAACTCTGAAGAAAGCTATGACGAAAAAGAAGCTTTAAAATTCCATGCTGAAGGAAAGCCTGGAAAAATTGCTATCTCCGCAACTAAGCCAATGGAAACACAATCAGACTTATCACTTGCCTATTCTCCAGGTGTTGCTGCGCCTGTTCTTGCAATTAGTGATAACTCGGAAAGTGTTTATGACTATACATCTAAAGGAAATCTAGTAGCCGTTATTTCTAATGGATCAGCAATATTAGGACTCGGAAATTTGGGTGCCTTGGCTGCAAAACCTGTTATGGAAGGAAAAGCAGTTTTATTTAAAAGATTTGCCGATGTTGATGCAATAGATATAGAAATAGATACTGAGGATCCTTCTGTTTTTACTACTACAGTTGAAAAGATCGGAAAAACCTTTGGCGGGATTAATCTTGAAGATATTAGTGCACCAGATTGTTTTATAATAGAAAGTGAATTAAGAGAAAAATTAGATATACCAGTCTTTCATGATGATCAACACGGTACAGCAATTATATCAACGGCTGGTATTATTAACGCATTAGATCTGACAGGAAAAAAAATTGAAAATGTAAAGGTTGTTGTCAATGGAGCTGGGGCAGCAGGAATTGCTTGCCTAGAACTATTGAAGTCTATGGGCCTTCCTCATGATAATGCTATTTTGTGTGACTCTAAAGGCCCTATATATATAGGAAGAGAGGAAAACACTAACCAATGGAAAGCTGCTCACGCTGTAGAAACCGAAGCTAGAACTCTAGAGGAAGCAATTAAAGGTTCAGATATTTTTCTTGGTCTATCAGTTAAAGATGCATTAACAAAAAAAATGCTCAAATCAATGAATGACAAACCAATAATATTTGCTATGGCAAATCCTGATCCTGAAATAGATCCTAACTTAGCTAAAGAAGTTAGGCCAGATTGTATAATAGCGACTGGAAGATCTGATTACCCTAATCAGGTTAATAATGTCCTTGGTTTTCCATATATTTTCAGAGGCGCATTGGATGTTAGAGCAAAAACCATAAACGATGATATGAAAATTGCTTGTGCCGAAGCTCTAGCAAAATTAGCAAGGGAGGATGTGCCTGATGAGGTCGCTGCTGCTTATTCAGGTATTAGACCAAGGTACGGTCCTGACTATATAATTCCAGCCCCCTTTGATCCAAGATTAATAAGGGATATACCGCCTGCAGTTGCTAAAGCTGCTTTAGAATCTGGTGTTGCTAGACAACCAATAGTTGATGATGAAGCATATAAAAATAGGCTTTCTGCAAGATTGGATCCAGCCGCAGATGTTATGCAACCAATCTATCAAAAGGCAAAAAGATTAACGAAGAAAGTTATTTTTGCTGAAGGCGAAGAGGAACGAGTAATTAGGGCTGCCCTAAATTTCCGTGAATTAGGATTAGGGATTCCTATTTTAGTAGGAAGCGAAGAAAAAATTGCGGAAAATTTATCGGAGATAGGACAGCAACTACAGTCAGGAATTGAAATAATTAACTCTGAAATTTCTGACAAATCTAATGAATATGTCGACTATCTTTATGCGAGACTACAAAGAAAAGGTTTTTCTAAAAGAGATTGCTTAAGAATGGTAAATACTGATAGAAATATTTTTTCTGCCTGCATGCTTTCTCTTGGAGATGCTGATGCAATGGTTACAGGAACAACGAGAAACTATTCATTAGCTTTAGAAGATATAAGGCAAGTTATTGACCCAGCTGAAGAAAAGAGAATAGTAGGAATTTCAGTGATTATTTCTAATGAAAGAACTGTTCTTGTTGGCGACACAAATGTTCACGACATGCCTAGTGCAGAAGAAATTGCTGACATAACCCAAGCAGGCGCCGATCTTGCAAGAAAGTTAGGGCTTGATCCCCATGCTGCACTTCTCGCTTATTCATCATTTGGATATCCAGAAGGTGAGAGATCAACATTTATGCGTGAAGCAGTAGATATTTTAGATAAAAGAAATGTTGATTTTGAGTACGATGGCGAAATGGCTGCAGATGTTGCCCTTAATCCAGAAGCAATGAAATTTTATCCATTTTGTAGGCTTACTGAACCAGCAAATGTTCTTATTATGCCCGCTATTCATTCCGCATCAATATCAACGAAATTACTTCAAGAACTTGGTGGTGCCACATTAGTTGGCCCTTTATTAGTTGGGGTATCTAAACCAGTTCAAATCGCGAGAAGAGGTTGTACAGTTTCTGAATTGGTAAATCTTGCTTCAATAGCTGCATGTGATTTAGGCAATTAAAGTTCAAGGCCATCCCAAAATAATTTTGCTATATCTGGACCCCCTAATTTTTTTATCTGCCTAATGCCGGTTGGACATGTAACATTTATTTCCGTTATATATTCTCCTATTACATCAATACCAACAAAATATAGTTCAAGGTCTATTAGTTTATTTTCTATTCTATTACATATTTCTTTATCAGATGGTGTTAATTCGGAAAGGACAGGTTTACCACCTACACCAAGATTGGATCTAAATTCACCTTCAGCAGGGATTCTATTCAAACACCCCACAGGTTTACCATTCAGGAGAATGATTCTTTTGTCACCCTCTTTAACATTTGGAAGGAACTCTTGAACCATAATTGGTTCATTTTCATTTTTAAGATACTCTTTTAGGGTTTCTAAAAAATTATCATCATTAATGTCTAACAATATTATACCTTCACCACCTTTACCAAATAGGGGCTTTAGAACTAATTTATCGTGAGATTTAGCAAATAAAATTATCTCATCAATATCCCTAGATATTATTGTTTTTGGCATTAAATCATAGAAATGTGTTACTAGAAGTTTTTCTGGTGAGTTTCTAACGCTCACTGGGTTATTTATTATCCTGACCTTTTTATCTAAATGCTCAAGAAGGTGGGTATAAGTAATATAACTCATATCAAATGGTGGTTCTTGTCTCATTAAAATAATATCAAAATTATTAAGATCTGCAGAATATGGTTCACATAATTTGAAATGATCACCGACTTTATCAATTACCTCCATTTCTTCAACAATTGCTTTAAGCATACCTTCATAATAAGTGATTTTATCCGGCAGATACTGAA
This sequence comes from uncultured bacterium, assembly GCA_964001285.1. GTDB lineage: Bacteria > Pseudomonadota > Alphaproteobacteria > MED-G09 > MED-G09 > AG-430-B22. The sequence continues at coordinate 2,403 of CAXFAF010000030.1, read as the reverse complement.
ATAATTTATAACCTCTGCTTTGCGCCTCTAGACATAGAGCCAATGTAGTGTCGCTTTCTATATTTAGCCCACTTATATGATCCATTTGAACAGCTATTCTCATCTACTAATTACCTATTTTTTTACAATCTTATTATAAATAACCCTTTTCGATAAACCTGTTTTATTAGAAATTATTTTTGCCAATTCTGATGGCGAATATTCACCTTTATAGTTATCTATAATTTCATTAATATTTATATTATTCTCTTGTTCTTCTTGTGCTCCCACTACTATAACTATTTCACCCTTTAGGTCTTTTTTTTCTAATATAGTTAATATATCTTCGATACGACCAGTAATAATTTCTTCAAATTTTTTTGTCATTTCCCTGCATATTGATATTTCTCTATTACCTAAAATCAATAACAAATCATTTAGAGTCTTATTAATTTTCTTAGATGTTTCAAAAATTAAAAGGCTTGTCTTTAAATTTTTAACTTCATTTAAACTTTTATCTCTTGTCTTTTTTTTCAGTGGTAAAAAGCCTAGATAATAAAAACTATCTGTTGGCAAACCAGATAGGGTGAGTGCTGTTATTGGGGCAGACGGACCTGGACAAGAAGTCACATGAAGTCCTTCTTTTTTTGCAGATAAAACCAACTTATAACCTGGGTCTGAAATTAAAGGGGTTCCTGCGTCTGATACAATGCCTATGCTTTTTCCGCCTTTTATTTTTTTTATAATTTTAGGACGAACATATTCACCATTATGATCGTGATAAATATTAAGTTTCTTTTTTATTTCATAAATTGATAATAACTTTCGCGTTACTCTTGTGTCTTCACAATAAATTTCATCTGTCTTTTCAAGATATTCAAGAGCTCTAATTGTAATATCTTTTGCATTCCCAATTGGTAAGGAAATAATATAAAGCCCGGGTTCTAATCCTTTATTATCTGTCATTTAACAGCTCTAACTTAAGAAGATTAAATGCATTAGCTCTGTGAGATATGGAATGCTTTTCTGAGGGATCCATTTCTCCAAAAGTTATTTTATAACCATTAGGAATAAAAATTGGGTCATAACCAAATCCGTTATTACCGCGGGGAGGAAAAGAAATTTTTCCATAAACTTTCCCTTCATAAACCTTATATTGCTGATTAGGCCAAACAACCGCAAGAGAGCATACAAAATGTGCCTTTGTTTTCTTAACCTTCTTATTTTCTAGTTTATCTTTTATAATATCTATGGCTCTTGAAAAGTTTTTATCTTCACCCGCCCATCTTGCTGAATAAATACCAGGATCACCATCTAATGCATTAACACACAATCCAGAATCATCGGCTATAGAAACCTGACCGGATCCCTTCATCGTTTCCCTAGCCTTAATTAGTGCATTATCAGAAAAAGTAGGTCCTGTTTCTTCAGGCTCAACAATATTAAAATCTGAAGCAGATTTTATTTTAATTTTGTATTTTTTAAATAAGTCACGAAATTCTTTTATCTTGCCTGAATTATGGCTAGCTATAACAATTTCTTCATCAAGAATTCCTAAAGACATATTTATAGAATTATTTAAATAATTCCTTCTGTTTATCAATAACCTCCTTAATACCATGTTTAGCTAACTCCATTAGGTCTAAGAAAATTTTCTCTGAAAATGGGAATTTTTCCGCAGTTGCTTGTATTTCTATAATTCTATTCTTTTCAGTTATAACAAAATTTGCATCTGCTTCTGCTTCAGAATCTTCTTTATAATCTAAATCTAGTATGGGTTCACCTCGATAAATCCCGCATGAGATTGCACCCAAATATTCTTTTATAGGATCTTTTTTTACTTCCCTCGAACTTATTAAAAAGTTAACAGACTGCTTAAGCGCAACAAATGCGCCTGAAATTGAAGCTGTACGAGTACCTCCATCAGCTTGTATAACATCACAATCAATATTAATTTGGTTTTCACCTAATAGTTTTAAATCTATAACAGCCCTTAACGACCTTCCTATTAACCTTTGAATCTCTTGGGTTCTGCCTGATTGTTTGCCTGCAGATGCTTCTCTTCTCATTCTTTCTCCTGTCGATCTTGGCAACATCCCATATTCTGCTGTAACCCAACCTGATCCTGAATTTCTAAGCCAAGGGGGTACTTTATTTTCTACAGAAGCAGTACACAATACTTGTGTATCGCCAAATTTAACTAAGCACGAACCTTCTGCGTGTTTAGAAACGCCCGTCTCAAAACTAAACTTCCTCATTTCGTTCACTTTTCTGCCTGATGGTCTCATTTTTTTCTTTATTAATTTTAAAGGGTTGAAAATAAACTTTTGTATCATACATATCTATTATTGTTACTATAGAATAAAAATAGTATTAAGCGCATTTATTATTTGGAGAAAGTAAATGGAAGAAGAAGATTCAACT
>CAXFAF010000029.1:0-13405 GCA_964001285.1 uncultured bacterium | reverse complement strand
CCGAATTTGAAAGGTTTATAGGAAGTCCCATTACTGGAGCAGGTGTCTTTAGACCCGGAAAATCAATATTTTGAAAGAAATTCATTTCTTGAACATGTTTATCATCTAATACATCTGAAAGATTATTAACTGGCCCAGCAGGAACCATTGCTTCGGAAAGCAATTCTAAGGCCTCTTTTGAGGTTAGATCTTTGCTCCATTCTTGAGTTTTATCACTTAATGCTTGCGAATTTTCTCCTCTTTTTATATCTGAAGTGAATCTTTCGTCTTTTAAATAATCTTCTGCACCAACTAATTTTGCCCATCTTTTAAATAGAGGATCACCAAGCACTTGAACAATGATCCAACCATCTTTCGTTTTAACAATGTCTACAGGCCCAGCATAAGGACTTTTATTTCCTATTGCTTTTCTATTTTTATTTGTAATTGCTTGTTCAATTATATGTGTATTCATAAACGCTAAAGAAGTTGCAAAAAGCGCACCTTCAACAATTTGTCCTTCTCCAGTTTTTTCCCTTTCTATTATTGCGGCAAGTGTACCCATGGCTGTTAGCGATGCAGTGCCATAATCAACATAAGGTGAATAGGCTTTAATTGGTTCATCTTCATGCCCTGTAAGGTATGTAGCGCCCGACATAGCTTGTCCTACACCATCAAAACCAACTCTTTCTGAATAAGGACCGCCATGACCAAAGGCTGAAACTGTCGTTAAAATAATTCTTTTATTATATTTTGAGATGGTATCATAATCTATTCCCATTCTTTTCAATGTTTGAGGAGGGAGGTTCGCTACAACAATATCTGCAGTTTCGACAAGTTTTTTTACTATTTCTTGAGACCCTTCTTTAGTAGGGTTAAGTGTAATTCCCTTTTTATTCCTGTTCATTTGCATGAACATAGCTCCTTCACCATTTGGATTATCTATTGGATGGACATAACGATCTTCTGAGCCATCAATTCTTTCAACTCTAATCACTTCAGCTCCTAAGTCCCCAAGAAGCGCAGCACAATAAGGGCCAGCAATATATCTTCCAAAGTCTAAAACTCTTATTCCTTTTAAAATATTCAAATTTAATCTCCTTCTAGGAACATTAAAAAAAGTTAATATTAAAGAAATGTTTTGGTAAAGGGAAATATTAGATAATCAGATAACAAGAAAATATTTGACCACATTTATTTTCGAGGCCTCCCCAAATTATAAATGTGGTCAAATTAAAATAATGACATAATTGATGAATTTGACTTATCTTAAGGTAAGGAGATATTTATGCATATATTGCTTATCGAAGATGATAATGATGCGGCTTCCTATGTAATTAAGGGCTTAAAAGAAAGCGGACACGTTGTTGATAGGGCTTCTGACGGCGAAGAAGGGCTTTATATGGCATTGGATTCAAATTTTGATGTATTAGTTGTAGATAGAATGCTCCCAAAATTAGATGGTCTTAACCTTATAGAAAAAGTAAGAAAAGAAAAAACTGATATACCTATATTAATTCTTTCTGCATTAGGAGAAGTTGATGAAAGGGTGAAAGGCTTAAAATATGGTGCCGATGATTACTTAGCCAAACCCTTTTCATTTTCTGAATTACTGGCAAGGTTAGAGGCTTTAAGTAGAAGAAACCAACCTGAAGCTAGTTCAAGCTTACTTGAATTAGGAGATTTAAAATTAGATTTATTAAGCAGAAAGGTCGAAAGAGAAGGGCAAGTTATTGACTTGCAGCCACGTGAATACAAACTTCTAGAATTTCTTTTAAGAAGGCCTAACCAGGTAGTAACTAGGACCATGCTATTAGAAGGAGTTTGGGAATATCATTTTGATCCTCAAACAAATGTTATTGATGTTCATATTTCAAGATTAAGGTCCAAAATTGATAAACCATTCAAAGGAAAGCAAATGCTCTATACTGAGCGAGGGGCTGGGTATGCTTTAAGGTACGATGAATAACCCTTTTAATTTAGCAAGTTTCAGACTCATTTTTATATATACGATGCTTTTAAGTATTTCTGTCGGTCTTATATTAACATTTTTATACTTTACTTCTGCTAGAGATATAGAAATTGAGGCAGATCAGAAAATTATAAAAAAAGTTGAAGACCTTAATAATGTTTATCTAAGGTATCGAGGAAATGGTTTAATTAGCTATATTAGAAGAGAAACATCACGTCCTTCACTCGATATTTATAGACTTTATGATGCCAACAATAATGTTTTGGCAGGTAATGTTACAGAACCCAATGAAATTAAAGTTAACGATGATGGATGGATAGAATTCACCTATCAAATTAATGTAAATGGAGAAGAAGAAATTTATTATGGCAGGGGAAGAGACCTAGTTACGCCTGTTGAAAATTATAGATTACTCGTGGGCAGGGTTGTAAATAATGAGATAAAATTAAAAGAACGATTCTTCTACAGTTCATTATGGTCAATAATCCTTATTATTTTTCTAGGTATATCTGGTGGTTATATTTTAAGTAGAAATTTTTTGAAAAGGATTTCAGATATCAATATAACCAGTAAAAAGATAATGGATGGGAATCTTTCAGAAAGGTTACCTACTACAAAAGGTAAAGATGAATTAAATCAATTATCATCTAATTTAAATGAAATGTTAGACAGATTAGATTCATTAATGACAAACATGAAACAAGTGACAGATAATATTGCTCATGATTTAAGGACACCACTAAACAGAATAAGGACTAATCTGGAGGTAACTTTAATGTCAAATTCTGATGTTGATCAGTATAAGAAATCTATTGATGATGCAATAATCGAAACAGACAATCTAATTAAAACATTTAACTCAATATTATCAATTTCTAAGGTTGAGTCTGGTGCCTCAGATTTAGATAAATCCGTTATAAATATAAATGATTTAATTATGAATTTGTTTGATCTGTATGAGCCTATAACAGATGCCAAAGGTATAATATTAAACCATGATGTAGATGAAGAGATTAAGATTGAAGCAAATAACAATCTTCTTTCGCAGGCTATAGCCAATTTAATTGAAAATTCTATAAATTATGGATCTAGCAATGATGCACCAGCAATAACCATAGGCGCTAAGAAAAACAAGGAAAGCGTTTCCTTATGGGTTAGTGATAATGGTGTTGGGATCCAAGAGAATGATAAAAAGAAGGTTTTAGAAAGATTTGTAAGATTAGATTCAAGTCGAAGTTTAAAAGGGTCTGGTTTAGGTCTTAATCTGGTTAATTCGGCCGCTAAATTCCATAATGGATCTTTAAAGTTACTTGATGCTAAGCCATCAGGTTTAATTGTTTTAATAGAGATACCTAATTCTTAAATTCCTCCATCAATGTAAATACATTGACCCGTTACCCAGCTTGACGCTTTTGATGCCATATAAACGACGGCTGCACCAATATCATCAGGAGACCCCCACCTTTGTAGAGGAATAGGTATATGTTTTTTTAATTGTTCTTCTTGCTCTTCGGTATGCATATTCATTGAATCTTTAAAATTTTCTGTGGGAATTGGTCCAGGTGCTACAGCATTAACTCGAATTTTTGGCGCTAATTCTAAAGATAAGGTTGCAGTTAAACTGTTAACAGCAGACTTTGAAGCGGCGTAAGGCCCGTTTTTCAGATTTCCAGACATATTTTTTGATGCTCTCGAGGAAATATTTATAATTGATCCACCTTCAGTCATATTTTTAGCTGCTGTTACGCATCCGTTAAAGACAGCATTAAAATTTAGATTAACCTGAGCTTCAAATTCTTCCATAGATGTTCTTGTTAAATATCTCGGTGTTCCATCAGGTAAACCTCCAGCATTATTAACCCAAATTGTAATTCGACCAAATTCACTTACAGCTTTTTGAGATAATACCTCCATGGATTCAGGATTGGTTACATCAGTTGGTACGATTATTGATTTTTTTCCTATATTGGATATTTCTTTTTGGACATCAACAAGATCTTTTTCTGTCCTAGAAGCTAATACTAAATCTGCTCCAGCTTCGGCTAATGCAATAGCAATTCCTTTACCTATACCTTTTCCTGCGCCGGTTACTACGGCCACATCATCCTTTAATTGAAATAAATCTAAAATTGCCATGATATATCCCTCCTTATAATATAATCATTGAGAGAAAAGCTATGGTCAATTGGTTTATATATATTTTATCTTTTTTATTTTTATTCATTGTATTGTTTTTAATTTATTTCATAGGAAATAGAGAGAATTTAGATATTAGTGAGTTAAAGTCCGATGAAGAATATTTGTTTTTTGAGAACAGCCATGGGAAAACCGCTTATTATTCAATAGGTAGTGATGAGGGTGAGCCACTAATTCTTATACATGGAGTAACTGTTCCATCTTATTATTATAAAAAGATTGCTGATAGCCTATCTCAAATTGGATATAAAGTTTATGCCTACGACCATTTTGGAAGAGGTTTTTCAGATAGGCCAAAAATAAAATATGATATGTTTACATTTGAGAAACAACTCGATGATTTTATTAGTCATCTATCTTTAGATACTGTTACATTGTTGGGGGTGTCTATGGGTGGAGCTTTAGCTTCTAATTACTCAGCCAAGAATCCTTCGAAAGTGAAATCATTAATCCTAAATGTTCCTTTTGTAGGTTCACAAACAATTGGATTAGGCAACTTTGCTTCCATACCACTTCTTTGGGATTTTTACTTAAGATTTTTTATTATTAACAGGTTAGTAGAAAGAGGTTCCGATTTAACAGAAGATGATCAGGATCCAGACCATTTTATAAAACAATTTAGTGTTGTGGGTACTCAAAACTCATTCAGTTCTCTTATGAAAAATTTCATTACTCATGATTTTTATAATGATTATAAGATAATTAATCATAACAAAACTCCCGTACATATTACTTATGCTGTTGATGACGAAGATGTTCCAGTGGATTCCATATTAAAAGCAATCGATATAATCCCCTATGCAAATACATTTTCCTTTGAAGGAGGGCATAACATTATCAATTCTAAAACCGAAGAAATTATTTCTTTAATTAATGATTTTAAGTCTAAATTAGATGATTAAATAGTGCTTGCTAGACCCTTAGCAGAAAGAATTTCTATCCAATATCCATCGGGATCTTTTATAAAGGCTAGGCCTTTCATATTTCCATCATCTGGTTTTTTTTGGAACTCTACACCTAGTGATTCAAATCTTTCACATGCTTCATAAACATCTGGAACAGTTATGCCTATATGGCCAAAGCCTCTAGGGTCCGAATTTCCATCATGATGAGAGAAACTTTCATCATTTTCTGTACCCCAATTATGCGTTAGTTCTAAAACAGCTTTTTGACTTAGAGCATATGCAAACCTCTCCTGATTATTTTCTGGGACAGGATCATCCTCATCCCTTAAATAAGCTAGAAAATATAATGAGAAATCAAAATCGGGAAAATCTAATTTCTTTAGAATAGTCATTCCTAAGACACTCGTATAAAAATCGATAGATTTTTTTGGGTCTTTGATTCTAAGCATGGTTTGATTGAACACATAACTTTGCGTTTCTTCATCAGGATTTTGTGACATTTCTTCCATAATAAACTCCTTTTACAATTGATATTTCACTCTAAAAAAAATAATAAAGCAATAAAAAAGGGCCATATAATATGGCCCTTTTTATAAAGCTATTTATGATAATTAAAATTCAGCTTGGACAGTAAATCCATATACTGTTCCTACAGATGGAGAACCGAATATCATTAAACTTGATATATCCCTAACAGGTATAACAACTTCATCGGTTAAATTTCGACCATATGCAGAAATCTTATAATTATCCCATCGATAAGTTAAGGAAACATCAATTTTTTCTATTGAAGGAACTTTACCGATTTCTATATTAGTCGTTGTTGATTCTTGTTCATCAACAAAACTATATTTAGCAAATAAAGACAATTCGCCAGGGCCAACATCAACAGAGTAGGTTCCTCCGAAAGAGTAAGTTGTTTCAGGCGAGAATTTCGGCGTTAGATAATCATTATTTGTTAAAACAAGATTACCATCAGCGTCAGCTCCATCAAGGTCGGCTATAAATCCATCATATTCAGCATCCAGAAAACCAACATTTAAGAAAGCTTCAAAATTTTCACTAACAAGAGCTCGCATTTCCACTTCTAGACCTTCATAAAGAACTCCTGCAACATTATCAATTACTGTCACGACAGTTCTTGTTGTTGGATCAAGTTTAATAGTGTTTTCTTGTTTGTCTTCGAAATCATTTCTAAAATATTCTGCATTAAGCTGAAGTCTTTTATCCAAAAGTAAGCTTTTAACACCTACAGCCAGAGTTTTGGCAAACTCGGGATCATAGGTATTTTTAAAGTCTGATACATTTTGATTTCTACCAAAGAAACCACCGCTTTGGAAGCCTTCAGAGTAAGTTACATAAGCCATAGTATCTTCATTGACTTGATAAGTAACACCAATTCTTCCAGACATCTCATCATATTTTTTGAGTAGATTAGCGATACCAACTTCTCCAGGAAGCCCAATATTTGCAAAATTATTTATATAAGCCCTTTCAATAGATGTTGAGTAAGACTGACCTCCAATAAAGTTCTTTTCTTCCTCGGTATATCTTAAACCTAATGTAAAAGTCCATTTATCGTTTATGATGTAGTCAAGATGTCCGAAAACAGCTTGAGACTCGGTATTCTGTTCTTGAAGAAGTTTTTGAACATAATTTGGTCCTAAGCCATTCTCAAGGCCTGGTTCACAACGTATTGCGCCTAATGCTCCAACTAAACAAGCATTATATAAGAAGGGTGGAACTAGGGTTGACCAAAAAGATCCTCGAGTCACCCAATCTTGATGGTAAGTGCTATCCCAGAAATACCCCCCTATTGTTAAGTTATAGTTGTCTGTTGTTCTTTCCCATCTTATTTCATGACTTTCTTGTTCGTAATAGTTATACGCTTCAATCCATATCCAAGGCATTGCAACGCCATCATATTCCCATTTGGTATCTTCATATTCATCTCTATAACCACCAACATAAACTAGTCTATCTGTCCCATTAATGTCCCATGTAAGATTTAATGTAACTGCATCTGTATCATATTGACCAGGGTTAGTGTCATCTGTTGAGTATGTTGAATCACTAGCATTTTTATCATTAGATAGGCATGTATTAATTCCTTCTGGGTTAAACGCTTGAACAGGCCCTAAAGCAGCACCAGTCTTTGGAGTGCCGTCTGTGTTAAGTGGATCATAAAGGTTACAAATCAGTGTAGAGTTATCATTTGCGTTAGTCCACGCTCCAACATCGCTGCCATCATCATATTGTTCTATAGTTAATATAGCTTCGAAATTTTCATTTGGTGTAAATAAAAGCGATGCCCCATAATGAGTATAGTCCTTTTTAGGTCCATCAACATTAAGATAGGTATTATACATATGCCCATCATTTTTAATTGTTGTTCCAAAAAGTTTTATTGCTGCTTTATCCTCTATAATAGGAGCATTAAAAAGTACTCTAAATTCTTCTTGACCATTGTCACCTATTGTTATTTCGGCTTTACCGCCCAATTCACCAGTAGGTTTCGACCTCATGACTCTGATAACACCGCCATTAGTATTTTTACCAAATAGAGTTCCCTGAGGACCCCTTAAGATTTCAATTCTTTCTAGATCAAAATTCTCAATTATTTGTCCAGAATTTGTACCAATTGCTACACCATCAAGTTCAACCAAAATCTTAGGATCAAATGATTTATCGGATTCACTAGAGTTAATACCCCTAATTGTTATTGCTGAACCTCTTGCTCTTACAGATGTTTCGCCAATTATAACATTTGGCGCAAAAGCACTTAAGTCTGCAATATTTCTAATAGTTGAATCTTCAAGTTGTTCAGTAATAGCTGTTATAGCTATCGGAACATCTTGAAGAGATTCCTCTCTTTTTTGTGCTGTGACAATAATTTCTTCAATAGCTAAACTAGAACCTTCTGATTCTTGAGCTACAACGAGAGTATTTAGATTCAATGAAAAAGAAAAAGCTATGAAACCAAATACTAGATATTTTAGATAATTCATATAGACCCTCCGGATTATTATTATTTGTAGTATCAATAATCTACATTTTTTTTATAAATACAATTGAAATTTAGAGTATTGTTAAAAAAAAGGGCCATTAAAAAATGGCCCTTTTAATTAATTATTTTTAATGATTAGAATTCGTAAGTTAATTCAACTCCAAACTTACGTCCTTCATTAATTGTACCAATTGCGAATAACGGCATAATTGGATCAACAACTTCGTATTGCTCATCAGTAAGATTTGTACCATAAGCTACAATTGACCAATTATCTTGGAAATATCCAATTGATGCTGTTAGATTTTCTGTTTCTGGCGCTCTAGCTAGATCAGCATTAAGAAGATCTGTTTCTTGCTCACCAATTCGATTATATTTCGCAAAAACATCTACTGCTCCACTACCAACAGGTATGGATAAAGTTCCTCCAATACCCCATGATTCTTCAGGAGCAAATCTTGGAGTCAAGAAATCAGCAGATTCAATTTTTGTAATTCCATCACTTTCATTGATGTCAGTAAAGAAACCTTGATACGAAGCATCAAGAGTTCCAAAATTAGCAAATACACGTAAATACTGATTTACAAGCCATTGTATATCGATTTCAAAACCTTCATACTCAGCACTAGCAACATTAGACCAGAAAGAAGCAACTGTTTTAGTTTCATTATCAACCTGAGTTGATTCCTCTTGTTTACCTGCATAGTCATTTATGAAATATGATGCATTAAGCTGAACTCTTCTATCAAATAAGAAAGATTTAATTCCTAATTCAGTACTTTCTGAAAATTCTGGATCATATTGATTTCTTCTCATATGCTTTGTTTGTTGAACAACAGCATAGAATCCGCCGGAGTGGAAACCTTCTGTATATGTAAGATAAGCTAAAGAATCTTCATTAATTTGATAAGAGACACCTACTTTAATTGATGTGTCATCCCATTTCTTTTGAAGATCCGCATAATCAGGGAAGTTACGACCTTCACCTATATCATGACCAGCAAGATAAGCCTGACCAGCATAGAAGTCTTTCTCTTCCTCTGTATATCTAACACCACCAGTAAGCGTCCATTGATCATTTACCGCCCAATCAGCCTGCGCATACGCAGCTTTAGACTCTGTTTTTTGAGTAGAGTAAAGGATCTGATAAAGAGTACCAGTAGGATATGCTGGTTCTGTTGGATCACAAGCTACAGAAAATGTTGGATCAAAAAAGTCCTGACAAAGTTCCCACATACCTGGAGCAGATAAAGTTGCACCAAAGAGAACTCCCCAAAATGTTCCACCTGTAGACCAATCTTGTGTATGTTCTTTTTCAAACATATATAGTCCAGCAGTTAACTCTATATTAGCAAATGAACCATTATATTGAAGCTCGTGACTTGTTTGATCATAAACATTCCATCTTTCAAGAGTAATGAAAGGAGCGGCTGATCCATCATAGTCATAAATACGATCTTCCTTTACATCTCTATAACCGCCTATGTATTTAATGGTTTGATTTTCATCAAGCTCATATGTCATTTGAAGTGTAATTGCATCTGTTTCAACAGAAGCGTCATGCTGAGTATCATTTTCAGCATAAGGTAGTTGATCAGGAGATGTTCTACATGCTTGAGGATAAATTGTACAAGCTAACAACCCACCACTAAAGTCTGTAACATTTGGACCTGGAGGTGGAGGAGGTATAACACCTGGCGCAACATTAAAGTTTTGGTTATAAGCTTTTAATGCGCTTTGATCATCCATTCTCTCAACTGTCAAAAGAGCTTCAAACCTATCATTTGGTGTAAATAAAAGTGTAACACCGTATGCTTGATAATCTTCTTCACCATTATGCCCGCCAATAGTAATATTTGGAATCCATCCATCACTTTGAACCGAAGTTGCAAAAAACTTTGCGGCCACATTATCTGATAAAGGAGCATTTATTACTGCTCTAAATTCTTGACGTCCATCTTCACCAAGAGTTGCTTTGACTTTTCCACCAAATTCTCCTGTAGGTCGCGTTCTAATAACATTAATAACACCACCAGTAGTATTTTTACCAAAAAGAGTACCTTGTGGACCCCTTAGGATCTCAATTCTTTCCATATCAAAATTATCTAATAAAGATCCTGCATTTTGACCAAGATAGATACCATCTACATTCACAGCAATTGGTGAGTCAAAAGTATTATCAGTATTAGTAGCAGCTGCAATACCCCTTATTTGTATAGCGGTAGCACCACCTCTACGACCTTCACCACCAAGAACAACATTAGGCGCATACCCAGTAATATCTGAAATATTTCTAATTGTTGAGCTTAGAAGTTGTTCATCTAAAGCAGTAATTGATATTGGAACATCTTGAGCAGATTGTTCTCTTTTTTGCGCTGTAACAATAATTTCTTCAATTTGTAGACTAGAAGATTCAGATTCCTGCGCAATTGTAGGAATGCTGAAAGTATTTGCTATTAAGAAACAAGCAAATACAAATATTAAATTCTTAAAGTTTCTCATTTAAACCCCCCCTTTATGGTTATTTAGGTTATTTTTATTATTAAATTTATAAAAATACTAAGAAAATCCTTATAATGTTCCACAATAGTCATCATTTTTTTCAAAAATTCAATAATAAAGTTATAAAATAAAAAAAACGGCTCTTTTGAGCCGTTTTTAGTCATAATTATGTAATTTTTTACATGTTTATTGTTAGGTATAACCTACATTTTAAATTTATATTGTAGGGTCAAAGTACGACCTAAAGTTGTCGTTGCAGTTTGATCTTGGAGTAATGAAGAAGTTCCTTCTTGTCTTTGAATTCTTCCTGGTATGGCTCCTCCTCCAATTATTACAATTTCATCACCAAGATTTCTACCAATGAAATTAATAGAATGTTTTCCATCATCAGAGTATAGGCTTAAAGATGCATCAAAAAGCCAATAGGAATCTTGACGAGGAGAATTGATTTGTGCAACCCATCCATAATCATCAGAATAACGTGCATCAGCAGATATATTTGAGCGCCAACCTGATGTTAATTCTTGATCATAAGTGAAACCTGCAAATCCAGTAATTTCTGGATTGAAATTACCTTTTGTACCTTTTAAATTTTCCCCAGATGGAACAATAAAGTCTTTGGTATTCATGTTATCAGTGTAAGCAAAAGCACCACGTAGAGTTAGACCTTCAACATTAGTATTCCATAACATATCAACTTCGAAACCTTCTGTTTCAACACCACCAGCGTTAAAGGTACTAAATTGGATAATTTTTGAATCGAATAATTGTACCTGAAGATCGACATATTCATATGAAAAGACTGTAGCATTCAAGCGCATATTACCGTCTAAAAGATTCGCTTTAACACCTAGTTCAATACCTTCAGCTTCTTCTGATTCATAAATAAGGGCGCCAAACCCTTCGAATGTAGGAGATAAAGGATTAATTGAGGCCGTAGGTAATGCGCTATTGTCAACGCCACCAGATTTGAACCCTTCTTTATAAGAAACATAAACACTTACATCTTCATTAATGTAATAATTTATTGCCACTTCAGGAGAAAGGTTGTCATCTTCAAATTCAAGACCTGAGATTACTGGTGGAGCAGCAAAGCCAAAAGCTGCAGCAGCCGAATGAATATAAGGTATTTCGATACGACCAACTTTTTCTTCTTCAGTATAACGTGCGCCTAAAGTAAGTTCTGTTCTTTCATTAATATCCCAATAAGCAGCTAAATAAATTGATCTAACATCGGTATCAAGGAAGTGATGTTTATTATAATCATATTGGTTTCCAGTAGGTCCATCCGCCCCAACAATTGGACTTGTTGGATCACCGCCAAAGAAGGCTAAAGCTGGTCCAAATATATTCGGCATTACAGCTAAATTGAATGCATATTGATAAGCATCAAATTCTTGTTCTATTTCCTGAACATATAAACCTAATTGGAAATTGAGAGGGCCATCAAAGTTACTGGTAAGTCTAAATTCTTGCGCTAAATGTTCATAAATATTGCGATGAAGTCCTCCAAAAACACCAGCACCATAACTATAGTCATCCAGCTCATCATGATCTAGCTCAACTTGGCTCGTGACAGAAGTTAAGTTTAAATTTTCATTAATATCCCAACTTAATTGTAATGAAAGTACATTAGTTTCTTGATTAAGACCTGGTTTACCGTCGTCATATCCCCATGGAAGACCAGCCCTTAATCCTGGTTCAAGATTAATTTTTGAGGTATTACCATTTATTGTACAATCATCAACTCCTGCTCTAGTTGTAAAAAATGTAGCTGCTCCTGGAATACCTGTTAATTGAGTTACTCCATCAGGACACAGCCCTTCCTCAGACCAAGCTGTTCCGCCTCCATTATTTTCATATTCAGAATAATGATATTTTAACTTAGCTTCAAAGTTATCTAATGGATTCCATAAAAGAGTTAAACGCGCATTAAGTGATTCATCACCAAACCATTGCTCGGTTCCATTACCGAAAGGCATAGGATCATTCGCAAATGAATAGTTTTCAAACATTTCTTCATTTTCACTAACACCTATTGCAAGCCTTGCTCCAAAATTCTCAGAAATTGGACCAGAAATCACTATATCAGTAAAAGTTCCTTCATGTTCAGTTTCAATACCAGCCCCAAATTCAAATTCAAATTCATCTGTTGGATCGTTTGTTGTAATAGAGATAACACCTGCAGTAGCTGATTTACCAAAATATAATGATTGAGGACCTTTAAGAACTTCTATCTGATTCATATCCAAATAGGCGTTATGAATAAATCTTCCTCTGTTTACAACCACTCCGTCAATATTAATTGCAATGGAATGGTCAAAAGCTGCAGATATTGAGCTAGAGCCTATGCCCCTTAATCTAAGGTTGGAACCATTACCCGAACCACCTTGAGAGATAGCCATATTAGGTACCATTTTTGCTGCATCAACAAGTGTCGTAATGTTATAACGTTCTAGATCTTGTTCCGACATTACAGCAATTGTAACTGGAACATCTTGTAATCCTTCAGCCTGCTGTCTAGCTGTAACAATAATTTCTTCAATAGTATTAGATTGACCTATTGTTTCTTCTTGAGCATTAGAAGTAACACTAAAAAAAGTTATCAAAGGTAAAATAAGCAAAGATAACTTAAACAATTTTAAGTAATTCATTATAAACTCCCACATTATATTTAAATACAAATTAAAGAATTATTATTCTTAAATTTTAATATTATTTTTCAATTATTTATACTGAAGGATTCTGACAAAAATTCAATTAAAATTTATATTTTTTTCTAAGATTTTGACAAACAAAAAAGAAAACGGCCCAAAAGGGCCGTTTAATTATTATTTAATTAAA
>CAXFAF010000028.1:0-14030 GCA_964001285.1 uncultured bacterium | reverse complement strand
AATAAATACTGTCGTCAGCTAGTTCTGCTTCGGCAGCTTCGGCAGCTAATCTGTCAGCTTCTCTTCTAGCTTGTTTTGATTCAATTACTTTTACCCATCTTCTGGCATCAGCTTCCATATCCTCATAGCCAGTTGATCTTTTGAAAGCAAATAAAGCCGATTTTTCGAATTTTATACCTTTTTTATTTCTTGTTATCCCAAGAAGTAACCATGCTCTTCCAGGGTTATCTAGATCACCCTTTTTAATGGCGTATTTAATATAATTTTCAGCCTCTTTCCAATCTTCCTCTTGCATAAAGGTTTGGCCTAACCTAAGAAATAACTCCCCGTCTTCAGATAGTTCTGCGGCCTTTTTTAAAGGAGGTATAGCTTTTTTCCATTCTCTTGCTGATAGCCAAGCATTTGCAAGTTGTTCCCAATTCTTTTCTTCATCTTTAATTCGTCCACTTTCCAATTCTTTTTCAAGAATCAAAGCAGCTTTATAAGGTACCTCATAATATAAATATAGCTGGGCTACCCTCAATAATTCGTCATGTTTTTCCAGCATATCCTTTGAAAGCATAATTTGTTGAACATGAAAGGAATCTTCTTCCCTCTTCAATTCTGCATATAATGCCGCCAACTGTCGATAATAGTTCTTTTTATCAGGAAACCTGTAAACCATTGCCTCTAATATTGGAACAGACTCTTCATACCTATCATCAAACAATAAAATAGATAGATAAACCTGATACCAATTTTCTCTTGGTTCAGCAGCACTAAAAACAGCCCTTTCTGCATGTGGTTCTGCTTTCCTGTAATACTGTTTTTCTTCAGGAGAGTCTCTTTCAGTTTCAGAAGCAAAATATAAATATATTTGAGCTAGTAATGCATGCGCAGAAGGGCCAGGAGGAGATCCCATTTCCTCAGCGCTTTTGAACCAAGCAACTAATTTATCATGCCCAGTATTCCAGTCATCAGTTGCAAGGTAAAGTTGAGCAATCTGGAACTGAAGGTCTAATTGATCTTGTGGTTGTAGAGCATTATATGAAAAAACTCTTTCTAGATATTCAAGAGATTTATCATAATCTTCTCTTTCAGCATAAACATAAGCTTGTAATCTAATTATTTGAGCTTGCTCAAAAGGTCTTAAATCATCTCTTCTTAAAAGATTGTTTAAGATATCCATGGCTCTATCTGGTAAATCTTCACCGAGAGCTTCCTGAGCTTTAATAAATTCAGCTCCTACTTTTTTACTCATGGTTTGAGTTCTTTTTGCTTTTGGCGGTTTTCTTCTCTCTTTCTTCTTCTGGGCATAAACCGTTTCAGAAAACAAACCACTTATACTAATAGATACAGGTATTGCTAATGTAAAAATTACAAAAACAATTATGAAATTACGAAAAAAATCTTTTAATTTATCTTGCATCTTCTAACTCATAAGTGATTAGATGTTGCACACCAGGTCTTGGTACAGCTTTGCCATCTAAAATTCTCGGTTTATATTTCCACTTTACAATTGTTCTTAGGGCAGATCTATTAAAAATTCCTGGAGGCTCTGCATCTATAACCGCTGGATCAACAACAGCACCACTTGAGGTAATTGTAAATTCAACCAATACCCATCCTTCTATACCTCTTTGTGTAGCTCTTCTTGGATATTGAGGAGGTACTTTAACTATAGGCAACACATCAGCATCAGTTGAAGCTGAAAAGGCACCAAAGTTAGGACCGCCAAAATCTGGAGTTGCAACGCTTTCTGCAGACATTTCGGGTCGAGGAGTTTCAGGAATATCCATTTCAGGCGGATCTGGTTCTTGCTCTTGCTCAGGTCTATTTGGTTTTTTCTTTGCTGTTTGAGTTTCTGTATCTTGAAGCTGTCTTAAAAAGCTTATATTAATATTAACGCCTTCTTCTCCAATATCATATTCATTACTTGTTACTAATGCCTGCATAACAAGAAAAAGAAAGACAGTTACAATTGCAGCTAATGGGATAGCAGTTACCCTACTATCAAGCTCCTTAAGAGAATATCCAGCAATCTCTATATCTTGAGCTTTCTTTATATATGATTTTAATTTATCTAAAAATTCAAACAAAATATCACCAATTAATTTTTCTCTGATGCGGCAATGGAGTATTGCTCTACCCCTGCAAGTCTTACGGCATCAATAACTTGAACCATTAACCCAACTTCAGATCTTTCATCTGCTTGAATTACTGCTCCACCCTGAGGGTTTTCCGCATGAAGTTTCTCTACATTAGCTTGAACAGCATCCATATCTACTAATCTTCTATTGATCCAAATTTCATTCTTATCACTTATCGCAATTAATATTCCTACTCTATTTTGTTGTTGAGCTGTTTCAGAATCTGGGCGAGTAACATCAATACCAGACTCTTTCACAAAAGTTGCGGTAACAATAAAGAAAATCAACATGATAAAAACAATATCTAAAAGCGGTGTGATATTAATTTCACTTTCTTCATCTAATCTTGTTCTTCTTCTCATTTTTTTCTCCTAATTCTTATCCCTATTATGATAAAGATAAATGATCCTCAACATAAGAAATTTCTCTTTTTGATCTTGATTCTAATTGAGCAATAAAAAACAGTCCTGATAAAGAAGCAACCATACCAGACATTGTAGGTAATGTAGCTTTTGAAATACCAGCAGCCATTGCACGTGCATTAGAAGATCCAGTTATTGCCATAACATCAAATACTTCTACCATCCCAGTAACTGTGCCCAACAAACCAAATAATGGCGCAGCAGCAACAAGGGTTTTTATATATAATAACCCTCTTTGAGAAGATTGTTTCACTTCACTTATTAATTTTTCTCTTATTCTCCTAGCATACCAAGAATTGTGGTCTGAGCGTTCATTCCAATTATTGATAATATTTTTGGATATAGTCTTTTGTGAAGTAGCAAAATGCCAATATCTTTCTATAATCAAAGACCACATAATAAATGTAGCTAGCATAATAGCTATAAGAACATCTCCGCCAAGTTCAAGAAAGTCTCGTAACGAACTAAATGCTAAATCTGGTCTAACAATCTTAAGTAGAAAGTCACCCATTTACATAAACCCCTTAATTCCTAAACCCAAAATTATCTAGATTCTGCTTTTGTAGCAATCAAACCTGCACTTTGTTCTTCTAGTACTTGTTGAATTGATCTACTTCTCTGCTGAGCCACAGAATGTAATAACACAAGCGGTATAGCAGCAGTAAGCCCAAGAACCGTAGTAACAAGTGCTTGTGAAATACCTCCAGCCATTAACTTAGGATCACCTGTACCAAATAATGTTATTGCTTGGAAGGTAACGATCATACCGGTAACAGTACCTAATAACCCAAGTAATGGAGCTACAGAAGAGAGTAATTTAATAAAATTAATTCCTCTTTCTAAAGCAGGTAATTCTTTTAAAATTGCATCATCCAATTTTAGCTCTAAAGTTTCAACATCAGCACTCTTGTTAGAATGATATGCAGTTAGAACTCTACCAAGTGGGTTGTTATCTTTCGGATTGTCCACATCTTTTGCTTGAGCGCTAACTGATCTTGAAACAGAAGTAAGCCTAAATATTCTTTCAGCTGATAAGAGTAATCCAATAATTAATAATCCAATAATTATATAACCAACCACTCCACCTTGACTAATTCTTTCAGAAAGTCCAGGTGTTTGTATAAGTAAACCTAAAATAGCTCCTCGAGAAGGATCAATAGCTCCTTTAACAATATCACCAGCATCTCCATCAACAACATTGTCTGCAAGATCTACAAATCTTGCCTGAGGTTGCCTTCCTAAAACTCTGTATCTTTCATCATCAGGTAAATAGCCTAAAAAGTTTCCTCTTCTATCGTAAGCTGTCCAAGGCCCTACTCTAACTACTTCTTCTTCCGAAAAGCTCCCATCTGTATCGACAATAGTTCCCGTAAAATGCTTAACCTCTCCTTGGGCTTTCATTTCTTCAAGAAGATGGAACCATAAAAGTTCAAGTTCATCATTCGAAGGTAGTTTTTTAGATTTTGCTAGATTTGATAATGTCTCATGACGTCCTGTTAACTCACCACTTATAATGGATTCCTTTAACTGAGCACCCATTTCACTTGCAGTACCTCTAACAACACCGAATAATTCACCAAAAGCTCCAAGTCTTTCGGCCTTTAAATCCTCAAGTTCACTAAGTTTTACATCATTTTCATCAAATTCTTTTTCTAGAACTATGGCTCTATCCTCTTGAACTTTTAAGTCTGCAAGAGTCTTATTGAGAATTTGTTGTTGTGTGTCTTTTTCAGCAGAAAATTTTGCAATTCTTTGACGATTTTCTTCACTATCATAAAGCGCTTCTTCTTGTACCTTTAAAATTAGTTGCTCCAAAGATGTAACTTCTGCAGGAATTTCTTCTTCTTCCTTCTGTGCAAATAAAAATACAGGAGAAATAAATATGGTTAGAAAAGAAACTAATAGAATTATTTTATTTAATTTTAAGTTTTTCATTTTTTTCCCCTAATAATTATTCTGAAGTTATCTCAAGAGGCACAACCATCAAGTCGGGAGCTGCCTGTTCGTTTGCGATACGAATACCAACTTGGATAGGAAGACGATAAGATCCGCCAAGTCTTTTCCATTCACCTTTACTCTTATTCCATACAGCTGCATCATCGCCATCTAAAGTTTGGTAAATATATGAATTTCTTCCAATTCTTAAGAAGTTCACTGTTCTATCATCATCCGGACTGACTTTACCTGTATATGCTTCAATTGTTCGCCCATATTCATTTTCAATTTCATATGCCTCTGAAATTTTTCTATATTTTTCAGCAGGAGAAGCATCTGGATTATTCATTAAGTTTCTAAGACCAGCAACTCTTTGCCTTCTTTCATCAATTAAAAAAGGAACATCAAGTTCTACAAATGTATCAAGAGCGTCGATCATTTTAAACATTAAAGGCATAACAGATCGAGTTAAGCTGCTAATTCGAGCAATATCTTGTTCAATCCGAACCATTTTTCTTTCTTGTCTATCGATTAGTATTTCTAGTTGGTCGTTGTATTGAGTTAAGTCGGTTAACTGTTGATAATTTAATCTAAATTCTTGAACTATAGTGTTAGTAGCATCGTCTAAGGAATCAATTTGACCTTGCGCTTCTTTACCTGAACTATTTGCTTGAGCAAAAAGTGATTTTACCGGATCCATTTGCCTTGCAGGATCAATTGTTTTTTGAGCAAAAGTTTCATGCGTTAATAATAAAATACATGAAACAAAGATTACGATTTTAAAATTTATATTTACAGACATATGGTCCTCTCTATATTAATTCAACTGAATATTTTACTAGCCAAATATAAAGTATCAATGAGTACACTTTTAAAAAACTAGTGAATTGTCAACCCCGAATTTCCCTTTTTATGATTTGACAGTCAAAATTATTAGCAGTCTCAAACAATATAATCAAATTAGAAATTAAAAAAATTTATAAAATTTAACTTGCATATTAGTAGATGAATAATTATATCACTATAAATAATGACGCATGCGTCATTTTTTAGGAAGAATTATGACTAAAACTATAAAAACATCGTTAATTACATTTGCTTTGCTTATTCTATGGATGTTTACAGGTATATTCTCTAGTGACAATTCTAATGAATTCTCTATAGAATCTGAAAATCAAAATCAAGAAAAGGCTCTTGTTCTGGCAAAAGTTTTTAATGCAAAGCCTAAAATTTCTCATGTTGTTTTAAGAGGTAGAACTGAATCTGATAGAAATGTATACATTGCTGCTGAAACAACTGGAATTATTGAAGAAATATTTTTTGAAAAAGGTGAGCAAGTTTTAAAAGGCGATATAATTTGTAAACAATCAGTTGATGCTAGACAAGCAAAGTTAGATGAGGCGAACGCCCTAATGAAGCAAAAAGAACTTGAATGGCAAGCTTCAAAAACTCTGGTGGAAAAAGGATATAGATCTAAAACACAATTAGCGGCTTCCTCGGCTTCCTATGATGCATCAAAAGCACAAGTAAAACAAATGGAACAGGAGTTAGATAATATCAATATACGAGCGCCTTTTGATGGAATATTTAATGAAAAACTTGCAGAAATAGGAGATTTCTTATCAATTGGTAAAGCTTGCGGAAGAGTTGTGGATTATAATCCAATTAAAATTACCGCTCAAGTTTCCGAAAAAGAAATAACTAAACTAAGAAATGGAATAGCTGGTCAAGCAAGTTTATCAACCGGTGAAAAAGTTAATGGAATAGTAACTTATGTTTCAAATACAGCTGATCCAGCAACACGAACCTTTAGAATAGAAATGGAAGTAGATAACAAAAACTTTGAATATAAAGATGGAATTACTGCAGAAATTTTTATACCAGTTGAAGAAATAAAAGGTCATTTAATACCTCCATCCTCTTTAACTCTTAATGAAGAAGGAGAAGTTGGAGTTCGTCATATCGTCAATAGAAATATAGCAAAATTTTCTAAAATTGAAATTTTAGGAGATGAAAATCAATTTGTTTGGATATCAGGTTTACCTGAAAAAGTGACAATAATAACCGTTGGGCATGAATTTGTTTCCAATGGTGAAGAGGTTAATTTTAAACTAGAGGCAAATAAAAGTTGACTAACATAATTGACTACATAATGGAGGCTAGAAAGACTGTCGTTTTTTTGATGGTAATATTAATTTCCATCGGAACATTAACTTTTATTTCAATTCCAAAAGATGCAGAACCTGATATTGATGTCCCTTTTATATATGTTTCGGTAATTTTACCTGGAATATCACCTGAAGACTCAGAAAGATTATTAGTCCGGCCTCTTGAAACAGAGTTAAAGAACCTTGAAGGTCTTGAAGAAATCTCTGGTATGGCCTCTCAAGATTATGGGTCCGTCCTTTTGGAGTTTGATATTAGCTTTGATAAAGATAAAGTTTTAGCAGATGTAAGAGAAAAAGTTGATCTAGCAAAATCTGAATTCCCTAGTGATGCAGAAGAGCCTATGGTTCTTGAATTTAATATGGCAACGATGCCAGTAATGACTGTTTCATTATCGGGCAAGGTTCCGGATAGAACGCTTATATATCATGCCAAAGAACTGCAAAATGAAATAGAAAGAATACCCGGGATACTTGAGGCACCAATAACCGGAGATCGTGAAGAACTTTTAGAAATTCTTGTAAGTCCAACAAAACTTGAAAACTACGATGTTTCCCTTGCTAATTTAATAAGGTCTATTACGGGGAATAATAGAATTGTTGCTGCAGGTTCAATAGATAAAGGGCAAGGAAAATTCTCAGTAAAAGTTCCTGCCGTTTATGAAAGTGCTCAAGATGTTTATAATATTGGCATCATTACTAAGGGCGAAGGAACAGTTAAGCTTGGTGACATAGCTGAAATTCGAAGCACTTTTAAAGAAAATACCTCATATGCAAGAATAGATGGTAAACCAGCCATTCATCTAGATATTAAAAAAAGAATTGGTGAAAATGTAATCATTATCAATAAAAAAATAAGGGAAGTGGGAAATAAATATAAAGAGGATAATCTTCCAAATAACATATTTGTGGATTTTTCTGCAGACACATCTGACTACATTAACGAAATGATTACATCCCTTCAAAACGCAATTACTAATGCAATAGTTTGTGTGATGATTTTAGTTATAGCTGCGCTAGGTTTTCGTTCAGCCCTTATGGTCGGCATATCAATACCAACTTCATTTTTAATGGCTATAACTCTGTTAGCTCTATCTGGCGGTTATGTAAATATGATGGTTATGTTTGGGTTATTAGTCTCAGTAGGATTACTTGTGGATGGTTCGATAGTGATGGTCGAGTATGCTGATAGAAAAATGGCCGAGGGATTAAACAGAAAAGAAGCCTATACACAGGCATATAAAAGGATGATTTGGCCTATTTTATCTTCAACCGCAACAACACTTGCTGCTTTTCTTCCGTTAGTTTTATGGCCAGGTATACCAGGTCAATTTATGAAGTGGATGCCTTTTATGGTTAGCCTGGTTTTAATTTCTTCTTTATTCTCGGCTTTAATCTTCATACCGGTTATGGGCTCTCTTTTTGGTAAAACTGAACAAATAAATAAAGTTAAATTGGATCAGGAATTTAATTTTAATAAATTAAAGGGGTTTACCCTTACATATGCACGACTTCTTGAAAAATGCTTAAAAAGACCAATATTTGTTTTAGGGTCTGCAGTCATTGTAGTATTCACACTTATAGTGTTGTACTCAAACTTTAATGCTGGTTCACAGTACTCTGTAGATACAGATTCAAATCAAATGTTAGTTCATGTTAATGCTCGAGGGAATTTATCGCCTGAGGAACAATTAAATCTTTCAGTCGATGTTGAAGAAATAGTTATGAATGTTGACGGTGTAGATAGAGTTCTTACCTCAATTGGATCAGGAGAGGGTTTTAATGTTATGTCAGCAATGGGTGGTTCTGGTAATAGAACCGATCAAATTGCTTCACTTATGATTGAGTTATATCCAGTTCATGAGAGAAGGTCTGCGGATGAAATCAAACAAGATATATTGAGTCAGACAAAATTAATTGCTGGTATTATTGTTGAGGCTTATAAAATTGAAAATAAACCAGACACTGGAAAAGATATACAACTAGAAATAACTTCAAGTAACTCTAAAAACCTTGAGACTGTAACCAAATTAATAACTACAAAATTGGAAACGATGGAAGGGATTCAAGAAGTCGATAATACTATGCCTCTGCCTGGTATTGAGTGGATAATTAAAGTTGATAGAGAACTTGCTGGTCGCTTCGGAGCTGATATTTCTACTATTGGAGCTATTGTTCAATTAGTCACTAATGGAATTTTAGTTGATAAATATAGACCAGATAATTCAGATGATGAAGTCGATATCAGAGTTAGGTTTCCTGAAGAATATAGGATGATTGAAGAATTTGATAAATTGCGTATACCAACTAACAATGGAGCAGTTCCATTATCTAATTTCGTAACAAGAGCACCCAACCAAAAAGTTTCAACCATAGAAAGATTAGATGGTATGAGAATATTTAAAATCAGAGCAAACACCTCGATTAATCCTTCGACAGGAAAAAAATATCTTACAATCGATAAAAATATAGAAATACAAGAATGGGTCAATCAACAGAATTTACCTAATAATGTATCAATTAAATTTGCTGGATCAAATGAAGAACGAGAAGAATCTGCAGCTTTTCTTGGTAATGCTATGATAGGCGCTCTTTTTCTTATGTTTATAATTTTGCTAACGCAATTTAACAGTTTTTATCAAGCCATTATTACCTTATCTACTGTGATCTTATCAACAATTGGTGCATTAACTGGAATAATGATTGTTGGACAATATTTTTCCGTCATAATGACTGGTCTAGGTATAGTTTCATTAGCGGGAATTATAGTTAACAATTCGATAGTGTTAATTGATACTTATAATAGGCTTAAAAATGACCACGATGATCCACTTGAAACTATCCTGCATTCATCCGTCCAAAGATTCAGGCCAATTATTTTAACAACAGCAACAACAATGATAGCCCTTATTCCTGTAGCACTTCAAATAACAATCGGATGGTTTGATAGGAGTATTGAATTTGGCGGATTAATGGCGGCTTGGTGGGTACCATTCTCTACAGCTGTTATTTGGGGTTTGGGATTTTCAAGTGTTTTAACCCTTTTTCTTGTACCAACCCTTTTAAGTATGCCAATATATTTTCAAAGGAATAAATTTAATCTTTTAAATAGATTAAAAAATAGAATTCAACCCGCAGAGTAATTGATGGTAAATATAGGCGTTTTTTGTTCTTCTTTAGATGGAAAGAAAGAGTTTTCAGAATGTGCTCATGAGCTAGGAATAAAAATTGCTGAATCCAATTTATCACTTGTATATGGAGGTGGAAAATTAGGGTTGATGGGAATTATTGCAAAGGCAGTTAAAGATAACGGTTCAAAAGTAATATCAATTATTCCTAATTATCTTAATAAATCTTCAATAACTTTTGCTGAATCTGATGAGATTCATGAAACCAAAGACTTATTTGAAAGAAAAAGAAAATTGGTTCAATATTCTGATATTCTTGTTGCTCTCCCAGGAGGTGTCGGGACAATTGACGAAATATTTGATGCTTTAGCATTATTTGCTCTTGGTGAATCTGAAAAACCAATTTTTTTAGTAAATGTCGATAGGTTCTGGGATCCCCTTATAGAATTATTAAATCATTTGAAAGAAAATAAAATGATAAGACCGAGCAATGATAAATTTATTGAAGCTAGAAGCCTTAATAATCTTTTTATAGTCAAAACCGTAGATGAATTATTTAGCCATAAAGAATTTAAAAAATAATTAAGCTTTGGATTTAATTAATTTATAGTTTATTGAATCCATTAAAGCTTCAAAGGATGCTTCTATTATGTTTGGACTAATACCAACCGTAAACCAACTCTGATTATCGTTATCTGAGCTTTCAATAACAACTCTAGTTATAGCCTCCGTCCCTCCATCAAGAATCCTAACCTTATAATCGACTAAAACTAAATCTTCCAAATATTTATTATAAACACCAAGATCTTTTCGAAGCGCTTTATCAAGGGCATTAACGGGTCCATTACCCTCTCCTTCAGAATTAATTATTTTATCGCCGACTTTCAAAGAAATATTTGCTTTGGAAAGAGATTTATTTCCTTTTTTGCCACTAATAATAACTTCATAATCTTCTACAGAAAAAAAGTCAGGAACTTCACCTAAAACAGTCTTTGCTAGAAGCTCAAAGGATGCTCCCGCTCCATCATAAGAATAACCTTGAAATTCTTTCTCTTTAACAATATCTAAAAGTTTGTTAACCCTTTTGTCATCATTTTCAATTTCAACACCAATGGATTCAAGTCTAGAAAGCAAATTTGACTTCCCAGCTTGGTTTGAAACTAAAATTTTTCTATTATTTCCTACTAAATAAGGGTCAACATGTTCATAAGTTTTTGGATCTTTCATAACCGCAGAAACATGGAGACCACCCTTGTGTGCAAAAGCATTATCTCCTACATATGCTTGGTGATTATTAGGGTGTTTATTTAATATATCGTCCACAAGACGAGATAGTTTTTTTAATTCTTTTAATTTATTTTTATTAATAGAAATATCATACTTCTCTGAATATTGTTTCTTTAATAAGAAAGTTGGAATTATAGATATTAAATTCGCATTTCCACATCTTTCACCTAAACCGTTAATTGTACCTTGAAGTTGTCTAGCTCCAGAATCAATAGCGGCTAAACTATTTGCTACAGCGTTTTCAGTATCATTATGACAATGGATACCTATCTTTTCTCCAGAAAATCTTTTTGTAACTTCCCCTACAATCTCAAAAACTTCATCAGGAAGAGTCCCGCCATTAGTATCACATAAAACAACCCATTTAGAACCACTTTCAATTGATGCTTCAATACATCTTAAAGAAAAATCTGGATTAGATTTGAACCCATCAAAAAAGTGCTCGCAATCTATAAGGGATTCTTTATTACTAGCCACAACAGAATCAATAGATTCTTTTATGGCCGAGATATTTTCATCTAAAGAAATTCCTAAAGCTATATCAACATGAAAATCCCAAGTTTTAGCTACTAAACAAACGCTATCAGATTCGGTTTCTATTAATGCTCTTAATTGAGGGTCATTATCTGCAGATCTACCAGATCTTTTAGTCATCCCAAAAGCAGTAAATTTAGCATTTTTGAAATTCAATTTTTCTTCAAAAAACTTTGTATCAGTTGGATTTGCGCCTGGCCAACCCCCTTCAATATAATCAATACCCATGTCATCTAAAGCATTAGATATATTTATTTTATCTTGCACAGAAAAATCCACGCCTTGGGTTTGCTGGCCATCCCTA
Source organism: uncultured bacterium (assembly GCA_964001285.1). Taxonomy (GTDB): domain Bacteria; phylum Pseudomonadota; class Alphaproteobacteria; order MED-G09; family MED-G09; genus AG-430-B22. Next base: position 2,126 of record CAXFAF010000028.1, on the reverse strand, counting down.
AGCGTTGTATCAAATAAATAAACTTTGTCTTTACTCATTTCAATTTCTCAAAAGTCTTCTCTTAACTTCATTATAGCCTAATAAAAGGATTAGTTTATTTAATTCTGGTCCATGCGACTTACCTGTTAAAGCTATTCTAATAGGTAAAAATAGTTCTTTACCACTTTTACTTGTTTTATCTTTTAAAAGAGCTATCCAATTATCCCAAGTTGATTCATCCCAAGGCTCCTTTGGTAATAATTCTTCTGATAAATTCAAATATTCTACATCATCAATTTTAGCTTCGATATTTGCATTAATAATATTATACCACTCATCAATCTCTGATAAATGAGAAATATTTTGTTTAATACAATCCCAAAACTCTTCACTGAAATTAGAGAATTTATTATCTAATAGTTCTGAAATTTTAGAAAAACTATAATCTGAAATGATTTGTGAATTAAGTTTTGATAATTGATCCAAACTATACCTTGCAGGTGCTTTCCCTAAAGATTTTATATTAAATTTTTCTGACATCTCTTTTAAAGATGTAAATGCCTCAATATCAATGGAACTTCCTATAGAAACATTTAAGGAGTTTATGGCATTTGGATCAAAAGAATCTTCTTTTAATTGAACAATTGAAGAAGCTGCATTTCTTTTTGAAAATGGTTTTCCATTCTCTCTTACAAGAAGAGAATTATGACCAAAAATAGGTGGTTGAGAATCTAATGCATTAAATATTTCAATTTGAATTGCAGAATTAGTTATATGATCCTCACCCCTAATTATGTGAGATATCTTCATATCTATATCATCGACAACACTAGGCAAATTATATAAATAATCACCGTCCACCCTTTTAATAACAGGGTCTGATTGAGCAGCAGTATCAACTGTAATTTCTCCCCTTATCAAGTCTTTGAATTTAATTTTCTTGTTAGAAAGCTTAAATCGCCAATACGGCTTGATACCAGATTTAATTTTTTCATCAATTTCTTCAGAAGATAATTTTAATGAGGCCCTATCATAAACAGGTGGTCTTCTTCTAGCTATCAACCTTTTTCTTTTTTTATCAAGATCTTCAGGTGTTTCAAAACAAGGGTATATCAATCCTTTATCTATAAGTTTGTTAAAGGCCTTGTCGTACAATCTAATTCTTTCTGATTGCCTGTATAGTTGATTAAAATTAAGTCCCAGCCAAATTAAATCCTCTTCAATTTGTTTAACGAATTCTTCTTTGCTCCTTTCCTTATCAGTATCATCAATTCTTAAAATAAATTCACCTTCAGATTTTTTTGATACCAAATAATTTAGTAAGGCTGTTCTAACATTGCCTACATGCAATAAACCTGATGGGCTGGGCGCAAATCTCGTTATTAAATTTTTAGTCACTTTTATCTCTAAATTTGTTAGTGATTGGATATCTCCTATCTCGTCCAAAATTTCTCAGACTAATCTTAACGCCGGGAGCGGATTGCCTTCTTTTATATTCAGATATATACAATAGGTTTTCTACTTTTTTAATTGATTCAAGGGCAAAACCTTCTTCTTCAAGTTCTTTTGTGCTTAATTCATATTCAACCAAGCCTTCTAGAATTTTATCTAATTCTTCATATGAAGGAAGGGAATCAGAATCTTTCTGATTCTCCCTTAATTCGGCTGTTGGTTCTTTAGTAATAATTTCAATAGGAATTATATCCTTGTTCTTTCCATAAACATTATTTGGAATATTAGTATTCCTCCATTTTGCTAATTCATAAACTTCAGTTTTATAAATATCTTTTATTGGATTAAAGCCGCCATTCATATCCCCATAAAGAGTCGAATACCCAACAGAAACCTCGGACTTGTTACCAGTTGTTAACAACATTTGACCTTTTTTGTTAGAAACTGCCATTAATAAGGTTCCCCTTATTCTTGATTGAAGATTTTCTTCAGTAATATCTTCAGAATATCCTTTAAATGTTTTTTCTAAAGATCGATTGATAGATTCAAATGTCTTTTCAATTGAAATGGTCTCTAAAGAAATACCTAATCTCTTGGCGCATTCTCTTGAATCAGTAAAACTTTCATCTGATGTATAAATGGAAGGCAACATAAATGAGCTAACTCTTTCTTCGCCAAGTGCATCCACTGCTATT
>CAXFAF010000027.1:0-16354 GCA_964001285.1 uncultured bacterium | reverse complement strand
GTACTTAAGGATTGTTAAGCAACCAGGAAAATAAAAATTTTAAATTAAAATTTTGTCTCAAGTGTTATATGAAACATTCTTTCGCGCCCCACAAAATATCTGTAACTTCCAAAAGCGAAATCTGCCCTAGTGGCATATTTTTCATTAGTTAAATTATTTACTAAAAAGCCTATATTGAAATTTTTATTGATAGGTGTTTTTGCTCTAAGATTAAAAATGTTATGGCCTTTGTAAAAATGTGCATTCCTTTCATCTACAGGATAGCTGTCGATTTTTTCCCATTCTAATTCAACTTTTGTTCCATCTTTAGGAGCAAAAATGAATCTTGTATTAGCAAGTAATTCTGGAGCCGAGTCTATTTGATTGCCCGATTTAATACCATTGGGTGTATGGTCAAAATCATATTTGTGTTCAGCGTAACTTGCTGATCCTTGAATCTGAAGTATATCAGCAAAATCTATAGAATATCCGATTTCAAATCCTTCATGAGTTGTTTTACCGTTTTCAACATTAAAACCTTGAGAGTCTCTAAAAAAATAATTCTCTTTTTTCATATTAAAGCCAACTAACTCAATTGAAATATTTCCAAAATTACCTCTTAAACCAATTTCAAAACTATCCATCTTTTCAGAGTTCGCGCCACCTGGAACTTGTTTGCTTTGAATTCGATATAAGTCAGTAGTTTGTGGAGCTCTATTACCTCTTGAATAATTAGCAAAAAGAGCCAATTTCTCATTTAATTTATGATTAATAGCGAATTTAGGAGAAAAATCTGTAAAATCATCTGTTCTATCTGGTGACACTTGAATTCTTCCAAGAGTTCCCGGAGCGGTATTTGTTTTGTAATCATACTCGACATTTTCTCCTCTAATACCTGTTACTAAAACTGTATCTTCAGAAATTTGCCATTCGATATTTATAAAAGCTGCTAAAATCGTGCTATCAATTTTATAATCGTAATGAATACCTTTAGGATAGGCTAATCTTGGGCCGAATGAAACATCCGGTGCAGCCTGATTTTCACTAAGCTCACCCTCGGTTATTTCTGCATCTATTCCAAAGGTTAGAAAATGATTATTAAAAGGTCTTTGATATAATGTTTGTAAACCAATGCTTTTATGACTATTTTTTTCTAGAGGTTTTCCAGGAAGAAAATGCATTCTAAAATCCATGTTGGCATATCTGACATAAGGAGTCACACTTAAGGAAGCATTCTCAAGTTGCTGAACAATTTTAAAGTATGACCTGATATTAAATGTGTCACGAAAAGCTTCAGGGTCAGGGTTTATATATCTTTTTGATTGATCTTTATAAGCTTGATAACCCTTTATATAACCCATCGTCTCTTGATTTAAATTAGTTCCAGAAATTGAAAAAATATAATCTTTAGAATTTTTTGAAGTATCCCATCTTAGTAGGAATTTTTGTTGTCCATAATGAGGTTTGTCAAAATCTTCTTTTTCCATGTCATGATTATGGGAATGTCCGTTATCCTCTCTCCAAAAGAAGTTAAATAGCAGATTGCTGTTTGATAAATTACGGTAAATACTGGAATCAAAAGTAAATTCATGTTTCATAAGACGAAGGTTTATGGTGTTGGAATTTTCAGTCTCATCTTTTTCGGTTATAACATTAATTAAGCCATGAATCGCATTTGAACCATAAAGCACTGAACCAGGTCCACGGATAATTTCTGTTCTCTCACTGATCTCAACAATCGAGTCCATTAGGCCATTTACATTAGCAAATCCTGGTGATCTCAAAGGGATACCATCTTCAAGGTATAAAAAACTTCCCGCACCAGCTCCGCCAGAAAGAATTGGAGAACGGATTGATGTAAGATGCTCTTGTCCACTACCCATGCTTACAAAAACTCCAGGTGTTCTATTTAGTACTTCGCTAGGATTATGAGGATTTATAAATTTAATTTCTTCAATATCCACAAAAGATATATTTCCAGAAATATCTAAAATTTGTGATTTGTTTTTGGTTCCAGTGACAACAATCTCATCAACAATATTTGCATGAGATGAAGCTGTAATAACCAACAAAATAAATATATATAGAAATTTAAGTAAATTCATTTCTTCATCCTTATAATCTTCTATTATTGTTTTATTATTCTTATTAAATCGTGAAAATGTATAAATCCTATTGGCTTCTTTTCGTTATCAACTATAAACAAGCCTTGGATTCCAAGTTCATTTATAAGATCTAACGCATCTGTTGCCAACATATTCTTGCTTGCTGTTTTAGGGTTTTTATTCATTACTTCATCTACAGTTTTTTTAAGCAATTCTGGTCCCATATGTCTTCTTAAGTCTCCATCGGTAACTATTCCTATCAATTCATCGTTTTGAATAACACCTGAGCAACCAAAACCTTTTTCAGAAATCCTTATTAAGGCTTCAGACATGTTTGTTCCTGAATCAAGAAGAGGGACAGTCTTATCTTTGTGCATAATATCTTCAAGAGTAGATAAGGCTAACCCTAATTGGCCACCAGGGTGAAGAGATTTGAATTTATCTTTATCAAATCCTCTTTCATTTAAAAGACATATTGCTAATGCATCTCCGACGATAAGTTGCATAGTTGTAGAAGTGGTAGGTGCAAGTCCGTTAGGGCATGCTTCTGTAGCCTTTGGAAGAATCAAAGAAATATTTGATGATTCAGCAAGTTGACTTTTTGAAGAAGAGGTTAGGCTTATAAGTTCTATATTATTTTGTTTTGAAAAATGCACTATGTCATTTAATTCTGATGTTTCCCCTGACCATGAAATAGCAAATATTATATCTTCACTTCCAACCATACCCATATCCCCGTGACTCGCTTCCGTGGGGTGTACAAAGTATGAGGGTGTTCCGGTAGATGATAATGTTGCAGAAATCTTTTTTCCTATGTGACCGGATTTTCCAACGCCCGTTACAATAACTTTTCCAGATATTTTTAATATCTTATTAACAGCAGCTGAGAAATTATCATCAAAAAAATTATCTAAAAGCGCTATTCCCTCAGCTTCATCTTTTAGGACTTTCTTGGCTATTTCTGTAATATTATTTCCCATATTATCCTCTACCTATAGAAAAATATTCAAAACCCAGTTTCTTCATACTATCAGGATCAAAAATATTTCGGAAATCATATATTAATGGTCTTTTCATTAAATTTCGTAATTTTTCTAAATCTAGGTCTTTAAACTCTTGCCACTCCGTTAATATAATTATGCAGTTAGAGTTTTCTGCAACTTCATAAGCCGAATTTTTCCAAGTAACATTATCTATTAACGTTGAGGCTTCGCTTTTTCCTTTAGGATCATAGATAGATAGATTTAAACCCTTTTTAATAAGATCAGGAATTAAGATAAGGCTCGGGGCTTCGCGTATATCATCCGTTTCAGCTTTAAAGGTAACCCCTAAAATTCCAACTTCTTTTTCTAATTTTGTATCTAATTTTTCCAATACTTTTTTGCTAATATTTCTTTTCCTTTTTTCGTTACCAACAATTACACTTTCTAGAAGAGATTGGGGAGCATCATATTTTTTTCCTGATTCAATCAATGCACGAGCATCTTTTGGAAAGCATGATCCTCCAAAACCCGGTCCAGGCTCAAGAAAATGAGGACCAATTCTTTGATCGAGTCCTATCCCTTTTGCTATATCAGTGACATCAGCTCCAATTTTTTCACATAAATCTGCTATCTCATTGATGAAGATAATTCTCATAGCTAACATTGAATTACTTGCATATTTAATTAATTCTGAAGAACGTCTTGCCGTGAATAATATTTTATCTTTGCTAACAATTTTTGAATACAAATCAAGGACGATATCTTTTTTGTCATCGTCCTCTAAACCGACGACGATCCGATCAGGATTAACAAAATCATGAATTGCATTTCCCTCTCTTAAAAATTCTGGATTTGATACGACAGAAAAATCAGAGATAGTAGATTTTTCCTTGATAATTTTTTCAATTTCGTCGCATGTTCCAACGGGAACTGTTGATTTTACCAAAACGAGCGTCCCAGGATTGATAAAATTACTTATTTCTTCCGCGCATTGGTAAATTTGAGAAAGATCAGCTTCACCTGAATTACTTGTTGGTGTTCCAACAGCAATTAAGACAATGTCAGAGTTTTCAATTTCTTTTCCAATATTTAATGTGAATTTTATTGAATTCTTTGAAAGCAATTCTTTCAATCCAGGTTCGTAAATTGGGATTTTATTATTGTTTAATGCATTTATTTTTTCAGGATTATTGTCTATGCAAGTAACATCATGACCTGCATCTGCAAAACATACTCCAGATACTAAACCAACATACCCACATCCAATAACAGATAATTTCATTAATTAGCCAAATAAGTTTATTTCTTCATTTACAACTTTTTCTAAATATGGAGAAGGTGTAAATTCTTGACCATGGGATTTCTCCATATCTTTTAACCATTTTAAGATCTTATCATATCCTATAAGATTGCCATAAAACATCGGCCCCCCTTGGTAAATAGGCCACCCATAACCATTTATCCATACTATATCTATATCACTAGCTCTAATAGCCATTCCTTCTTCTAGGATTTTAAAGCCTTCATTAATCATAGGATATAAACACCTTTCTAGAATTTCTTCTTTTTCGATAGGTCTTCGTTTAATTTGATGATTATCAGAAAATTCTTTAATCAATTCTTCTACTTCTTGATCAGGTGATTTATTTCTATCTTCATCATAAATATAGAATCCTTTTCCAGTTTTTTGACCCAATCTTCCTGCTTCGCATAATCTATCACGCAAAGTATCGCCTTTTGATAGATCTTTATCCCAACCTATATCTAATCCAGCTAAATCTGACATAGCAAAAGGTCCCATAGGAAAACCAAATTCAAATAAAACATCATCAACATCCCAAGGCATGGCCCCTTCCAGTATAAGTTTGTTGGCCTCCCTTTGTCTTTGTGCAAGAATTCTATTTCCTACAAATCCAGGACATACCCCAACAACAGCAGCAATTTTTCCTATTGATTTTGCCATTTGCATCGAAGTTGCTACTACTGATTTAGAAGTTTTTTCGCCCCTTACAATTTCGAGAAGTCTCATAACATTTGCAGGACTGAAGAAATGTAAACCGATGACATCTTCCGGTCTTTTAGTTTCAGCCGCTATTTCATTAACATCTAAGGCTGAAGTATTCGTAGCTAAAATTGCTCCATCTTTCATAATTTTATCAAGAGTTCTAAAAATTTCCTTCTTAAGGTCCATATTTTCAAAAACAGCTTCAATAATTAAGTCGCATTCTGAAAGATCTTCAATGGATGTAGATCCAACTATCAGACTGGTTCTTTTTTCAACATCTTCAACTGAGATTCTTCCCTTATTAGCAGTGTTTTCATAATTTTTTCGGATTATACTAAGGCCTTTATCAAGTCTTTCTTGGTTTTGTTCTACAATGGTTACCGGAATACCAACATTTGCAAAATTCATTGATATTCCTCCACCCATTGTACCAGCACCGATGACACCTATTGACTTATATGGCTTAATTTCTACATCAGACTCAATATCAGGAATTTTTGCTACTTGTCTTTGAGCAAAGAAAGCATATCTTTGTGCTGCAGATTGATTTCCTGTAACAAGTTCCATAAATAATTTTCTTTCAACCTTTATCCCATCTTTGAAAGATTTATTTACGGCAGCCTCTATGCATTGGATGTTATATTCTGGAGCTAAGAAACCACGAGCTCTCCTAGCTATTGAAGCCCGAAAGTCTTTGAATAAATTTTCATTTCCTTTTGCTGCTTCTACTTTTTCGTTCATTTCACTTATTTTTACGAGAGGGCGCTTTTCTGAAACAATTTTTTTTGCAAAAGATATAGAATCTTCTAAAAGTTTGTCTTCATCAGCTAATTCATCAACTAAACCCATTTCTAAACATCGCGATGCAGGTACATGTTGGCCTGAAGTCACCATTTGAAGAGCTTTTTCAACTCCTACAACCCTTGGAAGTCTTTGTGTGCCCCCAGCACCTGGTAGCAAACCAAGGTTAACCTCAGGTAATCCACATCGTGCCGATGGTACAGCTATACGGTAATGACATGTTAGCGCTACCTCAAGTCCTCCACCCAGAGCTGTTCCATGAATAGCGGCAATTACTGGTTTATTTGAATCTTCTATAAATTCCTGAACTTCAAACAGTGATGGACCTTTAGGTTCTTTTCCAAATTCTGAAATATCTGCTCCAGCAATAAAAGTCCTGCCTTTGCAAATAATTACAATTGCTTCAGTTTCTTTATCATTTCTTGCCTCTGTAACCCCTTTATGTAATCCCTCACGAACAGGTGCTGATAGGGCATTAACTGGCGGAGAATCTAGAGTTATGATGGAAATGTTAGAATCTTTCTCAAGTGTGGTAACATCATTTATTGCAGTCATATTTTTTCCTTTCACCAATCGTAAATATGTATATGCTATCCGAATTCAATAGAAGAAAACAATAGGAGATTTAATTGGCAAAAGCAAAGTTATCTTCAACAAAAAATTCAAAAAAGGAAATTGAATTAATTCAAGAAAATTTTGAAAGTGAAGGCTATATTTGCAATACGCAAATAGCTACGGTTATTTATTTAAGCCAAAATTTAGGTAAACCAATACTTGTTGAAGGGCCTCCAGGCGTAGGAAAGACTGAATTAGCTAAAGCTACGGCCGGCTGGATGAATAAACATTTAATAAGACTGCAATGTTATGAAGGATTGGATGAAGCTAAAGCTTTATATGAATGGAAATATGGTAAACAACTTTTGTATACTCAGGTTTTAAAAGATAAACTTAATGATATTATTTCAGATTCAAAAGGTCTGGAAAGTTCTATAGAGAGCCTACATAATTTTGATGATATTTTCTTTTCAGATAAATTTTTAGAACCAAGACCTCTTCTAAAAGCAGTTAATGATGATGAAGGGGCTGTTTTGTTAATCGATGAAATCGATAAATCTGATGATGAATTTGAAGCCTTTTTATTGGAAATTTTATCTGATTATCAAGTATCAATTCCGGAAATTGGAACAATAAAGGGGAAAGTTAAACCAATTGTCTTCTTAACATCTAACAATACTAGAGAAATAGGGGATGCCCTTAAAAGAAGATGCCTGCATTTATATATCCCTTTTCCAGATTCCAAATTAGAGGAACAAATTATAGTTTCAAGAGTTCCAGAAGTGGATAAAAAACTACGCTCTGAACTAGTTTCTTTTGTTCAAAACTTAAGAGAATTAGATCTTAAGAAACTGCCTTCTGTTTCAGAAACGATTGATTGGGCAAGGTCACTTGTTTTATTGAATGTTAAATCTTTAGATGCAAACCTCGTTAGAGAAACTCTCAACATTTTATTAAAATTCCAAAGTGATATTGATTCTGCAGATTCTGAAATAGAATCTTTGACAAGAAAAGTTAAAGAAAAAGCTAGCGGTTAAATGGTCGATTATCTAAGAGATTTCATAAAGGTTCTTAGGTCATCTGATGTTAGAATTTCAACATCAGAAACTATTGATGCTATGCAGGCTGCTTCACTTGTAGGTATTGAAGATAAAGAAATGTTAAAGGTTTGCTTGTCACAATCCTTAGCTAAAAGCCTTAGAGAAAAAGAAATATTCCAAGAGTGTTATGAGAATTTCTTTAAAGAAGATTACATGAATTTAAATCAGGAAAAAAATGAAGATATATCTGATGAACTTCATGATGAAAAAAGTCTTCAGGAATTAGTAAATACTGATTTAGAAAATTTATTTAATAGTTCTGATAAGACCACATTAATGACATCGATGGCCTTGGCATCACAAGAAGTAGGGCTTAAGAATATCCGACTTTTTACACAGACAGGAATGTTTACAAGGCGAATTCTAGAATTTATGGGTCTGGAGAAATTAAATAATGATATTTTTCAGGCTGCAAGAGATGGTGACTCTGATCGAGAAGAGGATTTAAAAGAAATAAGAGAAAGGATTCGTCTCGAAATAAGAGACTATGTTGAACATCAACTAAAATTAAGAACATCTGAATCAGGGAGGCAATTAAGGGAAGAGGCGTTGTCTCAAGTTCGTTTAAGTCAAGTTGATAAATCTGATTTAGTTATAATGACAAATATTGTTAGGAAGATGGCTAAGAGATTAATTGCTCTGCATTCTAGAAGAAAAAGAAAGGCGAATAGGGGGGCTTTGGATATTAGGTCTACTCTTAGGGCCAATCAACAATATGATGGATTACTCTTTAAAACTTTATGGAAGAGAAAGAAAGTTGATAGACCTAAGGTTGTGGCATTATGTGATGTTTCAGGATCAGTAGCAAATGTCGCAAGATTTTTTCTTATGTTTATTTATAGTTTGACTGAAGTCTTACCAAATATAAGATCATTTGCCTTTTCAAATAATGCTGGTGAAGTAACAGATTTATTTGATACGAAAGAAATTGAAATAGCTTCAGCAGAGACCTTATTACTACATGGCGGGGGTTCTACAGATTATGGTCAATCATTAATTGATCTTGAGGGCTTTATTGAAAATGATATTGATAGAAAGACTACAATTATAATACTTGGGGATGGTCGATCAAATTATAGTGATCCAAGAACGGACATATTAAAATCGCTTCATGAAAAAGCTAAGCGTATAATTTTTTTAAATCCTGAACCTAAAAGTTTGTGGGGTACAGGTGATTCCGAAATGAGAAGATATGAACCATATTGTGATAAGGCAAAGTTATGTAATTCTTTAGTGGATCTTGAAAAAGTTGTTGATGATTTGTTAAGATATTCTTTTTAGACAGGTAAATTTCTTTTCCCAGATAAGTAAAAATCGACTGAACTTGCGCATTGACGACCCTCTCTTATTGCCCATACAACCAAAGATTGACCTTTTCTCATATCTCCTGCAGAAAATACTTTTTCAATGTTTGTTTTATAATCCTCGGTATTAGCTTCAACATTTCCTCTTTGATCAGTTTTTATCTCTAAATTTTTAATCATACCTTCATGAATAGGATGAACGAAACCCATAGCTAATAAAACTAAGTCAGTTTTTAGTTGAAATTTACTATTCGAAATTGGTTTCATTTTATCATTAACTTTTATGCAGTTAAGAGACTTAACAACTCCATTTTCACCTGTTATGGATTCAGTCATAACTGAGAAATCTCTAACTGCTCCTTCTTCTTGGCTAGATGATGTTCTGAATTTTAAAGGCCAGTTAGGCCAAGTTAATTCTTTATTTTCTTGATCTGGCGGAATAGGCATAATTTCTAATTGAGTAACGGATTTTGCACCTTGTCTTATTGAAGTTCCGATGCAGTCAGACCCGGTATCACCTCCGCCTATTACAATTACATCTTTATCTTTAGCCAGGATCTCCTTTGAAACATTAAGATTTTCTTGAGAAACCCTTCTATTCTGTTGTGGTAGAAAATCCATAGCAAAGTGAACTCCATCAAGTTCTCGACCAGGCACAGGAAGATCTCTTGGGCTTTCTGATCCCCCAGTTAAAACAAGGGCATCGTAATTTTCTTTAATTTCATTAATATCAATATCAACTCCAACATTAATGCCGGTTTTGAAAACAACCCCCTCTTTAGTCATTTGTTCTACCCTTAGATCTATCAGGTGTTTTTCCATCTTAAAGTCGGGTATCCCATACCTTAATAATCCTCCTGCTTTTTGATTTTTTTCATAGACAGTTACATCATACCCCGCTCTAGCTAATTGTTGTGCGCAAGCTAGCCCTGCTGGCCCCGATCCGACTATTGCTACAGTTTTTTCAGTTCTTACATCAGGGATAATAGGAACAATCCATCCATTCTCATAACCCCTGTCTATAATTGAGCATTCTATCGTTTTTATTGAAACAGGTTCTTCATAAAGATTAAGGGTGCAAGATGCTTCACAGGGAGCAGGACAAATTCTTCCTGTAAATTCAGGAAAATTATTTGTTGAGTGTAAATTATCTAAAGCTTCCTTCCATTTTCCAGTATAAACTAAGTCATTCCAATCAGGTATTTGATTGTTAACTGGACACCCTGAATGACAATAAGGAACACCACAATCCATGCATCTAGCCGCTTGATCTTTTGTTTCATTTTCAGAAAGAGGAATTACGAATTCGTTATAATTGTTAGTACGGTTATCAATATCAAGATATTTTCTTTCCTTTTTACGATATTCCATAAATCCTGTAGCTTTACCCATAACCTTAATCCTTTTTTATAATCTTTTTTCTTCTTCGGTATTTGCCATGTTTTCAAGAAGTACTTTCTTGTATTCTACAGGCATAACTTTTTTAAATTTTGAAATATATTCTTCAAAATTATTTAATATTTCATCTGCTTTTTTACTGTCTGTGTAATGTAAGTGGTTAGTTATTAATTTCTTTAATCTTTGGGAATCATTAAAAAGATGATTATCAGATAACTCTTTAATATTTTCATAATTGTCTTCTATATTTTCTAGTTCGATCATTTGTGGATTATATAGATCTTTTAATTCATTATTTTTATCTAATATGTAGGCTATTCCACCAGACATTCCTGCGCCAAAATTTCTACCTACATCTCCAAGAACAACTACTATCCCACCTGTCATATATTCACAGCAATGATCACCAGCCCCTTCAATGACTGCTGTGGCTCCAGAATTTCTAACGGCAAAACGTTCTCCCGCTATACCTCTAAAATAACATTCCCCTTCGATGGCTCCGTAGAGAACAGTATTACCCACAATCATACTTTCCTCCGGAACAATTGAAGAATTTTTAAAAGGTCTGATCGTTATCCTGCCACCAGAAATACCTTTGCCAACATAATCATTAGCTTCACCTTGTAAATCAAGACTTACACCACGAGCTAAGAAAGCCCCAAAGCTTTGCCCCGCAGTACCTGTTAATTGAATATTTATTGTGTCATCTGGTAAACCATTGTGACCATATTTCTTTGCAATTGCATTAGACAGCATTGTTCCTGCAGATCTATCTGTATTGTTAATTTTTTCTTTTATCTGAACCGGTCTTTTGTTTTCAAGGGCATCTTTCGCACTTCTAATAAACTCTCTGTCGAGAATATCAAATATTGCATGATTTTGTTCTTTACTATTGTAATTATCTTCACCTTCCCATCTTTCAGGTTTATAAAATAATTTTTTGAAATCCAAACCTTGAGCTTTCCAGTGATCAATGGCGTCATTTATGTCTAATATATTGCTTTCACCTATCATCTCATTAAATTTCTTAAACCCTAATTCTGCCATAATTTTTCTTACTTCTTCTGCCACGAAGAAAAAATAGTTAACAACATGCTCAGGTTGACCATTAAAAAGTTTTCTTAACTCTTTATCTTGTGTCGCTATACCAACAGGGCATGTGTTTAAATGACATTTTCTCATCATGATACAGCCTGAGGCAATTAATGGAGCTGTAGAGAAACCAAATTCATCAGCCCCTAATAAAGCGCCAATTATTACATCTCTTCCTGTCCTTAGCCCTCCATCAACTTGAACAGCTATACGTGATCTTAGTCCATTTAAGACAAGGGTTTGATGAGTTTCTGCTAAACCTATCTCCCAAGGACTCCCTGCGTGCTTAATGGATGTTAAAGGACTAGCTCCGGTTCCTCCTTCAAAACCAGATATTGTTACATGATCAGCCTTAGCTTTTGAGACTCCTGCAGCAACTGTTCCAACTCCTACCTCAGAAACTAACTTTACTGATATGGCTGCTTCAGGGTTAGCGTTCTTTAAATCGTATATTAGTTGAGCAAGATCTTCGATTGAGTAAATATCATGATGTGGGGGAGGGGATATTAACCCAACACCAGGGGTAGAATATCTTACTTTAGCAATAGTCTTATCCACTTTATGTCCTGGCAACTGTCCTCCTTCACCAGGTTTTGCTCCCTGTGCCATTTTAATTTGAATCATATCTGAATTAGAAAGATATTCTGCGGTAACTCCAAATCTGCCAGAAGCAACTTGTTTTATAGCTGATCGCATTGAATCTCCATTATCCATGGTTTTAAATCTATCGACTTCTTCTCCGCCTTCGCCTGTATTTGATTTTCCTCCAATTCTATTCATTGCTATCGCAAGATTTGTATGGGCCTCTCTACTAATTGAACCAAAAGACATTGCACCAGTTGCAAATCTTTTAACGATTTCTTTTGCTTCTTCCACCTCTTCAATTTTTATTGGTTTTTTCCCATAAGTTTCAGGTGATTTAAATTTAAATAGACCCCTAAGAGTCATTAATTTTTTGTCTTGTTCATTTATTTGTTTTGCATAACTTTCATAAGTTGAAAAATTATTAGAACGAACTGCATGTTGAAGATCTCTTACTGTATCATTATTCCAAACATGTTCTTCTCCACGAATTCTTAAAGCATATTCTCCACCCACATCGAGCATATTTTCTTCTGCTGGAATTTTGGCGAATGCTTTCCTATGTCTTAGAATTGTTTCCTCTTCAATTTCGCCAATATTAATACCCTCAACTTTGGAGGCTGTGCCAAAAAAATATTTTTCTATTAGTTTTGATGATAAACCTATGGCATCAAAAATTTGAGCTCCACAATAGGATTGATAAGTTGATATCCCCATCTTTGACATTACCTTAAGAATTCCTTTTCCGCATGCTTTGATGTAGTTATCTTGGGCTTTTTCGTTAATATCTGGCGCAAGCTCTTTAACCTTTCTAAGAGCAAGCCAAGGACTTATAGCATCTGCGCCGTAACCAGCTAAGCAACAAAAGTGATGAATTTCTCTAGCTTCTGCGGTTTCCACAATAAGCCCTGCAGAAGTTCTTAGCCCCTTTTCAATTAGGTGATGGTGAACAGCTGAGACCGCAAGAAGAGCAGGAATGGGAATGTTATTTTCTGAAATATTTTTATCAGAAAGGATAATTAAATTTGCGCCATCATTAACATATTGTTCGGCTTCATTACAAAGTTCAGACAATTTTTTTTCTAACGAATTTTCATTCTCATTTTTGATAAAAGTAGTATCTAATTGTTTGATTTTAAAACTATCAGAGTTATTTTCCGCGAACTCGACAATTTTATTAATGTCTGCTTCTTTCAAAATAGGTTGATTGACTTTAATACAATTAGAATAATCGGAAGCCTCTAAATCAAGAATGTTCCCTCTCTTTCCAATATAATTAACTAGTGACATCACTATTTCTTCACGAATTGGATCGATAGGAGGATTGGTTACCTGAGCAAAATTTTGTTTAAAATATGTATATAGAAGTTTTGACTTATTTGATAAGGCCGAAACAGGTGTATCTGTTCCCATTGAACCTATTGCTTCAGCCCCTGTGTGAGCCATAGGGTTCATTAAAAAACTTTCATCCTCTTGTGTATAACCAAATGCTTTCAAGAGTTTTAACTGAGGTAATTTATTTTCAATTCTGTTTTTTTCTTTTGGTTCAGATATATTTTCGAGATTCAGTTGACTGAGCTGAACCATTTTCCCCCATTTGTTTTTTTCAGAAATATCTTTTTTTATTTCTTGGTCATCAACAATTGATTTCTTTTCAAGATCTATTAGAAGCATTTTACCTGGCTGTAATCTCCATTTAGAAATAATTTTTTCTTCCTCAACAGGTATTAGACCCATTTCAGAAGCAAATATAACCTTGTTATCATTTGTTATAAGATAGCGTGCAGGTCTTAAACCATTTCTATCAAGCATTGCTCCAATTTGTTTGCCATCAGTAAAAGCAATATTGGCTGGCCCATCCCAAGGCTCCATTAGCGGGGCATGATATTCATAAAAACTTTTTAATTTATCATCCATTAATTCGTTATTTTGCCAGGCTTCAGGTATCATTATTAGCATTGCTTCTGAAATTGAATAACCTCCAAGTACAAGTAACTCTAGTGCATTGTCGAAAGATGCACTGTCGGATTGACCTTCTTTAATTATTGGCCATAGTTTTTCAATGTCTTCTTGAAATTTTTCAGATTTTAAAATACTGTGGCGAGCATTCATCCAATTTATATTACCCCTTAAAGTATTTATTTCTCCATTATGGCAAAGCATACGAAAAGGTTGCGCTAGACTCCATGTTGGAAAGGTGTTTGTTGAGAATCTTTGATGAATAAGAGCGAATGAAGAAGCAACAAGTGGATCTGCCAAATCTTCAAAGAAACCCAATCGATTACCAACCGTTCCGACTTGATCTGAAAGAACCATTCCTTTGTAAAGAATTGTTCGTGAAGAAAATGAAGGTATATAAAACTGATCGTAAATTTCATCTCCTAATTTCTCTATAGCACTATCAATACATTGCCTCAGGACATAAATTTTTCTTTCAAAATCATCTTGTTCCAAAACGCCTTTTGGTTTCCCGATAAACAAATGATAGACATATGGGATTGTAGGTTTAACGGACCATCCTAATTCATCAGAATAAGTTGGACATTTTCGCCAACCGAGAAAAGGCATATTCTCATTATTGCAAATTTCTTCTATTTTCTTTTGTATTGTATCCCTAATTAATTTGTCTTTCTTAATAAATAGAACACCAATCGCATATTCATTCTTTTCTGGAAGATTAAATTCTTTAATTTTATTATTAAAAAAATCATAAGGTATTTGAATTAAAATCCCTGAGCCATCTCCCGCTTTTGGATCTGCACCTACGGCCCCTCTATGCTCAAGGTTACATAACATTGAAAGACCTTTTTTAATTATGTCATGGGATGATTGATTATTTGTATCAACGATAAATCCTACACCACAAGAATCATGTTCATTATTAGAATCATAAAGACCTTGATTATGAGGAAAGCCTATTCTGTTTTTTGTGTATTTTTTTTTAGTCATTTATATACTGTCCATAAAAGATATGTTCCAACTCTCAATCAAAATTATTATTATTGTAGTAGTAAGTATGGATGTTTTAGAACAAAAACTAGATAAAATCAAGTAGTGTAGTAAAAATACAACATATTAAGATTTTTAACTGTTTTGTGATCCTTATGAATATTCAAGAAATAACAAAATAATATTTTTATATATCAGAATTATTTTTTAACAGGTACACCATAAGTAGGGCTGGTAGGGTCATAATCTAATTCATCAGGTAAATGAAACCATCCAGTTATTATATATTTAAGTCCTTTATTAACAATGTCACCCCTATGAGCATGAGTCCATTCAGCAGGCCATATAAGTGTTTTACCGATTTCAGGCTTTATTGATAAATCATAATATAAGAAATCAGTAGTACCTCCTTCTTCTACAGTATTGAGATAAGTCATCCACGCAAAAATACGGCTAGAGGTTAATATATTAGTTCTTTCCATATGGTGTTTTTTAAAATGTCCGCCAGGATAATATTTTTGAATATTAAAAGACGAAATTTCTACGGAATGAAATAAATTTTTCAGTGCAGGCCATTGAACAATATAATCTTCATAGCATTGTTTAAGAATATGCATGTAATCTACAAAAATCTTATGACTTTTTTGTTCAAGCTCACTTGGGCGAATAGAAATATCATCTGATAACTTAACTTCTTTATTTATTTTTCCACCGGATTCACCTTCAGTTATTCGATCGGGATTTTCTTCATAAAAGGATATAATTTTTTTACAAATATCCTGATCAATATTCCAGCATCCTATAAAATTATTTGTAGCTGAAGTTTTTATGTTATCTCTTTTAACCATCTATAGATATCTTCTCCTTATGATAAAGGAATAAGTCAATATTTCCATTATCTTTAATTTCAAATCTTATATTACCATCGGCTAACCTATTAAAGAAAATTGATGCCCTGTGATTTCCGAGATGAGCATAGCTTTTAACTAAACTTTTTAAGGCTAAATAATGGTTTTGATCATTTTTTAAAATCTCAAAACTTACATTTATTGATTCTTCATTTTTTAATTGATCGTTTAAAATATTGGTTTTCAAACCAAGAGAATCTAGAAAAATAGGACTATTTTCTGTTTGCATATTTACCATAGCTTTTTCATTCATAATGTTTGATTCTTCTATGTTTTTTGTTTCATATAGTAGAAGCGCATAATTGTAACAATACTGAAAATATTTTTCAAATTCTTCATTGGCTTGGGAAGCAAATTCAATTCCTAGCGAATATTTTTTCATTTTAAATAATAATGCTAATAAATTTATTAATGCCATTGGTTCATCCTTTTTCAAGATGTGGGCATTTGTTAGGTATTTTTCGGCGTTGTCATGATCCTCTATCCTTGAATAGGCCATTCCTAGATTATAGTTTGTTTCAAATTTTTTTGGATTTAAGGTAAAACTTTTTAGATAATTCGATATCTCAAGTTCAGAATTATTTAACATTTCA
>CAXFAF010000026.1:0-17068 GCA_964001285.1 uncultured bacterium | reverse complement strand
CCTTCCTCTTTCGCTTCAGAGGGATAAAAAGTTCTACCTCTTAAAGCCCATTCTAAAGCTTTACCAACCCCAACTAACCTTGCCAACCTTGTTGTTCCTCCGGCTCCAGGTAGAATGCCTACCAAAATCTCCATCTGCCCAATTGTGTAATCACCTTCTTGGGCTATACGAATATCGCACGCCAAAGCTAACTCGCATCCGCCGCCTCCACAAAAACCGTTAATTGCTGCTATAGTTGGTTTATTGAAATTATCTACATTCTCCCAAAAAAGTCTTAAGGGTGTTCTTGCGTGTCTCGGTTCAGGTAATCCTTTTTTTCTTCTTTCACGAATCCCTTCAGACATTACAATTATTTCTTCAACAGAAAAATGCCTTATAAAAACATCTGGAAGTCCGCCAGTAAAAATAACCACTTTTATGTTATCATCATTGGCTAAATCTTCCATAATAGGTATAGCCTCCGTCACCATGTCACTTGTTAAGAACCCTTTGGGCGGATTTGTAAATTTAACAATACCTATTCCATTCTCTTTATTACAATTAACTGAAGTCATATTTTTCTCCTAAAAAAGGTAATTAATTATATTATTTTAAGATTACTCATTTTTCTAAATATATGAAAATAAAATGAATTAAATTATTTTTAATAAGTTTTAGTAAATTAAATATTGAAAAATTATATTTTCTGTTCAAAATACAAATCAATATTTAATTAATATAGAATATTATTTCTTTAGGAGACAGATATGACAAGAGAAGCGGTTATAGTATCGACAGCAAGAACAGGTTTGGCAAAATCTGGTAGAGGTGGATTTAACATGACTCATGGTGCTGCTATGGCAGGACATGCGGTTAAACATTCAATTGAAAGAGCAGGACTTGAACCTGGAGAAATAGATGATGTAATTATGGGATGCGGGACCCCTGAAGGTGCAACAGGTCAGAATGTTGGGAGACTTGCGGCTATTTGGGCGGGATGTCCAGTAACAACATCTGGAGTGACGGTTAATAGATTTTGTTCTTCTGGTCTTCAAACGATAGCTATGGCAGCTGGAAGAGTTGTTGCTGAGGGAGCTGATGCTGTGGTTGGCGCTGGTGTTGAATCAATATCAATGGTTTCTATGCAAGGCGTCAATTTAAAAGATATTACAGAAGAAAAACTTATGGAATCTTATCCCGCATTATGGATGCCAATGATAGAGACTGCCGACATTGTTGCAAAAAGATATGATATAAGCCGAGAAAATCAGGATGAATATTCATTACAAAGCCAACAAAGAACGGCTGCCGGGCAGGATGCAGGTTATTTTGATGACGAAATAGTTCCTATGCAAACCAAAATGAAAGTTGTAGATAAAGAAAGTGGTGAAGAATCTATTGTTGATTATACAGTTGATAGAGATGAGTGTAACAGACCACAAACCACATTAGATGGACTTGCTTCTCTTCCGCCAGTAAGAGGTGAAGAGCACTTTATTACAGCTGGAAATGCCTCACAATTATCTGACGGCGCTGCTTCGGTGGTTGTAATGGATTCAAAGCTTGCCGAACAGAAAGGACTTCAACCTCTGGGAGCATTTAGAGGTTTTGCTGTTGCAGGTTGTGAACCCGATGAGATGGGAATTGGTCCAGTATATGCAATACCTAAGCTCTTAGAAAAAAATAATCTAACTATAGATGATATTGATTTATGGGAACTCAATGAGGCATTTGCAAGTCAAACCTTGTACTGTCGAGATAAGCTGGGAATTGATAACGAAAAACTAAATGTTAATGGTGGCTCTATTTCAATCGGTCATCCTTTTGGTATGACTGGAGCCAGACTTGTTGGGCATATCCTTATAGAAGGCAAAAGAAGAAAAGCCAAAAATGTTGTAGTAACAATGTGTATTGGTGGTGGAATGGGTGCTGCAGGCCTCTTTGAGGTCTATTAAAATACTAAGGTTCCTCTGACACTTGGATTAGTAATTTTCCAGAATTCTCTCCTGTAAATAATTTGTTAACAGCATCAGGAGCATTTTCTATTCCCTTTACAACATCTACTTTATATTGAATCTTCCCCTCTGCCATCCAAGTACCTAAGGCCTCAAGACTTTCTGAGTATCTCTCAAGATAGTCTGATACCAGAAAGCCTTTAACAGTTAATCTTTTCATTAGAACATTTCTAAACATTTTCGGACCAGGGCTATCCCAATCATTATACAGAGATATAAGGCCACAAACAGGTATTCTTCCAAAATTATTCATTAAAGTAAGAGCGGCATCAAGAGTTTCGCCCCCAACATTTTCAAAATAAATATCTATGCCATTTGGACATTTTTCTTTAAGAGAATCCAAAATAGGTTCGCTTTTATAGTTAATGACTTCGTCAACATTAAGATCGTTTTTTAACCAATCACACTTTTCATCACTGCCAGCAATCCCCACAACATAGCACCCTTTTATTTTTGCTATTTGGCAAACAATTGAACCTACTGCGCCTGCCGCAGCTGATACAACAACGGTTTCACCAGGTTGTGGTTTGCCAATATCTAGGAATCCAAAATAAGCTGTGGGCCCAGTGAAACCTAAAACAGACATAAACGCTGTCATGGGCATACCATCAGGCATTGGGATTGCGGTAGCTTCTTCTCCTGGAATGATAAAATATTCCTGCCAACCACCATGTAATCCCCCTTGAACAATGTCTCCTGGCTTTATTTCGGAAACATTAGATTCTTCAACAACAGCTAGGGATCCTCCTGCCCTCATAACATCCCCAACTTCTACTGGCTCCATATACTGATCAATATCAGACATCCAAATTCTATTCGTTGGGTCTAGAGAAAAATAAATTGTTTTTGCTAAAATTTCATTTTCAGCAATAACTGGAACATCGTTCTCTACTAGATCAAGATCATCTTGTTGTATTTC
Organism: uncultured bacterium; assembly: GCA_964001285.1. Classification (GTDB taxonomy): domain Bacteria; phylum Pseudomonadota; class Alphaproteobacteria; order MED-G09; family MED-G09; genus AG-430-B22. Next base: position 14,155 of record CAXFAF010000026.1, on the reverse strand, counting down.
CCCTTGGGGTCTTTTTTTTAGACACCAGGCTCTATTTTTTCTATTTGAACTCATTGGATACTCTCCTTTATAATATTTTATCTTACTAGTAAGATTTATAAAAAAAAGAAAAAAAAATCACTCTTTTGTCTTTTCGGTATTGACCTGCAAAACGAACACGCTACTATATTTTGTGTTACTCAATGCGCAACACCCTAATTGTAGGGGTATTAAGTCAAAAAAACTTATTCATCTGTTGGGCTTGTACAGACAAAAGAGTCGGAATGTATTGGAGCGAAAAAAACAGATTCATCCATAGAGAATACGACTCTAAAAAAAGGGCAAAACAAAATATAGGGAATTAAATTTAATGCTGATGGAAAACCTAGAAAAAACCAAGAAATCAGAAAGAAAGACTCCACCAATAACAATTTCTGGATATACTGATGTTGAAATGGAAGAATTATATTCACAAGCTAAATCTAAACTAGGCGAAAAACCTCCAATAGAGAATTTGAACGAACCAAAGATGGATTTCAAGGTTGTAGACAGGGCTGTTCAACACTCCGAAAGTGGAAAAACTGTAAAGATAGATCCTTCTAGAGATTCTCTTTTAACAGATTTCGGGAGAGAGACTCTCGAGGATAGATACTTAATGAAAGGAGAAAGCTTCCAAGATTTATTCGCAAGAGTTGCATCTTATTATGGAGATGATGACGAGCATTCTCAGAGATTATATGATTACATTTCACAACTATGGTTTATGCCAGCAACACCAATCCTATCAAATGGAGGTAATAAGAGGGGGTTACCTATTTCATGCTTCCTTAACGAAGCTAATGATAGCCTCGACGGAATAGTTGATTTATGGACGGAAAATGTTTGGCTCGCTGCTAGAGGTGGAGGAATCGGATCTTATTGGGGAAATCTAAGGTCAATTGGAGAATCTGTTGGTGGAGTAGGAAAAACAAGTGGGATTGTTCCCTTTATTAAAGTCATGGACTCACTTACCCTTGCAATAAGCCAAGGTTCTTTAAGGAGAGGTTCAGCGGCTGTATATTTGCCAGTTGACCATCCAGAAATAGAAGAATTTATTGAAATAAGACGCCCCACCGGCGGTGATCCGAACAGGAAAGCTTTAAACTTACATCACGGAGTATTGATAAGTGATGCTTTTATGAGGGCTGTTGAAGAGGATACTGAGTGGGATTTAAGAAGTCCAAAAGATCAAACAGTTCAGAAAACTATATCTGCAAGATCTCTTTGGATAAGATTACTAACCGCAAGAGTTGAGACCGGTGAACCATATTTAGTTTTTAAAGACAGGGTAAACAACCTAAGACCTGAACAACAAAAATTAGCGGGATTGGAAATTAAAACATCTAATTTATGCAGCGAAATAACCCTTCCTACTGGAATTGATCACCATGGAGAAGAAAGGACCGCAGTATGCTGTCTTTCATCAGTAAATATTGAAAAATATTATGAATGGGAAAATGATAAAAACTTTATTCCTGACATTATGAAGTTTCTAGATAATGTGATTCAGGACTTTATTGACAATGCGCCCGAAACTATGAAAACCGCAGCATATTCTGCTATGAGAGAAAGGTCTGTTGGTTTAGGAGCGATGGGACTCCATTCTTTCTTCCAAGCTAATAATATCCCTTGGGAAGGTGTAACGGCCAAATCATGGAATAAAAAAATATTTAATCACATAAAACAACAAGTTGATAAGAGCTCAAAAGACCTTGCAGAATCTAAAGGAGCTTGCCCAGACGCAGAAGAGTATGGAATTAAAGAAAGATTTTCAAACAAAACTGCTATAGCACCTACGGCATCAATTTCGATAATTTGCGGAGGAACAAGTCCAGGTATAGAGCCAATAGCGGCCAATGTATTTTCACATAAGACATTATCTGGAACCTTCACTGTTAGAAATATCCACCTAAAAAGGCTGCTTTCTGAAAAGGGTAAAGACAATGACGAGGTTTGGATATCAATCCTGAATAATCGTGGATCAGTTCAGCACCTTGATTTTTTAACAGATCATGAGAAAGATGTTTTTAAAACAGCTATTGAGATTGATCAAAGATGGTTAATTGATCTAGCTGCGGATAGAACAGAAATGATAGATCAAGCACAATCTTTGAATGTTTTCGTACCCGCAGACAGCAATAAAAAATATATTCATGACATTCATTATAGTGCATGGAAAAAGGGTGTTAAAAGTCTATATTATTGTCGTTCTCAGTCTATTCAGCGGGCAGAAACAGGTTCATCAAATGAAACAGCCAAACACAAAGAGCCTGTAGAAGAAGAAAAGCCCAAAGGTAAATCATTGGATGAAATGGTAGCAGAATCAAGTATAAATGATGATGATTATGATGAATGCCTATCTTGCCAGTGAGTAATAAATGTCCCTTCTAGAAGAAAGATTAGTTTACAAACCATTTAAATATCCTTGGGCATATGAAGCTTGGCACACACAACAAAAGATTCATTGGCTTCCTGAAGAAGTCCCACTAGCAGAAGATGTGAAAGACTGGGAAAAAACCCTAACCGAACCAGAAAAAAATCTTTTAACTCAAATTTTTCGTTTTTTTGTTCAAGCAGATGTTGAAGTTAACAACTGTTATATGAAACATTACGCACAAGTGTTTAAGCCCACCGAAGTTCAGATGATGTTGGGAGCTTTTTCAAACACTGAAACAATTCATATAGCAGCTTATAGCCATCTTTTAGATACTATTGGAATGGCTGAAGTAGAATACAGTGCATTCCTGGAATACAAGGCTATGAAAGATAAATTCGATTTTATGAGAAAATGGGGTGTTGGAACAAAAGAAAATATTGCTAAAACATTAGCAGTTTTTGGTGCTTTTACTGAAGGCGTCCAATTATTTGCTTCTTTTGCCGTCCTATTAAATTTTCCTAGGTTTAATAAAATGAAAGGAATGGGACAAATAGTAACTTGGTCTGTAAGAGATGAAACCCTTCATACTGAATCAGCTATTAAACTTTTTAAAACTTTTGTTTCTGAAAACCCGGAAGTTTGGAATCCCAATCTTGAAAAAGACATTTATGATGCATGCAAGGCTGTAATAAACCACGAAGATGCATTTATTGATTTAGCATTTGAGCTTGGAGGAGTTAAGGGTCTGGAGGCAGATCAGGTAAAGGACTATATCCGATATATTGCTGATTTAAGATTGACCCAACTTGGTATGGAAAAAATATTCAACATCAATGAACATCCCTTACCCTGGATGGTTGAAATGTTAGGTGGTGTTGAACATACTAATTTCTTTGAAGGAAGAGCTACAGAATATTCAAGGGCATCAACAACTGGAAATTGGGAAGATGCTTTCAAAGAATCTTTTGGAACTTAAATATAAAATTATAATAATCTAGTGACTTCTTGTGCCATCAAAAACACAAACAAAATATAATTGCTCATTTTTGTTAGTATTAGAAACTTTATGATGAACATCATCTTCAATTAAAATTATATCACCTGGAGAAACATCAAATTCTGAAACCTTCCCATCTGGGTGGGTTAAAGTCATAAGACCAGTTCCTCTAATAAACATATAAACTTCTTCTTGGCCGGCATGTTTATGTCCACTGGTAGTATGACCAGGATTGAGATCAGTGCTACTTACAACCAAATTTTTTAAAGAAGTGTTATCGACCACTTTATAGCGATCGTCCTCTTTAGCCACTACACCATTAACATCAAAATTTCCTGTTAACTTCATACTTAATCTCCTATTTCTAAGGATTATAATTTAACAAGCGTTTTGCCTATATTGTCACCATTAAACATCCTTTTATAGGATACTAATACATTTTCCAAACCATTTGTGACATCTGCCTTAAATTTCAATGAACCTTCTATATACCAATCATGCATTATTTCTTCTATCTTCGGCCCATCATCTAAAAAATCGGGACAGAAAAAACCAGTAATTGATGCCCTTTTCATAAGTAATTGATCAAAATTTTCCGGTCCTGGCATTCTTGAGCCTTTCTCATTATACTGAGCAATTAGACCACAAAGCGGTATACGCGCATAAAGTGCTAAATTTTGTAATACTACATTTAAAATATCACCTGCTACATTATCAAAATATATATCTATCCCATTTGGACATACATCTTTAAGAGCCGAATCTAAATCTTCCGTTTTGTAATTAATAGCATTATCAAAACCCAAATCATTAACCAACCAATCGCATTTTTCCTGGCTGCCAGCCAAACCTACAACTTTACATCCTGCCTTTTTAGCAATTTGCCCAGCTAATGAACCAGTAGCTCCTGCAGCAGCAGAAACAAGAAAAGTTTCGCCTTCCTTAGGTTTGCCGACTTCCATAACACCAACATAAGCCGTCCAACCATTTAAGCCTAAGACAGATAAGTAAGCCTCTTCTTGATCTAACCCAGCTTCTAATTTTAAAAAGCTATCAGCTTCAACAACTGCATAATCAGCCCACTCTCCAAAACCCCTAACCAAGTCACCTCTAGAAAAATTCGGATTATCTGATTCAACAACCTCCGCTAAACACACTCCAACCATATTTGAGCCTAATTCTAAAGGAGGCTGATAGCTATCTTCCCTATCACTCATCCACATGCGAGTTCCCGCATCCATTGAAATCATTTTTGTTTTTATTAGTATTTTATTATCTTTAGGAGAATCGATATCCTCCTCAACTAAAGATAAAGCTTCATCAAAATTTATCCCCTCAGGTCTATTGACTAATTTCCAAACTCTTCTTTTCATACTGTCACCTAATTAAATTTAAAATTACATAATTAAAATTTTAGCATGATTAAATAAAAAAGCCACCTAGTTGATTTAGGTGGCTTTAATCTAAATTATTAATTTATATTAGGCTTGATCTAACGCTTGAGCTATATCTGATTTAATATCATCAATATGCTCAATACCTACAGATAACCTTACATACCCAGGTGTAACACCTGAAGCCAATTGTTCTTCTTCAGATAACTGACTATGAGTAGTACTTGCAGGATGAATAGCTAGGCTTCTTGCATCTCCAATATTAGCTACATGGTAAAGTAACTGAAGAGAATCAATAAATTTCTTACCGGATTCAACTCCTCCAGCTAATTCAAACCCAACAAGACCACCAAAACCACCTGAAAGATAATCATCAGCTCTTCTTTTAAACTCACCATCCATTAATCCAGGATAAATAACATTCGTAACCTTTTTATGAGAATTCAAAAAATCGGCAACTTCATTAGCATTTTTACTGTGCTCTCTAATTCTTAAAGGAAGTGTTTCTAGACCTTGAATAAATTGGAACGCATTAAAAGGACTCATTGCACCACCCATGTCTCTCAATAAGGTTGTCCTCGCTTTAAGAATAAATGCTAAAGGAGTTAATGGATCTGGAAGTTGAGAGAAGACTGCACCATGATATGATGGATCTGGTGTATTTAAGGCAGGCTGCCTATCACCAGCGCCAGCCCAATCAAAACCTCCTGCATCAACAATTATTCCACCAATTGATGTTCCATGACCACCAATATATTTAGTTGTTGAGTGTATAATAATTGCTGCACCATGATCAAATGGCCTACAAAGAATAGGCGCTGCAGTATTATCTACAATTAATGGTATACCCTGCTTTCTTCCAATGTCTGCAACTTCTTTAATTGGAAAAACTTGCAATTTTGGATTTGGAAGTGTTTCTGCAAAATACGCTCGTGTTTTATCATCGGTTGCATTTGCAAAAGCATTAGGATCCTCAGGATCAACAAAGCGAACCTCTATACCAATATCTTTAAAAGTATTACTAAATTGGTTCCATGTACCACCATATAAATCTGTTGAAGAAACAATATTATCACCCGATCTAGTAATATTTTGAATTGCATAGGCTGTTGCAGTTTGCCCGGAAGATACTGCTAAAGCGGCAGCTCCTCCCTCCAAAGCAGCAACCCTTTGCTCAAGAATATCACAAGTAGGATTCATTATTCTTGAATAAATATTGCCTAATTCTGATAGAGCAAAAAGATTTGAAGCGTGCTCAGTATTATTAAATTGATAACTTGTTGTTTGGTGAATGGGAACAGCAACAGAATTTGTACTTGCATCCGAACGCCATCCAGCATGTAAAGCTATTGTTTCTGGATTTTTTAAATCATCAGTCATTTTTACCTCCTTTATCTGAGAGACAAAAAAACCCGGCATTTGCCGGGTATCTCCCAGCCTTTTTTAGCGACTTCTTTTATGTGGCCGCAAGCCGACTGGCTCAAATCACCACATTCCGCAAAGTGCGGAATATGAAACTTACAACCGATAAATTTTATTGTCTAGTTATTTTTATTAAGATCCTTTAAAGCCGCATAAACAAGGGTTTGTGCTTGAGGTCTAATAGGATACCTTCCTGAAGGAATTAACTGAGTTAATAGTATAGAAAATAAATCTTCCTTTGGATCAATCCAGAAAAAAGTACTGGCCATTCCACCCCATGAGAAACTTCCTATACTTGATGGCATCATTGCACCAACTTGATCAATTAAAACAGAAAACCCAAGACCAAATCCAGCTCCATCAAATCGTGTTTCTGAAAAACTACTGTCTCCCATCTGCTGTAATGTTTTGTTTTCTGGTAGATGATTTAAGGTCATAAACTCAACTGTTGTAGGACTCAAAAGTTGGATACCCTTATAATTACCTTTATTTAATAGCATCTGGCAAAAATTAGCATAATCAGAGATTGTTGAACATAAACCTCCACCACCAGATAAAAAATTTCTTGGTCTGGAAAATACATCCTCACCGGATTTGTGACTAATTGTCATTTTCTTTTTTTTGCTACCTAAAAGAGTTTGATAGCAATCAGAAAATCTTTCATGTTTACTTTCCTCAACATAAAAACCTGTATCTATCATTTCCAAGGGCTCAAAGATATTTTCTTTAAGAAAGTCATCTAATAATTGTCCTGAAACAACTTCAACCAGTCTTCCTAAAACATCTGTAGCACAAGAATAATGCCATTTTTCACCTGGGCTAAACAAAAGTGGTAATGAAGATAACTTTTTTGTAAATTTCTCTAGACTCATCTCTTTTTTTTCTTCTGGATCAATATAAGTATCTAGACCATTTTTTTTATAAAGACCTATTGCCGGATGCCCCAGCATAAAATCATAAGTGAATCCAGCAGTATGGGTAAGTAAATCTCTTATCAGAATAGGATTATCAACAGGGCGGGTTTTGTATTTATTTAGATCACCTGACTCCCATATTTCAGTATTCGCGAATTCTGGTAAATACCTGAACAATTCATGCTCTAATCTTAGCAAACCTTTCTCATAAAGCATCATTATGGCAACCGATGTTATAGGCTTCGTCATAGAATAAATTCTAAATATTGTATTTTCATCAATAGGTTTTTTAGATTCAACATTTTTAAATCCTTGATGCGAATAATGCGCCACTTCTCCATGGCGCGTTATCAGACAAACAAAATTTGGAATTCTTTCTTGATTTAAATACGAAGAAAAATAGTTTGGAATGTCATCAAGCCGAGATTTATCAAATCCCAATTCCTCATTAAATTTATTCTCTTTAATATAGTTAGAAATTTTTTCCTGATACATTGCTTACCTTATTCTGATATGTCAAAAACAACCTTAATGGCCCCAGATTTTCTATCACCAGCAACTCTAAAAGCATCCTCTGATGCCTCAAGAGGAAATCTATGAGTTATTACTTTATTTCCAAATTCAGGATTTTCAAATAGGATTTTGACTGCATTATCAATATCTCTACCCTTATTTCCACTGCTATCATAAATTCTAGATGTATAAAAACTTCCTTCTTTATTAAGAATGCCGAGTCCAGGAAGTACTGTATCTTCCCATCCAGCAGCCAATCCAATTATTTTTCCTCCTGGTTTTAATAATTCTACGCATTTAGCAAGAGCCTCTGGATTTCCTACAGAATCAACAACCCTATCATATTCTCCTGTTGGTTCCTTAGCTCCCCAAATTTCAGCGGCCTCTTTTTGGTGATCATATCTTGCATATAAATCCACATCACATCCCATGGAATAAGCCGTAACTACAGCACATTGTCCTATTGATCCTCCCCCAACAACAGCAACATTATGATTTTTATTGGTATCTGTTATCTTATAACCATGCACAGCCACAGCTATTGGCTCAACTAATGAAGAATTTTTTATATCCATTTCTTTATTTAGATTAACAAGACAATGTTCGGGAACAATCATTTTTTCTGCCATACCGCCGTTAGTAGTTGCGCCTAAAATATTAAATTCTTTTGATGAGCAAAGGTTATATTTACCTTCCTTACATTCTTTACAGGAACCGCAATAAGTCAGAGGTTCAATAGCAACTGGTGAACCATCGCTAAGAAATCCAGAAATTTCATGGCCAGCGATATGAGGGAGGTGCATTCCTGATTCAAGAAGATGCATATCTGTTCCGCATATCCCACAAGTACTGATATTTACTATAACTCCTTCACCTGATGGTTCAGGAGCATCATAAGTTTTGACCTTGCCTTCTGAATAATTTACTGCTCTCATATTACATATCTTAAAAATTTACTTGAAAAGATATACCATAAGTATACCATTTCCTAATGGATAATAATTCTGACAAAATTTATAATGTTATTATTTTAGGTGCTGGCATATCAGGCTTGGGATCGGCATACAATTTATTACAAAATAAAAATACATCTTTTCTAATACTCGAGAAAAATGAAGGCGTTGGTGGAACATGGCGTGATAACACTTACCCAGGATTATGTTGTGATGTTCCGTCACATTTTTATTCTTTCTCCTTTGCAATGAATCCAAATTGGTCAAAAACTTATCCTGAACAATACGAGATACTTGATTACCTTGAAGATATAACCGACCGCCTAAAAATTCGTCCATACATTAAGTTTAATAGTGAAGTAGTTGAATCAATTTTTAACGAAGAAGAAAATTTATGGGAAACTTACTTGAGGTCTGGAGAAGTTTATAAATCAAAATCTTTAATTAGTGGATTGGGCCAACTTAACAAACCTAAATGGCCTGAAATTGATGGTTTGGAAACCTTTACTGGACATAGTTTTCATAGTGCTGAGTGGGATCATGGTTATGACCTATCTGGTAAAAGAGTGGCTGTAATTGGTAATGGTCCTAGCGCTATAGGATTTATCCCTAAAATTTCTGATACAGTAAAAAAAATGATAATTTTTCAAAGGAGTCCTAATTGGATTGTTCCGAAACCAGATAGAATTTACGGCCCCATAGAAAGATTTTGTTTAACATATGTGCCTTTTTTTGCTCGGATGTATAGATTTTATTGGTTTTTCCTTCAAGAGAGAAATTATTTAGCCTTTTACCAAAAACATAATCCATTAACTAAGTTTATTGAAAGATCAATATCAGCGCTCACCACAAGATTTCAATTATTTGATTTTGAAAAAGTTTATACGGCTGGGGCTTTAATGTTGATAGACGAACAAGTGTCTGATGATAAATTTAAAGAAAAGCTTATCCCAGAATACCCTATAGGATGCAAAAGGATTATACCTACCAATGATTACTACCCGACATTATGTCAGGATCATGTAGAATTAGAAACATCATTAATTGAAAAAGTATCAGGTAACAAAATAATTACAAAAGATGGGACTGAACATGAGGTTGACACAATAATCTATGGAACAGGCTTTGATACAAATATATTTATCTCACCTGTAAAAATTACAGGAATTGGTGGAAGAAAGCTTGATGAATCTTGGGAAAGCGGCGCTGAAGCATATAGAGGCGTTATGGTTCCTTATTTTCCTAATTTCTTTATTTGCTATGGGCCAAATACAAATACTGGACATGTTTCCATAATTTATATGATAGAATCTCAAATTCTTTTTATTATGAAGTGCCTCAAATATATGGAAAAGAACAACCTGGAATATATAGATATCAAAGATGACGCTATGCAATCCTATAACCAAATGATTCAAGAAAAATTATCCGAAACTGTCTGGGCAGGAAATTGTGGTAGTTGGTACAAAACTGAAGAAGGAAAAATTGTAAATAATTACCCCGGTTATGGCATTGAATATCATTGGATGATGGCTCGACCGGAATACACAGAATTTAATACAAATATAAAAAGTAATAATTAGTTTTTCGTTTTGAGATCTTCGATATTTTCATAAATCTTTAAGATTTCTGGATTGGATAATGCCTCAACATTTTTTAATCTTTTATTATGAATAACATCTCTTACAGCAAGTTCAGAAATTTTTCCTGAACGAGTTCTTGGAAAATCATCAACTTTATATATCTTAGAGGGAACATGCCTCGGACTAGCACCCTTACGAATAGTATTTTTAATCCTATCAATTAAAGCTTTGTCAAACTTTTCTCCTTCTTTAATAATCAAAAAAAGTATAATTCTTTGATCATTATTCCATTGTTGTCCAACGGCTAACGCCTCAATAACTTCAGGAAGTGATTCTACTTGCCTATAAATTTCTGCAGTGCCAATTCTTATCCCACCGGGATTCAGTGTTGCATCCGATCGCCCCTCTACAACAAAACTATTATTACTAGTCTCAATTATAAAATCACCATGATGCCAAGTATTTTTATATCTTTCAAAATAAGCTTTCTTAAATTTCTTATTATCCTTATCGTCCAAAAAACCCAACGGAATAGATGGAAAAGAATTAACGCATACTAACTCGCCAGCCTCTTCGATGAGTCTATTTCCATTATCATCCCATGATTGGACATCCATACCTAAGGAAGCGCATTGAATTTCACCTTTTCGAACAGGAAGACAGGGATTTCCATGAACGAAACAGGCAACTATATCTGTCCCGCCTGAAATAGAAGAAAGTTGTAAATTTCCTTTAACATTAGAATAAACCCAATCATAACTGCTTGGCGATAAAGGTGATCCTGTTGAAGCAAATACTTTTAAATTATCAAAATTATATTTTTCTTTGGGATTAACCTTTAATTTATTGAGACTATCTATGTATTTAGCAGACGCTCCGAAAAAGGTTAATGCTTCTTTATCTGCTATATCAAATAAAATTAATGGATTGGGAAAAATTGGCGAACCTTCGTATAGGACAAGTGTAGTTTCCGATGCCAGTGCTGAAACCATCCAATTCCACATCATCCAACCACAAGTGGTAAAATATAGAATTCTATCATTTTTTTTCATATCACAATGATATCTATGTTCCTTTATGTGTTGAATGAGAGTTCCTCCAGCAGAATGTATTATGCATTTTGGTTTGCCGGTAGTACCGCTTGAGTAAAGTATATACAAAGGACTATTGAATGGTAATTTTTCAAAAACAAAAGATTCATTTGTTTTTGCCTTTATAATATCATCCCAAATGTTTTCTTCTTCAATAACTTCAGAATTAAGATATTGAACATTTACTGTTTTTTGGATAGAGAGAATTTTTTTAGAAATATTTTTCGACTTCTCTCTTATATCAAATTTTTTTCCTGCATAAGTATATCCGTTACATGTGATAAATACCTTTGGTTTGCTCTGCCCAAAACGATCAATTATTCCTTCTTCGCCGAAGTCAGGGGAACAAGACGTAAAAACTGCACCAATTGAAGAAGACGCCAACATAGAGATAATTGTCTCAGGACAATTTGGTAACAACGCTGCAACCCTATCTCCTACCCCTACGCCATTTTCTTTTAACCAAATTGCCAAGGAGAAAACTTTTGATTTTAGTTCTAATAAAGTTAAAGATTGTTTTTCCTTTGCCTCACCATAAAATACTATAGCCTCTCTATTAGGATCACCTTTTAATAAATTTTCGGCAAAGTTAATTTGTGATTCTGGAAAAAACTTGCTCCTGAATAAATCATTGTATTGATCAATTACAGGCCCTTCTTTATCTCCTATCAAGCCAGCATCATTCCAAACAAATTCCCAAAAATTATCAACATTCTCCAATGACCATTCGTGAAGTAAGTTATAATCAAAACTCTCGTTGTCTTTGTCACAACCTTTGAATATTTTCTTATATAGAGACATCATATTTGAATTCAGAATTCTCTCTTTATCTGGCTTCCAAAGAATTTTAGTCATTGCAGTCCCTAATGCTGGCGGTCCCTAGAGGATTCGAACCTCTGACACCTGGTTTCGAAGACCAGTGCTCTATCCAGCTGAGCTAAGGGACCATAAATATTTCTGAACTTTTTACATACCATAACATATTTTAACAATTGCATAATTTTATATGCTAATTTAGTCATGAAATTACCACAGGAATTTAAATGCTAAAGAAAATATCTATATCTCTATTAATTATTTTATTGCTTGGAAGTTCAATCTATGCGTTAAAATTATTTGTATTTAAGCCCTTTTTATTAAGCCATTTTCTTACACGACAATTAATATATGATGCATTAGATAGCCCTGAATATCTTACATATATGGGAATACTAGAAAAATATGGATTCCGTTCACATAATGGTAAATTATCTGATTATTCACTTGAAAAAGATATCAGTGATTTAAGAAAGATTAAAAAATCTTATAAAATTGTGAATTCATATCAGGATGAAAATCTTACATCTGACGAATTAATTAGTAAAAAAATTGCTCTATTCCAATTACGAAATGAGATAGATGAAAAAACTAAATACCCATATCACAATTACCCTTTGAGACAAATGAATGGATTGCATACTCAAATCCTCGAATTCATGACAGACATACATCCTATAAAAGATATTAAGGATGGTGAATATTATTTATCGAGATTAGAAATGATCCCAGCAGTTTTTTCACAAATCCTTGAAAAAATGAATAAAAGAAAAGAGTTAAAGATTTTTCCACCAACATTTATGGTCCAAAGAGTAATTGATCAGATTAATAATGTTTTATCATTATCAATAAATGAAAACCCTATCATTGAAATCTTTGAAGAGAAATTATCGAAATTAGATCTTTCGGAAGATCAAATTTCTGATCTTAAGGAACGTGCAATATATATTTTAAATAATAAAGTCTTCCCTAGTTATGAATCACTATTAATTCACATGGAAGAAATACTACCATTAGCGAATGTTCATCATGGAGTTTGGAGTTTACCTGATGGTGATAACTATTATGCCTTAAAATTACGAAAAATGACTACTTCAAATTTCACGGCAGAAGAAATACATCAATTAGGTTTATCTGAAGTTGAAAGGATTTCTAACGAAATTAGTAAAATACTGAAAGCTGAAGGATATGATAATTTTGAAAATATTGGGTCAATTCTTATACAGCTAAATGAAAGTGATAGATTCTTATTTCCAGATACTCAAGAATCTAGGAAAGAAATTATTAATATCTATAATGATATAATTGTAGAATCTTCTCAAATAATGAGTACATATTTTCATCGACTACCTAAATCAGATGTTATAGTAAAACCTGTTCCTTCTTACTCTGAGGAAAGTGCTGCAGGGGGTTATTATAGAGGTCCATCGTTAGATGGAACTAGGCCAGGAATTTTTTATGCTAACTTATATGATATAAAAGCCACGCCCAAATTTGGGATGAAAACGCTTGCTTTTCATGAAGCAATACCTGGGCACCACTTTCAGATTGCTTTAAATTTAGAAAATAAAGAATTAGGTTTTTACCGGAGATTTGGAGTGAACTCTACTGCTTATACTGAAGGTTGGGCATTATATGCTGAACAATTAGCAGTGGAGATAGGTCTATCAGAAGATCCATTTGATAAAATTGGCTTTCTTCAGTCAGAATTGTTTAGAGCTGTGCGGCTTGTTGTTGATACTGGAATTCATTACAAAAAATGGACCAGAGAAGAAGCTATTACATATATGTTTGAAAAAACCGGAAAAGCTATGAGCTCAGTTGTAGCTGAAATTGAAAGATATATTTCTTGGCCAGCTCAAGCATGTAGTTATAAAATAGGAATGATTAAAATTTTAGAATTAAGACAAAAAGCTAAAGAAACATTAGGTGAAAATTTTGATATAAGGGATTTTCACGAATTTGTAATCGAAAATGGAGAAATACCATTAATTATTCTTGAAGATAACTTCAAAAAGTGGATCAAAACTAAAATCTAATGATAACTAATTCTTTAGGATTCTTCAGCTTCTTCTTC
>CAXFAF010000025.1:0-17776 GCA_964001285.1 uncultured bacterium | reverse complement strand
GCTGGTCCTAGTGAAATAATGATAATTGCTGACAAAAATAATAAAGCTGACTGGGTAGCTTCAGATCTTCTATCACAGGCTGAACATGATGTTTCCTCTCAAGCTATATTAATTACAGATGATATCAACTTTTTAGATGCAGTTAATGATCAAATAACCACACAATTAAAACTCTTAAATAGATCTGAAATAATTTCGAAAAGTATAAAAGAAAATGGTTGCGGAATTTTGGTAAATAATATCGAGGATGCCATAGAAATAGCTAACACAATATCACCTGAACATCTTTCAATTCTATGTTCAGAAAAAGAAAATATCGAAAAACAAATAAGAAATGCAGGTGTAATATTTTCTGATGAATGGACTCCAGAATCGATGGGTGATTATATTATTGGTCCGAGTCATATACTTCCGACTAATGGCATGGCTAGAAATCAATCTGGATTATCAGTTTTTAACTTTTTAAGAAGACAATCAACATTATCAAGTAGTGAAACCGCAATAAAAAAATTAGGACCAGCTGCAATTACTCTTGCTGAATGCGAAGGCTTAGATGCTCATGCAAATTCTATAAAATTAAGAATAAAAGACTAATTGATGTCCGCTAATAATAAAAATTATATAAAAAAAATTGATTTAATAACAAGCCCGCAAGAAGATATAGTCGAATTTGTTTCGTATGAAAGGCAAGCTGCAATTCACGATCTTATTAACGAAAACAAATTCTCTATTAAAGAAGCTGATACCTCAGGCCCCTTTAATGTTAAAATTGATATTATTGATAATGTATTAAATTTAAAAATAAGTAATGATAGCAATATTTTTATCGAAAATTATAGAATCCCAATTAGTTCTTTAAAAAAAATTGTTAAAACCTATCATTCTGCCTGTAATTTATATTTTGAATCAATTCGTCAAGGTTCATTAGAAAGAATTGAAGATATTGAAAAAAATAGAAGAGATATACATAATGATGGCGCTAATCAATTAATTAAATTAACTGAAAAAGATTTTATTATTGATCACAATACTTCAAGAAGGTTATTTACACTCTTATATTCCCTTTATATTTAACTAAATAAATTAAACATTAGTTACTTTGATATAAAAAAATTGTTTGATATAAGTGTTAAAAGGAGAAAAATGGCAAAAGAAGAATTATTAGAATTTCCTGGTGTAGTTACAGAATTACTACCTAATGCTACATTTAGAGTTAAACTCGAGAATGATCACGAAATCATAGCCCATACAGCAGGTAAGATGAGGAAAAATAGAATTAGAGTACTTGCTGGCGATCAAGTCACAGTAGAAATGACTCCATATGATTTAACTAAAGGTCGTATAACCTACAGACATAAGTAAGGGTATCTAATGGAAGATAGCAAATGTCCTATTTGTAAGAATAACTCTAAAGAAAAATATATTCCTTTTTGTTCAAAAAGATGTTCTCAAATTGATCTGAATAGATGGTTAGGTGAAAAGTATCAAATTAATATTAATGATAATTAATGTGAATAGTAAGAGTTAAAGGTTTGAATTGTTTTTTCGAAAAGTTTATATTGCACCATCCTAAATTTTGCCCAGGTAGCTCAGTTGGTAGAGCAGAGGACTGAAAATCCTTGTGTCGGTGGTTCAAATCCGCCCCTGGGCACCACAAAAAAGAGTCGAGCGTTTATCTTGCCCTTTTCATTTTTTTCTAATTAAACTTACGCCATTTATATGGTTCATTGCCACCTACTCTAAAGTATATAAACATATTAGTAATATGAATTGATAATAATGATAATGAAATTAGTATTACAAGTACTGGGTCTCTAAAATTTTCAAATGCACCTAATATATATAAAACAGTAAGCGCAAAACTCGTCCATAATACCATTAATAATATTGCTTTTATATTTTTCATCTTAATCTCCATTAACTTAAAAGCTTAACTGCAACCGAAATATCTGATTTAAGTGTTGTTTGACACGCAAGAGCGTAACCTTCAGTAATTTCGTTTGGATCTAAAACATAGGCAAAATCGATTTCTGGTTTAATTTTTCCATCTATGATTTTACATTTACAAGTTCCACAACTTCCTACCTGACACTTTTTTGGCCACTTAACACCTAACCTTAAAGCAGCACTTAGAAGAGTTTCACCTGACTCAACAGTGAATTCCTCATCATAGCCCTCTATTGATGCTGTAAAGTTTTTTTTATTTTTTCTAAAAAAATTAATCATTTTTTAATCTTCATGTAGTAATTAACTTTTCATCATAATGCTTAGTATTTTGGTAATAATCTTTAGCGATATTTCTTTCAGCTTCAGAAGCTTGATTTTTATCCCAATTATCTAAATACTTTTGTGTATAAGCACGAAATAAAGGTGGCACCAAGGTTAATAAGAAAAGAGTAAAATAACCTATTTGATAATTTGGTGCACCTACTTCATCGAGCTCCCAAAAATAAGTTTCACCTCTTACATGATGATCGCCTTGTCTGCCAATCTCTATAAAAAACCAACTTGTGAAAAGGTTATCATTATCCCAAGAATGCTTATGCTCTACAGGTTTCCCATCTTCTCGGATTAAGCCATAATGACCCATAAAGTTTAAAGCTTCCAATAAAAAATTAGAAAGACTCCATACAACAATGATAGAAATTATTCCAATAATTCCACCTGACCATGTAAAAAGAATTATACTTGGTAAACTGTACAAATAACCAAGTAACCATTTGTTGTTTATCGAGAAAAAAGACTTATTTTGTTTTTTTAACTTTTCTTTCTCCAAGTCAAAAGAAAATTTTGATTGACCTGCGTGAGATAACCAAGTGTGCCAATACACATTTCTTCCTCTTGGGGCAGTAGCAGGATCATTCTCATGACCTAGTTCTAAATGGTGTTGATATACATGCGCATAAGTAAAATGTGCAGCTCCACTTAAAGCCATAATTGCTCTAGATGTAGAAAAACCCTCTTTTTTATTATGAGATAATTCGTGGCCATAAATAATTCCAAGGCCAGCCCATAAGCCTGTCGAGATTACTGAGCCGATTATTGAACTAATTGAAATTTCATTAGTAGTCGTGAAAAAATATAGATTATAAGCCAAAGCAAATTGAAGTGTTATGAAAATTGGAAGCATTAAATACATCACTAGATATTGAAAAATTTTAATGCCATATGATTTACCGCTGTCATCAAAATCTGCTCTCAAATGAATATTTTTTGTTAAAGTATCTAAGATTATATTAAGTCCAAATAGAAATACTCCAGTCCAGGCATAAATATCACCTAAAAATAGTCCAATTATCGTCAAGACTGTCATAACAGGAACTATCAAATAACGGACATTTACATAAAATGTTTTCATGGAAAACTCCATCTTTTAAAGTTAAATCCTGGGAAAATTTTCCGTTTTAGCACTTTTTTTTAAATCGCGGCAATAGGATCAAATCACGATTAAATAAAGAATAATAATAATTATAAGTTTTGTAAAGATTATATTAAAATAATTTATATGGATATTTCGTTTGAATTTTTTCCTCCTAATTCTTCTGAGGCCGATAAAAAGCTCTGGTCATCAATTAAGTTACTGGAACCATTGAATCCTAAGTTTGTATCAGTAACTTATGGGGCTGGAGGATCAACAAGGGAAAGAACTCATGATTGTGTAAGTAAAATTTTAAGAGAAACATCTTTAATACCAGCAGCACACTTAACTTGTGTAAGTGCAACAAAGGATGAAACAGAAAAAATTATTGAAGATTATAAATATGCAGGTGTTAAACATATTGTCGCTTTAAGAGGCGATATGCCAGATATGAAAAAATTTAGACCTCATCCTGAAGGCTATAAATCCTCTATTGAGCTTATAACAAGACTTAAAAAAGATAATTTTGATATTATTGTTAGTGCTTATCCTGAGAAGCATCCAGATGCTGAATCTTTAGATACTGACATTGATTTTCTGAAGAAAAAGATAGATGCAGGAGCTTCCTCTGCAATCACTCAATTTTGTTTTGAAATTGATCATCTCCTTAGCTTCAGAGATAAACTGGAAAAAGCAGATATAAATATTCCAATTATTCCAGGAATTATTCCTTCAACTAATTTTAGTGGCATTAAGAAAATGGCTAATAAGTGTGGTGCCTCTATACCAATCTGGCTAGAAGAAGCATATGAAGGTTTAGAAAATAATTTAGAAGAAAGAAAGAAAATATCAGAAGAAATAGCTATAGATTTTTCAATTAATCTTAAAAAAAATGGATTTGAATTCTTACATTTTTATACCCTTAATCAATCAGAATTAGCGCTTTCTGTTTGTAAAAAACTCAACATTGGGTATTTATAGTTTATGAAATGGACTCATAAAAAGAGAATTAAAGAATTACCTAACTTATTAAAAAATAAAATAATAATTCTTGATGGTGCGATGGGTACAATGATTCAAGAAGAAAACCTTTCAGAAGAAGATTTTAGAGGTAAAAGATTTTTAGATCACCCTAAAGATCTATATGGAAACAATGACATTTTATCAATAACTAGGCCAGATTTGATTTCTAAAATCCATAATCAATTCTTAAATGCCGGCAGTAATATTATTGAAACAAACTCATTCTCTTCAACAAAAATATCACAAGGTGACTATTCTCTTAGCGATCTAGCTTATGAATTAAATTTCGAAAGCGCAAAAGTAGCCAGAAAAGCTTGTGATGATTACGAAAAGGAGTTTCCCAATGAACCAAAATATGTTGCTGGCGCAATAGGGCCAACAAATAAAACAACATCTTTATCTCCTGATGTATCTGATCCAGGAAAAAGAGATATAACTTATGAAGAGTTATTTGACAGTTATTATGAATCTACAAAAGGGCTTGTCGAAGGAGGTGCTGATTTAATATTAATTGAAACGATCTTTGATACTTTAAATGCAAAGGCCGCAATTCATGCAGTTAAAGATTTTTTTGAACATGAAGGAATTGAACTACCAATAATTATATCTGGCACAATAACAGACAAATCTGGAAGAACTTTATCTGGTCAAACTATTGAAGCATTTTGGAATTCAATTCGGCATGCTCAACCAATAGCAGTCGGAATAAATTGTTCTTTAGGGGCTGAGGAGATGGCCCCATATGTAGAAGAAATTTCAAAAATTGCAGATACTAATATCTGTATTTATCCTAATGCTGGCCTTCCAAACGAAATGGGTGAGTATGATGAAACTCCTGATACTATGTCTAAAATTGTAGGAAATTTTGCTAAAGATGGATATTTAAATATTATTGGTGGTTGTTGTGGATCAACGCCAGAACATATAAAAAAGATATCTAAGATAGTTTCAAAATATAAACCTAGGAAAATTCCTAAAATAAATAAGATTATGCGTCTTTCTGGATTGGAACCTCTAAATTTAACAAAAGAAATTTCATTCATTAATATCGGGGAAAGGACGAACATTACAGGATCCTCAAAATTTAAAAAATTAATATCTGAAGAAAACTATAGCTCAGCTATCGATGTCGCAAGGCAGCAAGTTGAAAATGGAGCACAAATAATAGACATAAATATGGATGAAGGAATGCTGGACTCAAAATCAATAATGCAGCATTTCTTAAAAATTGCAGCTACTGAGCCTGATATTGCAAGGGTTCCTTTTATGGTCGATAGTTCAAATTGGGAAGTAATAGAGGCTGGTTTAAAAAATATTCAAGGAAAAGCTATTGTAAACTCTATTTCACTTAAAGAAGGTGAAGAAGAATTTATTCAACATGCTAAGATATGCAAAAAATTTGGTGCCGCTATTATCGTAATGGCTTTTGATGAAAAAGGGCAAGCAGACACCGAAGAAAGAAAATACGAAATTTGCAAAAGAGCCTATAATTTATTAATTGAAAAAATTAAATTTCCTGAAGAAGATATAATTTTTGACCCTAATATTTTTGCTGTCGCAACTGGGATTGAAGAACATAATGATTATGGAGCAGCCTTTATAAATGCAACTAAACGAATAAAAAAAGAATTAAAATATACTCATGTTTCAGGGGGTGTTTCAAATTTTTCTTTTTCATTTAGAGGTAACGAAACAATAAGAGAGGCAATGCACTCAATTTTTCTTTATCACGCAATAAAAAATGGTTTGGATATGGCAATAGTAAATTCAGGTCAATTAACTATTTATGAGGATATTGAGAAAAATCTTAAAAAAAGTATAGAAGATGTTCTCTTTAACAAAAGTAAGAATGCTACAGAGAAACTAATTCAAATTGCTGAGAAATATAAAAATACAAAAAACGAGATTGCTGAAAAAACTATTGAGTGGAGAGAGGAAGAGGTTTCTGATCGTCTTAAATACTCTTTAGTAAAAGGTATTAGTGAATTTATAAATACTGATACTGAAGAAGCAAGAATTAAACTGGGAAGTCCTATCGCTGTTATTGAAGGCCCTTTAATGGATGGCATGAACCATATAGGAGATTTGTTTGGTTCAGGACAGATGTTTCTTCCTCAAGTAGTAAAATCTGCAAGAGTAATGAAAGAAGCTGTAGCCTATCTTGAACCGTTTATGGAAGAGGAAAAAGGTAATCAAAAAAATAACAATGGGAAGATTTTACTAGCTACAGTAAAAGGTGATGTTCATGATATTGGTAAAAATATAGTAGGAGTTATTTTGCAATGTAATAACTACGAGGTAATTGATCTTGGAGTAATGGTTCCATGCAACGAAATATTAGAAAAAGCAAAAAGTGAAAAAGCCGATATAATAGGGCTTTCTGGCCTTATAACCCCAAGTCTCGATGAAATGCGTTTTGTAGCAAAAGAAATGGAAAAAAATAATTTTGACATTCCTCTTCTTATAGGTGGAGCAACAACAAGCAAAGTTCATACTGCAGTTAAAATCTCTGATAACTATCAAAAAGGACAAACTATATATGTTTCTAATGCAAGCAAAGCTGTCGGCGTAACGAGTAACCTTTTATCAAAAGAAAAGAAATCAGAGTTTATTAAAAACACAAAAGAAGAATATGAAAGAATCAAAATTAAGCATGAAAGTAAAGATGGAAAAGGAAGGCGTTTATCAATAGACGATGCTAGAAAAAATAGATTTATATTCGATTTTAATAAGCATAATCCAAAAAAACCTACTTTTCTTGGAAATAAGATCTTCGAAAATTACGATTTAAATGAACTTAGAGATTATATTGATTGGACTCCTTTTTTTAGATCATGGGATTTACATGGTAATTACCCCAAAATTCTTAAAGATAACAGAGTTGGTGAATCTGCAAATTCACTCTTTACTGATGCCAATAATTTACTAGACAAAATAATTGAAGAAAATTTATTACACGCAAAAGGGGTTATAGGTTTTTGGCCAGCAAATAGCAATCAAGATGATATTATAGTTTTTAATGACGAAAAAAGAAAAGATGAGCTGGCAGTTTTTCATACGATTAGACAGCAAATGTCTCATTCTCAAGATAGATCAAATTTTGCTTTGTCCGATTTTATCGCACCCTTAAACGAAAACAGAAACATACCAGATTATCTAGGTGGTTTTGCCTTAACTTGTGGTCATGGAGAAATTGAATTATCAGAAAAATATAAAAATAAAGGCGATGATTATAATTCTATAATGACTAAAGCCTTAGCCGATAGATTGGTTGAAGCTTTCGCTGAAAGAATGCATGAAAGAGTAAGAAAAGAATTCTGGAAATATTCTCCTAATGAGGATTATAATAATGAAGAGCTAATAAAAGAAGCATATTATGGTATTAGACCTGCTCATGGCTATCCTGCCCAACCCGATCACACTGAAAAAGAAATATTATTCGAATTACTAGAGGTAAGAAAGAATACTGGCATTGATTTGACAGAAAGCTTTTCTATGTCTCCTGCGGCATCAATTTCTGGTCTCTATTTTAGCAATCCTGAAAGTGCTTATTTTGGTGTAGGAAAAATTAGTAAGGATCAGGTAGAGGATTATGCTAAAAGAAAATCAATATCATTATCGGAATGTGAAAAATGGTTAATGCCTATATTAAATTACAAATAGGGAATCGTTATTATAGAAATATTTTTATAATAATTATTTTTTTTCTCTTAACGTCATGCGGAACACCAACAACTGTGGTCAAAAGAGGTCAAGTATCTGAAATTGATAAAGAAAGGGTAATTATGCAGGGTATAGCCTTAGATACATACTATAAGAGATTAGAAAAATTAAACAATCTATCCTATCCACTACTAAGACAATCAATAGATTATTGTAAGGATCGTATTAAATATGATTTAGGTTTCAAAACTATCTCTTTAAATCAAATAGATAAAAGATTTCACAAAGCTGCTTCAGAAAAATTATACTTAACTAATGAACAGATGGTATTATTCAGTATAAAGAATTCCCCTAGTTTTAAAGCAGGCCTAAAATCCGGTGATATAATTGAAAGCATCTCTTCATCATCATTTAAATGGTATAATGATGATATCTTTATTAACAATGAAAGAAGAAACTATTCTCAAGAAGAAGTAACAATAAAGGTTAAAAGAAAAAATAATACAAAGTTAAGAAATGAAAATGAAATTATTGAAGACCAAATTCTATCCCTAAGTTTAATACCTAATAAGTTATGTGGTTATGGAGTGAATTTAGTACAAAACGATTCTTTAAATGCTTTTGCGGATGGCAATAACTTATATATTACTCAAGGAATGCTTAGATTTGTTGATGAAGATAGAGAATTGCAATTTATTCTTGCACATGAATTAGCACACAATATAGAAGGTCACATAAATAAAAGAACAAATAATTCAATAATTGGAACTATTCTTGATATTGCTGCCGCAGGTGCAGGAATTGATACAAGAGGAAGTTTTGGAGCTATGGGAGCACAAATGTATTCACAAGATTTTGAAAGAGAGGCAGATTATGTGGGTTTATACATTTTAGCAAAAGCAAATATTGATTCATCAAATATAGAAAATTTTTGGAGAAAACTTGCTGCTGAAAGTCCAGGATCTACTATAAATTACAACTCTTCACATCCAACTTCACAGGAAAGATGGGCAAATATAAAAGAAGCTCAAAAAGAAATAATATTTAAAATGGAAAATGGAATTAAACTATTGCCAGAAAGAATTCAAGATAAATAAATGATCAGAAAATTAAATAATTGTTACAATACAGAAGACTTCAGAAAGCTTGCTAAGAAAAAACTTCCTTTTCCTATTTTTCATTACATTGATGGCGCTGCAGATGATGAAGTTACTTTAAGAAGAAATACCGAAGCTTATGAAAAAGTGGATTTAGTCCCAAATGTTTTAAAGGGTGTTGAGGATATTGATATTAGTACTGAAATCATGGGGAAAAAGATTGATGCACCTTTGTTTTTTTCTCCAACTGCACTTCAAAGATTATTCCATTATGAAGGAGAGTTAGCAGTGGGCAAGGCAGCAGAAAAATTTAATACTTTTTTTGGTATATCCTCATTAGCAACTGTTAGCATAAAAGAAATAGGGGATAAATTCTCTTGTCCTAAATTGTTTCAACTGTATATCCATAAAGATAAAGGACTTAACGAAAGTATGATTGAAAAATGTAAGATCAATAATTTTGATGCCATTGCTATTACAGTCGATACAATAGTTGGTGGTAACAGAGAAAGGGATCTTTATACTGGATTTACTTCCCCACCTAAATTAGATCTCAAAAGTTTCTTAAGTTTTGCCTTTCACCCTGACTGGACTCTCAACTATTTGTTTAGAAAAAAATTTGAATTACCTGAGCTTCAAGATTTTGTTCAAGAAGGAACCAATATAAATATTTCAATAGGAGATTATTTTTCAACTATGTTGGATCAAAGTATTACTTGGGATAGTATTTCCGATATCAAAAATAAATGGGGAGGTCATCTTTGTCTTAAAGGAATAATGTCCGTTGAAGACGCCAAAAAAGCGGTTGATGTAGGGGCGACGGCAATTATGGTTTCTAACCACGGAGGTAGGCAATTAGACGGCTCTCGATCTCCATTTGATCAGCTTGCTGAAATTGTTGATACCGTAGGAGATAAGATTGATGTTATTTGTGATGGTGGAATTAGGAGAGGCACTCATGTCTTAAAAGCCCTATCTTTAGGCGCCAAAGCATGTTCAGGAGGAAGAATGTACTTGTATGCTCTTGCTGGAAGTGGTCACAAAGGTGTGGAAAGAGCATATAGCCTCATTCAAGATGAAATCATTAGAGATATGAAGCTAATGGGGTGCCGTTCTTTAAAAGAACTTAATCGTAATAATTTAAGATTTAGATAATCTTTTTATTTTCTATAAATTAGTATAAGTAGAATACATGACCTTAATAATTAATCTTTTAACCTACCTTGTTGGTATTATCTGGTTAGCAGCTGGATTATCAGGGGTAATTAACCCAGCGATTTTTACTGAAAGCGACTGGGCTAGCCTGCATGTTCAGATTACTGGAACGCTCGGTATGAGCGATATAAGGTCCCTTGGAGGATTGTTTGCCGCTATAGGATTAGGCGTGCTTTACGCTTCACATAATCCATCTGGAAAAAAAGGATGGTTTTCAGCATTCGCCCTTTTGATGTTAGGGTTAGCTATAGGGAGGACTGTCAGTCTTTATCTTGATGGTGCTGAACAAACTCAGATTATATTTGCAGCTTTTGAATATGGTTTTGCCTTAATTCTTTTTCTTAAATCAAGATACTAATTTTTAAGAAAACTAATTATATCTTTCCAAGCCTGAGCATCTTCCATAAAAAAACCATGACCACCTTCATAAAATTTTTTCTCGGATTTTGATATAAGTTTGTTTAAAATATTAATATTATTTTGTGGAGCAATGCCATCATATAAACCGCCAGCAATAAAAGTTGGGCACTTTATTCTTTCAAGTTCCTGGCAAACATCATGATGTTTTCTAGCATCAAGTTGAAGTAACTTTCCTATATTTTCTTTACTATCAGTTCCTCTCAAATAATTTTTAATCTGATCTACGATTGTATTATATGTTTCAGGGTTATCTTTTATAAATTGATCATTAATTCTTAAGTCAGATACTGAAATAAATTTCTTCGTATATTCGAGATCATCAGGAATCTCTTCAAGTTCATGCAGAGGATAAGAATGATATTCTTTTCCACCTGGAGAAGTGCATACTAAAACTAATTTTTTAACTATCTCTGGATAATGTATAGCAAAATGTTGTGCAACCATACCGCCAAAACTAACACCGATAACATAAGTCTCTTTATGTCCTAATGTGTTCAGTAAACTGAATGCATCATCGGCATAATCTTTCATTGTATATGGTCCATTAGGTTTTTGAGATTGCCCCAATCCTCTTTGATCATATGCTAGTAATTTAAAATTATCCTTTAGGTCATTATCAAAAGCGTTTGGTGATAAACGGAGATCTCCACCCGTACCAGAAATAAATAGAAGATTTTTTCCTTCTCCTTGAATTTCATAATAAAACTCAATTCTTTCCGTTTTCAAAAAGGGCAATGATTATTTCTCTATAAATGGTGACAATATATCGTCTGCAATCATCTCTCTTTTTATATTTTTCCTTCCAACCCAATCGTCTACCGTTTGATGATAATAATATATTCTTCTTTCTTGGTAATTTAGCGGCATTTTGTTGAAAACTCCTGAATCATGAGATCTTTGCATAGGTTCTAAATTCTTAAAATCCTCTTCCATAATTGCGTAAAAAGAAGTTTCTTGATCTACCCAATATTGAGGTTTTTCTTTGCTTTCCCATTTTGGACCTAATTGTAAATATTCAATTTCTGTTTCACGTAAACTTTTGGGCCAAAATAAGATAGCTACATAGCCAGATGTATCTGTTGGAGTAATAAAATTTGGAAACATTGCATAGGCAACATTCGTTTCAGCATGAATACTGTCACAAGTTTCAATATATGGGACAAAGTCCTGGCCTTCGGCACCTAACATTCCTCCATCTAAATTAATTCTTTTTGGTGTAACCATTCTTGAATGACCGTTTTTTAACAAACCTGCAGCCATCCCGCTACCATCTAATAAAATATTTACAGAATCTTTATGAATAGTTGGAGAATGATAAACTTCCATAAATGCATCTAAACAAGTTTTCCAATTTGCTTTAACGAGTTTACTGTTTTTCCAAATTGTAACTAAATCAGAACTTTTAAAACATTCCATTTCTGAAGCGACGGGCTCAAGAAAATCTCTTAAGTTTCCTGGATCCTTATCAGACAAGGATATATATACCCATCCATCCCAAACATCACAATGCACCTTTTTCAGCCCTCTGCAAGAAAGATCAAGATTTAAAAAATCTCTTTGATCTGGGACTCTTATTAATGATCCATCAAGATCATATGACCAACTATGATATTGGCATTTAAGTAATTTCGTATTTCCTTCTTTATCGCGTACTACTGGTGCGCCCCGGTGCGAACAAGTATTAAAGAAAGCCTTAATGCTTTCGTCTTTTTGTCTAACAATTAATATATCTCTTTGGAGTTTATCAAAAATTTTAAAATCACCAGCTTTAGGGATTTCATCTGCCCTAAAAACCAAGATCCATGACTTTAAAAAAATATTTTCAAACTCCAATTCGAAAAACTCTTCGTCAGTATATCTCTTGCCTGATAGATCAGGTATTTGAGGAAAGCCCTCAGGATAAGAATTCCTCTTATACTCAAATTCTATATTTTTACGAATTTCTTTTACTTTTTCAGGATGCATAAAATGTCCCCCTATAAATAATAAGCATTACAAATCAATAACACATTTCCAACAATTAGTTAATTTACTCAGAAGAATCAATATATTGAAGTGTTTTTAGATTATCTTTGTGTTTATCTTTGCTCATACTAACTCTTGATAATATGAAAATTGCTAATGACCAAAGAGAAATCGAACAAATAACGAAACACAATCCTATAGTAAATAAAGTATTATCTAAGATTTGACCAGGAACTGCATTTTCTGGCCAATTTGCATAAGTTAATATTAATCCAACAATAAAAGCACCAGAACCACTCATACATTTTGCTGCAAATGACCTAGCTGCAAAAAGGGTGCCCTCCATTCTTCTTCCGGTAGCTTTTTCTACTTCCTCCACTGTATCAAATACCATCGATGCAAGTGTTGTACCAGCAATGATAGCGCAAGCAACAGCTATCCAATGAAATATAAGCACAAATCCTAGAACTGAAGGACTTCCATTAGCTGGCAATATATCTAAAAGACGAAGAATAATTATCGAATTTTCCGCCATTATTGAGCCAATAGAAAGGTAAATTACGCTTTCTCTTTTTCCAATCTTATCCGCCAAGAAGGGAGACATTTTTAAGCCAACCATTGGAGTTAGAAAAAGAGTAAGTCCAATTGTTAAGATATTTAAAGGCGAGAATTCCCAAAAAAAGCTGTATAGAAAGAGAGTAAAGTTCGTTGCTATACCTCCAGCAATTCCAGTAACTATCATTGCGAGAAACAGAATCATATAATCACGACTTATTGTCATTGTCTCATAAAGTTCAGAAAAAGTTTCTTTCAGGCTTAAATTTCTTGGTTCAGGAGAATATAGATTTGGAATTTCTTTATGCGTACCAAGTGAAGTAACAAAAATAGAGAATACCATAATAATACTGCACACTAATCCATAAGTTGCCCAAGTTTCAGGAATATATCGAGCATCTTGAGAGCCTGTCCAGGACGCATAAACGACAAATATCCATAAAGAATTCCATACAGAGAGACCGCCCCACCATCCAAACCAATAGCGGAATGATAACAATGAACTCCTTTCAACATAATCCTTGGAAAGCTCTGGACCAAGAGCAGCGCTTGGTATTTCATACAATGTTATTGCTGTCCGTATAAAGATTCCTAAAAATAATAAATATAAGAAGAGTTCATTTTGATTAAGACTGTTTGGTGGATCCCAAAGTAGAAAGAAAGACAGTCCTACAGGAAAAGCTGAAAAATACATATAAGGATGTCTTCGACCCCATCTCGATTGAGTACGATCAGAAAAATAACCAATTAACGGATCTGAAAATGCATCAAAAATCAGCATTATGAATATTGCTAAACCGGCTAAATCAGGTGAAAGACCAAAGACCTGAACATAAACAAACAATAAAAAATATGAAAAGGCATTATCTTTAATACCGTAAGCCATGGAACCAAATCCATAATAAAACTTAGTTAATAGTGATACTTTTTCTGTCAAAAAAATCTCCTAATGGATTTTAAAACTTCATTACTTCGTTAATGATAAAGCAGCTGCTTTAATTTCATTAGCTATATCAATAGCCTGATCAGGAGTAAAATCCATTGGAAGCTCCAATGATTCTGAAGACACAAATATTCTTACCATTCCTTGATCTGTTGGGCCAATTTGCAAATCGGCAATTATATCACTTTGCTTATTAATGCCTTTGTTCATAATAAGGTTCCTAAATTATCTTACTTAATTAATTATTTTCAAGAGCAGCTAAAGCTTCTGCTACAGATTCGTCAATTTCATGACTTCTTGGATTTCTTCTTAAGGTCAATCCTCCGTTTACTTGAAGATTCTGTCCTGATAAAAAGCATTCATCACTACATAAAAACACTGCAGCTGCAGCTACATCTTCAGAAGTTCCAATCCTACCCAAAGGATAACATTTTCTAAAAGCTTCTTCTAAACCAGGAGCTGCCATTGCCTCTGCGGTCATGGGAGTTGCGGTTAATCCTGGCGAAATTGAGTTAGCTCTTATATTTTTTTCACCAAATTCATTCGCTATCGTTCTAATTACATGATCTATTCCCGCTTTTGTACCCATATAAGCCGCATGATTATCCAACATTATAGTCGCAGTTGCAGAAGAAATTTGTATTATATTGCCTCCATCAGACATTGCTGGGATACATGCCTGAAAAAACTGATAAGGTCCTTTAAATTGGAGATTCATTATTTTAACAAGATCTTCTTCTGTGCTCTCTAGAAATGGTGATAAATAGCCCCAGCCTGTTGCTTGAATTCCTATATCTAATTTTCCATGCAAGCTAGTTACTTTTGAAATCATGGAATCAATATCTTCCTTTTTAGTTATATCGCATACTGCATAATCGCCTTTAATTTCTTGAGAAATCTCTTTTAAAGACTCTTCGTTCCTTCCAGCAACAACAACATTAGCTCCCTCTGAAACAAATCTCCTTGCCATAACTTGACCCATGTTATCTTTACCAGCTGCCCCAAGAATTAAAGCAATTTTGCCATCTAATTTTCCACTCATTTTTCTTCCCCCATAAATATCTAATAGATCTTATTATTTTCTATTAGGAAGATTTAAAAATAAAACAAATATCCCCGCAACTATACATAGAACCACATTTATAGAAAAAGCCAAAGAATAATTACCATAAGTGTCATATAACCAACCAGATAGTGGTGCTGCAATGATTTGCATAGGCACCATAAAAGGCGTCATAAGGCCCCTTGCCTTTCCAAAATTTACATTTCCAAAAGCTATAGAAAAAGTAGAATTCATCAAAGGCATGGTTCCACCAAGCCCTAAACCCATAATCATTACTGAAAATAAGAGCATATAAAGGTTTTGTGCAAAAATTAGAGTTGCTATACCAAGGCCGTGACATAGCAAAGATATCCATATCGTTTTCCTAGCACCTAAGTAATCTAACAATCTACCGAAAACTATTTTTCCAAGTGCTGCATGAAATGCTGCAAGAGAAAATATCCAAGAAGCATGAATTGGGCTATAGCCCAAATCTTGAGAAAAGATTGGGATATGAGTATAAACGCCTAAATTCGCTGAAATTTGTAAACTGAAAATAATTGTTAAAATCCAAAAAGACTTTACAGAAAAAATTTCTAGGAATGTCTTTTCTTTAACTTCATGTTCATTACTTGCAATTTCTTGAGTTTCTTTACCATCCGGATATTGATTTACATCCGAAGGTTTATCGATGATGAATTTATAAGATAAATAAGAACAAATTATAAGAACAAATGACCCGAATATAAGATATGCGCCTCTCCACCCGAAAACAGAAATTAAAAAAACAGCTATAGGTGGAATAATTACACCCGACGCTGAAAGACCAATAGAAGCATATCCCAGTGCCGTTCCTATTTTCTCATTAAACCAGTTTGATATGAGTTTTGCTGTACTTAAGTTTCCAAAAATCACAACTCCCAAAGCAACAAATGTTCCATAAATAATAAGAAATTGAATAAAGCTCTGCGCAGTAGATAACAAAATAAAACCAAGGCCAAATAAAAAAGCGCCAATGGTCAAAATCTTTCTTATAGGAAATTTATCCAAGATTATGCCCATAACTGGCGAATAAATGCCTGCAGCTAAGATCATAACTGATACAGTCGTTGAAACAAGAAAACGACTAGCGGAGAATTCTTCTTGAATAAATCCAAAAAAAATGGCGTAAGCATAAAATGCAAGTCCTGCAGAAATAAAATCTACAAGATTAGCGCTTATGATCATGCGCCAACCTAAAAACTTCTCTTTAATAAATTCTGAAGACATAAAATTTTTGAAACTTTAATTATGATAATATGGTAAAAAAAACTAATTTATTACCATCTAAATCTCTAAAATAACCCCCATAAAAGCCATCGTCTCTATCCCCTGGAGGACCTTCATCTTTTGCTCCTAATTCCATAGCTTTAGCATATAAGGAATTAACATCATCCTTCGATTGAACTTTTAAGGCCGTCATATCACCATTACCTATGGTTGCATCTTTTCCATCAAAAGGCTCTGCTATACAGAACCATGGTTGACTAGTTCCAATCCCCCAACCAATAATCCTATCAATTGAAAAAACTCTTTGTGCCCCCATTTCCTTAAACAAAGTATCATAAAATTTTGCTGCACGATCTTTGTTGTTGGTTCCAACTGTTATATACCCAATCATAATCTCTCCTAATGAAAACTTAACTATTGAAATTGAAGAATAGAAAGATAAATCTTTTAAAGAAAGAATTTTTTAAGAAATCTTTTTAACTTCTGAAATTTCTACTAAGACTATATATTGTAAAAAAGTATTTTTGGGGAAAATCATGGGAACATTAAAAATTGACCCTCACGGAAGTTGGAATCCGTTGAGGGAATATGCAGAAACTTTATCAAATGAAAGACATAAGAAGCTTGTAAATGGAGTGGCCAATCATATGGAAGCTGAGATCAAAGGCCAGCTTGAACCCTTAATGGCAACACTTACAGCTGAACCAGTTTACCATTTTTGGAGAGTGGGTGAGGTAAATATGATGCTTAATGGTTATGAAGAAGTGTCTAATTTTTACAGCAACATGTTTGAGAATGGTGGTGAGCAATTTGAAGTCGTTACAGAAAGAATTATAGTTGATGATCAAGGTGTTATTACCGAAGGCAAAGTAAAACAAGTCTATACCCAAGAAAACCTAAAAACCATGGGATTAACTTCTGAAAATTTTAGTGAGCTTGAGAATAGTGATCTATGGGTAAGCAATACTCAACTTATTACTGTTTGGCCTTCTGACCCAGATGCAAAACTTGTTGGCGAAGATATTTATTTTGGTGAAGATCCAATGAAAACACTTTCACCAATAAATAGAGATGAAATTCCAGATTATTATAAATGGTAGTCCCTAGGGGAATCGAACCCCTAGGAACTATCTTAAAAATAAGATTTCAAATTAATTAAAATCTGTAATTTAACTTCACACCAAAATTTCTTCCTGGTAAAGGAACTTCATTTTTGACAAATGAAG
>CAXFAF010000024.1:0-18598 GCA_964001285.1 uncultured bacterium | reverse complement strand
GCATCATTTATGTTATTTCTAAAGACAACATCCTTAGTAAATGTTGGTTTAAATAAAACTTCACATTCATCAAATGCATAGTGATTTTTTATAAAAGTTAAGCAACTTTTTTTATAATCACCCTCTTCTAGAAAAACTTTACCAATATTAACTATCTGATCTTTCCAAGAATTAAGAAAATCTTCTATATCTTTTGAATCTATTTTAGCTAAATAGCTCATTCAGATTTGTTACCAATTATTAAAAAATAAAGACCGACAGTAAGCAAAAATAATTGTTCACTTGCAAATAAAACTTTCCCTCTTTCTCCAGTAAATATACTCCAATCAGAATGGGCAATTATTAAGGCACAAATCATTATTACACATATAGTTCCAGCAGAAAATCGAGTTATCAAACTGGAGGTTATTGGTCGAATCTTTGTTAATAGTCCTCCCAGTATGATTCCTATCCCTGATATCATTTCTCCCCAAGCAATTAAATACGCAAATAATTCAGCATAAATAACGCCTTGTGAATCTAACCAACCAATAAAACCGTCACTAATAGGTAATTTTCCATAACCATGTAAAAAAAATGAAATGCCTAAAGCAAATCTTAACAAATAATGTGAATAAGGAATTAAAGGTAAAAAAAGTTTTTCAAATATAGAGTTAATTAGGTTCATTGAAGTTATCCTTTAATAAATTAAAATTAGTATTCAAAATTTTTACTATATTTAAGAGATTATTTGTATCAATATTATTATATATTTTTAGGATTTATAATGTCATTAAAACCAGGACCTATGAAAGTAATTCATAATTTCTTCAAAACTAAAGGGGAAGTATTAGATGATATTAAGAAATTAGACCTTTGGCCGTCTGTTTATGTTTCTGATAGAATGGATGAACTTCCACCACATTGGCACGATATCGACAATTGTGGATATGTTATGGAAGGAAAAAGTTATGTCATAAATGAAAAAGGTGAAAAAATTCCTTTAAATCCTGGAGACAAATTGCATATACCAGCTGGAGCAATTCATGCAGAAGGTACAGTGAAAGAAAGAATGGTTTATATTGTTGGAATATCTGAACCAGGTAATTTACTTGAAAAATTAACTCTACTAGATCCTGAAGATAGCCCACTTAATAAGTAAATATAATAGTTATAGAGTTTAAGTTGATAATTTTACATAAATTAAAAATCAGGGTAATATTTTACTAATAATTATGGTGATTAAATAATGGATGATTCACTATCAGAAATAGAAAATAATGAAGAAGAAACAAAAGAAAGAGTTCCTATAAATCCTTTCCCTAAAGGCTTTTTAAGAGATACCTTTCTTATATCTGATGAATAAAATACATATACCATGGTGGTTAACTTTAATTCTTTTTATGGAAGTATGGCCTATGTTTTTAGGTCATTATTGAGCCCTGAATGATCCAACTTTTTTTGGAGGTCCAGAAGCAACATCAACAATTCTCGGAGATTGGATTTATACTGCAAGAAATCTCGCGGTCGGTTTTGCATTTATTCTTGCATACTACCTGAAGAATGCTCCGATGCTCTTCATATTGATTTTTATTAGGTTATTCACTGACTTGATAGATGGACCAGCCTTTTGGGTCTTTAGAGATCAGGTAAGCGAAACTGCTTTCATTATAATTTTTCTATTTGGTTATTACATACCAGCGATCATCGCGTTACGTTATCTCTGGAAACAAATGAGACATTAAATCAATCAATCTATATACTAACTTTCTAAATTTATGGAGGAGAAATGAAAACAGTTGAAGTAAGTCGTGTTACCGATATACCCTCTGAAATAATTTGGGATGAAATGAAACATTTCGATCGTGTTCTTAGGTGGGTACCAGGCGGAAATGAGAGTTCAATTTCAGTTAAGGGTAAAGGTGTTGGAGCAACAAGAGATATCAATTTAATTACACAAGGATATGTTCAACATGAATTGGTAGCTTATAGTGATAAAGACTTATCATTTTCCTATAAATTAACAGACGGAAAACCAGTTGGAATGCAGGATTATATTGTTGTTGCAAAAATTATACCTATTGACGATAACAATTCTGAAATTAGATGGTCGGGTAAAGTAGAGTCAGATAAAAGACTTAATGAAGATGATGTGGCAAAAGCCTTAAGTGTAGCCTTAAATAATATGGTCACAGGTTTAATAGCCTTACTTAAAAAACAAGAGCCTGTCTTCGTTCATCAACCACTTGAGGATTGGCAAAAAATTAATAATTAAAAATGGTCGGAGCGGCGGGATTTGAACCCACGACCCCTTGTCCCCCAGACAAGTGCGCTACCGGGCTGCGCTACGCTCCGATATATTAAGATAATGAAGAACGGATTTCAGTTAATTCTTTAATAATTAAACCC
Source organism: uncultured bacterium (assembly GCA_964001285.1). Taxonomy (GTDB): domain Bacteria; phylum Pseudomonadota; class Alphaproteobacteria; order MED-G09; family MED-G09; genus AG-430-B22. Next base: position 16,210 of record CAXFAF010000024.1, on the reverse strand, counting down.
TTAATATCGATACTCTCATCACTTTTGTTTGAATCAATAACAATATTAGGACTTGCAGTTGCTGCATCAGATAAATCAACTTTCTTTAATTGCTCAATTGCCCCTTTTATTGTTAGGCCATTGTCATACAAAAAAGATTTAATAATTCTGAGCTTGTCAATATCAGAAGGTCTATAAAATCTTCTCCCTCCAGATCTTTTGACTGGTCTTAGTTGAGAAAATTTTGTTTCCCAGAATCTTAAAACATAGGGCTCAACACCTACCTCTTTAGATGCTTCACCAATTGTTCTATAAGCGTCTGGTCCTTTTTCCATTTTTCTTTTTAACTATTTATCCTTTTCTTTAATTCTTTACTTGCCCTAAAAGAGATTACTCTTCTTGCATCAATGATTGCTTCTTCTTTTGTTTTAGGATTTCTTCCTATTCTTTCTTTTTTATGTCTTACGGAAAAAGTTCCAAAAGAGGTGAGCTTAACAGAATTACCGTCAACCAAATCATTTATTATTTCTTCAAAAAATTGATCAACAATTTCAGATGCTTCAGTCTTTGAGATTCCAACTTCACTATAAATTAATTCAGCCAATTCAGCTCTAGTAAGGGTATCAGTCATGGTCTCTCCTCAAGTAATTACACATAAAACAATTTTAATCATAAAAAATCAAGCCTTTACTACCATCTTATTATGCTAGAGCCCCAGGTAAAACCACCGCCCATAGCAGCAAGAAGAACAATGTCACCTTTTTTAATTTTATTACTTATTACAGCTTCATTTAAAGCCAGTGGAATAGATGCAGCAGAAGTATTAGCGTGCTTATCCACCGTCACAATAATTTGTTCATTTCTAAGACCAACTTTTTTAGCAACAGAATCTAAAATTCTTGAGTTAGCTTGATGCGGTACAAACCAATCAACATCCTCAATACTTAAATTATTTGTTTCTAAGGCCTCAAAAATAGTTGCAGAAATATTTTTAACTGCATGTTTAAAAACGCCACTCCCGTCCATTCTTAAAAATCCAACATTATTAGATGTTGACGGACCTCCATCAACATAAAGCATATCTTTAAAATCACCGTCTGAATGCAAATGGTTACTTAAAATTAAACTTTGTGATTTTTCATTTGTTGATTGCAAGACGACTGCACCTGCACCATCTCCAAATAAAACACATGTAGATCTATCATCCCAGTCTAATATCCTGCTAAAGGTTTCCGAACCTATAACAAGCGCAGTATTTGATTTACCCAAACTTATTGAGTTATCAGCAAGCTCTAATCCAAAAACGAATCCGGAACAGACTGCTTGCACATCATAAGCGTAGCCTTTTTTAATGCCTAAACCTGATTGAATTGATGTTGCTGTAGCTGGAAAGGTATTATCTGGAGTTGCCGTGGCAACGATAATTAGATCTATGTCGTCTTTATTAATTTCTGCATTATTTATTGCTTTTTTTGCTGCCTCTATACCAAGAGATGAAGTTGTGTCATTTTCGGAGACAATTCTTCTTTCTTTAATTCCTGTTCTTTCGGTTATCCATTCGTCATTTGTATTTAAGGTTTTAGATAAATCATCATTTGTAACAACTTTATCAGGGAGGTGGCCACCTACACCAATTATTTTAGATCTGTAAAGTCTATCAATTGACATCTAAATATTATCTCCAATAAGATCTCTGATTTTTTCAGATATTTCAGATCTCGCTAAATTGATACTAAACTCTATAGCGCTAGCAAAACCAATAAAGTCCGTACCGCCATGGCTTTTGACGACTAAGCCATTGAGCCCAAGAAAAAAACCGCCATTATTCCCCCTTGGATCTATCTTATTCTTTAAAGACCTAAAAGAATTCTGAGCGATAAACATACCTAATTTACCTGCCAATGACGATTTTAATGTATTAAATGTATAATAAGCCATTAACTGAGCAATTCCTTCAGCAGTTTTTAGAGCAACATTGCCTGTAAAGCCATCAGTTATAATTACATCAGATGTTCCTTTTGAGAGATCATCTCCCTCAACAAAGCCAATAAAATTATTTTTAAAAATTAATGATAACCTTTCAGAAGCTTCTTGAAGATCATTTGACCCTTTTGTATCCTCATGACCAATATTTAGGATAGCAATTTTTGGATTTTCTTTTTTAAGAATACATATTGCATACGCATAACCCATTATCCCGAACTGAACTAACTGATTAGATGAAACATCAATATTGGCACCAAGATCTAAAACAACTGAATCACCATTTGGATTTGGCCACAAAGCAGTAATAGCTGGTCTTTCAATGTTATCAATAGTTCTTAAAATTATTTTTGATAAAGCCATTAAGGCGCCAGTATTACCTGCTGATAAAACCACATCCGATTCTTTTTTTGCGCAAGAATCTATACTTAACCACATAGATGATTCTTTTCCAATTCGCCTAACGGCATCTGTAGGTTTTGCATCCATAGGAACAAAAGTTTCGGTATGATGGATTCTAACTTTAGGTATTAAGGAGGGGTATTTTTTTAAAACACTATTTATATCATTTTCATTTCCAAAAAGATTAGCTTGAACATTCTCCAATTTTTTAAAAGCATGGTTTAAGCCCTTAACAGTAACTTCAGGGCCAAAATCGCCACCCATCATATCAATGGATATTTTTGTTATTTTTTCCAAATTAAATTTTTAATTTATAATTAAAACCCCTGTTTTGAACTTTCGATAATCTCATCAAAAGATTTATTTTTGTATTTTTTAATTTTCTTATAAACATATTCGTTTAATTCATTAACTTTATTAGTGTCTTGATCCTCTAATGGCCAAATATTTCTTTGAAGCGATTCATTGAATAAATCAATATTTTCAATAGTTTGTGAATATACATCTAATCTACCGTATATTGACTTTGCTGCAATCTTCATTTTCTTTGAAAAAGTATTATCGCTAATGCCAATTTCCCTATATGTGGTTTCCAGTTCATCAATAAATGTTTCTAAAAAACTTTGCTTAAATGTTAAGTTTTTTTTATCATTATTATTCAAACAATGAAAAATTATAAATACATGAAGAACAATAATCTCAAACCTTCCATTAATATCTTTTGATATTTTTAATTTTTGGTAAAACCAGTTATCGTAAGAGTTTATTAATATTCTTTTGTATAATATTTCATGAGGAAGCTTATATTCTTTATAAATTTGTCTTTGTCCAATAAAGAAATTACTTAATTTTTTGAACATTTTTTTTTGAAATATTGACATACTAAACAAAAAAGACCATTTCTATTAAAGATTATATTAATGTAAAAACATATAACCATGAAAATAAACTTAAAGAATTATATAATTTCCTTTGCTGCATTAACAGTAATATGTTGTTCTCCAATTATAGAAAATAGGGGTTATGTATTTGATGATAAATTAATATCTCAAATTGAAGTCGGAAAGACAAATGCTGGTCAAGTTTTGCAAATACTCGGAACGCCATCTACAACATCAACAATTGACGCAACAACATGGTATTACATTTACAGCAAAGCAGAAACTAAGGCCTTTTATCAGCCTAATGTTGCTAATAGACGAATAATAACTTTAGGTTTTAATGAAAATAGCCAAGTTGATTATATTAAAGAGTATGGATTAGAGGATGGAAATGTTATAGCATTTAATACTAACGCTACTCCTACAAGAGGCAGAGAATTGACTATTTTACAACAACTCTTTGGAAATTTAGGTAGATTGGGGGCAGGAAACTTACCTGGAAACTAATGGTTAAAGAAATTAATTTTGAAATATTAGATAGCGCTGTCAGGCAAATAGAAAAAATTATTGAAGGTGAAAAAGAAAACACACACCTAAGAATAGATGTCCTAGGTGGGGGTTGTGCCGGTTTTTCATATAATATTGATCTTGATAATAAAGTTAATGAAGAAGATATTGTGCTTAATAAAGATGGAGTAAAGATTCTAATAAATAAAGCGTTCGTACCTTACCTTGAAGGCTCTAGTATAGAGTTTGTTGACGAACTTATCGGAAAATCATTTAAAATAAATAATCCAAATGCCACATCTTCGTGTGGCTGTGGTGTATCATTTTCAATGTAATGAAAATCGCATCTTGGAATGTTAATTCAATTAGAAGTAGAATTACAAATGTTTTGGATTGGGTTTCAAGAGAAAAACCCGACATATTTTGTATCCAAGAAACCAAAGTAGTTAATGAAAGTTTTCCAAAAGATGTTTTTGAAGATATTGGATATAACTTTGTTATAAATGGACAAAAAAGTTATAATGGTGTTGCGACATTTTCAAAATTTATTATCGAAGAGAAAATAATTGGTCTTCCAGGTTTTGATGATGATCAAGCCAGATATATAGAAACACTTCATTCTGTAGGAAAAAGTGTATTAAGGGTTATAAATATATACTTACCTAATGGGAATCCATACCCTGGAGATAAATATAACTATAAAATAGAATGGATGAAAGCACTCAAAAATCATCTAACTTCATTAAATATTAAAGATGAAGCCTTTATACTTTTAGGAGATTTCAATGTTATTCCTGAAGAAATTGATGTTTATAATCCAAAAAAATGGAAAGATGATGCACTATTTCTATTAGATACAAGGAAACAATTTCGTGAACTTTTATCATTAGGTTTAACAGATATATTTAGGTCGTTTTACCCGGAAAAAGAAAGCTATACATTTTGGGATTATCAAAGAGGTGCATGGCAAAAAAATGAAGGTATTAGAATTGATCATGTATTGGCATCACCAATTGCCGCTGATCTAATTAATGGTATAAAAATTGATAAAGAAGAAAGAAACAAAGAAAAACCTTCAGACCATGTTCCAATTATTGCAGATATATCAGATTTTTAGATATCAGCGTAACAGTGAGTTTCTTCTTTAGCTCCTGGATGAGTTACGGCACCATATCTTGCAGGGCCAACTTGTTTTGCATATTTCCATAAAGTACCAGTATTATAATCTGTTTTAGGCTTTACCCAATTCTTCTTTCTAGATTCTAATTCTTCTTTCGATACATCTATATCAATAGTTCCTAATTCAGCATCTATTGTAATTATGTCTCCATCCTTTACTAAAGCAATAGGACCTCCATCTGCTGCTTCGGGGCCTACATGACCAATACAAAAACCTCTTGTTCCTCCAGAAAATCTTCCATCTGTCACTAAAGCAACTTTATCACCCTTTCCTTGACCGTAAAGAGCAGCAGTCGTAGATAGCATTTCTCTCATTCCAGGACCGCCTTTAGGACCTTCATAGCGAATAATAATTACATCTCCGTCTTTATATTTTTTTTCTTCTACAGCATCAAAAGCATCTTCTTCACAATCAAAACATCTTGCTGGTCCACTAAATTTCAAATTCTCCATCCCAGCAACTTTTACTATCGCTCCTTCTGGCGCAAAACTACCTTTAAGACCTACTACACCCCCTGTCTTAGTAATAGGATTGCCTGCTGGATAGATAATTTTTTGATTTGAATCAAATTCTACAGAAGCAATATTTTCTTCAATAGTTTTTCCTGTAACTGTTAAACAATCACCCTTAATGAAGCCCTCATCAAAAAGTGTTCGAAGTAACATGGGAACACCCCCAGCTTCATGCATATCCTTGGCTACATAATTTCCTCCAGGTTTTAGGTCGGCAATATAAGGAGTCGTTTTAAATATCTCAGCAACATCAAATAAATCAAAATCTATTCCTATTTCATTTGCCATAGCTGGTAAGTGAAGAGCGCCATTTGTTGATCCACCAGTAGCAGCAACGACAACAGCTGCATTTACAAGAGAATCTTTCGTTACAATATCTCTTGGCCTAATGTTTTTTTCAAGAAGATCCATAACTGCCTTACCGGATTGTAATGCATATTCATCTCTTCCTTCATCTGGTGCAGGAGGGCCAGCCGAATAAGGTAATGCAAGACCTATAGCCTCAGAAACACAAGCCATAGTATTTGCTGTAAATTGTCCTCCGCAAGAACCAGCGCTTGGGCAAGCTACACATTCGAGTTCGTGAAGCTCTTCTTCACTAATTTTTCCTGCAGAAAATTCTCCAACCGCTTCAAAAACATCAACAACAGTAACATCTTTACCCTTATAGCTTCCTGGTAATATCGAACCTCCATAAATAAAAACAGAAGGAACATTTAGTCTTAACATAGCCATCATCATTCCTGGCAAAGACTTGTCACAGCCAGCCACCCCAACAAGAGCATCATAACAATGTCCTCTCATAGAAACTTCGATTGAATCAGAAATAATCTCTCTACTCACCAGAGAAGACTTCATTCCTTGATGCCCCATTGCAATGCCGTCAGTAACTGTAATTGTTGTAAATTCTCGAGGTGTTCCACCTTCACTCGAAACACCTGATTTTACACTTTTTGATTGCCTCATAAGAGAGATGTTACATGGAGCAGATTCATTCCAGCAAGTAGCAACACCTACAAAAGGTTTATCTATATCCTCTTCTTCCAAGCCCATAGCATAATAATATGATCTATGAGGTGCTTTTTGCGCTCCAAGCCTAACATGTCTACTAGGCAATTTATTATGATCAAATTTTCTTTTTTTCATCTTTTATAAAGGTGCTACCACCATCCACATATTATCACTTGTAAGTTGTTTATCTAAAAAATTAAACTTAATTATTTTATAACCTGTAATATCTACCATCTTTCTTAATGTTTTAGGGGTAAATTGATTCACATGATCTGGAAATCTATAACCGCACCAATTTTTTCCCCTAACTATTCTGTTTATAGAAGAAAAATTTGGAACTTTAATGATTATAATGCCATCTTTTTTAATTGTTTTCTTAAGCTCTTTAAGGACCTTAAGAGGCTCATGCTCATGCTCTAAATATGAACGAAGTATTACACCATTAAATTTATTTTCACCAAATTCTTTTAAAACTTCTGTGGCAGGAGCGCAAACCGCAGTTCCACCCCTCATTTCAAAATTATTTTTTGCTTCACTTGCTGATTTAATAGAAATATCTATACCAAAAGGTATATATTTATCCGGTAAATCATTAAATTTAGCACCTGAACCACAGCCTATATCTAAAATATTACCACTATTTACAAATTTATTTAATAAATACAATAGTTTATTTCTTTTTATTAATCCTTTAATATATCTTCTAGTTTTTTTTGATACTTTAATATTTTTAGTTTCTTCAAAGTTTTTTTCCCAGGCAAATTCTTCTTTCATTCTTTCGTAAATAGGAACAACCGGCATATATACAAAAGAACAAAATTTACATTTTACTAATTCCCAATGATCAAAAGTTAATATATTGGTCTTTTTTTTATCACTGTGACTGCAAAGTGGACAATTATCTCTATTTTTTGTACTGACTTCGTTATTCATTATTATTAATTAATTTTTCTATTAAAACTCTCGATGATTCAATTCTTTGTTTATCTTCTTTCATGTCAGTTAATTTTTTTAAGTTTTCTTCTACCACACTCTTAGGGGCTTTATTAAGAAATTCCTTATTTTCAAGCCTTTTTGATAAATCAGATATATCTTTTGTAATTTTTTCTTCTTCTTTTGTTACGCGTGAAAGTTCATTATTTAAGTCTATATTTGCCGGAATAATTAAAGCAAATTCAGAATTATTGACCTTAAAAGTGGCAGAATTGTCAGAAAACTGAGTGACTTCTCTTATAGATTCAATATTAGCTAATTTTGTTAAATAAAAATCTAAATTAGTTATTTTTTTTAATTTATCACCTTTCTTTCTTTCAAGGGTAAGAAATTCTTTTGATTTTATATTTATCTCAGATTTTATAGATCTAATATTTGTTATGATGGCTATTAAAGAATTAATTTCATCAGGCCCACTTTCATTAGCTTTAACCTTTAAATTTCTTTCCCAATTTTCTACTATTAAGGGATTATCTCTATTTTTTAAATTTTGCCAAATTTCTTCTGTAATAAAGGGCATAAATGGATGAAGAGAAATTAAAATGGAATCTAGAATATAAGAACAAGTTGACTTAATTTCATCAGAGTGCTTATCACTTTCATCGTTAAAGTGAGGTTTAATTAATTCTAAATACCAATCGCAGAAAGTTCCCCACGTAAAATGATAAATAATATTAGCGGCATCATTAAAACGATACTCACATAATGATTTTTCAAGAGAACTTCTCATATTTACAAATTCACTTATAATCCATTTGTTAATTGGATATTCAATTGTTTTAGGGTCAAAATTACTATAATCATTAATTTTATTTAATTCACAAAATCTAGAAGCATTCCAAATTTTAGTACCAAAATTTCTATAACCCTGCACCCTTGATTCAGATAATTTTACATCACGACCTTGCGCCGCCATTGCAGTTAATGTAAATCGAAGTGAATCAGCTCCATATTTTTCTATCAAATCAATGGGGTCAACAACATTGCCCTTCGATTTTGACATCTTTTGACCTTTTTCGTCTCTGACTAAAGCATGTATATAAACTTCTGAAAATGGTTCTTTGCCCATAAAATGAATTCCCATCATCATCATACGCGCTACCCAAAAAAAGATAATATCAAAGCCTGTTACCAATAAGTTTGTTGGGTAATATTTTTTTAATGCACCTGTCTTTTCAGGCCAGCCTAATGTCGAAAATGGCCAAAGAGCAGATGAGAACCATGTATCTAAAACATCTTCATCTTGAGTAATCTTTATGTTATCTCCAAATTTCTTTTTTGCCTTTTGTAGCGCTTCTTCTTCATTGTAAGCGACTATTATTTCACCATCATCTGTATACCAAGCAGGTATCCTATGTCCCCACCAAAGTTGTCTAGATATACACCAAGGTTGAATATTTTCTAACCAATCAAAATAAGTTTTAGACCAATTTTCAGGTATAAATTTCATATTGCCTTTTCTAACTGAATCAATTGCTGGTTTTGCAAGTTTCTCTGCATCTACATACCATTGTTCAGTCAAATAAGGCTCTATTATAACATTAGAACGGTCTCCAAATGGAGTTGAGTTATTATATTCCTCTTCTTTAACAAGGTATCCTTCATCCTTTAAGATATTTAAAAGTTTCTCTCTTGCATCAAATCTATCTAAATTTTGCCAATCTTTCGAAACAGAATCATTTAACTTGCCCTCAATATCCATTATTGAAAGCATTTCTAAATTATTTCTTTTACCTACCTCGAAATCATTAAAGTCATGAGCAGGAGTTATTTTAACCGCACCACTACCCTGCTCAGGATCAGCATACTCATCAGCAATTATTTTAATAATCCTATTTACTACAGGTATTAAGACTTCTTTTCCTATTAAATTTTTGTATCTGTCATCATTTGGATGAACAGCTATTGCTGTGTCACCAAACATGGTTTCTGGTCTAGTTGTGGCTATTGTTATAAATTCTTTTTGATTCTCCACTATTGGGTATTTGATATACCAAAGAAAACCCTCAACTTCCTTCTGAACGACCTCAAGATCTGAAATTGCAGTTTTTAATTGAGGATCCCAGTTAACAAGTCTTTTATCTTTATAAATTAAACCATCATTATAAAGCTCAACAAAAACTTTATTGACTGCAGTACAAAGACCTTCATCCATCGTAAATCTCTCTCTACTCCAGTCGCATGAAGCGCCGAGTCTTCTTAATTGTTTAGTTATGGCATTACCTGACTCTTCTTTCCAATCCCATATTTCTTTAATAAACTTTTCCCTTCCAAGTTCAGCTCTTGAAGATTTTTTTTCATCAGCAAGTTTTCTTTCCACTACCATCTGTGTAGCTATGCCTGCATGATCTGTACCTGTTTGCCACAAGACATCTTTGCCCAACATTCTATTGTATCTAACAATAATATCTTGAAGGGTATTATTCAGGGCATGCCCCATATGTAATTTACCTGTTACATTAGGTGGCGGAATTACAATCGAGAAAGCATTATTATCATTTAACTGACATTTAAAATAACCTTTAGTTTCCCAAAAATCATATAAACGAGTTTCCGCTTCTTTAGGGTCATAACTTTTGTTAAGCATATCAATTACGTTTTTTAAAAAGTTTTGATATTTCCTGTTTAACAGATTCTTCAACAATAGTTTTTAGATTTCTTGAAAACCAATCATCCAATGATTCTTTTACGGCTTCTTTAATTATTAAATCAAGAGAGAGGTCATCAGGATTTAAAGCATCAGTTAAGTCATCATTAGATTCAGAAGATGTATCTTCATCTAGATCATCATCAGATTCAATAATATCCGTAAGCTCAAATATATTATCATCTTCTCCGTCTTCATTTTCTTTGTGATCAGATGATTCACTGTCACCAGAAATAACATCTTTTATTGAAGACAATATATCGTCTACGGAAGGTTCTTCTTTGTCATTATTTTGATCCATGCCGATATCTTACATGATCGGTTCGCTATATCAATCAACATTTCCAATAACTTTAATTCTTTGTGGACCGATTTTAATTGTACGAACACTTTTATAATTTTTATTGGGGTTATATATTTTTACATCAAGGGATAAATTCTCAGGGGTCAAAGTTCCCAAGTAATAAGAAAGTAAGAATAATGCAATATTTGAGTCATTTTTTGCCGTTACTAATGAAACCCTTGCATCTAAATATTCTTGCTCTGCATCTAATATATCAAGGGTTGTTCTAGTTCCTAATTCAAATTCCTGCTTTACGCCTTCTAATGCTATATCTGTAGCTCCAACTTGCTTTTCTGTAGCCGAAATTCTTAATATAGAAGCAGAATATTCTGCATATGCTGTTTTTACATAACTTCTAATTTTTCTTTTTGCATCAATAATTAAATACCTATCTCTGGAATTTAATTCTTGTGCTTTTCTTATATTTGACCAACTAAGACCACCATAAAAGATTGGTATTTTAACTTGTCCAGTTATTTGGTATTGGTCAATATCATCAGGCATTAAAAAAGATTGATCTTCGGCATAAATATACTCACCCCTTAAAGAGAGCTGGGGTGCAAGCATGCTTTTTTGAGAAATAACTTTATATCGTGAAGATCTTTCAACTTTTTCATTATATTTTAATAAGGGATTATTATTTAATGCCATAGAAATGGCGTCATCTTCATTATCAGGATATTTTAGTGTTTTGTTCCATTCGCTTAGATCGCTTGGGTTTAAACCTATTATCGATCTATATTCCGCTTCCCTTGCCTGTAGCAAACTTCTTGCATCCGCAAGATTGGATTGAGCTTGTGATAACCTTGCGTCAGCTTGCGCTACATCAGTTAAAGTTAATTCACCTACTTCAAATTGTATTTTTGTTGCCTCTAATCTTTCTTTTAAAACCTCAAAATTATTCTGTTGTAGCTTAACTATCTGTTCCGTTTTTAAATAGTTAAAATAAACTTTAGCTGCTAAAAATAATATATTTTGTTCGGAATCTCTCAAACTTTGTCTACCGGCTGCCACTAAATTAACAGCACTTAATCTATCACTTATTAACCTTCCGCCAGTAAATATTTTTTGATTAACTGAAACAGATCCAACCAATGGGTTGGTTGTTACTTTATCTAAATCACCATATTTAAGACTATTTTCGCTATAACTTCCCATTACTTCTATGCTTGGAAAAAATTGAGAAGATGCAGCACTAACATTTTCATCCAAGGACCTTAATTCAGCCCTTTTTGAATTAATAATTGGATTATTTGTATAAGCATGAGAAAGAGCTGAAGTTAAAGTTTCTGAATAAACTGATATATTAACGAAAGCCATTACCATGAATAAAGTTATACGTTTAAACATTTTATTTACCTCAAATATCAATAAAAATGACGCCTGCGTCATCTTTATAAATATATAAGGGCTTTTGTAAAGAAAATAATGAATTTTTGATTTTATTTTTAACTTCAAATAAAAATATCCAAGTGATACTTATAATATTAAACTGCTTATGAGGCCACGTGGCGGAGCGGTTACGCAGCGGCCTGCAAAGCCGTGGACATCAGTTCGAATCTGATCGTGGCCTCCATATCGAAAAGAGAATTAAAATTATGAAAAATTTAAACGATAAGATTGCCTTCCCTTGTGGGCTTTCTATGAAAAATAGATTTATGCTAGCCCCACTAACTAACACACAAAGTCATGAAGATGGATGTTTGTCTGATGATGAGTTTGATTGGTTAACGCTAAGGGCTAAAGGAAATTTTGGTTTAACAATGTCATGTGCATCACATGTGCAAGAAATTGGAAAAGGTTTTCCAGGTCAATTAGGTATTTTTGACGACATGCATATCGATGGATTAAAGAGATTAACAGATAAAATAAAGTCTTATGATAGTCTTGCTGTTGCTCAACTCCATCATGCCGGCATGAGATCTCCAGAAGATATAATTGGTGAAAAACCTGTTTGCCCTTCAGCAGATGATGAAACAAATTCTAGAGCTTTATCTTTAGATGAGGTTAAATATTTACGAGATGATTTTATTAACGCTGCACTAAGATCGCAAAAATCAGGTTATGAAGGTGTAGAAATACATGGAGCACATGGTTACATATTATGCCAATTTCTAAGTAGCGCTATTAATAAAAGAGAAGATGAATATGGGGGTTCTTTAGAAAACCGTTCAAGAATAATTTATGAAATAATTGATGGAATAAGGCAAAGTTGTGGAAATAATTTCTTGTTAGGCATTAGATTATCGGCAGAAAGATTTGGTATAAAGCTGGGTGAAATTAAACAAATCTGTCAAAAACTAATTAATGACCAAAAAATAGACTTTTTAGATATGTCTTTATGGGATTCGTTCAAAGAACCTGTCGAAGAAGAACATAAAGGTAAAAACCTTCTTGAACATTTTACAGAAATGGATAGGAAGAATGTTTTATTAACAGTAGCTGGCAATATAAGAACTGGGGAAGATGTTATCAAAATTATTGATTCCGATGTAGATTTTGTAACTATAGGTAGAGCCGCAATATTACACCATGACTTTCCAAATAAAGTGATCGAAAACTCTAAATTCCAACCCATTACTATTCCAGCTTCTAAAAAGCATCTAAGAAAAGAAGGATTAAGTGAAAAGTTTATAGAATATTTAAAAGTTTTTAAAGGTTTTGTAGAAGAATAAAGGTAAATATTTTCTAGTTTATAATTATTTCTTTTTTTTATATACAGCTAAATCGACAACATAGGGGAAGATATGGAAAATTTTATTAAATATGGTCAATGGATCGTAGTTGTAATTAGTTTGCTTGGAGTTTATTTAGTTAGCTCTACAAAGCCAAAATCTCGTCTTAGTGGTTATATTGTAACAGCATTAGGAAGGTTTGCCGGAGCTATTATGTTTATTGTTTTAGACCTTTATGCATTTGTAATTGTAAATATTATTCATACTTACATTGGCTTAAGGGGTTACTATAAAAATAAAAAGGAACAAATAAATTAGACCTGATTATTTATTTTTTTTAGCTTTTTTTTCTTAAAATAATTTAAATCTTTCTTAAGTTGCTCTTCTTTCTTCTTATCTAAAAGATTTTTTTTATTACCTTTCTGAGATGTACTGCATGCTGAAATTCCCATTTTATTCCTTACTTTAGAACCTCGTTAACAACTTTATTTTCAATATATCCTAATTTATCTATCGATATCTTGACAACATCATTAGCTTTTAAAAATTTATTCTCTACAACACCCACACCACTTGGTGTTCCAGTTAAAATAAGATCACCAGCCTCCAATGTAAATGCTGTTGATAAATGTTCAATTAACTCAAAACAATTAAAAATAAGATGTTTAGTATTTGATTCTTGTCGTATTTCACCATTAACTTCCGTCTTTAAATAAAGATTATGCGGATCAGCAATCTCATCTTTTGTTACAATCGCAGGGCCAAATGGACAATGAGTGTCAAAAGATTTTCCAATAGTAAAAGTTGGTACTCTCATCTGCCAATCTCTAACACTTACATCATTAGCGACAGTGTATCCTGCAATAACTTTATGGGCATCATCTTTTGAAACATGACGACAATTTTGGCCAATAACAATTGTTAGTTCTCCTTCATAATCTAATTTATCCGAAACAATAGGTTTGTGTATTTCATCATAAGGTCCATTAGCTGATAAAGATTGTTTATTAAAAATCATTGGGACTTCTGGAGTATCCATATTTCTTCCTGCAGCTCTTATTTCTTCTAAATGATCTGCATAATTTAAACCAATAGCAATAATTTTTGGAGGTCTTGATATTGGTGATAAAATATTAACTTCTTTCAATGTTATGATTTCTTCTGGATTATTACAAAGATCATTAGCTTTAGTAATTGCACCCTCGCCTTCCTGAAGAAAACTTAACATATCGTCAGGTATTTCTGTTGATTGTGAAAAGGGAATAACTTGATCACCCTTTAAGGATCCAATCCCTATTTTATTATTATTTTTAAAAGTAATTAGCCGCATATTAATTTATATTAATTTTTGTTCCACAAATAATTATATCTTCATCTTCATAATGTTTCGTTATCTTATCTTTATAAACATCATTAAAAATATGAACATCAAGTTCAGCCATATAATCAAAGCCTTTGGCCGAGTCTTCGGTAAATACTAATTTAAAGCCATCTCCCTCTATTTCATAATTTTTTGATTTTTGGCTTACAGGGAGGTTAAGAAATTCACTCCATTTTTGAGATAATGATTTAGGGTTAAGACAATTCAAAGTCACGCCTTTTATTAGATATTGATTATTATGCTCATTATTCATCCAATCATTTCCGGACCACTGCCAATAAGAATAGCGGTCTTGCCAATTAGGGACATTCATAGAGTCAATTGACATAATTACACCTCCTATATCCTTCGGATGAAAGTGTGTAGCATGCACTCCGTTTTCTAAATCAGATTTCCATATTTCTCGTATTTGCAATTCTTTAGCTTTTTCCCTATATTCCAATGCGTTTTGACATTGAAATATAAGCATATAGCTACTATCTCCTCCCATTTTCTCTAGAAATCTTCCCGCGGTTGTATCTTCTTCTTTAGGAGAAACTACTTCAATAAAATCTCCTCCAACTTCTAATAACCCGTTAGAAAGTCCAAAATGACCAACTCCAGGATCCCTAAAACAAATTTCAGTGTTAAAAATAAAAGTTAATTCCGAAAGTGCGGACTCTAAGTCATTAGCAACAAAACAAATTTGGCGTAACCTCATAATACTAACAATCTAATTATCATTTAGACTAAATTCTATATGTAATTCTTTGAGAGATCTTAACAGATAATGAGGGTGATATTCAAAATTGTTTTTATTTTCAGCAAACCTTACCTCATTAAAAGAATCTAGTGCTGCTTTAAAACCCCAATGCAACTCTCTTCTTGCTAGCGGAGCGCCAAGACAATGATGAATTCCTGAACCAAAAGCCATATGTGAACCTGCTTTTTTTCTTTCAAGATTTATTTCATCCGGATCTTCAAAAAAATTATCATCTCTATTTGCTGCAGCATATCTGACATTAATTACTGATCCTTTAGGAATTTTTACACCATTCATCTCTATGTCTTTAGCAGCATTTCTCATTAAACTCTGAACAGGAGATTCTAACCTTAGCACCTCTTCTACAAAAGTTTTTAAATATTTATCAGGATCCTGCTTTAATTTATTCCAGATATCTTTTCGTTCAATTAATATCTTCATGCCCGCAGATAAAGCATTTGTGGTTGTTTCGCTACCTCCTACAAAAGTATCGGCCATCATTTCCGCATGCAACTCATTATCATTTAAGGTTCTTCCCCAAGCCTCGATTTCTGTATTTACAAGTTCACTTAATAAGGTTTCGTTTGGACACTTTCTTAACTTTTCAAAAATTGGCTGAAAGTAATGTTGTCCTTCAATTTCTCTTTCTATTGTCTCCAACTCTTCTTCTTCTGAAAGCATCATCCCTATTCTATGAAAAAAAGCATCAGTTGAATTTTTTATTTTCCAAAGATCGTCCTCGTCTTCAATGCCCATTTGAATTCCGATAATCTTTAGCGGCAAAGGTACAGAAAATTGCTTAACCCAGTCACAATAACCATCCGACGAAAATTTATTAATCAATTCATAAGCTAAACTTTCTACTTGAGGTTCTAATTCTTTTATTTTGCTTGGACGGAATGCCTGGTCAAATATAGAACGCATTTCTTTATGATTTGGATCGTCTCTTCCAGCTAGTGTAGGCGCAGGAACCC
>CAXFAF010000023.1:0-19869 GCA_964001285.1 uncultured bacterium | reverse complement strand
AATATTGAATAGCAAATTTGTTCATCTTCTGCTAAATAATATCAACCGTTCCCCGGTAGCTCAGTTGGTAGAGCAAACGGCTGTTAACCGTTCGGTCGCTGGTTCGAGTCCGGCCCGGGGAGCCACTTCTCCTACAAAATTTGAAAAATATCGAAATAAATGATAATCATTAAAAATAATAAAAAGAAGAAGTTATTGAAATGAGACGTTTAAAGTATCAAGAACAAGATTGTGAGCTAACACTTAAAGAAGGCTTAGAAGAGTACTTAGATCACATTGGTCCAGATGCCAAACTTACTGGCGATGAAAGCAATGGTCTTGATGAAGGATATCGCCAATTTCTTCTTGGGCATGACTGTCAACATGTTATTTTTGGGTTAGCCCTTTCTCTAGAAGAAGAAAGCGTTTTAGATACTTATGCTATACAAGGCACAACAGGCATTCCTTGGAAAAAATTTTTCAAATACACTTTTTCAGGTGGTGAATTGACCAAATTGTATAAAAAAATATTTAAAGATTACGGTGCAACGAGGCTTCTTTCATTACCCTTTAGGGCCAGAAAGAAAAAGGGCATGGCTTGGAAAAGAGTCAATCTTATGACAAAGAAATGGCCTTGGTATATTCCTGAAGATTATTTTTCTCGGACAATTAAAGATCTAAGAGATGAATACAATATTAAAATTCTATCAGAAGAAGAGCTTCATTTTGAAGACCCAACATATATGTAATTTATAGCATCAGATGTTTTATTTTTTTGAATAACTTAATCCATGACCGTATTTAAAAATTGGGTTTCTTGTATCATCGGGAACATCTGATAGTTGCTTATTCACTTCTTTCATAGATGAGGGAATATCAAAAGGAAGTTTTCCTATTGGATTAAAATCACCAAAAATTATTTCTAATACAACCTCATCAAAAACACCAAAAACAGCTATTAAACCATGGCTTAATTTTTCAATTTCAGTAAGAATTGCTGGTCTATTTAGATCTACAACGGTAATTAGTTTATTTGTTGAGGAATATTTTTTTATCTTAGATAAAATTTCATCATCATAATTCAAATCATTATTGGGAAACATTTTGCTTAAAAAATTATCTATTGGTCGGTCAATTCCGGAAGGTTGATTTCCGTTAAATACCGTTCTTAACTGTAATAAAATAAAGTCAGAATCTTTGGGATTATCAATAATTTCGCAATAATTTTTTAATATGCTTTTATCAAATCCATCAGAAAAAACTTTAACACCCTTACTTAAAGGAAGAACATTCTTATTGTCATTTTTATCATTTTTTAATAAAACAACTGATTTTTTTTGAGCTAATATTCCTTTGTTAATATAAGGTTCGATGCCAACTTTTTTAATTACAGATTGTTCATCAACGAACGGCTCATCAAACAAACCTAATTCGAATTTATTTATAAGTATTTTCTTTACTGAAAAATTAATTCTTTCTTCTGTAATTTCATTATCTTTTACAAGATCTAAAATATATTTTGGTGAACTTTCACCTCCATATTGATCTACGCCCGCATCAATTGATTTCTTGTATCGTTCTTTTATCGATAAATTATCAACCCCCCAGTGGCGTCCAGATATAATTCCCCAATCAGTACAAATTACCCCATTAAATCCTAATTTTTCTCTTAACAAATCAGTTAAAATATCTTTGTTATATGCCATAGCAACATTTTCGCTAGTCTGGTCAATGGGTATACCGTAATAAGGCATAATCACCTTTAAACCGTTGTTAATCGCTTCTTCAAATGGCTTAAGGTGATAATTAAAATTATCCCCAGGATAGATTTGATTTCTTCCGGAATATAAATGCGGATCTAATCCGTCCTCTTGAGGACCTCCCCCTGGAAAATGTTTTACCATTGTTAATACGCTTTTTTTGTCGATTCTTTTGCCTTGGAAACCATCCATATAAGCTTTTGTAAATTCTGATGATAAATTTGCGTTGGATCCAAAAGTTCCAAAATTTCTTGCCCATCTAGGTTCTGTGGCTAAATCCGACATAGGGTGTAACGCTGTACGAATTCCCACTGCTAAATACTCTTTCCCAGCAATTTCTGCAAATTCCTTTATTGTTTGAGAGTCTCGAGTCGCAGCAAATCCTAATTGGGAAGGCCATTTTGAAAAACCTTTTAACGAAAAGGCTGCTATTCCACCTCCTCTGGGCACTTCATGAATTGGATCTGAGCTTATCGTTAATGGAATAGCTAATCTTGATTTTTCAGATACTCTTTGAAGATAATTTAGTTTTTTAGATAATTCTAAAGGACTAGGTGAGCCATATAAATTAAAATGAGAAATATGTTTATTTAAAATTAGTGATTCAGTTGAATCTCCCTTACCACTAGCTAAATTCATTATTTCAGAAATAGCCCCACCTTTTAGTGATATTGGCGGATGAAACATTTGACCAACTTTTTCTTCTAAGGACATTTTTGATAAAAGATCAGCAGCTCTCTGCTCTGCAGAAAAATTATTATCTTCGTAAATATCTATTTTACCATTTCTATTAAGATCTCTGTATTTACTCCCTTCTTTAAGAATTATTTTGGGCGCCTTAGCGCTTAAAAAGAAAATTTTTATTTTCTCAATAATAAATAACGGAAGATTCAAAATCATATTTGAAAAAATTTTAATTAAATCAAAAAAATTAACTCTTATTTTTCGCATTCCTACAAACCTCTAACGCGCCTAAAAAACCTAGATTGTCTTCTTTAATTAGATATAAGGGAATCCCTTTTAAAAACTCATCCATTGTTTCACTTTTTTCAAAATTTTCTCTAAAATCGTCAAAATCAATATCCTCAAATAAGCTTGCAGCCAATGAACCCGATAAATAAACTCCGCCCTTTGAGCCAATAGTTAATGCAGAAAATCTTAAAAAAATAGCAAGAATATCTAAAATGGTTTTTTTAGTATTGGAACAATTATTATCATTATTCGCATTTTTAATAATTTCGTAATTACTTAGAGTATGATTAAAATTTTTGGATATAACTCCATATATATAAGAAATACCTTTGCCTGAAATAAGATCCTCAAATGTTGCTGTTCTGCCGTTTTTTCTTTTAAAATCATCTAGTAATTCAATAATTTCATTATTATAAACTGGAACACTCGTATGGCCAGCTTCTGTCGCCATAGATTTACCACTGATTAAAATTGCTAAACCTAGACCTGTTCCAGGAACTACAAGAATTTTTGACCCAGATGAAAAATCAATTTCATTTCCAATTTTAATCAGCTTATCCTCTGAGTAATTGTTAAGTGCATAAATTTGCATTTCTACATCATTTAGAACTTTAAGGCCTTTTTGGAAAAAACTTGATTCAATTTCTGCAACACTAAAAGAAAAATTATTATTTACGAAATTTACTTCATTAGAAATAACTGGAGCTGCAACGCCAATAATTCCGGAAATTTCAAAATTTGAAATATTATTTTCCTCAATGTAATGTTTCAATAAATGGTTTAGAGAGTTAAATTCATTCATTTTATAAGAAGCTTTACTAAGTAAAGATACACAATCTTCAGTTATAGCTAATCTTGCGTTAGTTGCCCCCAGATCTGCAATTAATGTTTTAATTTCTTCCTCTGTGTCTTAAAATTAATAATTACTAAATTACAGATCAATAAAAAGAATACAATAAAGAAAACCTATTCATTAATAAACATTTTTGAAATCTGAGTATTGCTTAACTTTTTCCTTAGGAATCATTATAATAATCAAAATTAATTAATTTGGTATTTGTTATGAAAAAATTAGTATCCTATTTCTTTGTTTTTAATCTAATCTTATTTGGTTTAATTGCCTGCGAAACAAGTGATAATTCAACCGGTTTTTATACGGGCGATTCACTTGCGACAAAGGAAACTAATGAAGCTAAAGAAATTCCAGTTCAAGAAGAAAAAGAAAACGCTGAAAAATCTATGGAGCCATTAGTTGATATTGCACCAGCAGTCATTGATGAGACATCTCAGATTGATGAACAAGAATTAGATTATAAATAGTAAAATTATTAGCGTGAGGTTGCCTTGGAAGTTGCTATTATTGGTTCTGGCATCGCTGGAATTTCAACATCCTTATTTTTATCTAAAAAACATAATGTCACAATATATGAAAGAAACAATTATATTGGAGGTCATACTAATACAAAAAAGGTAATCATCGATAATAAAGAAATAAATGTCGATACAGGATTTATAGTATTCAATAAGTTAAATTATCCAAATCTTCTAAACCTATTTGATTTCTACAATATTGATTATGAAAATAGTGATATGAGTCTCTCAGTTAGTAATGTGGATGAAAATATAGAATGGTCAGGAAAATCATTAAAAACAATCTTTTCTGATACTAGAAATATTTTTGATATAAAATTTATAAAATTTTTAATTGATATAATTAATTTTAATAGACTTGTTAAAAAAGACATAAATATACTAGTAAAAAATCATGAACCTTTAGGTCAGTGGCTGGCTAGAAAAAACTTTGGTTATTATTTTAAAGAAAATTATCTTGTTCCTATGAGTGCAGCTATCTGGTCGAGTCCTTCAAACGATATTTTAGACTACCCTATTTCAAGCTTATTTAGTTTTTTTGATAACCATAAACTTCTGCATAACAAAAAATCTAGACCTCAATGGTTAACCGTTTCAAAGGGAGGTCAATCATATATAAAAAAAATTCTTGAAACTCATGATACAAATATAATTCTAAATTCTAAAATACAAGAAATTAGAAAAGGGAATAATAAGATAGTAATAATTGATAAAAACGGAAAAGATAAAGCATTTGATCATGTAATTTATGCAATTCATCCTGAAAGAATTCTTGAAATAAAAAGTAATTTCGATCAAAAAGAGTTGAAAGTCTTAAAATTATTTAAGACAAGCAGTAATAAGGCTTTTTTACATAATGATGCCTCTCTTATGCCAAAAAATAAAAAAAATTGGTCATCTTGGAATGTCTTCTCC
The DNA here is from genome assembly GCA_964001285.1 of uncultured bacterium. Taxonomy (GTDB): domain Bacteria; phylum Pseudomonadota; class Alphaproteobacteria; order MED-G09; family MED-G09; genus AG-430-B22. The sequence continues at coordinate 14,872 of CAXFAF010000023.1, read as the reverse complement.
AGTAAAGATGAAAAAAAGATATCAATTACCTATTGGATGAATAAGCTCCAGAACATCGATAACCAATATCCATTATTTGTATCATTAAATCCCATAAAAACACCAAAGGCGGATTCAGTTTATGAAAAATTAAATTATGAGCATCCAATTTACAATAAAAGTTCTATTTTTGGACAAAGTAAAATAGATGAATTGCAGGGATTTAATAATCAATGGTATTGTGGGGCATGGCTAGGGAATGGCTTTCATGAAGCTGGAATTTCATCTAGTATAAAAATATCTAAAAATCTAAATGGTATAATCCCATGGCGTTAACAACTACTATATATGAAGGACCTATTGTCCATAAGAGATACCACCAAAAGAAACATAAATTTAAATATAATGTATTTAATTTATTATTAAATATTGATGATTTAAGTGGTTTAAATAATAAATATAAACTCTTCTCATATAATAGATTCAATTTATTTTCCTTTCACGACAAAGATCACGGCAAAAAAGATGGCACCCCCATAAAGGACTGGATATTGGAAATACTAGTTAATTGCGATATTGAGATTTCAAAAAATGAATTAAAAGTATTCGGTTTATGTTATCCAAGGATACTTGGGTATGTTTTTAATCCTATTTCTGTTTGGTCAGTATACGATAAAAAAAACATATTAAGATTGTTAATCTATGAAGTAAGAAATACCTTCGGTGAAGATCATTCATATGTTGTAAAAATAAATAACGAAAATGATAAATTAAATCACAACAGAAAAAAAAGATTTCATGTTTCACCTTTCATAGATCTTAATGCTAGTTATAATTTTTCCACAAATATAAATAATGAAAAGGCTAGTATAACAATTAAAGAATCAAATAACGATAATCCTATATTACTTGCATCCTTTAATGGTAAATCAAAAAAATTTAATGATTGGAATCTTCTCTTATTATTCTTTAAGTATCCTTTAATGACTCTAAAAGTAATTTATGGAATTCATATACAAGCATTATTTCTATGGGTCAAAAGAGTTAAGTTTGTTCCTCATCCAAAAAATGATATTAATAACATTAGTTATAGAGATTAATAATGATCAATATCGTAGTAAAAAGATATATTAACAAAATTGGATCAAAGATTAAATTTGGAAAACTTATTGTCGTTATGCCAAATGGCAATGAGTTTATCTTTAAAGGAAAAAAAGGAATAGAAGGTAAACTTATATTAAAATCTTACAAACCCATCATTAGAACAATACTGGGAGGACATTTAGGCTTTTCTGAAAGCTATTTAAATCATGAATGGGAAAGTCCAAATCTTGAGAAATTATTAGAATTAATGCTTAGAAATCTACCGAACGAATTCCAACCAAAAAGCAAAGTATATAAATTTTATAACAGATTCATTCATTTCTTAAGGGATAACACTAAAATGCGAGCTAAAAAGAATATTGAGTATCATTATGACATAGGAAACTCTTTTTATGAAATTTGGCTTGATAAAAGTATGACTTATTCAAGCGGGATATTCCAAAAAGAAAATGAAGATCTTTTTCAAGCACAAAAAAATAAATATGAAAAACTTATAAAAAAAATGGATATAAAGCCGCATCATAAGGTTCTAGAAATAGGATGTGGTTGGGGTGGAATGGCAGAATATATTGGAAAAAATCTAGGCTGTGACTACACAGGTATAACTATAAGCCCTAATCAGAAAGAATTTGCCGAAAAAAGAATGATTAGTAATAAAATTGAAAAAAAGACTAATATTAAATTATGTGACTATAGAGATATTAAAGGAACATTTGATCGCATAATTTCAATCGAAATGATTGAAGCAGTTGGTGAAAAATATTGGGATACTTATTTTTCAAAAATTAATAACTGCCTAAAAAAAGGTGGGTTAGCCGGCATACAAATGATATTAATCGATAATAAAAAATTTAATAGTTATCGTAAGTCTGTCGATTTCATTCAAAAATATATTTTCCCTGGAGGAATGCTACCTTCGCATGAAAAAATTAGAGATAGTTTTTCAAAAAATGGATTAAAGGAAATTTCTAATAATTCATTCGGTGAATCTTATGCAAAAACACTTAAGATATGGAGAAATAATTTTAATAATTCTCTAGATAAATTATCAAGGATAGGCATTGATGCTAAAATTCAAAGACTATTTCATTATTATTTTTCATATTGTGAAGCGGGTTTTTCTGATGGACAGATTGATGTTTCACAGAAAATAATTAAAAAGACTTAAACTGGATCTTCTATATTTTCTTCAATTATTGGCCCTGAATCTTGTCCTAATGCTTCAGGATTTCTATCTATTAATTCAATCACCGCCATAGGAGCGGAATCACCATATCTAAAACCTGCTTTAAGAACCCTAGTATAACCGCCCTTTCTGTCTTTGTATCTTTCAGAAAGTTCATCAAATAACTTGGAAACCCATTCTTTTTCAGGAAGTAATGAGTAAGCTTTTCTTCTAGAACTTAGATCACCTTTTTTTCCTAATGTTATTAATTTATCAACATAAGGTGCTAACTCTTTAGCTTTTGGAAGTGTTGTTTGTATTTGTTCGTGCTTAATCAAAGCGACAGCCATATTAGAAAGCATTGCCTTTCTATGAGTAGATGTTTTATTTAGTTTTCTCTTTGATTTTAAATGCCGCATATTATGTAACTCAACTAAAATTTATCTGCTATATATTTTCTTGCTAATTCATCAATATTTTCTGGTGGCCAATTAGGTATATCCATACCAAGAGATAAATTCATTTCACTCAGAACTTCTTTAATCTCATTTAGTGATTTTCTGCCAAAATTAGGGGTTCTAAGCATTTCATTTTCAGATTTTAGAATTAAATCACCTATATAAACAATATTATCATTTTTTAAACAATTAGCAGATCTTACTGATAACTCAAGTTCATCAACTTTTTTAAGAAGAAATGCATTGAATTCTAATTCATCTTCACTTTCTTCAATGATTTCTTCCTCAGGCTCATCAAAGTTTATAAAGGGATTGAGTTGATCAATCAAAATTCTTGCTGAAAAAGCTAAAGCATCTTCTGGTTTCACAGATCCATCAGTTTCAATTGTTAGAGAGAGTCTATCATAATCAAGAAACTCACCCTCTCTTGCATTATCAACATCATATGAAACATTGATAACAGGGCTATAAATACTGTCTACAGGAATCATTCCTATCGGATCATCTTCATTTCTGTTCTCTTCAGCTGATACATATCCATTACCATTTTTTATATACAATTCTATTCTCAATGAAATATTCTCATCAAGAGTACATATGACTAAATCAGGATTCATTATTTCAATATCGTCAGTCAGAGAAATATCGCCAGCTACAACTACGCCGGGACCACTTTTTTCTAATGTTAAAATTTTATTGCCATTAAAATCTGCCCCGAATATTATTTTTTTTATATTTAAAGATATATCTATAACATCTTCCCTGACTCCTGAAATAGAAGAAAATTCATGCAAAACTCCGTCTATTTTATAGCCATATACAGCAGATCCCTGTAAAGAAGATAAAAGAACCCTTCTCAATGCATTGCCTAAAGTAGTTCCATATCCTCTTTCAAGAGGTTCAACAACAAGTGTAGATTTTTTTAGAGGGTCTTCTCCTGCTTCCATATTTACTACACTTGGTTTTAATAACTCACGCCAATTTTTCTCAATACTCAAATTAAATCCCCTTTATAAAATTATAAAAATTTAAATTAAACTCTTCGCCTTTTTGGTGGCCTACAACCATTATGAGGAATAGAAGTCACATCTTTAATTGAAGTAATTGTAAAGCCCTTTGATTGTAAAGCTCTTAAAGCACTTTCTCTACCTGAACCTGGTCCTTGAATTTCTACTTTAAGGGTTTTGACTCCATGCTCAAGAGCTTTTGATCCAGCATCTTCTGCAGCAATTTGAGCAGCATAAGGTGTTGATTTTCTCGAACCTTTAAAACCCATTAAACCAGCTGATGACCAGCTTATTGTATTGCCATTCTCATCAGCAATTGTGATCATGGTATTATTGAAAGTAGAATTAACATGGGCTACTCCAGATGAAATATTCTTCTTATCCCTTTTTTTTACTCTTTTTGAATCTTCAGCCATTGATTAAATCCTAAACAGTTTTCTTCTTACCAGCTATCGCCTTTGCTGGACCTTTACGTGTTCTTGCATTTGTATGGGTTCTCTGCCCTCTTACAGGTAAGCCCCTTCTATGCCTTAACCCCCTATAGTTACCTAGATCCATAAGCCTTTTGATATTAGTTGAAATATCTCTTCTTAGTTCGCCTTCAACTTTATATGTAGCATCAATTATTTCTCTAATTTGGATAACTTCGGTTTCCAATAGATCATTAACCCTTTTATCTTTATCTACACCAGCTTTTTGACAAATATCTAAAGCAGTTTTACTTCCTATGCCATGAATATAAGTTAAGCCTACAGAAACCTTTTTATTTGTAGGTATATTTACTCCTGATATACGAGCCAAAGAAGCCTCCGAACACAAAATTTAACATATTAAGACGAATTTGCGGATTATAGTCCTCAAATTCATACAGTCAACTAGCTAAATAGCTTTATCTAATAATTTTTCAATCTCCATTGATACTTCAGATATACTAGTCATACCATTGATTTTATTAAAGTTTTTATAATTACTATAGTAATTCTCTAGTGGTGCTGTTTGATTCCTGTACTCATCTAACCTTTTAATCAAAACTTCTGATGTATCATCAACTCTAATTTCCCCGTTATTTTCTTTTGCCCTGTTTTCGATTCTTGATTGTAAAACATCAAAATCAACATCTAAGAAAATAATTTGATCTATTTTCATATTTATTTCTTCTAAAACAAACTTTAAAGATTCAGCTTGAGCTAAATTTCTTGGATACCCATCCAATATAAAACCTTTTTTACAATCTTCTTCTAAAATTCGTTCTCTAATTACATCTAAAACTAAAGAATCAGGAACAAGTTTACCTTTTCCCATAATCTCATCAACCATCTTTCCTAATTCTGTTGCATCTTTTACTGATTTTCTAAGAATATCACCTGTTGATAGATGGGGAACATCGAGCTTGTTTTTAATAAAACCTGCTTGCGTTCCTTTTCCAGAACCCGGAGGGCCAAGTAAAATTAATATCATGATCTTCTTCTTGATGCCAATCGAGATTTTTTCAAAAGCCCCTCATATTGATGAGCAAATAAATACCCTTGAAATTGTGTCATCGTGTCCATGGCAACATTCACTATAATTAAAATTGAAGTTCCGCCAAAATAAAAAGGAACAGCATATCTTGAAATAAGAAATTCAGGCAATAAACAAACGAGAACAAGATAAGTAGCGCCAACAACAGTTAATCTACTTAAAATAAAATCAATATATTCCGCAGTCTTTTCTCCAGGTCTTATGCCAGGTATAAAGCCGCCCTGCTTTTTTAGGTTATCTGCTGTATCAGTAGGGTTAAAAACTATTGCAGTATAAAAATAACAAAAGAATATAATTAAACCTGCGTATATTAGCATATACAAAGTTTGTCCTCTTCCAAGCATTGCTGTTATTGTATTGAGCCAAGATTCACCTTGCCCGCTAGAAAAGTTCGCTATTGTTATAGGCATTAATAATAAAGAAGAAGCAAAAATAGGAGGTATCACACCTGCAGTATTTAATTTTAAAGGTAAGTGAGAATTATCGCCACCAAACATCTTATTTCCTACTTGTCTCTTTGGGTATTGAACAATAAGTCTTCTTTGAGCTCTTTCTATAAACACAACGAATGTCAATATTATTACTACTAAGAAAACTAAGCCAATAATTAAGGCTCCAGATAATGCGCCCTGTCTTCCTAATTGAAGAGTGCCGAAAAGTGCCGCTGGTAATTCAGCAATAATTCCAGCAAAAATAAGTAAGGAAATACCATTGCCTAGCCCTCTAGAGGTAATTTGTTCACCTAGCCACATTAAAAAAATTGTACCCCCAACTAGAGTGATTACAGCAGAAATTTTAAAAAATAGGCCAGGATCAATTACAACGCCACTTGCGCCCTCTAAACCAACAGCTATTCCCCATGCTTGTATAGTAGCTAAAAAAACTGTTCCATATCTAGTATACTGATTAATTTGTCTTCTTCCTTGTTCTCCCCCCTCTTTTTTTAAATAATTTAACCTAGGAACAACAGGAACAATTAACTGAATAATAATTGATGATGTAATATAGGGCATAATACCTAAGGACAGAATGGCCATTCTTCCAACAGCACCGCCAGCAAACATATTAAATATTCCAAGTATTCCTGATTGATTTTGTTCAAATATTTGTCTAAGCGTTTCGATATTTATGCCTGGAAGAGGTAAGTAGGTTCCTAATCTATAAACTAAAAGCGCAAGAAGAGTGAACCATATTCTTTTCTTTAACTCAGTAGCATTTTTAAATGCTGAAAAACTAATATTAGATGCTAATTGTTCTGCAACAGATACCATTTATGACTCTTCAATTTCTTCAGGATTATTCAGCTCTTCATCCTCTTTTTTAACATCTTCATTATCACTATTTGAGTTTTCAGTCCTGTTTGAATCTTCTTCAGCATTGTCATTTGATGAAGCTTTAGCATCTTTTTTCTTTTTTATTTTTCTATTTCTTTTGGTCTTCGGAATTTCAAGAATATTAACGCTACCTCCAAGAGAATTTATTAATTCAATAGTAGATTGTGTAGCTTTTGAGACAGTAATTTTTATATTAGACCTTAACTCACCTTTATTGAGAAGCTTAATTCCATTAGGGCTTTTTTTCACATTGCAAGCCTCTATTAAATCATTTTCTATAATTTCTTTATCAACTTTTAATAATCCTTTATCAATAAATGATTGAAGTTTTCCTGTAGTAATTTCGGTATATTTCTTCTTAGTAAAATTATTGAATCCTCTTTTAGGTAAACGCATATGGATAGGCATTTGACCGCCTTCAAAACCTTTTATTGCAACACCTGATCTGGATTTCTGACCTTTATGACCTCTTCCTGCAGTTTTTCCTTTTCCAGAACCTATACCTCTACCAACTCTAAGTTTATTTTTTCTTGCACCAGGATTATCTTTTAATTCATTTAATCTCATCGTTATTCCTCTGATATAACCTCAACTAAATGATCAACTTTATTAATCATACCTCTAACTGATGGTGTATCTTCTAGTTCTACCACCTTGTTGACCTTATTTAACCCCAAACCAATTAAGTTTTTTCTTTGATATGGCTGTCTTCGCAACGAACTAGCAATTTGTTTAACTTTTATTTTCTTCATTTTATGCCTCGTTGAGAACTTCTTCTTCAATGTTAATTTTATTAACCACTTCGTTAACTTTCTTATTACGCCTAGCGGCAACTTGACGAGGGCTATCAACTTTAGAAAGCGCATCAATAGTTGCTCTAACCATATTATATGGGTTAGATGATCCAATAGATTTAGCTACAACATCTTGCACCCCTAACACTTCAAAAACAGCTCTCATAGGGCCGCCCGCAATTATTCCAGTTCCAGGTGGAGCTGCGCGTAAAATCACTTTACCTGCTCCATGTCGTCCTTTAATATCATGGTGTAGTGTTCTTCCTTCCTTAAGAGGAACTTTAATTAATCTATTTTTTGCTGAATCTGTAGCTTTTTTCACTGCCTCAGGGACTTCTTTAGCCTTACCATGCCCAAATCCAACATATCCTTTCTGGTTTCCAGCAACTACTAATGCCGCAAAACTAAATCTTCTGCCGCCCTTTACAACAGTAGCAACTCTATTAATAAATACTAATCTATCAATAAACTCACTTTCACTTTCTTGATTTCTATTATCTTCTAAAGCCAAAATAATCTCCTAAAAATTTAAACCAGCTTCTCTTGCGCCCTCTGCAAGAGCCTTTACTCTTCCATGATATTTATACTTACCTCTATCAAAGAAAACATCTTTAATGCCAGCTTCAATAGAACGTTCCCCTATTAATGTCCCAACCTTTGTAGCTGCCTCAATATTACTTCCACTTATTTTAGAATCCTTAATTAGGGAAGAGGCTGAAGCAAGAGTCTTTCCTTCAATATCATCAACAATTTGTGCATAAATATGTCTTGAGGATCTAAATACAGTTAATCTAATTTTATTTACCGACCTATTTTTCAACTTTTTTCTTACACGATTTTGTCTTTTGATATTTTTATTCAACTTTTTCATAGCTATTATTTCTTTTTACCTTCTTTTCTAAAGATATATTCCCCTTCATATCTTACGCCTTTTCCTTTATATGGCTCAGGCGGTCTAAAAGCTCTAATTTCTGAAGCAACCTGACCAACTTTTTGTTTATCAATCCCGCTTACCAAAACCTCAGTCTGGGAAGGAGTTTCAATTTTGATATCCTCAGGAGTTTCATAATCGATGTTATGGCTAAATCCAAGAGATAATTGTAAGTTCTTTCCCTTCATCTGAGCCCTGTAGCCCACTCCAGTTATTTCTAATTTTTTTACAAAACCTTCACTAACACCAATAATACTATTGAAAATTAAGGTCCTTTGAAGTCCCCAATTTTTTGAAAAACCATCACCATTAGTCTTTTTATTTATAGAAATAGTTTTTTCTTCAATTTTAATTTCTGCACCATCAAATATCGGAGTGCTCAATTCACCCTTTGGTCCAACTAATTTTATTTCATTTTGAGATAAATTAGCTTCAACATTTTCTGGTATTTCAATTATCTTTTGACCTATTCTAGACATGACTACTCACTAATTTAAAACACTATACATAAAACTTCACCGCCAACATTATTCGTTCTTGCTGACCTATCAGACATAACGCCTTTAGGAGTAGACAGAATTGAAATCCCTAAACCATTCTTTACAAGATTCATTCCACTTACTGATGAATAAACACGCCTACCAGGTTTTGAAACCCTATTAATTTCTTTTATTACAGGCTTTCCATCATGGTATTTTAATTCAATTTGAACCTCAGATTTTCCGTTATCATAATCAGTTTTAGAATAACCTTTGATAAAACCTTCATCCTTAAGGACATTAAGTATATTAATTCTTAAATTTGAACTAGGCGAATCAACATAATCTTTACCTCTTAAATGAGCATTACGAATTCTAGTAATCATATCTCCAATTGGATCATTAATATTCATTTTTACCTCACCAACTCGATTTAACTACACCAGGCAGTTTTCCATCAGAAGCCAATTCTCTAAGAGCAATTCTTGATAAACCAAATTTTCTATATACAGCTCTTGGCCTCCCTGTTAAAGAACACCTATTTCTAATTCTAGATTTAGACGAATTTCTAGGCAATTTTGATAATTTAAGTCTTGCTTCAAATCTTTCCTCAGCAGATGCAGATTTATTATTTGCAATTGCAAGAAGGCCTGCTCTTTTATCCTTATATTTATTCCAAAGCTTTCTTCTTTTTAAATCTCTTTGAACTAAACTAACTTTTGCCATGTTTATAACCCTTTCTTAATTTCCAAATGGAAAGTTAAAACTTTTTAATAATGCAAGAGCCTCTTCATCTTTGTTTGCACTAGTAGATATAATTACATCCATACCCCAAACATCCGTAACAGACTCATAATTTATTTCTGGAAAAACGATATGCTCTTTAATACCAAAAGCATAATTACCATTTCCATCAAAACTTCTAGTATTTAAACCTCTAAAATCTCTAACTCTTGGTAAAGCAATATTTATCAACCTATCAATAAACTCGTACATTATTTTCTTTCTTAATGTTACTTTTACTCCAACCGGAAGCCCTTCTCTTAATTTAAATCCAGCAATAGCTTTTTTTGCTATGGTTTTTATAGGCTTTTGACCTGAAATAGCCTGTAAAGCATCTACAGCAGAATTTATTTTTTTACTATCGGTTACATTTTCACCTATACCCATATTTAAAACAATCTTATCTATTTTTGGTACTTCCATTGTATTTTCATAACCAAATTCCTTAATTAAATGAGGTTTAGATTTATCAATATATTGTTTCTGCAATCTTGGAATTTCTATATTAGCCATTTATAAAATCTCCTGATTTTTTCGAAAACCTTAATGTAATTCCTTTTTTATTTTCCTTGAAACCTACTCGTGTTGGTTTTTTACTTTTTGGGTCAATTAGCATTAGATTAGACTTATCTATTGGAATTTCTTGATCAATAATTCCTCCTTCATCCCCTTGTGGCGTAGGTTTAGAATGTTTTTTAACTAAATTAATTCCTTGAACAATTGCTTTATTATTATCTAAAACCCTAAGTACTTCTCCTTCTTTTCCTTTGTCTTTACCTGCGATTATAAAAACCTTGTCACCCTTTTTAATTTTTGCAGCCATTAAATTACCTCCGGAGCTAAAGAAATTATTTTCATTAAATTTTTAGCCCTTAATTCTCTTGTTACTGGTCCAAATATCCTTGTTCCAATCGGTTCACCTTGCGCATTAACTAAAACAGCGGCATTTGAATCAAACCGTATAGCACTACCATCAACTCTTCTTATTTCCTTTTTTGTCCTAACTACCACGGCTTTTAAAACTTCACCCTTTTTTACTCTACCTCTTGGTATAGCTTCTTTAACTGATACAACAACAATATCCCCAACAGATGCTGTTCTTCTTTTTGATCCACCCAAAACTTTAATACACTGAACAGTTTTAGCTCCGGAATTATCGGCTACATCTAATTTTGATTGCATTTGTATCATAGTATAATTCCTAAATTTTAATCCTCTAAAACAACCCAGCTTTTAGTCTTTGAAATTGGACGGCACTCTTGAATTCTAACAATATCTCCAACCTTAAATTTATTATTCTCATCATGAGTTTTATATTTTTTTGAACTTCTAACTGTTTTTTTGAAAAAAGGATCAGTAAATCTTCTTTCAACTTTAACAGTTAGAGTTTTATCAGCTTTATCGCTAATTACTGTTCCCTTTAGAATTCTCTTAGGCATTTGAAGACTCCGATTCTTTTTTAAATTTATTTATAAATGTTTTAGCTCTCGCTATATCTTTTTTTATCTTAGAAATCTTTGAAGTATCAGAATTTTGACCAGAAATAATCTCTATCTTAAGGTTAAATAAATCCTTCTTAAGAATTTCTAATTGATCAATTAATTGATCGTTAGTTAAATCTCTTATATCTTTTTTCTTTTTTGCCATTATTTAACACCTTCGCCCGGTCTAGTTACAATCTTAGTCTGTAAAGGTAATTTAGAGGATCCTAGATCTAGAGCAGTAAAAGCAACATCTGAAGGAACGCCATCTATCTCAAACATAATTCTACCAGGTTTAACTCTAGCGGCCCAATATTCAGGTGTGCCCTTTCCTTTGCCCATACGAACTTCAGTAGGTTTTTTTGAAACAGGAACATCAGGAAAAATTCTTATCCAAACTTTTCCTGCTCTTTTCATATGTCTTGTAATAGCTCTTCTTGCTGCCTCAATTTGCCGAGAAGTCACTCTTTCAGCAGTTATAGCTTTTAAACCGTAAGAGCCAAAGTTTAAAGTTGTTCCACCTTTAGCTTTACCTCTAATTCTACCCTTATGGGCCTTTCTATATTTAGTTTTCTTTGGTTGTAACATTTTTTAATCTATATTTTAGAGCCTTTATCTATAGTTTTATCATCAGATTTATCTTCTTTTGCGAAAGGGTTGTGCTCCATGATATCATCAAGATAAATCCAAACCTTTATTCCAAGAATTCCATAAGTTGTTAAGGCTGAAGCAACACCATAATCAACATCTGCTCGCAAAGTGTGAAGAGGAACTCTTCCCTCACGATACCATTCTGTTCTTGCTATTTCTGCGCCACCTAATCTGCCTGCACAGTTTATTCTAATGCCTTTTGCTCCTAACCTCATGGCCGATTGAACTGCTCTCTTCATCGCTTTTCTAAACCCTACTCTTCTTTCAAGCTGTTGGGCTATATTTTCAGCTACCAATGTTGCATTAGTTTCTGGTTTTCTTACTTCAACAATATTCACAACAACATCAGAGGGAGTTAATTTTTGCAGTTTCTTTCTTAAATTTTCTATTTCAGAACCTTTTTTACCAATAATTAATCCTGGTCTTCCTGAATAAATTGTTACAAGACATTTTTTATGAGGTCGCTCTATTACAACTTTTGATATTGCGGCGTTTTTAAGATCTTTCATGATCATTTTTCTTATATCTAAATCCTCTTTTAATAGAGTAGAGTATTCATTCTTTCCAGCATACCATCTAGAATCCCAGGTTCGGTTTATACCTAATCTCATACTTATAGGATTAACTTTCTGTCCCATTACTTTTTTTCCTTTTTATCTTTTTCTTTTAAAACAATTGTTAATTGACTAAACGGTTTTAAAATCTTAGCTGCCCTACCTCTAGCCCTAGCTCTCCATCTCTTCATAACCATATTTTTTCCTACATAAGCTTCATCTATATAGAGCTTATCAATATCTAACGCATGATTGTTTTCAGCATTAGCAATAGCACTTTCTAGAATACCTTTAACTGTATGAGAGATTCTCTTCTTAGAAAACTCTAGATAAGACAAAGCTTCATCAACTTTTTTTCCTCTAATTGATTTAGCTTCAAGATTTAATTTATAAGGACTGATTCTTATCATCTTCCCTATAGCTTTAGAAACCACCTTATTATTATTTTCAATAACATCATTCATTTAAGTTCTCTTTGCTGATTTATCAGCTGTATGCCCATAATAAGTTCTTGTCGGAGCAAACTCTCCAAATTTGTGCCCTACCATATCTTCAGATATTAAAACTGGAATAAATTTTTGCCCATTATGCACACCAAAATTTAGACCTACAAATTGAGGTAATATAGTTGAACGTCTACTCCATATCTTAATCACATCTTTTCTTCCAGATTCTCTAGCAGCTTCTGCTTTTTTTAAAACATAACTCTCTACATATGGTCCTTTCCAAACTGATCTAGACATAATTACCTTCTCTTTCTTCTCTGGTGTCTGCTTCTAACAATGTATTTATCAGAACTCTTATTTGATCTTGTTTTTTTACCTTTAGTTGGAACGCCCCAAGGTGTAACTGGATGGCGGCCTCCAGAAGTTTTACCCTCACCACCTCCATGAGGATGATCGACAGGATTCATAACTACACCTCTAACTGACGGTCTTTTTCCGCTCCATCTATTTCTACCAGCTTTAGCTAATTTTTGATTTGAATTATCAGGGTTTGAAACAGCTCCAATGGTTGCATAACATTCAGCAGGAACTAATCTCTGTTCACCAGAAGTCAATCTAATAATCGCCATACCTTGATCTCTACCAACTAGTTGAGCAAAAGTACCTGCAGAACGAATAAGTTGAGCGCCCTTTCCTGGTTTCATCTCAATATTATGTATGATTGTACCTATCGGTATCTTAGTCATAGGTAATGCATTACCTGGTTTAATATCTGATTCAGGTCCTGAAGAAATTTTATCTCCTACTGATAATCTTTGTGGGGCAATAATATATCTAAATTCTTCATCTTCATATTTTATTAAAGCAATAAAAGCTGTTCTATTAGGATCATATTCTAACTTCTCTACAACACCTGTAATTCCAATTTTATCTCTTTTAAAATCTATTTTACGATAAAGTCTTTTGTGTCCTCCGCCCCGTCTTCTTGCCGTAATCCTACCTTTATTATTTCGACCGGCTTTTGAAGATAAACCCTCAGTAAGTTTTTTCATTGGTCGATCCTTAGATAGACTAGACTTATCAACTAAAACTAGACCTCGTTGTCCTGGACTTGTTGGTTTATATTGTTTTAATGCCATAATTTATTCCCTAAACACCACCCATTGTGTCAATAGTTTGACCTTCTTCTAATGTAATAATTGCATGTTTAAAATCTTTTCTTTTACCCTTTATATTTCGAAAATTTGTAGCCTTTCCTTTTCTTCTTAAGGTGTTAACAGATTTAACTTTTACTTTAAAAATTTCCTCAACACTTTTTTTAATTTGCCTTTTATTCGATTTGACAGAAACTTTAAAGACAACTTTATTTGACTCTGAAAGAAGCGTAGATTTCTCGGTAACAACAGGGCTTAACAATATATCGTAATTACTAGTACTCATTGACACCTCTTCATAACAGTATTTAAGGAATCCTTAGTAATTATAAGTTTCTCACTGTTTAATATATCGTAAACATTAATACCATCTACTTTTAAAAACTGAATATTTTTTATATTTTTAGCTGCTTTGATAAACGGATCATCTTTCGAAAAATTATTAATAATAAGTGAATTTGAAAGATCTAACTTTTCTATTTTAACTTTTAAATCTTTAGTTTGAGAAATATCAGAAAAACTTCCATCAACTAGAATGAGTTCATTTTTTTTTGCCTTAGCCGATAAAGCATGTTTTAAGCCTAATTTTCTTATTTTTTTTGGCAATTTGGTTGAGTGATCTCTTACATTAGGACCAAAGGCTGTTCCACCACCTCTGAATAAATTAACCTTCTTAGTTCGATGTCTAGCGCCACCAGAACCTTTTTGACGCATTATTTTTTTTGTACTTCCATTTATCTCAGATCTATTTTTTGTTTTACGAGTACCAAGTCTTTTTCTTGATGTTTGCCAGGTTACAACTCGATGTAAGATATCTTTCCTAGGATCTAAACCAAAAATATTATCTTCAAGTTCTTCTGAAGAAGTCTTTTCTGTTTCTATATTTATAAGATTAACTTTCATCTTTATCACCTGAATCAGATTTCTTGTTTTCCTTTTCTTCAGATATTTCTTCTGCTGAAGTCTCTTCTGTTGGAGTCTCTTCTGTTGGAGTCTCTTCTGTTGGAGTCTCTTCTGTTGGAGTCTCTTCT
>CAXFAF010000022.1:0-20611 GCA_964001285.1 uncultured bacterium | reverse complement strand
TTCAGATATTTCTTCTGCTGAAGTCTCTTCTGTTGGGGTCTCTTCTGATGGAATGTCTTCTGTTGGAGTCTCTTCTGATGGAGTGTCTTCTGTTGGAGTCTCTTCTGTTGGAGTCTCTTTTTGAATGTTATGACCCTTTATTCCAGCCGGTAACGGTAAATTTTCAGGAAAAGATTTCTTTATTGCATCATTTAGAACTACCCACCCTCCTTTTGGACCAGGAATTGCACCTTTAATAAAAATATATCCATTTTCTGAATCGGTTTTTACTACTTCTAAATTTTGAATTGTTGTCTTAGATGACCCCATATGACCAGCCATTTTCTTACCTTTAAAAACTTTTCCTGGATCTTGACATTGTCCTGTTGATCCATGACTTCTATGACTAATTGAAACACCGTGAGATGCTCTTAGCCCACCAAAATTGTGTCTTTTCATAGCGCCAGCAAATCCTTTTCCTATTGATATACCTGTTGCATCAATAAATTGACCCTCAACAAAGTGTGAAGCCACAATTTCAGTACCAGTGTCTATAAGATTGTCTTTGGTTACCCGAAATTCAGAAATTTTTAGTTTTGGATTAACTTTGTTTTTCTTGAAGTGTCCTTCCATAGGTTTGGATACTTTTTTCTCTTTTATTTTACCCACACCTATTTGGACTGCAGAATATCCATTTTTCTCTTCGGTTAAAGATGATATAACTTGACAATTATCAAGTTCTAAGACTGTAACAGGCACATGTGAACCTTCAGCAGAAAAAATCCTGCTCATTCCTATTTTTTTACATATAAGACCGGTTCTCATTAATAACACCTTATAATTTTATCTCAACATCTACACCAGCCGCTAAATCAAGCTTCATTAACGCATCAACTGTTTGTGGGGTAGGATCTATAATATCCATTAATCTCTTATGTGTGCGTATTTCAAATTGTTCACGACTTTTTTTGTCTATATGCGGACTTCTTAATACTGTGAATTTCTCAATTCTAGTTGGTAAAGGAATAGGTCCTCTTACATCCGCACCAGTTCTTTTGGCTGTTTCTAAAATTTCTTTTGCAGAAGTATCTAAAACTCTATGGTCATAGGCCTTTAATCTTATTCGTATATTTTGTTCTTTCACTTCTACCTCTTTTTCTCTAAGCTAATTTCGAAATAATTTCTTCTGAAACAGCTTTGGGAACTTCTTCATAATGATCAAATTGCATTGTAAAAACTGCCCTTCCTTGAGACATAGATCTTAAATTGTTTACATAACCAAACATGTTTGCCAAAGGAACCATGCTATTTATGACGCTGTCTGTTCCTCTGGTTTCAGTGCCAGCAACCTGACCCCTCCTGCTATTTAGATCACCAATAATATCACCTAAGTATTCTTCAGGAGTCACCACTTCAACACTCATAATAGGCTCTAACAATTTAATACCTGCATCTTTACACACTTCTCGGAATGCAGCTCGAGCAGCTATTTCAAATGCCATTACACTTGAATCAACATCGTGATAAGCCCCATCAACTAATCTCACATTAAAGTCAATTATTGGAAACCCTGCTAACGCTCCAGTTTCTTTTATACTTTCAATACCCTTTGAAACCCCAGGTATATATTCTTTAGGAATATTACCGCCAACAATTTCACTTTCAAAAGAATAGCCTTCTCCTGGTTCTACAGGACTAACAACAATCTTTAATCTTGCAAATTGACCAGCGCCACCAGACTGTTTCTTATGTGTATAATCAATTTCTGCTTCTTTAGATAGAGTTTCTCTATACGCAACTTGAGGAGCGCCTACATTTGCTTCTACTTTAAATTCACGCTTCATTCTATCTACTAGAATATCAAGATGAAGTTCACCCATACCACTTATAACTGTTTGACCTGATTCATCATCTGAAGAAACCCTGAAGGATGGATCTTCCTTAGCGAGTCTTTGTAAAGCCATTCCCATTTTTTCTTGGTCTGCCTTGGTTTTTGGTTCTACCGCAACTTCTATTACTGGATCTGGAAACTCCATTCTCTCCAAAATAACTTGATCATCACTATGGCACAAAGTATCTCCTGTCGTGGTATCCTTTAGGCCAACTAATGCCACTATATCGCCTGCATATGCTTCTTTTATTTCCTCTCGTGAATTAGCGTGCATTAAAAGCATACGTCCAATTCTTTCTTTTTTTCCTTTTACTGTATTAATTAGAGTTTCACCTGATTTGATAACCCCAGAATATATTCTTGCGAATGTTAAATTCCCAACAAATGAATCGTTCATAACCTTAAAAGCCAATAAAGAAAGAGGTTCATCGTCAGAAGATTTTCTTACTACTTCATCTTCAGAATCTGGGTTTATGCCTTTAATAGATTCAACATCTGTGGGGGAAGGCATAAAATCAACAACAGCATCGAGTAAGGGCTGCACACCTTTATTCTTAAACGCAGTACCGTTAAGAACAGGAACAAATGACTGATTTAAAACACCAGTACGAATACATTCTTTTAAAGATTCTTCGCTTGGTTCATTTCCTTCTAAATATTGCTCCATAAGATCGTCATCTTGTTCAACTGCCAGTTCAACAAGTGTGGTTCTGTATTTTTCAGCCTGCTCTTTATAATCATCTCTTATTTCTTTATACTCAAATTCTGCTCCTAAATCTTCTTCTTTCCAAATAACTTCTTTCATAGCTATAAGATCAATAATACCTTCATAGTTATTTTCAGCACCTAAAGGGAGTTGTATAACTAAGGGATTAGAGCCAAGTCGATCTTCAATCATTTCAACACATCTATAAAAATCTGCACCAACTCTATCCATCTTATTAACAAAACACATTCTAGGAACATTATATTTATTTGCTTGCCTCCAAACAGTTTCTGATTGAGGCTCAACCCCTGCAACTGAATCAAAAACAGCTACAGCTCCATCTAAAACCCTTAATGATCTCTCGACCTCAATAGTAAAATCAACATGTCCAGGTGTATCAATAATATTTATTCTTTTATCCCTCCAATAGCATGTAGTTGCTGCAGATGTAATTGTTATACCTCTTTCTTGCTCTTGTTCCATCCAGTCCATAGTTGCAGCACCATCATGAACTTCACCTATTTTATAGCTCTTACCTGTATAATAAAGAATGCGTTCTGTGGTTGTGGTTTTTCCAGCATCTATATGAGCCATAATCCCTATATTTCTATAATCATTTAATGGAGTTGAACGACTCATAATTGACCTCATTTACCAACGATAATGTGCAAAAGCTCTATTAGCTTCTGCCATTTTATGCGTGTCTTCTCTTTTCTTTACTGAATTACCCTTATTATTAGCTGCATCTATTAGTTCAGAAGATAATCGGTCACCCATAGTATCCTCGCCCCTAGATCTTGCTGATAATATAATCCACCTAATGGCAAGAGCTTTTCTTCTATCAGGTCTAACTTCTACAGGAACCTGATAAGTTGCTCCACCTACACGTCTAGATCTAACCTCAACTGCAGGCATTACATTTTCTATAGCATCGTGAAAAACTTTAACTGGATCAGTTTTAAGCTTATTTTCAATTTTTTCTAAAGCACCATAAACAATTTTTTCAGCGACTGATTTTTTACCATCAATCATCAAATTATTCATAAATTTTGAAATAATAGGGTCACCAAATTTTGGATCAGGGTAGATTTCTCTCTTTTCAGCTCTTCTTCTTCTTGACATCTTCCTCTACCTCAAAAAACCTATTTAGGTCTCTTAGCTCCATATTTTGATCTTCTTTGTTTCCTGTCAGAAACGCCTTGAGTGTCGAGAACACCTCTTAATATGTGATATCGAACACCAGGAAGATCTTTTACTCTTCCACCTCTAATAAGAACCACTGAATGTTCTTGAAGATTATGCCCCTCACCCGGAATATAGCTAGTAACTTCAAATCCATTAGAAAGCCTAACTCTTGCAACTTTTCTTAAAGCTGAGTTAGGTTTTTTTGGAGTAGTAGTATAAACCCTTGTGCATACCCCTCTTTTTTGAGGACAAGCCTCCATTGCGGGGACTTTATTTAACTTCTCAGGTTTAGCTCTCTTCTTACGAACTAATTGATTAATAGTTGGCATAACAAACCTATAATTACCTAATTAAATTAGGCGATGTTAATAAAATAATTTCAAGCAAATGGCGACAGTGTTTAGGAGTACCTACGACCTGCCATAAGCAATATTTTAGTAGCTTTACAAAGCTATACAGTCAACTAAAAAGTTATTTTTTTAGGCAATTTCTTCATTTTCAATTGATTCTAAAGATTCTTCATGTTGGTCAGTTAAAACTTGATCTCTAGCGGCCGCTTCTGCCTCAAGCCTTCTTATTGAACTTCCTGTACCAGCTGGAATTAGTCTACCAACAATAACATTTTCTTTTAAACCTATTAAATGGTCTGATTTTCTATTAACAGCAGCCTCAGTAAGAACCCTTGTTGTTTCCTGGAAAGAAGCTGCAGATATGAAAGATCTAGTATGCAGTGAAGCTTTTGTAATACCTAAAAGTATTGGCTTATACTTAACTAAGTCCTTTTTTTCTTCAGAAAGCTTTTCATTTATTTCTTCCATTTCAATTTTATCTAATTGCTCACCTTCTAAATATAAACTATCGCCAGAATCTAAGACTTCAACCTTTTGAAGCATTTGTCTTGTAATAACTTCAATATGTTTATCATTAATAGTCACTCCTTGGAGTCGATAAACATTTTGGACTTCATCAACAAGATAATTTGCTAAGGCTTCAAGACCTAAAATAGCCAAAATATCGTGTGGAGCAGGATTTCCATCAATCAAATAATCACCCTTTTCAATTACATCACCATCTTGAACAGATATATGTTTTCCTTTAGGAATTAAATAACTTGCTTCTTCTTCGCCTTCATTAGCTGGATGGATAACAATTCTTCTCTTATTCTTATAGTCTCTAGCAAACTCAACCTGTCCTGTAACTTCAGCAATTACAGCATGGTCTTTTGGTTTTCGCGCTTCAAATAGTTCAGCAACTCTTGGTAGACCACCTGTTATATCTCTTGTTTTAGCACCTTCAGTAGGTATTCTAGCTATTACATCTCCAGCATTTATTGAGTCTCCGTCATTAACAGAAATTATGGCATCAACTGACATTAAGTATCTAGCTTCTCTTCCTAACTCATTTTCAATAATTTTATTTTTGCCATCTTTTATTATAATTGCAGGTTTTAGTGATGAAGATTTAGATGAATTTTTCCAATCAACCACAACTTTTTGTTTAATACCTGTCGATTCATCTGAAATTTCACTTAAGCTTATACCCTCTGTTAAATCTTCAAATTCTATCTGCCCAGATGACTCTGTTATTATAGGTATTGTATATGGATCCCATTGAGCTAATCTGTCATTCTTTTTAACATCTTGCCCATCTTCAACTAAAATTTGACTACCATATGTTAATTTATGTCTTGATCTCTCATTATCAAATTCATCTAAAACGCAAATATTAGTAGTCCTTCCAATTATAATTTGTCTCTTTTCAGAATCTTCTAAAACATTAAGATCCTCGATCTTAATTTTTCCATCAACATTTGCCTCAACATAAGATTGATCCATCACCTGTGCAGTTCCTCCAATATGGAAAGTTCTCATAGTCAACTGAGTTCCGGGTTCTCCTATAGATTGAGCAGCAATAACTCCAACAGCTTCCCCTATATTAACAGGTGTACCTCTTGCTAGATCACGACCATAGCATTTCGCACAAACACCATTTTTTGTTTCACATGTTAGAACTGATCTTATCTTAATATCTATTAAATTAGCTTTATCAATAATTGGTAGATCTTTTTCCTCAATAATTTCACTTGCTTTAACAATCACCTCATCATTTGATGGATCGATAACATTCTCACAAGGAACTCTACCAAGTACTCTCTCAGATAATGATACCATTTCTTCACCTGACTCAACAACAGCCTTTAAAATCAAACCATTTTTTGTTTTGCAATCCGTCTCAATAACGATGCAATCTTGAGCAACATCAACTAACCTTCTAGTTAAATAACCAGAATTTGCTGTTTTAAGAGCTGTATCAGCCAAACCTTTTCTTGCGCCATGAGTAGAATTAAAATACTCCAAAACATTAAGACCTTCTTTAAAATTTGAAATTATAGGAGTCTCTATAATTTCTCCTGATGGTTTTGCCATCAGTCCACGCATACCAGCTAATTGTTTCATTTGTGCTGGGGCACCTCTAGCCCCAGAATGGGCCATCATATATATCGAATTTACAGGCATTTCTCTTTCGGATTCTGAATCAATTTGAGAAGCTGATATTTTATTCATCATTTTATCTTCTACCTTATCAGTGCACTTAGCCCATGCATCAACAACCTTATTATATTTTTCTCCTCTTGTTATAAAACCATCAATATATTGTTGTTCAAATTCTTTTACCAACTCATTAGTTTCATTTATTAGGCTTTCTTTTTCTTCAGGAATAATCATATCATCCTTACCGAAAGAAATTCCTGCTTTACAAGCATGTTCGAAACCGATCTTCATAATATGATCGCAAAAAATAACAGTTTCCTTTTGCCCACAATGCCTATAAACATCATCAATCATACGGGATATCTCTTTTTTGGTTAATAGTTTGTTAACAATATCAAATGATATTTTTTCGTTTTTTGGCAATTCTCTTGAGATAAGAACCCTTCCAGGAGTCGTTTCGTATTTTTTTGATTCCTCATCATCAACTGAATTTAATCTATAATTAATTTTAGAATGGAGGGTTATATCCTTATTCTCTAAAGCAAACTCAATTTCATTAATATTATCAAAATACCTACCTTCACCTGGTTCATTTTGTTTAATTTGAGACAAATAATACAAACCTAATATTATATCCTGACTTGGAACTATTATAGGATCACCATTTGCAGGATGCAGAATATTATTTGTTGACATCATTAATACTCTTGCCTCAAGTTGTGCTTCAAGAGATAAAGGAACATGCACAGCCATTTGATCACCATCAAAATCAGCGTTAAAAGCTGCACATACCAGTGGATGCAATTGAATAGCCTTACCTTCAATTAAAACAGGTTCGAAGGCTTGAATACCTAATCTATGAAGGGTAGGAGCTCTATTTAGGAGAACAGGATGTTCCCTAATAACTTCCTCTAGTATATCCCATACTTCAGGGGTTTGTCTTTCTACCATTCTTTTTGCCTGTTTTACTGTAGAAGACAATCCTAAAGATTCTAACCTAGAGTAAATAAAAGGCTTAAATAGCTCTAAAGCAAGTTTCTTAGGTAATCCACATTGATGGAGCTTTAACTCTGGACCAACAACAATCACCGATCTTCCAGAATAATCAACTCTTTTACCTAATAAATTTTGCCTAAATCTACCTTGCTTACCCTTAAGCATGTCTGATAGAGATTTTAGAGGTCTCTTATTAGAGCCAGTTATTACTCTTCCTCTCCTTCCATTATCGAACAATGCATCTACAGATTCCTGAAGCATTCTTTTTTCATTTCTAATTATAATATCTGGAGCTCTTAGATCCATTAATCTTCTTAATCTATTATTTCGATTAATAACCCTTCTATATAAATCATTAAGATCCGAAGTAGCAAACCTACCTCCATCAAGAGGAACTAATGGTCTAAGCTCTGGAGGAATTACTGGAATAACTTTTAATATCATCCATTCGGGTTTGTTACCAGATGTATTAAAGGCTTCGACAACTTTAAGTCTTTTTGCAAGTTTTTTAGGCTTTAATTCACTAGTTGTTTCCTTAATTTCTTTTCTAATTGTTTCACTTAAGTTTTCAAGGTCAAGTTCTTCAAGAAGAATTCTAATAGCCTCCGCACCTATTCCAACTTTAAAATTATCAACGCCATATTCATTTTGTGCATCAATGTATTCGTCTTCTGTAAGTAATTGCAATTTATCTAAAGGAGTAAGACCAGGATCCATCACTATAAAGCTTTCAAAATAAAGCACCTTTTCAAGATCCTTTAACATCATATCAAGTATTAAGCCTATACGGCTAGGTAAAGACTTAAGAAACCATATATGGGCCACAGGTGATGCAAGTTCAATATGACCCATTCTTTCTCTTCTAACTTTAGACAAAGTTACTTCAACTCCACATTTTTCACAAACTATGCCTTTAAATTTCATCCTTTTATACTTGCCACACAAACACTCATAATCCTTAACAGGACCAAATATTCTTGCACAAAATAAACCATCTCTTTCTGGTTTAAAGGTCCTATAATTTATAGTTTCAGGTTTCTTAATTTCACCGTAAGACCATGAAAGAATTTTCTCAGGACTAGCAATACCAATCCTTATATGATCAAATTGTTGAGTAGCTTTATTTTGGTTAAAAATATCTAATACTTCTTTGTTCATGTCACCACCTACCCTAAATCTTCTTCTTGTAATTCAACATTCAAACCGAGTGAACGCATCTCTTTGACTAAAACATTAAAACTCTCAGGTACACCAGCTTCAAAATTTTCTTCGCCCCTAATTATGGATTCATAAACTTTTGTCCTTCCAGCTACATCATCTGATTTTACAGTTAACATTTCTTGAAGTGTATAGGCAGCTCCATAAGCCTCTAAAGCCCAAACCTCCATTTCACCAAAGCGTTGCCCACCAAATTGAGCTTTACCCCCTAATGGTTGTTGAGTAACTAAACTATATGGACCAACAGATCTACCGTGTATTTTATCATCAACTAAATGATGTAGCTTAAGCATATAAATATAACCAACAGTCACTGGTCTATCAAATTTTATACCAGATCTTCCATCATAAAGATAAACCTGACCGGTATCATTAAGATCTGCTTTATCAAGTAAATTAATTATATCCGCTTCTCTTGCTCCATCAAATACTGGTGTTGCAACGGGTACTCCATTTGTAAGGGTTTGAGCAAGTTCAAGATAATCACCATCTTTAAAATTATTTACAGATGAATCATCAAAGATTTCTTCTATTACATCCTTTACATTGGAAATATCCATTCCTCTTTCATATTCTTCCAGTGCATTACCTACCTTTTTTCCTAAGCCAGCACAAGTCCATCCAAGATGTGTCTCTAAGATTTGACCAACATTCATTCTGCTAGGAACACCAAGAGGATTTAAGACTACATCGACGGGGGTGCCATCTTCTAGATAAGGCATATCTTCAACAGGAAGAATTCTAGAAATTACACCTTTATTTCCATGTCTTCCTGCCATTTTGTCACCGGGCTGCAATTTACGTTTAACAGCGACATATACCTTTATACATTTCATTACTCCTGGAAGTAAATCATCTCCTCTACTAACCTTATCAACTTTATCTTGAAATTTTTCTTCTATAAGGTTTTTTGCATTTTCAAACTGTAATCTTATTGATTCTAACTCAGCCTGATTATTGTTATTCTGAAGAACAAAATCCCATAAAGAATTATTTGATGTATTCTCAATAATATCTTGAGTTATTTTTATACCCTTTTTGTTAATATTTGGACCAGATACTGCAACCTTATTGATCAAAAGTAGTTTTAAAAGTGAATATATATTTCTTTCTAAAATATGTATTTCATCATCTCTATCAATCGATAGTCTTTCAATTTCTTCCTGTTCAACAGCAAGAGCTCTTTCATCTTTATCAATACCATGCCGATTAAAGACTTTAACATCAACAATTGTTCCGTTAGTACCTGGAGCAAGCCTAAGAGAACTGTCCCTTACATCTGATGCTTTTTCTCCAAAAATTGCTCGTAATAGTTTTTCTTCAGGAGTTATTGGACTTTCTCCTTTAGGTGTTACCTTTCCAACTAAAATATCACCGGGTTTAACTTCAGCCCCGATATAGACAATTCCTGATTCATCTAAATTTCTTAATGCTTCCTCCCCTACATTAGGAATATCTCTAGTTATTTCTTCAGAACCAAGTTTTGTATCTCTTGCCATAATTTCAAATTCTTCAATATGAATTGATGTAAAGACATCATTTTTAACCAATTTTTCAGATAGCAAAATAGAGTCTTCAAAGTTATATCCATTCCAAGGCATGAAAGCGACAAGAACATTTTTTCCTAAAGCCAATTCACCTCTATCAGTTGACGGTCCATCAGCTATTACTTCTCCTTTCGTAACCTTATCACCTACTCTTACAAGTGGTTTTTGGTTTACGCATGTAGATTGATTTGATCGTTGGAATTTCTTTAAATTAAAAATCTCAACGCCTAAATCACCCTTTTCGAGATTACTATCAGATCTTATAACTATTCTTTGCGAATCAACTTGATCGACTACTCCGTCCTTAGAAGCAAGTAGAGCAGCTCCTGAATCTCCAGCTACTAACGCCTCCATACCTGTTCCAACTAAAGGCGCCTCATTAGTTAATAAAGGAACGGCCTGCCTCATCATGTTTGAGCCCATAAGCGCTCTATTGGCATCATCATTCTCTAAAAAAGGAATTAAAGATGCAGCAACTGAAACAGTTTGCTTAGGGCTAACATCCATAAAATCAACCAATTCAGGTCCAACTAGATCAAAATCTCCATCATGCCTACAATTAATTAATTCACTGATAAGCTTTCCTTTCTCATCAATTGGCTCATCTGCTTGGGCTATTCTATATCTACCTTCCTCAACCGCAGAAAGATAAACAATATCTTCAGTTTTCTTCCCATTTTCAATTTTTAAATATGGACTCTCAATAAAACCATATTTGTTAACCCTCGCATAAGTAGCTAAAGAATTAATTAAGCCTATATTTGGACCTTCTGGTGTCTCTATTGGACAAATTCGTCCATAATGAGTTGGATGAACATCTCTAACTTCAAATCCTGCTCTTTCTCTTGTAAGGCCTCCTGGCCCCAAAGCTGAAACTCTTCTTTTATGTGTGATTTCTGAAAGGGGATTAGTTTGGTCCATAAATTGTGATAATTGAGAAGAACCAAAAAACTCTCTAATTGAAGCTGCAATAGGTTTCGCATTAATTATATCCTGAGGCATTACCGTATCAATATCAATAGAGCTCATCCTTTCCTTAATGGCTCTCTCCATTCTTAGTAAACCTATCCTAAACTGATTTTCCATTAACTCACCAACAGACCTTACCCGTCTGTTGCCTAAATTATCTATGTCGTCAATTTCACCTCTTCCATCTCTTAAATCAACTAAAGTTCTAAGAACATGTGAAATATCTTCTTTAGTCAAAGTTCCATGGTCATCTGGAGTATCAAGATTTAATCTCATGTTTAACTTAACCCTGCCAACATCTGACAAATCATATCTATCATTATCAAAAAAAAGACTATTAAATAAAGATGAGGCGCTTTCTACGGTTGGCGGTTCACCTGGTCTTAATATTTTATAAATCTCAAACAATGCTGAATTTTTATCAAAAGACTTATCAGCAGCTAATGTATTTCTGACGAATGGGCTAAAATTAACATTATCAATTAAAAGGATTGGTATTTCATTAATTTTTTCAACTTCAAATAATGATAATAACTCTTCAGTTATTTCATCTCCGGCCTCTACAAAGATTTCTCCTGTTTTATAATTAACTATGTCTTCAGCAATAAATTTACCTATAACTTCATCGTTACTTATTAATAATTCCTTCACATTCTCATTTTGATTAAGAACTCTTTGAGTGATTTTTTTTCCAGATTCAATTATAGTCTTATTACTTTTTGCATCTTTGATATCAAAAATTGCTTTGGAACCTTTTAAATTTTCAGGGATAAAAGGTTTTTTCCATTCATTTTTATTTCTATTATAAATTTCGACTTTATAAAAGAGAGATAAAATTTCTTGAGAATCATAACCTAAACTATAAAGAACAGTTGTAGCTGGAAATTTCTTCTTTCTATCTATTCTCGCATTAAGAATATCTTTTGCATCAAACTCAAAGTCCAACCAAGAGCCTCTGTAAGGAATTATTCTTGCCGCATATAGTATTTTACCTGAAGAATGAGTTTTGCCCTTATCATGATCAAAAAAGACTCCTGGACTCCTATGCATTTGAGAAACAACAACCCTTTCTGTTCCATTAATAATAAAAGTACCATTATCAGTCATTAAAGGGAGATCACCCATATAAACATCTTGCTCTTTCACATCCTTTATAGACCTAGTTTCATTTTCTTCATCTACATCATAAACAATTAAACGAAGAGTAACTTTAAGTGGGGCTGCATATGTAAGACTTCTCTGAATGCATTCAGCAGTATCAAACTTAGGTTCATCAAATGAATATGATATATATTCTATAGTTGATGATTCTGAATAATCGTGAATTGGAAAAACACCACGGAAAACATTTTCAAGACCTTTGTTTGTTCTGGAATCATTAGAAATATCCTTCTGTAAGAAAAGATTATATGACAATTTTTGAACCTCAATAAGATTTGGCATTTCTGCAACAGAATCAATCCTTTGAAAGGATTTTCTTAATCTTTTCCTTACATTAAACTTTTCAGCCATATTAGTTTTCTCCTAAATTAAATGATTAATTAATGAAATATTATTTATTTGAGTTCAACTTTTGCGCCAGCGGCTTCAAGTTTTTCTTTAATTTCATTAGCCTCATCCTTAGGAACATCTTCTTTAATATCTTTAGGTGCAGATTCAACTAGTTCTTTTGCTTCTTTTAAGCCAAGTCCAGTTGCAGTTCTAACTTCTTTAATAACATTAATCTTTTTGTCACCAACTTCAGAAAGAACAATAGTAAATGAATCTTTTTCTTCTGCAGCTTCTCCTCCTGAATCACCTCCAGGTGAAGCAGCGGCAACAGCTACTGGAGCAGCAGCAGAAACACCCCATTTTTCTTCTAAAATCTTTGTTAACTCCGAAGCCTCAAGAACAGTTAAATTTGATAGTTCTTCAGCAATTTTTTCTAAATCAGCCATTTTTTTCTCCTAATAAATTAAATTAAGTTGCCCCATCACTTTGATTTTTAACACTTATTATTTGTGCAATTTGCCCACCAGGTTTATTTAAAATTCCAGCAATTTTCTGTGCTGAAGATGTTAATGAACCAATTATCTTAGCCCTTAAAGCGTCTAAACTAGGCAATGAAGCAAGTTTGCTAACAGTTTCCTTATCAATAATTTCTCCATCCATAAACCCACCAACTATTGATAGATTTTCATTTTCTTTAGAGAAATCAGATAATATTTTAGGTTGAGATGATAATTCTTCAGAAAAAACAATTGCCATAGGGCCTTTAAATTGATCAGAAAGATCTTTTACCTTTGAGTCTGTTACAGCTATTTTTGCTAAGCTGTTTTTGACAACATTAAAAGTACTTCCATCCTCTCTTAATTGATTCCTAAGGTTTGTTATCTCTTCAACAGTCAGGCCGTTATTATGTGTTAAAATAAGAAAATTAGAATCATCAAATTTTTTACTTAGATTAGTGACAATTTTTTCTTTTTTTGACCTATCCATTATTACCTCCATAAATTCCTAAAAAGGAAATTACAACAAACTAGGTTTACTTAGTAAACCAGGCTGTCCTTATCGTCTCGTATGGGCACATAATCATTAAGCAAAACACCCATAGTCTAGGACAGTTAGTTGTGCATTAAAAATTTAATGCACATGAAACAAGATTCTAATTAAAGACTCCCGTATCAATTTTTACTCCAGCTCCCATAGTAGAGCTTAGAGAAACCTTTTTTAAAAAAACTCCTTTTGCTGCGCTTGGTTTTTCTTTTTTAACAGCATTTACAAATTCTAAAACATTCTCCCGTAAAGATTCTTTTGAAAAGCTTGCTTTACCTATACCTGCGTGAATAATTCCTGATTTATCATTGCGGAACTCAACTGACCCAGCTTTGGCTGATTTAACTGCGCTACTTATATCGTTTGTTACAGTACCAATTTTAGGATTTGGCATAAGCCCTTTAGGCCCAAGCACTTTTCCAAGTTTTCCAACAGAAGGCATCATATCTGGTGTTGAAATACATCTTTCAAAATCAATAATGCCTGATGAAACTTTTTCTACTAGATCATCTGACCCAACTATATCCGCACCAGCTTCTTCAGCTTCCTTGGCTTTATCCCCTTTAGCAAAAACAGCAACACGAAGATCTTTTCCAATACCGTTTGGCAGATTTGTTACCCCTCTAACATTTTGTTCCGAAAATGTAGGATCCACACTTAAATTAATAGAAATATCTATTGTTTCATCAAATTTTATATTCGAATTTTCTTTTATTAGGTCAATGCCTTCATCTAATAAATAGGTCTTTTCCAGATCAAATTTCTCTAAATTGCTTTTATATCTTTTACTTCTTGATGACATAATAAATTTTATTTTACCTCTAAACCCATTGACCTAGCAGACCCCTTAACTATATTAACTGCCGCATCAATATCATTTGCATTGAGGTCTTTCATTTTTATTTCAGCAATTTCTTTGCATTGAGCTAATGTTACTGAACCACATACTTCAACACCAACCTCACCTGCTCCCTTATCAATCTTTGCTGCCTTTTTAAGTAAATAACTTGTTGGAGCAGTCTTTATAACGAAATCAAAAGATTTATCAACATAAATTGTTATAGTTGTTGGTAAAGGCGTTCCTTGTTCTTCATTTTGAGTTTTTGCATTAAAGGCTTTACAAAAGTCCATAATATTTAAACCTCTTTGACCTAAGGCCGGGCCAATAGGAGGTGAGGGGCTTGCTTGTCCAGCCGGTACTTGTAATTTTAAATATCCTTCAATCTGTTTAGCCATAATATTACCTTGTTATAATTTCTCAACCTGAGTGTATTGTAGCTCTACAGGTGTTGGTCTACCAAAGATTGAAACAGCTACTTTTAACTTCGATCTTTCTTCATCGATTTCTTCAACAAGACCATTAAAGGACGCAAATGGACCTTCGGAAACCCTGACTTGTTCACCTATTTCAAAAATTATGGATGGTCTTGGTCCTTCTGCAGTCTCTTCGACGCGATTAATAATCCG
Source organism: uncultured bacterium (assembly GCA_964001285.1). Lineage (GTDB taxonomy): Bacteria > Pseudomonadota > Alphaproteobacteria > MED-G09 > MED-G09 > AG-430-B22. The sequence goes on along the minus strand of CAXFAF010000022.1, from coordinate 5,626 downwards.
ATCAATTTCTTCTTTTGTCACAGCATGAGGTTTTGTTCCGTGATCAGACCCCAAAAAACCAGTAACTTTTGGAGTACTTTTGACTAAATGAAATGTTTCATCTGTCAAATCCATATTTACTAGAACATAACCAGGAAAGAATCTCTTCTCTCTATTAATTTTCCTACCTCTTCTTAGCTCAATAACCTCTTCAGTTGGAACTATTATTTCATCAAAAGAACTTTCTAATCCTTCAATTACTGCTCTTTCTTGGATGGATTCTGCTACTTTTTTTTCAAAGTTAGAATAAGCATGAACTATATACCACTTTTTTGCCATGACTAACTACCTATACCTAATACAAGCTGAATACCAAAACTCATTATTTGGTCCCCTAAAAAGAAAAAAATTGAAGCAATAAATGAAAAAATAAAAACGATAAGCGTTGTAATCATGGTCTCATTTCTTGTTGGCCATGTAACCTTAGATACTTCGTTTCTAACTTGTTGAATAAATTCTAATGGACCTGTTCTCTTCATTTTTATCCTTACTCTAAAACATCTGGCAGGAGTGGAGGGAGTCGAACCCCCAACCCCCGGTTTTGGAGACCGGTGCTCTAGCCAATTGAGCTACACTCCTCCAAAAAAAATTATTCAACTATTTTAGAAACTACTCCAGCACCAACTGTTCTACCGCCTTCACGAATAGCAAATCTAAGATTGTCTTCCATAGCAATAGGAACAATTAATTCAACATCCATTTCAACATTATCACCTGGCATAACCATTTCGGTTCCTTTATCAAGCTCAACAACTCCAGTAACATCTGTTGTTCTGAAATAAAATTGAGGACGATAATTAGTAAAGAATGGCGTGTGTCTTCCACCTTCTTCTTTAGTTAAAATATAAGCAGATGCTTTAAATTTTGTATGAGGTGTAATTGAACCAGGAGCACAAAGAACCTGACCTCTTTCAACTTCCTCTCTATCAATTCCTCTTAATAGAATCCCAACATTATCTCCTGCTTCACCTTGATCAAGAAGCTTTCTAAACATCTCAACGCCTGTACAAACAGTTTTTTGAGTATCCTTAACTCCAACAATTTCTATTTCTTCGTTAACATTAACGACACCCCTTTCTACTCTTCCAGTTACGACTGTACCCCTACCTGAAATAGAAAAGACATCTTCAATAGGCATTAAGAAAGGCTGGTCCTTTGGTCTATCAGGCTGTGGAACATAATCATCAACAGCTTTCATCAATTCTAAAATTGCGTTTTTTCCTGTTTCGTCGTCTTTTCCTTCAAGAGCTGAAAGCGCAGACCCCTTTACTATTGGAATATCATCTCCTGGAAATTCATATTCAGTTAAAAGTTCTCGAATTTCCATTTCTACAAGATCAAGTAGCTCAGCATCATCAACTTGATCAACTTTATTCATAAATACAGTTAAAGCTGGAACACCGACCTGCCTTGCAAGAAGAATGTGTTCTCTTGTTTGAGGCATAGGACCATCAGCTGCAGACACAACTAATATACCGCCATCCATTTGAGCAGCTCCAGTAATCATGTTTTTTACATAATCAGCATGACCTGGGCAATCCACATGTGCATAGTGTCTATTTTCAGTTTCATATTCAACATGAGATGTAGCAATAGTAATACCACGTTCCTTTTCTTCAGGAGCATTATCGATTTGATCAAATGCAGAAAATTCAGCTTTACCTTCATCAGCTAAAACTTTAGTAATTGCAGCAGTAAGGGTAGTTTTTCCATGATCAACATGACCAATTGTTCCTATGTTACAATGGGGTTTGGTACGTTCAAATTTTTCTTTAGACATAATATGTTTCTCCAAAAATTAAACCGATTTAACGGTTATAAAATACTTTGGATTTTTATTGGAGCGGGTGAAGGGAATCGAACCCTCATCTTCAGCTTGGAAGGCTGTTGCTCTACCATTGAGCTACACCCGCCTGTCCTTCCACCTAGTAGCTCTTCAACTGGTGGAGGGGGTAGGATTTGAACCTACGTAGGCATAGCCAACGGGTTTACAGCCCGTCCCCTTTAACCACTCGGGCACCCCTCCATTTAATTGGAGAGCTTACCAATGCTTTAAAATCCAAAGCAGATCAGGTTTATTGAGCTTTCCGAAAGGAAAGTCAATACCCCAAAACAAAATATTGAAATAAAACATATACGAATTTAAAAAAAAATCCATAAAATATTGATTTATTGCCATTTTTTTAATAATAACAAATTCAAGCCTAGGTAATAAAATATCCTAAAATGAAAAAAAAAATAAATAATAAAAATAAGAAAAATACACCTTATTATATATGGGGACTGCATGCTTCTTTGGAAGCTATAAGTAATCAAAACAGAATAATTAAGAAAATATTCTGTTCCCAAAGAATTTTTGATAATGTTCTTTCTAAAAATTTAGTTCCAGAAATACATATAAATATTTTAAAAAAACAAGATTTAGATAGTATTTTGGAAGACAAAACTATTCATCAAGGGATTATTATTGAGACTAAACCATTAACTTACCCTTCATTTGATAGCATTTTAGAAAAGGAAAATTTAATAATCGCACTTGATCAGGTAACAGATCCTCAAAATGTTGGCGCAATTATAAGATCCGTAAAGTTTTTTGGTGGAAAAACTATATTAATAACAAAAGACCACAGCGCAGAAATAAACGGTGCATTAGCCAAATCAGCGTCTGGAGCTCTAGAATATATTGATATAATAAAAGTAACAAATTTGTCCATGTCTCTTAGTAACTTAAAGAAAAAAGGATTTATAATCATAGGTTTAGATGAAAATAGTGATGTTTTACTTAATAATTTGAATAATTATAAAAATTCAAAAATAGTTTTAGTTTTTGGCTCTGAAGGAAAAGGATTAAGAAGATTAACCAAAGAAAGATGTGATTTGTTAATATCAATAAACAATAATAATGATGACAATTTTAATACATTAAATGTTAGTACTGCTGCTGCTGTAACCCTTTACGAATTAATGGATAAGAATATATAATAAAATATGGAACACATTACTCTACCAAATTTATTTTATCAAAGAACTTTAGAAAACAAAGAAAAGCCATTTCTTTGGAGTAAACAAGAAGGTGAATGGCAATCTATTTCTTGGGAAGAGACAGAAAAAAAAGTAAAACAAGTTGCGGCTGGACTTAAATATCACGGAATTATGCCTGGTGATAAGATTATGATTGTATCTGAAAATCGTCCCGAATGGGTTATTGCTGATTTAGCCATAAATACACTTAATGCTATTACAGTACCTGCCTATATTACAAATACTGAGGATGATCATAGGTATATAATTGAACACTCAGATGCAAAAGCTGTAATCGTTTCAAATAATATTTTGGCCAACAGGGTTGCTTTAGCAATAAGTAATGTAGAAACATGTAATCTTCTTATAACTATAGACGAATATAATGGCTTTATGCCTGAAGATTTAAAAATTGAAAATTTTGAGGATCTTATTTCTATTGGTAATGAAAATATTTCTACAGCCCTTCATAACTTGAATACAATTGATAAAGATGATGTTAATTGCATAATTTATACATCAGGTACTGGTGGTAGACCAAAAGGAGTAATGCTAACCCATAAATCAATTTATCATAATATCTTAGGCGCAGATGAACTTGTTAAACAGGTGGGGGATATTGATCATAAATATTTATCGTTAGTTCCGTTGTCTCACGCATATGAACATCTCGCTATATTTCTTCAAATTTACCTCAGTTCTGAAATTTATTTTGCTGAAGGTCCTGATAAATTTGCGGCAAATTTATTAGAAACTCGCCCTACTCTTTCAACAGCAGTTCCGAGACTATTTGAAGTTTTGTACGATAGAATAAGAATACAGATTAAAAACTCAGGCAAGATTCTAGAATTAGCTTTCAATAGAACTGTAAAATTAGGAAAAAAGAATCTATTTAATAAATTAAATTTTTTTGAAAAAATTGAACACCATACATATTGCTCCTTAATCAGAAAAAGGATATCAAAAAGACTTGGCGGAAAACTTGTTGCGTTCATTTCTGGCGGCTCAGCATTAAACCCTGATATAGGCTATTTCTTTTTATCTTTAGGTGTAAGAATTATACAGGGTTATGGGCAAACTGAAGCAAGTCCTTTAATTAGCGCTGTCCCGCCAAATAAGGTAAAAATTGAGACAGTTGGACCTCCAATAAAAGGTGTAAAAGTTAAATTAACAAAAGAAGGAGAGCTTCTTGTAAAAGGTGATGGAGTTATGAAGGGTTACTGGAAACAAGAAAAGGAAACATCTGAAACGATAATTGACGGATGGTTGTATACAGGAGATCTTGCAGATATAGATGAAGATGGATTTATCACAATAAAGGATAGAAAAAAAGAAATAATAGTTAATTCTGGAGGAGATAATATTGCACCTGTAAGGCCTGAATCAGCTTTAACATTTCAAGATATAATTCATCAAGCTATGGTTTCTGGAGACAGAAGGTCATATTTGGTTGCAGTTATAGTTACTGAACCAGAAATAGTTAAAGATATGGATGAAAAAGATATTGAAAAAAATGTAGCAATTGCTGTTAAAACTGCCAATGAAAACTTATCCCAAATTGAAAAAATTAGACGTTATATAATTATAAACGAGCCTTTCTCAACAGATAATGGAATGTTAACACCAACCATGAAACTTAGAAGACACATGATTAATGAATTGTATGGCGAACAATTAGATAGTCTTTATAAAAAGTAAATATTACTTATTAAAAAATTCAAAATTTAAGTAAATGTTGACACCTAAGTATGATTAATTTTTAATCATCATATGCCTCATGATAAAATAAGCGAAGATACAGCAAAATGCCCCATGACATTAGAAGAAGTAGATCTTTTTGAACCTGGCGCTCAAAAATATTGGTACGAATCTTATGAAATTCTTCATGCAGAATCACCTGTTCATAGGATTCCTGGTGAAGGAACAACTAAAGATACAGACGGATTTGTTTTAACTAAATATGAAGATATTGCTTTTGTAGTTAAAGATATAATTCGATTTCCTCCTCCTGTAGTGAAAGATTTAGATGAAGCATCCAGAAGCGGTGTTGCGGGTTTCACAAAAGATAAAGAGGAAAAAGAAGAAGAAGAGATGGTTAGTCGTCATGATCCATCCTTCCTGAATGCAATGCAAATATCAATACAAAGTTTGAGACCAAATGAAGAATTGTGGAAAGCTCATAAAAGACAATTAACTGACCCATGGGTTGGTCCTGGCGCATCAAGACATCAAGAAATGATTACTAATGCAACTAACCGTCTAATTGATAACTGGATAGATAAAGAAAAGGTTGAATTCGTTTCTGAATTTGCGATGCCTTTACCTCAAATAGTCATGGCTAATGTTATAGGCTTTCCTATAGAAGATATTCCCCTGCACAAAAAATGGGGAGATGCGATGGTGATGCCATTTGTTTATGGTCAGGGGCACAGGAATCTTATGACAACTGAACAAACTAAAGAGCAAAGAGGCTTATTAACAGAATTTACCGATTATGTCGTTGATAAGGTTGCGGAGAAGAGAAAAAAACCGCAAGAAGATATGATTTCTTTTCTCACTGAAGTTA
>CAXFAF010000021.1:0-21870 GCA_964001285.1 uncultured bacterium | reverse complement strand
TTCCAGTAACTAGTGCTCCTGTTAAAAATAATGCTTTTTGTTCATGAGCCCAAATCTCCTTCATATTCTTAGTGTTAATAGCTACAAGCTTACCTATTTTATCTTTACCGGGCATTTTATAGGATTTTGAATCACCTCCATAACCACCACCGCCTTCTATTTGTTCAATAGGTCTTCCAACCATATCTGCGCAGAGCTGATGTAAAGGGATCACAATAATTTGGTTAATATTATCATAAGCTGCTGCTTGCCAGTTATGACCCCCATAAATACCAGGGCATGCAGAAAAAGATTTTCCGACTTTTGATAAAATAATATCATCGCGGTACTTAACAATTCCTCTTGTTTTATCGACCTCACTATATATGTCCTGAGGCATTGTTTCCTTTAAAGAAATAAATTCACCATTTTCTCTATTTAATTTCCAAAGTATTCCATCTTTACCTATTGTAAGAAGACTCTTTTTATTTTTTTCATCAATGAGAATGCGTTCAAAGCCAACTTCCATATCAATAGTTTCTCCAGGTATGTGTTGAAAAAACCATTTAATATCACCGGTCTTAGGATCAATTGCTAAAGTTGAGTTTGTATAAAGTGCCTTATCTTTAGGAGTCATTCCTCTACTTGCGGCAACCCAAGGTTTAGCCTGAGATGTGCCAATATAAAATAAATTTAAAACGGGATCATAACTTCCGGGAATCCATGTATCTGAGCCTGATCGAAATAATGGTGGTGTATCTCCCCATGAATCACTATTTTCATCACCAGGAAGAGCAATTGTCGATGTTCTCCATATTTCTTGACCTGTATCAGGATCATGGCCGGTTATAAAGCAGCCATCTTTTATGTATCTCTCACACCCATTAATTCCAGATACTACAACACCATCAGCTATAATTGGTCCGCTTGTATGAGTATATCCATCTTCAAAATTGGCTTTTTTAGTATTCCAAATTAATTCACCAGTTTTTGCATCTAATGCAATAATGTGTGCATCATATGTCGTCATAAAAACTTTATTTTCATAGATAGCTATATTTTTAGTAGGGCCTCCCAAAGTTTTAGAACCTTTTTTATAGGGATATCTATATTCCCAAATCAAGGTGCCATTCGTTGAATCTAATGCTTGGATAATGTTATCCGGATGAATTAAAAACATTATTCCTTCATATACCAATGGAGTTCCTTGATTACTTCCTTCGGCCATTGTCAATGACCATGATAGTTTTAAATTATTTACATTATCTGCATTAATTTCATTTAAAGGTGAGTAACCATGTCCTAACGGCGTTCTTCTCCAAGATGTCCAATCTTCTTTATTAGGATAGTTAATTCTATTTATCGTAATGTTTTTGTAATCATAAATAGTTTTGTTTTTAAATAGTGATTTTCTATCCTCAGGTTGATTTATTGTACTGGGATCACTAAAAGATACCCAGTTATTTTCTTGTATATCATTAATATTTATAGATTGTAGTTTTGTTAAATTAATATCATCAACTTTGTTAAAATCTAATATATAAGATAGGATATTTATATAATCTATATATTCAACTTTATTGTTATTACCAGGAGGCATAGTTTGATTAATATTTATGAATAATTCGTTAAATTTATTATTCCATTTATTCAAAAAATTCTTTCCAACTAATTCATTTCCGTGCGCAGTGCCCCTTAAAGAAATCGAATGACATTCTGCGCAAAATTTTTCATAAGCAACTTTTCCGTTATCGATATTAGAAATAGAATATATTGTCTCAGCATTTGTAAAATTACCAAAAGCAATAGTTAAGCAGAAAATTAATTGGTGTAACTTATACTTATAGCTATTCATATGTCTTGTTATGCTTTATAAGCAATATTGTTTTTTTAATTAAGGTTAACATGGAAGCTATCTTAGCAATATTTTTATTTATTTTGATAATATTTCTTTTAAATAAAATTACTTTTGGTCGTTTTGATTAATTTCTTTTTGCATCCAGGCAATTATAGGGAGAACTGGAATTATCCAAATTAAACCTCCTATAAAATAAAATAGAAATACATAAAAACCGTTTAAATTAGGAAGAATTATTTCTGCTAATGTTGCTATAATTCCAATAAAAAGAATTAACCAGATAGGTATTATTATTGTGCCAATTAATTTTTTTATTCTATTGTTTAAGAACATAATTATCCCTATATAACATGTATATTGTTTCTTAAAGAAAGAATTATTTTGTTTAATATGACTATAAATAAGAATAACAAACCAATAATTATTTGGCTATTTTCTCTTATAATTATGCTTTTTTCTTTAGTCTTGGTTGGTGGAGCTACCAGGGTTACTGATTCTGGTCTATCGATCACTGAGTGGAATTTGGTTTTTGGAATTCTTCCTCCACTTTCTATGGAGTCATGGTTACTAGAGTTTGAAAAGTATAAAAAAATTCCTGAATATATATTAATTAACTATCAAATGAGTTTATCAGAGTTTAAGGTAATTTATTTATGGGAATGGGGGCATAGATTTCTTGCTAGAATAGTTGGTTTAGTAGCTCTTGTTCCTTTTATCTATTTTTTAATTACGAAAAATCTTTCAAAATCACAAATTCTAAAATCAACTTCAGTAATAGTTTTAATTGGTTTTCAGGGTTATATCGGCTGGTATATGGTTCAAAGTGGGCTTACTGAACGTGTAGATGTAAGTCAATATAGGCTGGCAATTCATCTTTTAATGGCTTTTATAATAATTTATATGAGTTGGTTATTGCTTTTTAATGTATTGGACTTAAAAGGTCCTAAATTAATGACATCCTATAAAATTTGGGCCACATTCTTTATAAGTATAATTTTTATTCAAATCTTTATTGGGGGTTTTGTTTCTGGTTTAGACGCTGGATTAATATATCCTACATGGCCTTTAATGGGAGAAAGTATTGTACCCCTAGATTATTGGAAAAACGATTTAAAGTTACTTAATTTATTTGAAAACCGATCAAATATTCAATTTAATCATAGGTTTTTTGGCTATTTAATATTTTTATTTTCTATATTTAATTTGGTTCTTTTTAGAAATAAAGCTGACTTATTTAAGCTATCTTTAATTATATTTATTTTAGTTTTTTTACAAATATCTCTAGGTATATTATCGATATTATTTTATATGCCTTGGCAAATAGCATTATCTCATCAGTTTTTTGCATTAATACTTTTTTCCTTCTCATCATTATTAGGATATTTATCTTTTAATAGTAAATAATTACCGTATTATAAGTATTTGAATATATTGTAAAAAATAATAGTTATTGACATAATAACCACTTACTTTAATACAGTCTCAGATTTGGATAAAATAATGAAAACAGTATCTACAAAAAAAGAAAATCTTGAAAAGAAATGGATCTTAATTGATGCAACGGATGCTGTTGTTGGAAGACTTGCTTCATTTGTCGCTAGTAGATTAAGAGGTAAACATCTTTCATCGTTTACACCTAATGTTGATGATGGTGATTTTGTGGTTATTATAAATGCAGAAAAAGTTCATTTTACTGGTAAAAAATTAACTGACAAAAAGTATTATAAACATACAGGCTATCCTGGTGGGTTAAAAGAAAAGACACCAGAAATGATTCTAAGTAGTAAATTCCCTGAAAGAATATTAAAAAAAGCTATTGAAAGAATGATGCCTACAGGCCCTCTAGCAAATAAACAAAAAAGAAATTTAAAAATTTATTGTGGATCTGAACATCCTCATGATTCACAAAAGCCTGATTTAATAGATTTTAAATCTTTAAATTCAAAAAATGGAAAAAGATAGTATGACTGAAGAGACAGAACAAAAAGATGAAATTAAGAGCTTTGATGATCTTGCGCAGGTTAATGAGTCTGAGAAGGATATTACATTACCAGAAAAATCAATTGATGAATTTGGTAGATCATATGCGACAGGAAAAAGAAAAGATGCTGTAGCAAGAGTTTGGCTAAAGCAAGGTCCAGGAAAAATAACCATAAACGGAAAAACTTCCGAAGAGTATTTTGCAAGACCCGTGTTAAGGATGTTAATTAACCAACCTTTGGTTGCCTCTCAGAGAAAAGAGGAATTTGACATTAATTGTTCTGTAAGAGGAGGGGGTTTATCTGGCCAAGCTGGTGCTGTAAGACATGGTATTTCTAAGGCTTTGGTATTATTTGAGCCGGAATTGAGGAAGACTTTAAAATCTGGTGGTTTCTTAACTCGTGACTCCCGAATCGTTGAGAGAAAGAAATATGGAAGACGTAAAGCAAGAAGAAGTTTTCAGTTTTCTAAGCGTTAATAATGATTTAAATTTAATTTATTATGAGCGCTTTTTAAGCGCTCTTTTTTTATGTTGCAAATAGATATAAGGTATAAAAATGACTAAAAATAAAATTAACATAGCTGTCTTAGGTGCTTCAGGTTATACAGGCGGAGATCTAATAAGAATATTGATTGGGCATGAGAGGGCAGAAATTTTAGCTTTAAGTGCAAATTCAAAAGAAGGCTTAAAGCCAAGTGAAGTTCATCACGCTTTATCTAATTCAGAATTGCCTAAATTTATTAATATTAATGATATTAATTATGATAATATAGATTTAGTCTTTTCAGGACTTCCTCATGATAATTTACATAATTTAATCAATACTATACCTAAAAATATTAAAGTAATAGATATGTCATCAGACTTCAGATTTAAAAATGTAGATATTTATAACCAATATTATGAAACAGAGCATAATTCCAAAGAATTATTAAAAGATTCAGTTTATGGTTTAACTGAGATCTATAGAAATAATATTAAAAAAGCTAGGATTGTAGCTTGTCCAGGCTGTTATCCAACAGCAGTTCTTTTGTCAATAATACCTTTAGTAAAGAGTAATATTATTGATTTAGAGGATATCATTGCTGATGCTAAATCGGGTGTATCTGGCGCAGGTAGAGGATTAAAAAATGAATTATTGTTTTCTGAAATAGCAGAGAGTATGAAACCCTATAATGTATCAAAACATAGGCATACACCCGAAATTGAGGAGAAGATTTATTTAGAATCTAATAAACAAATTAAGATTAGTTTTACACCTCACTTAGTTCCAATTAATAGAGGAGAATTAGTAACTTTATATTTAAAATTAAGTAAGAACCATAAATTAAATGATGCAATAGCGTGCTTAAATCATTTTTATAAAGATGATGAATTTATTATTATTTCAGATTCAGGAAACCCAGCAAATACTTCTAATGTAAGGGGTTCAAATAATTGTTTAATATCTGTTTTTGAAGATAGAATCCAAGGAAGAATTATAATAACTACTGCAATTGATAACCTTATTAAGGGCTCTGCTGGTCAGGCAGTACAAAATATGAATGTGATGTTTGGACATGAAGAAAATACAGGTCTTTCAAAATTAGCTTTATACCCTTAATTAATAATATGAAAATTTTATTTTTTACTATTCTTTGTTTATTTTTAGTCTCTTGTGGGACAAGAGAGACTATAAAAAACAATTATTTATATAGTGAAACTGTTAAACAATTATTAAGTGATCAGGAATATTACAATCTTGATAAACAATCTAAATGGCCAAAAAGTAATGAAAGATTTTGTGCTCTTGAAGATAAGAAGCTTATAGTAAAGTAAACCAATGGAAGATTTAGAAAAATTAAATAGATTACCGCCTTATGTTTTTGCTGAGGTTAATAGAATTAAAGATAGCGCAAGATCAAAAGGTAAAGACATAATTGATTTTGGAATGGGCAATCCTGATATTCCGACACCAAGGCATATCGTAGATAAATTAATTGAAGCAGTAATGGATCCAAAAACACATAGATATTCTGCTTCAAAAGGCATATCTGGTTTAAGAAAAGCTCAAGCAGAATATTACAAAAGAAGGTTTAATGTTAAATTAGATTATGAAACCGAAATAATTGCGACCCTTGGTTCTAAAGAAGGTTTGGCAAATATGGCTCAGGTTATAAGTGTTCCAAGTGATACATTTTTAGTTCCGAACCCAGCTTATCCTATTCATGCTTTCGGCTTTATCATTTCTGGGGCAAATTTAATTCATTATAGAATTGATGAAGAAACAGATCTTATGTCAGAGATAAGCCAGAAGATTGAAAAAACTAAAAAGCCTATTAAGGCTATTATAATAAATTTTCCGTCTAACCCAACAGCAAGAATATGCAATCAAGACTTTTACAAAGAAATAGTTGCTTACGCAAAAAAAAGAGAAATAATTATTCTATCGGATCTAGCATATTCTGAGATTTATTTTTCTGAAGAAGACAGACCTACATCAATATTAGAAATTAATGGCGCTAAAGATATTGCTGTTGAATTTACTTCTTTGTCTAAAACATTTTCTATGCCTGGCTGGAGAATGGGTTTTGCGGTTGGAAATGAATACTTAATCTCTGCGCTAACCAGAATCAAATCATATCTAGACTATGGTGCTTTTACACCAATTCAAGTAGCTTCAGTTGCCGCGTTAAATAGTGATCAAGATGTAATAGATGATATTAGAAACATATATAAGGAAAGAAGAGATATATTAATTGATTCATTCTCCAATGCCGGTTGGGATATTCCTATACCAAAAGCTACAATGTTTGCTTGGTCACCAATTCCTAAAAAATTCAATAAGTTAACCTCACTTGAGTTTTCTAAGCTATTACTTGAAGAGGCTGATATTGCGGTATCACCTGGATTAGGGTTCGGCGAATATGGTGAAGGTTTTGTAAGACTTTCAATGGTAGAGAATGAGCAAAGAATTAGACAGGCTGCCAGAAATTTAAGAAAAATTATAAAATGATTAAGGAACTTAATATAGGGATAATAGGACTTGGAACAGTTGGTTCGGGTGTAATAAAAAGTATAGAAAAAAATTCAAATTATTTTGAAAAAAATTACAATATTAGATTCAACATTAAATCGATATCTGCAAATTCTAAAGAAAAGGATAGATCCTTTAATATCAATAATTATAATTGGTCAGAAAACCCAATTGATATAGCTAAAGATAAAGATATTGATACAGTTTTAGAGTTAGTAGGAGGAGAAGATGGTATTGCTTATAATTTAGCAATAACAGCTTTGAATAATGGTAAAAACTTTATAACTGCCAATAAAGCGCTTCTTTCAAAGCATGGAAAAGAATTATCAAAGATTTCTGAAGATAATAATAATTTTGTAGGTTTTGAAGCATCTGTAGCTGGAGGTATACCAGTTATTAAAACCTTAAAAGAAGGAATAATTGTCAATGAGATTACCAATGTCTATTCAATCTTAAATGGTACCTCTAATTACATTCTATCAAGTATGGATAAATTAAAAATTAATTTTGATGATGCTCTACAAGGAGCTAAAGACAAAGGATTTGCTGAATCTGATCCTACATTGGATATTAATGGTGTTGATTCTGCACATAAATTATCAATATTAAATGCAATTATATTTTCTGAGTTTCCTGCAATCGATACTATTCATGTAAGGGGTATTGAGGGGATTGAATTAATAGATCACAATTATTCATCTGAATTTGGTTATAAAATTAAACTCATTGCAATGTCAGAGGTTCTTAATGATGGCATTTATAAAGAGGTAACGCCAATGCTTGTTTCTAGCGATGGTTCGTTAGGTAGGGTTGATGAGGCAAATAATATAATTCAAATTATAGGTCAAGAAAGTGGAGATGTAGTTTTAGAAGGGAAAGGCGCTGGAGAAGGGCCTACCTCATCATCTGTTGTGTCTGATCTTATTGACTGTGCCCTTGGTACAAAACTTAAGATTTTTGGAAATTCCTATTCTGAATTGAATAAAAACAAAGAAAAGATTATTTCAAAAGAAAGGGCATATTACCTAAGGGTATTTTTAAAAGATCAAAAAGGCTCAATGTCTAAATTGACTAATTTGTTAAGTGAAAATAATATTTCTTTGGATAAAGTTATTCAAAAAGGTGAGAGTCATTTAGATGATGAAAAAAACTCTACTCCTGTTGTAATGATTACATATCCTGTTAAAAGAGATACTATTGATTCTTTAATCGATATTCTTAAAGGATCAGATATAATATCGCTTGAACCGTTGCATATGCCTATTTTAAATAAAGGTTAAAAAAAATGTCAGATAAAACTTTAGATCGTGTATTAACTTTAGAACTAGTAAGAGTAACAGAAAGAGCCGCTGTAGCTGCATCCTATCTAATTGGAAGAGGCAATGAGAAGGAGGCTGACCAAGCGGCAGTTGATGCAATGCGAACTGAATTAAATCAATTAAATATTGATGGTGAAGTTGTTATAGGTGAAGGAGAAAGAGACGAAGCTCCAATGTTATATATCGGAGAAAAAATTGGCACAGGCAAGGGGCCAAAAGTTGATATTGCTCTTGACCCTCTTGAAGGAACGACACTTACTGCAAAAGGCCAAGCTGACGCTTTAACCACTATTGCTATGGCTGAAAAAGGATCACTATTAAACGCTCCTGATGTATATATGCAGAAAATCGCTATTGGACCAGGTTGTCCTGAAGGTATTATTTCTCTTGAGGAAGATCCAGATAAGAATGTTATTGAACTTGGTAAGGCCTTAAATAAGCCCATTGAACAAATTACAGTTTGTGTTTTGGATAGACCTAGACATGACAACCTTATTGAGACTTTAAGATCAGTTGGTTCAAAGGTTAAATTAATTCAAGACGGAGATATTGCTGGAGTAATTCATACTACCGAGAAGGCAACTGGTATTGATATGTATATGGGCATTGGAGGTGCCCCAGAAGGAGTTTTAGCTGCTGCAGCATTAAGATGTATTGGAGGACAAATGCAAACAAAACTCGTTCTTGAAGATCAAGAAAAGAAGGATAGGGCATCTAAGTTAGGTATTAAAGATGTCGATAAAATCTATAATTTAGACGATATGGTGGGTGGAGATGCTTTATTTGCGGCTACTGGCGTAACCAACGGTTCAATATTATCGGGTATTAAAATTGACGAAGGCATATGGACTAATACTTTAGTTATGCGCTCATCTTCAAAAACAGTTAGATGGATTACAGCACATCATCAAAACATTGATAAATTTAATTCAACTGAATAATAATGTCAGGGAATGTTCTGAATCTAGACAAAAGAACTTCTATAAATGGTACATTATGGAATCAAAGAATATCCAATGATTTAATTTCAGAATACTTTGATGAAGAAAACAAAGTTAATCACATACTTAATATAATTTTAAGCGGCCGTAATGTTAAAGTGAGTGAAAGTAATGACTTCTTAAATCCTAAAGTAAATGAAGTAATAAATGACCCCAGTGATTTATTGGATTTAGATATAGCAGTAAATGAAATTGTTAGTGCAATCGTTGATAATAAAAAGATTGGTATAATAGGGGATTATGATGTTGACGGAACTACTTCAGCATCTCTCCTTACTAAATTTTTTAATCACTATAATGTAGAAACATCAACTTATATTCCTAATCGTCTCAAAGATGGTTATGGACCTAATATAGAGGCTTTTGAAAATTTTAAAAATGATGGAATTGACACCGTTATTACTGTTGATTGCGGAGCGACTGCTCTCAAAAGTATGGAATTTGCTCATAAAAGTAAGATAAAAGTTATTATTATAGACCATCATAAAGTTGACGGTAAGTTGCCCAAATGTTTTGCGCACATCAATCCAACTAGAGAGAACGATTCTTCTAATCTTAATTATTTAGCTGCTATTGGATTAACATTTCTTTTTGTTGTTGGATTAAGAAGGGCTTTAAGGTCGGTTGATAAATTTAAAACAGTTAAAGAGCCTAACCTTAAAAATGATCTTGATATAGTTGCGCTTGGGACTATTTGTGATGTAGTTCAGCTAAAAAATCTTAATAGAGCTTTTGTTAAAGAGGGTATAAACATTATTAATAAAACCGATAAAATTGGTATTAGCAGTTTATGTTCCGTTTCAAATATAAATAATATAGATGTTTATGAATTGGGATATATTTTAGGCCCTAGAATTAATGCCGCCGGAAGAACAGGCTCTTCTGATCTAGGTTATAGATTATTGACCTCAGATAATAAAGATGAAGTGGACGCGATTGCTGAAAAGCTTAATGACCTCAATAAAAAAAGACAAAATATAGAAAAAAAAGTTTTAGAAGAGTCCTTAACGAAAATTGAAATGCTGATGGAGGATAAAAATCTCAACACATATCCTTCTTCTATATTTGTAGAAGAAGAGGGCTGGCATTTAGGTGTTTTAGGTATTGTTGCTAGCAGGTTAAAGGATAAATTTAATAGACCATCATTTGTTTTATCTACTAACGAAGGAATTACAACAGCATCTGCAAGATCTTTACCTGGAATTGATATTGGAAAAATTATTTTAGAAGGAGTTAATGAAAACTTACTTATTTCAGGTGGAGGGCATGCAATGGCAGGAGGGTTTAGCTTAAGAAAAGATAATCTTAATGATTTTAATAAATTTTGTAATCAAAAGATCCTTGAGATTGAGACCGATGTTTTGATTAAGAAAAGTAAAAAATTTGATGCGATTTTAGATGATATCGAGATTAATAGAAATTTGTACGAATCTATTAACCAAGCATCACCATATGGACAAGGCAATCCTGAACCAAAATTTATTTTACCTAATGTAGAAATTGAATTTTGCAAAAAAGTAGGGAATGGACATCTTAAATTAAAATTATCAAGTAATAATTATAAAAATCTTGACGCTATAGCTTTTAATTCTATTGGCACTCCATTGGGGGATCTTATTACCAATCATGGTGGCAGTTTAATTCACTTTGTAGGTGTTATTAGGAAAAATGATTGGCAGGATTTTAAAGGTATACAATTTCATATTTATGATGCATTTATATCCTAGATTCGAGATTAAAATTTCGATATAAAGAAAAAAGTGTGGTCCCTTCGTCTATCGGTTAGGACGCCAGGTTTTCAACCTGGAAAGAGGGGTTCGATTCCCCTAGGGACTACCACTTTATTGGCTATTTCCTTCTTTACTTATATTAGTAAAATCCCCAATTATTTTGAGCTAACCAATTTATAGAAATATATATTGCCCAAATTGATTGAGTTATTAAAACTAGAATTGTTAATACAAATCCTATTAATCTAAAATTACTAATGGCTGTAGGTCTTGTAATCCCATAAGCATGAAATATACGTGCAAGTATAAAAACATCACCCAATATACCTATAGCTAAGGTAGGAATTTGGGCAATTGTTTCTAATAGGAATAATAAAATGATAAAGAAGAGCGAATATTCCACTAAATTACTTAACGCTCTAGAAGTTTGAAGAAGTTTAAAATTATCACCAGTACCAAGAACTACATGAGGCTCCTTTGCAACCCTTTGTTGTGTTGACCGAATAGCTAAAAAGATACCAATTAAAGTAAGAAGGGCTGCATATAATAGTGTAAGCATTTGTTTTTCCTTTTATTTTTAAATAGCTTATTCTAACTTAAATTTTAGAACAAATAATAAATAAGGATTTTTTATGTCTAACCCTGACAATAATGAGCAAGAAGAATTATGGAATGGCCCATTTGGTGAAGGTTTTATTCGAAGTGAAGAGTATTTACATAAAGTAATAGAACCATTTTCTAGTATCGCCAAAGAAAAGGTTAATGCAAAATCAGGTGATTATATTCTTGATGTTGGATGTGGTTGTGGTTCTACAAGTATATCATTTGCAGAATCTGGCGCTAATGTTAGAGGTGTAGACATTTCTAATAAAATGATTTTACACGCAAAAGAAAAATCAAAAAACACATCAAATCTAATTTTCGATACTATAGATGCTTCTAGTGAAGAATTTAAAAAAGAATATAATCAAATTTTTTCTCAATTTGGAGTTATGTTTTTTTCTGATCCCTATGCTGCTTTTTCTAATTTGAGGAAAGGTCTGGTAGAATCCGGGAAAATTACTTTTTTATGTTGGCAATCATTATCAGAAAATGAATGGATTAATTGTACAAATGATGCTTTAGAGGCTTTCATGCCCGAAGGAGTAGAGCCCCCTGACCCTAAAAGCCCTGGAGGATTTGCATTTGCTGATAAGGAATATGTATATGATATTCTTAACAAGTCGAATTTTGATAATATAGAGTTTCAGTCTTTGAATGCAAAATTTAACATGGGAAATTCAATTGATGAATTAATGAATTTGCATCTTAATATTGGGCCGCTTTCCATGCTTCTTAATAATCTAGATGAAGTTGAAGGTAAAAAAGCTACTAATGCAGTAAGAGAATCATTAGAAAACAAAATGGAAGAAACTAGACTGCAACTCTCTGCAGCAGCATGGCTTGTAGCAGCTGATATTAGGTCTTAAATCGATATGTCTAATGAAAAAAAAGATATTGAAGCGATAAACTTACTACATAAAGAGTACTTTAGATTGCTATCTGACAATAAGTTAGATCAATTAAAGGATATATTTTTTTATCCTTCGGTATTTAAAGGTTTTTTGGACGAAATTGTAATCGCAACTAAAGGAGATGATCTTGAGGATATTTATAAAAAATTAATAGCTAAAGCTCCCCAAGCTGATCCTGATGATAATGTAACAACTTCTACATTATTGAAAAAAAGTATTCCTTATAAGTTAAGAGATGATTCATATGTAATTATAATGGAATATTCTCAAGTTACGGAAGATGATTCAGAAATATTTTCTGGAAGAGCAGGTTACTTATTTACTAATTCAAATAATGAATGGAAGATTTCAGGAGTTTTTTAAGGAAAATTAATTAAAGTTCTGACTTTTTCAAGCTTGTATAGACTCTGTTAACAAAATTACCCAACCAATCCGGGTATTTTTCATCAAAATCTTTTGTAGGTTTTGCGTCAATAACTTCTTGAAGAGACTTGCCTTGCTTAATCATTTTAGCTATTCGTTCTCTTACAGTTTTAAGCATCTTTATAGTGTCTTTAACATCATTAATTGAAGCAATTTCTCCGTGACCAGGTAAAATAATGACATCAGGTTTTAATTTTTCTATTGATTTTGAAAGGAAGCTTATTAACCCATCTATACTACCGCCACTATTCACATCTATAAATGGGTACCCTTCAGTAACAAAAACATCACCATAGTGTATGGCGTTTTGATTATGAAAAATTACCGCTGAATCTCCTGAAGTATGTGCAGGTCCAAAATGCACAATTTCTATTATCTCATCATTAAAATACAAGGTCATACCATTTTCGTGTGTTATTACTGGAAGAGCATGTTTGGGATATGGATCCTGGTAAATTTTTGAGCTTACAAGATCAATTAATCCGCCTGTTATCATATTATCTCTAGCATTTGATTGTGATATAATTTTTGTAATATTAGGATCTAAGGCAAGATTTCCTTCTGAATGATCAAAATGCCAATGAGTATTAATAGTGTATATAATTTCTCCACCGCCGATTTCTTTTATTGCATCTTTTACTTTGGGAATAATTGAGGGTATTTGATCATCAACTATAAGAACGCCATCATCACCAATTGAAACAGCTATATTTCCACCTAAGCCGAATAGAAGAAATAAATTATTAGTTATTTTTTCTATTCTTATTTCAGTTTCTTCAACTGACTGCCAAAAAGAATCAGCAAATTCATCTGTGCTTAATGGTTTTTCATTGTTCTCAGCGAATAAATTTAAGCCGAAGAAAAGAGTTATTATAAGGGTAAGTTTTTTCATATATTATAATACTATATCTGCATTATATAATTTCAAGTCTGTTATAAATTTTATGATGAATATCCGCCATCAACAGGTAAAGATTGACCGCTAATATAACCGGCATTTTCTGATGCTAAGAATATTACTGTCTCAAATAATTCTTCAGGTTTTCCAGATCTTCCTAATGGAATGAGTTTAAGAAATTCATCAGCTACTCCGCCAGAAGAGTCAATTTCTTCTTGTTGTTTTTTTGAGACTATAGATATTTGTCCTACTGCTACGCTATTAACCCGAATACCGTTATGACCTTCTTCCCTAGCTATAGTTTTACACAAATTATGAACAACAGTTTTTGGTATTGAGGATAATCCGGCAGTATGTGTATATTTGTGAACAGCTGTTGTTGTTAAAGTTGTTATAGAGCCACCCCCACATTTTTTGAGAATTGGTACTACAGATTTAAGTATATGATAAAAACCAATAACATCGGTGTCTAGTGTGTTATAAAAGTCATCAAGTTTTGCATCTGCAATAGGCGTAAGATGAATCAGGGGTCCTGTGGCATTAATAACCGAATGTATTTTACCAAACTCTTTCAAAGCTCTTTCTGAAAAATTTTTAACTTCGGATAGATTCATAAGATTAACTTTCTCAGTAAAACCATTCACTCCATTATCGTTAATCATATTTATATTTTTTTCTGCGGATTCTTTATTATTAAGATAAGTAAATGCAACATTTGCATTGTTTTTACTTAATAAATCAACAATACCTGATCCAAGAACACCTGAACCACCAAATACAATAGCTCCACCTTGAGAAAATCTATAATTTGTCATTTTTTTACATGTATTTACATAATTACCAATTGATCAGTGATAATAAACATTTCTACACTTCCTTTATCAATGCCATCATTTGACATAGCTTTTTCTGTATCCTTTGAATTAAATTTTTCAGTAAATTTTTCTAAATCATCTGTTTCAAAAATAGCTAAAACAGAATTGTTTTCTGTGGCACCCATATAAGCTATTGAAACACCTTGATCTTTAAATAATTCGCCATGAGTTTTAAATTGTTCTTTCCAGTGATCAATATTATCAGCTTTTGCTCTTACTCCAACTAAAGGCATTTTGCACTCCTTATAAACAGATTATTGAATAAGACTCTATCATTTTTATAGGTTATAACAATAAAATGTTTTTTCTTAAATTATTTGGTTGGACAATTTCTTGGCTAATTATAAGTTATCTAATTTATCAAATGATAGTCTAATTAACTTTAATGATTAGTCTAAAATCTCATCTATTATTAGTTTTTATATTATCATTTTTAGCAATACACATACCTTTATTATTATCTACCGTTAATGAGTATTTAGAAGTATGTAATCCTTACTTTGATGGTTGTTTTTCTATTAGCAGATCTTCAAGGCAACCAATATCAATATTCGTTTTTAAACCTTTAATGATAATATCCGCTTTAGGCCTTTTTTTTCTTTGGCCAAGACTATTAAAGAAAAATTATAAGAGAATTTTTATATATATTGGTCAAATTGGATCTTTATTTTTAATTGTCTATACTTTTGCTTTAGGCAATGACGGTAATTTATACGAAATTATGAGACGCTACGGAATATTTATATTCTATGTGTTTACACTTTTTTCACAATGGGCATATTGTTTTTCATTTAATCCAATAAAGAAGGAATTTTTTTCAAAAAATAAAAAATTATTCTACCTTAGTATCTTCCAAATAATTATGTTTTTATCTTCCTCGCCATTTTATATTTATATTAAAAACGACGGCTATATCGAAAACATATATGAATGGTGGATAACTCTATCAATCATCATTTGGTTTTTTGTTAACTTTCTTTATTATAATTATGATGATAGACAAAAATGAGATTGAGGCCTTTAGAAGCCTTATTAATAAAAGTTCAAACATTGTAATATTTACAGGCGCAGGCATCTCAACTGAATCTGGAATTCCTGATTTTAGAAGCCCTGGGGGTTTATGGACTAAATTTAAACCTATAGATTTTTCAGAATTTATGTCATCTGAAGAGGTTCGAGTTGAATCATGGAATAGAAAATTTAGTATTGATTCAGAGATTAAGGAAGCCAAGCCAAACAAAGGGCATAAAGCAATTTCCATGCTAGTTTCTGAAGGAAAAGCGAAAGCAGTAATTACTCAAAATATTGATAATCTTCATCAAGATTCAGGCGTTCCCAGTGATAAAGTCATTGAACTACATGGTAATACGACATATGCGAAATGCTTATCTTGTGAAAAAAGATATGAAATAGATATCATTAAGGATGAATTTCTAAAAACAAATATTGCTCCTACATGTAACAAATGTGGAGGGATAGTTAAGACAGCAACAATATCTTTTGGACAGTCCATGCCTGAGAAAGAGATGATAGAGGCTCAAAATGTTACATTAGCCTGTGATTTATTCATAGCGATTGGATCATCATTACAAGTCTATCCTGCTGCTGGATTTCCTGTTTTAGCAAAAAGAAATGGATCAAAGCTTATAATTCTTAATAGAGAAGACACTGAATTAGATGGATACGCTGATTTAGTTATAAATTACGAGATTGGTGAATTTATGGATAAGGTTTTTCAAATAAGTAATTGATTATATTCTAAAATCAATAATACTATCAAAATCCCTTAGTACAGCTTTTGAAGTTTTTACATTTTTATAACCATATTTTTCAATTATTTCCTTTAAACCATAATCATGTTCATCGTTTTTTAAGGAAATTAAAATTTTTTTTAATATTTTTACTGGAAATATTATTGGGTTACCATTTTTATTATAGCACTTAGGGATGCAAATTTCTTTTTGTTTGTTTTTTTTAAATTCTTTAATTAAGGGTTTTATATCCTTATTTGATACTAAGGGCATATCTCCTAACGCAATAATAACTCCAGTAGTTCTTTGGTTGATATTTTTTAGACATATTTTTATCGATGACAAAATGCCCTTTCTGTAGTTTTTATTATGTATTGTGTTAATATTATAAGAATCCGCAATAGTTTTCATTTTAATGCTATCATGACCTGTAATTATTGAAATTTGATTGATATCTGAATCAATGTAGTTTTCAATGGTATTGCTAATTAATGGTTTACTATTTAATTTCTTAAGCAGTTTATTGCCATTAATTATTCTGCTAGATAAACCGGCTGCTAAAATAAAGGCCTCAATATACATTTTATCTTAATTTCCAATCATCGCGCAATTCAGTGGTTAAAAAATCATGATGGCGTAACGATGCAATTATCTCTGACATAATAGATATTGCTATTTCATTAGGTTTTGAAGCATTAATTGGTAATCCTATTGGGCCATTTATACGTTTTAAATCTTTATCACTAAATTTTTGCTTTTTAAGTCTTTCTAATCGATTTGAATGAGTCTTCTTGCTTCCCAAAGCTCCAACATAAAAACAACTAGAATTTAAAGCATAATTTAATGCTGGGTCATCAAGATTAGGTTCGTGAGTTAAGGTTACTATTGCCGTGCGAGAATTAATCTCTAATTGATCAAAACATTCTTCTGGCCATGAATTGATAACCTTATCATTAGGAAATCTTTCCTGCGATGCAAAGGCTTCTCTTGGATCAACAATCGTGACATCAAAATCTAATAATTTTGCAATTTTGCTCAAATATTGAGAAATATGAACGGCTCCTATAATTATTAATTTTAGAGGGGGATTAAATGGGTTTATTATAAAATCTTTATTTTCAATTTTAACAATCTGTAAATGGTCTCGAATTAATGTCTCTTTTATGAATTTTTGTTTTTCAGAGTTATTATTTTCATCAGGTATCACTATTTCAACATCATCACTATCAACTTCTGAGAAAGTACAAAAAGCAACCTTATCATTAGTTAGTTTGATAATTTCTTTTAATAAATTACTTTTCATTATTTAAGATTTCTAATCTTATTCTGATATCGCCTCCACACGCTAATCCTACCTCCCATGCGGTATCATTTGTTATCCCATAATCAATGATTTTTACTTTTGGGTTTTTGAATAAGTCTAATGCATTAGCAACAACATCACCTTCAACGCAACCTCCTGAAACAGAGCCAGTCATATGACCATCATCCCTTATTGCTAATTGAGAGCCGGCCCTTCTTGGAGCAGATCCCCAGGTCTTTAGTACTGTGGCAAGTGCAACTTTATGACCTTTTTGAATCCATTCATTGGCTTCTTGGATAACTTCATAATTACTCATTTTAGATTTTCTACAGCTCTAATAGCCATTACTTCTACTAAATTTGCTCTATAAATTGAATCTGCGTGTATATCTGACATTATACCATCTGGACTAAGATTAACTTTTTTAGCATTATCTACAGATAGATTCTCAGAAAGAATATCTTCCATTTCTTTCCATTGAAATACACCATTTTCACTTGCACCAGTTACTGAGACAGTTATTTTGTCTTTAAAGATAGATAAATACACGCCAGCCATAGCATATCTAGAAGCTGGATTAGGAAATTTCATATATGATGATTTTTCAGGAATATTGAAACTTATTGAAATAACTATTTCATTCTCATCTAGTGCTGTCTCAAAAAGACCAACAAAAAAATCATTGGAAATAATATCTCGTTTATTAGTTTTAATTACCGCACCTAAACTCAAACATGCGGCTGGATAATCAGCAGTTGGATCATTATTAGATATTGAACCACCAATGGTACCCATATTTCTTACATGGGGATCACCTATACCTTCAGCTAAATCAGATAGGGAGGGTATTTTATTTTTTATTAGATCTGATGAAGCAACCTCAAAATGAGTTGTGTTGGCACCAATCACAATAAGGTCGTTTTCTTCTTTTATGAAATTGAGATCAGAGATCCCCCCAATATCTATTAATACTGATGGAGAGGCTAATCTTTGTTTCATAGTTGGAATTAAAGTTTGACCTCCAGCAATAATTTTTGCTTCTTCATCTTCGTTTAGTAATTTTTCTGCTTCCTTAATACTAGATACTTTCTGATAGTTGAATTTGTACATTTGTTTCTCTATTTATCTGCAGCAGCTAAAATTGATTTAACAATATTTTGATACCCAGTACAACGGCAAAGGTTTCCTTCTAATTCCTCTCTTACAATTTTTTCGTCAAGATTAGGTTTTCTATTAATAATATCTATTGCGGCCATAATCATTCCTGGTGTACAAAAACCACATTGCAACCCATGATTATCCCTAAATGCCTCTTGGACGGGATGTAAGTTATCACCATCGGCTATTCCTTCAATGGTGGTAACATTCATTCCGTCAGCTTGGACAGCTAACATAGTGCAACTTTTTACAGCTTTTCCTTCTAAATGAACTACACATGCACCACATTGACTTGTATCGCAACCAACATGTGTACCAGTTAAGTCCATATCATCTCTTAAAAAGTGAACTAACAGTTGTCTTTCCTCTACTTCTGCAGATAAACTCTCACCATTAACATTAATATTTACCTTAGGCATATTTCCCCCGAAATTGTTCTAATTAGCTAAGACTATACCAAAATAAAAGGGATATAGAAGTTAAAATAATTAAAATTGATATCCATGATATTTGACTGATTCCTTTATTGTTAGATATGCTTTCTTCAATTTTATCTTCTGATTCATCCTTATCAGTGCTCAGAATGTCATTAAATTTACCAAAAAAATCATCGGCTAACTTATTTGCAGTTGTATCAATAAGTCTTTGACCTATTTGAGCAAGTTTCCCCCCTACATTTGCATCTACAGTATATTTTAATATTGTTCCTTCTTGAGCTTCTTCTAGCTCAACATTTGCAGTTCCTTTAGCAAAACCGGCGGCTCCGCCAGTTCCTTCTCCAGTTAGGGTGTAACTGATAGGAGGGTTCATATTTGAAAGAGTAATTTTTCCATTAAATTTAGCGCTAATTGGACCTATTTTTGTTTTTACAGTAGCAGTTAAGTTGTTATCATCTTTTTTTTCTACTTTTTCTGCTCCTGGAAT
Organism: uncultured bacterium; assembly: GCA_964001285.1. Classification (GTDB taxonomy): domain Bacteria; phylum Pseudomonadota; class Alphaproteobacteria; order MED-G09; family MED-G09; genus AG-430-B22. The sequence continues at coordinate 2,140 of CAXFAF010000021.1, read as the reverse complement.
AGCTAATTTAAGCTTTTCTGGGTCATTGAGTGCATCCCATACATCTTGTCTTGAGGCTTTGATTAATTTATTGCCATTCATTTTCATTTAATTTTCCTAAATTTAAAGAATTTATTGTTAGTATTAATAAACCATTATTTCAAATTTTATTATTAAATAAATCCTAAATATCTTGGCAATAAAAAACAAATAATATAAAAAAAATGTATCTAAAAAGAGGGTTCAATGGAAACAATTGTTTTAACTGAAGGAATGCTTATATCTGGCATTATATTAGCGGTTACATTTATAGGTATTTTTACAGAAACACTTCATGGCTTTCATCGATCAAAAGTCGCCATGCTAGGAGCGGGCGTAATGCTTGTAACTGGAATGTCTTATGGTTTTTATAATCCTGCCGGAGCCTTTAGAGCAGTTGATTGGAATGTCGTGTTCTTATTAGGCTGTATGATGGCAATCGTTTCAATAATGATTAAAACCGGTGGTTTCGAAGTTATGGCAACAAATATCGGTCGAATTTCCAAGGGCCGTAAATTTATGTTAATGGCTTTACTTGGTACTGCGGTAACCGGTCTTTCATTATTATTAGATAATGTAACAACTGTAGTTATATTTGGTCCGTTGATTATCCTAATTTGTCAGTCACTTAAAATAACTCCAATCCCTTATTTACTTGCTGCAGCTTTATTGTCTGACACAGGCGGCGTTGCAACACTGGTTGGTGATCCTCCTAATTTAATGATCGGTTCTGCCTTTGGTATAGATTTTAATACATTCGTAATTCATATGGGCGGAATTGTATTGTTAGCTTGGTTAGGAACTTTGATTACACTAAGAGTTATTTTCAGAAAAGAACTTGGAACACCAGCTGAAGGAACATTTGAAGATAGAATTGAATACAGAGATAAACCACTTTGGAATAAATCAATTTTTGTTTTACTTTTAATGGTAGTGCTTTTCATTATTCATGGAACAATTGGTTGGCAGCCATGGATGGTTTCAGGCTTAGGATTAATTATCCTTGTTTTCTTAGGAAAATCTCTTGATTTAGACGAGGTCATGGAAAAAGTAGAAATGCAACTACTTATATTCTTTATTTCATTATTTATGTTAGTCGGCGGTGTAGAAGGAAGTCATTTTCTTGAATATTTAGGACAATTTATAATCCCATTTGTTGAGAGTGATTTGTTTATGGCTACTTTAATTTTAATGTGGGTTGCTGCAGTTATGTCAGCCGCTATTGATAACATACCTTTTACTGCCGCAATGATACCTATTATTGCCTCAATTGGAGACCCAGCTTTACAAACACCTCTATTATGGGCATTGGCTCTTGGTGTTGGAATGGGTGGAAATGGAACTCACATTGGTTCAACGGCGAATGTTTTTATTGTTACTATTTCAGAAAGACTTGCAAAAGATACTGGGGACCCTTCTTTAGCTATTACACCTTTAAAATGGTTTAGATATGGTTTACCTGTTATGATTGTAACATTAATAATTTGTTCAATAGTGTTAACATTATTTTGGGACTTCTATGCTAATCCATTAGACTCTATAGTTTATGATCCAAGTGCATCCGGACACTAATTAATGGAAAAGCCTATACCTGATGGCTTTGTTATTAATGAAGGAAGAGGGCCATACTCAAGTCATAATGGGCCATACTATATTAATACATCTGTTGATCCGTGGGTACACGGTACTTATATTTTAGAACGACATTCTAATGCCGCACAAATGGCTCATGGAGGCATGTTAATGTCTTTTGCAGACGGTGTTTGCGGTCATGCTGTTTATAAAGAAGCTAAAATTCCAGGCGTTACGATTAAATTTAATTCAGAGTTCCTATCCGCTGCAAGACCCGGAGAATGGTTAGAAGGTATTGCTACTGTTTCCGCAGTTAGAGATGGTTTTGCATTTTGTGAGGCAAGGTTGTATGTTTCAAATAGAAATGTTCTTTTGGTAAATACTGTTTTTAAGTTAAGAAATAACAAACAACAAAAAAGGGTAATTAAGAAAAGACGTTAAAAATTCTTTATGATAATAGAAAGACATCGGGGCGTAGCGCAGGCTGGTAGCGCACCTGGTTTGGGACCAGGGGGTCGGGAGTTCGAATCTCTCCGCCCCGACCACTTAA
>CAXFAF010000020.1:0-26266 GCA_964001285.1 uncultured bacterium | reverse complement strand
ATAACTATATGTATGTCAACAAAGATACTTTTTAATTTATATAGGAAAAAAATGTCACTAATCAAAAACATACTTTTACTGTTTATATTCTTTTCAGTAATCATCGCAATTCAGCCTGTATTTGTTTAAAAAATTAATGAATTTGGGCAGTCTCAACTCTCTTCCCCACTCCCAAACCCAAAAGATGAGATTGCCCAATAAATATGAAGAAACTAATGAATCTAAATAAAGATATAATCGATTTTAAAGATCCAGAATTAAGAAAAAAAGTTGATAAAATTCACTTTGAAAGAGAAATGATATCAACCTCTATAATAATATTTATAGAAAAGTTTTTAAAAAAATTAAGCCTTATTAAATAGTTAAGAAATTTTATGTGATTTTCTTTTTTTAGAAATCATTTATAATTTTTTTATGGAAAAAAAATTCCACACACTTGTCGATAATCTAACTTTCCCTGAAGGACCGAGGTGGAAAAAGGATAGATTATATTTTTCAGATTTTTTTACACATAAAGTAATTTCAGTGGATCTCGATGGAAATTCCGAGACAGTTGCAACTGTTCCTAATCAACCCTCTGGCCTTGGTTGGTTGCCCGATGGAACTCTTTTAATAGTTTCAATGATTGATCAAAAATTATTAGCATTGAAAAATGATGCGCTTGAAGAGATAGCAGATTGTAGTGAACTTGCTACTTTTTATTGTAATGACATGATAGTTAACAAAAATGGAAATGCTTATATTGGAAATTTTGGGTTTAATACTCACGCAAACGAAGATCCAAAATCAACCAATTTAATTCTTGTTAGACCTGGTGAAGAACCAGTAATCGCTGCAGATAATTTATTCTTTCCAAATGGCACAGTAATTTCGGAAGATAGCAAAACTTTAGTAATTGGTGAATCATACGCCGCAAGGTTAACAGCTTTTGATATTAATGATGATGGCTCATTATCAAATCGGCGTATTTGGGCAGATTTGTCTCAAATTAAAGAAGGTTATCGTCCCGTGCCTGATGGAATATGCATGGATGAAGAAGGTGCTATATGGCTAGCCTCCCCAAGCACCAGTGAAGTATTAAGGGTAAAAGAAGGTGCTATTTTACTAGATACACTACCAGTCGAAACAAATGCCTATGCTTGCGTTCTTGGCGGAGAAGATCGAAAAACATTATTTGTTTGTACCTCTGGAGGATCAGATAAAAACTCTTGTATAAAAAATCGTGAAGGGAAAATAGAAATAATTGATGTAGATATCCCTGGCACAGGAATTCCATAAAAAAAACCCCGGCTTAACCGGGGTTCTTTTCTTTAGAATATTTTATATTACCATCTAACTCCGGCTTCAATTCCATACTCCATTGGTGCTCCAAATAAAGTAAAGTTCCAAAGGCCAGCAACGCTGTTAGAGCCAACTCTATATGTCTCATCACCTAGGTTTTTACCATAAACAGTAAACCAATATTGATCAGCAGAATCTCTCCAAGTTGCATTTGCATTAATTAGAGTTCTATCTTCCATTTGACTATAAATTGGATTAGTTGGTTGTGTTTGTGCTTCATCCTGGTAATCCGCACTAATATTATATGTTATTGATCCACTATCACCAAGATTTTGATCATAAGTAAGTGATACGGCCCAACTTAGATCTGGTGAGAATGGAAGCCCAAACCCACTAAAGTCTGTTGGATTATCAATGCCATCATTTGGAGTTTCATCCCAAACAAAAACATCATATGCATGATCTTGGGTTGCCACATTAGCATCAAGTCTTAAATTATCAGTAACAAGATAATTCAACTCAATTTCAATACCTTTATTGGTAGACTTACCAGCATTCACCTTAACTGTTTCTTGATAAGGGGCTATTGGTAAAGGAAGAACTTGGTTACGTTGAAGATCTTCAAATTCTGTATTAAATACAGCAATATTTAATCTCAAACGCCCATCAAGGAAATCACCTTTCATACCTAATTCAATGTTAGTATTTGTTTCTGGGTCATAAGGATAACCACAAGAATAATCTGTTGAACAGGTTTCAGTATAACCACCTGCCATAAATCCTGTAGCAAGAGAACCATAAATCATAACATCATCATTTACTTGATAATCAAGAACGACCCTATAAGTAGTTTCACTCCAGCTATCACTCTTATCAACACAAATTGCTCTAAACTCACAAGGTATAGCTGAGAAGAATTGTGGTACATCATCATCTCTAGTTAAACCTACAGCACTAATTCGGTTATTTGCAGCACCAGTAGCGGTAACACCGTTACTACCTTGTTCACGAACAAAGTTTTTCTCATCTTGAGTATAACGAACACCAGCAGAAAGTCTTAAATCATCTTTTAAGTCATAAGAAAAATCAAAATAATAAGCTTTACTTGTTCTATCTTGACGTGAAGCTGAAGTACTATAATCAGAGTGAAGAGCACCGCCTCCTCCAAAGAACCAGCTCAGGCCAACTGCAGCATAACTAGTATAATTCAAATTATCTTCTGCATAACTTAAACCGGCAGTAAAGTTAAATGGACCATCATAATTACTTGTTAAACGTAACTCTTGTTGAATCTGACTTCTGTCTGTATTTCTAGAAGCGTCATAAAGGCTAGCAAATGCTTCACCAGTATAAGTACTAGCATTTAATTCTTTATGGTTTCTATAACCAGTTATTGATTTAAGCGTTAAATCACCTATATCAAAAGTTTGGTTAAAATAGATACCTCTTGTATCCATTCGATGTCCCTTACAAGTTGAAATAGCGCTATTACAATGATAACTCTCACCTGTAGCAAAAACATTATCCCATGATTTGTCACCCCAATTTGGAGCAGCTGTATGAATACCAGGGAAACCTATAAGACAGAAAAGCATTGAACTTGGACATTCAGTTTCATTGACAGCAGCTGGCGTAGCTGAGTCATCCTTACTAATTTCAAAAATTAAATGACCAGAATAATTTGCATTTGGCTCAAAAAGGAATTTAATTTTAGCGGCAAGAACATCTTTACCACCTAAATCTCCACCATCACCAACATTTGATAAGTCCGTTCCATCTGTTGGATCACCATATAAAAATGGTCCTGTAGGACTATATACACCTGAAGGTTTGGAATTTTGATAATAACCTTGATTCTTATCCCAAATAGCAGCTACTCTCATAGCAATTTTCCCAGCAATAATTGGCACATTAACACCAAGTTTGAATTTATTCTTACTGCCTTCGTTCCAATCATACTGACCAACTAAAGCACTAAATTCTCCTGACCACTCATCAAGAACAGGCTTTTTAGTAGTAATCGAAATCACACCACCAGTTGCATTCTTTCCGAAAAGAGTTCCTTGCGGTCCACGATAAACCTCAATTTGTTCTATATCGAACATTTCTACAAACTGAGCTTGTACATGGTTAATGCCAAAATCATCAACTAGAAAAGCTACACTAGGATCTTCTGTAACAAGAATTGAAACACTACCAGTTCCTCTAATTCCACCTGAAACAGCATTAAAACCTGGTTGAAGAGTTAAAGTTAAGTTAGGAACTAATGTCGAAAGAGCCCTTGGATCATTCGCAAATGTATTTTGGAATGCTTGTTCGGTAATTGCAGAAACAGCAATAGCAGCATCCTGTTGGCCAATATCACGTTTGGTACCTGTAACAACAATTTCTTCAATATCTAAACGGCTACTTACACCATCCTGTGCGTAAGAAGTGTTAAATAAAAAGAAAGTTAATATAAGTGTAAAACTTACACCTAATTTTGTAATTATTTTCATAACTTTTATCTCCTATTAATTACAATCTAGTAGTTAACTAGTAGTTAAATTTCGCCCTTACACCTACAGACATCGGAGCTCCATATCTAGCGAAGTTCCATAAAGTAGCAACTGGGTTAGCAGATACCCTATATGTTTCATCTGTTAGATTTCTACCCCAAAGAGTAAGAGAAATATTATCACTCGCTTCCCAAGTAATAAAAGCATTAACAAGTGTTCTTTCTTCAGCTTGTGTATTTGCTTTTTGTCTTATCACTGGATTATCAGCAGTTCCGCCAGCTGCATTAGCTGGTAATGGACTCAACTCAAATTCATCCATATGGCTAAATCCTACATTATATATTAAAGAACCGCCTGAATTTAAATCTTGGAAATAAGTAACAGATAATCCTGCAGTAGTTTCAGGTGAAAATGGAACACTTAAACTAGAAAGATCAGGATTAATAGTAACTCCAGAAGGAGCGCCTGCAGTTAAAGTTCCAGCATCAAGACCTGGAGCATACTCATCATATTCATGATCTAAGATTCCTAGGAACCCATCAAAACGAAGATTATCATTGGGAACATATGTTACTTCAAGCTCAAAACCTGTTGCAGTTGACTCACCTTCATTAACCGCAGCAGTTTCTTGGAATTGAGTGTCGCCAACTAGACGAACTTTAACTGAATCCCTTTGAAGACTCTCATATTCAGTTTGGAAAACAGCAGCATTTAATCTTAATTTACCATCCATTAAATCTGATTTAAGACCTATCTCTATATTGGTATTTTCTTCATCATTGTAAGGCTGACAAGTAAATGTTGATCCACAAGTTTCAGTAAAACCACCAGCAACATAACCAGTAGCTATACTTCCGTATACCATAGTATTTTCATCAATATTATAATCAAGAACTAGGCGCCATGTGTCTGCTTCAAAATCTCTACTATCATCAATTTTCACACCAAATGAATCATCAGGGAGAGGATTAGTCCAAGGACCTAAATATTGGTCAGGAGTAAATATAAGAGCAAAACTTGCTCCATCAGCAGCATACTGACGACGATAAAAATCTTTTTCATCTTCTGTATGTCGTGCACCAAAAGTTAATTTCGTTCTGTCATTAATGTCATAGGTAGCGTCAAAATAAACAGCTTTACTTGTACGATCCTGACCTGAAGCTTGAATTTCGGCAACATTAGGGAATTGTAATGCAGCTGATGTACCAGCAGGCGAAACAAGATCAACAAAACCAAGATTACCGAAAACAACAAAATCCAAATTATCTTCATAATAAGCTGCACCAGCAACAAAATTAAAAGGACCGTCAAAATTTGAAGTTAGTCGAAATTCCTGTTGCATTTGTTCACGAGCAGTATTTCTGGCAGCATCATAAAGAGATGTATATGCTTCACCAGTATAAGTACTGTTCATAATCTCATCTTGGTCTCTCATACCAGTAATAGATTTTAGAGTATAATTATCAAAATTGAATGTTTGAGTTAAATACCAACCTTCAACCTCAACTCTATGACCTCTAGCTATACATGTGAAAGTATTACAAGTTCCTGATTCACCTGTGATGAAAGGATCGTTTGGATAAGGCCCTTGTTTATAGCCAGGAAATCCAAGATTTGGAAAAAGATAAGCCTCTACGCCTTTGGGAGTGTCATTTGCAGTAGCAGGAGCATCACTTTTATCATCAACAATTTCATAGGTAAAATCAGCTCTATAAAAATCATTAGGTTCATATCGAACTTTAAACTTAGCAGCAAGAACATCTTTACCGCCAATTTTTCCGCCATTACCTACAGAAGTATATGTTCCATCTGCATTCTTAGTTGTTCCTACATCATTTATTTGGCCACCTTCAGAATATAGAGCTCTTGCACCAGGTCCGCCAAATGCTTGAATGCTTTGTGAGGGTTTACTATTAGTCCAGTAACCTTCTTCTTCATCTTGAATTACAGAAATACGAACAGCTAACTTATCACCAATGGGGAAATTGGCCGCTAAATTTAACTTTTCAATTGTTGCATCATTTGAATCATACTGACCATATGTAAGTTCAGCATCAAAGAATGTTTCTCCAAGAACGGGTTTCTTTGTAGTAAAACTTATCGCACCACCAGTTGTATTTTTACCAAATAGAGTTCCTTGAGGACCACGATAAATTTCTACTTGTTCCATATCAAACATTTCAATTGCTTGTGCTTGAACATGATTAAAAGCAAAATCATCAACAACAACACCAACGGATGGATCTTTAGTAACAAGGATGGAAATGAATCCAGTTCCTCGCATACCACCGGCAATAGCATTAAAACCATTTTGTGGAGTCAAAGTGACATTAGGAGCAAGCTCACCTAAAGCAAAAACATCGTTCCTAAAGGTGTTTTCTAGCTGAGTATCTGTAATAGTAGAAACAGCTAATGGCACATCTTGTTGAGAAATATCTCTTTTTGTACCAGTAACGATAATTTCTTCAATGCTTAAACGACTACTAGAGTCTGTTTCTTGAGAAACCAAAGAGTTGTTAGAGAATAGTAGTAATACGAAAGCAAAGCTTACAAATAATTTCGAAATAAATTTCATTTAATGTCTCCCCACATTTTTAATATTCGATAAGATTACACATATATATGTATGTAATTTAGTACCCAGGATTTTCCAATATTCGTGCTATAATATCAACAAATAATTTGCTAAATTTGTTAATAACTATATCTATGTCTAAAATTCCTAATTTACATATATGTAGTGGTTTATATGGTAATATAGCGTAACTAAATGGATTAAATTTAAGATTTACTAGAAGAAAATTTGATCATATTATTTATGAAATATTTTATACCGAAGGAATTAAAATGATAATTGTTCTATCACCAGCAAAAACCTTAGATTATTCACCAGTAAATAATAAAGAAGATTATTCAACTCCAGTATTTTTGGATAAATCAAAACAACTTATAGATGAACTTAAATTAAAACATCCTGGTGAAATATCTAGCCTTATGAGTTTAAGTGACAAGCTTACAAATTTAAATGTTGATAGGTACAAAATATGGAAGGGACAAAAAAAACCTTCTGATAATGCGAAACAATCTGTTTTTGTATTTAAAGGAGATGTATATCAAGGATTAAATGTTCAAGAATTTTCAAAAAAAGATATCGCTTTTTCTCAAAAACATTTGAGAATCTTATCAGGTCTTTACGGGATACTTAAGCCATTAGATATTATAGAACCCTATCGTTTAGAAATGGGAACAAAATTAAAGACAGATGGGGGTAAAAATTTATATGAATTTTGGGGAAACAAAATTTCTCTAAATATTGAAAAAGAGCTAAATATTTTAAAATCTGATAATTTAATTAATTTAGCATCCAACGAATATTATGATGCAATACAATCATTATCAGAAAAAGTTAAAATTACTTCACCAATCTTTAAAGACAAAGGTAAAGATGGAAAATATAAAATTATTAGCTTTTATGCCAAAAAGGCCAGAGGATATATGGCCTCTTGGGTCATTAAAAATAAAATCAAAGATATTGGAGATCTTAGTTCTTTTTCCGATCATGATTATAAGTACTCATTAGAAGAATCCAAAGAAGGATCTCCTGTCTTTTTAAGAGGATAGTTTTTTATTGAGCTAACATCGTTGTTGATTTATAAACACATATTCGCCTGTGGGGCCATAGCTCAGTTGGGAGAGCGTCTGGTTTGCAACCAGAAGGTCGTCGGTTCGATCCCGTCTGGCTCCACCATGAAAAAGGAATAAATAAAAATGCACGGCGGACATCACCATCATAATGAAGAAGATAGTGACCAAAAAATTATTTTTGCAATCACAATAAATTTTGTATTAACAATTTCTCAAATTATTGGCGGTGTAATATCGGGGAGTCTCGCCCTCATTGCTGACGCATTACATAATCTTAGTGACGCTGCTTCATTAGTCATTGCTTTTTTTGCAAGAAAGATTGGTAGAAAATCGGCAGATGAATTTAAAACATTTGGCTATAAAAGAGCTGAAATTATAGCTTCTTTGATAAATCTAACACTCCTAATTGTTTTAAGCTTATATTTAATTTATGAGGCAATATGGCGGTTCATAGAGCCAGTATCGATATCTGGTTGGATTATTGTTTTTATAGCAGGAATTGCTTTCTTAATTGACTTATACACCTCAATTATTACCTATAAGTTATCACATAATAACATGAATATGCGGGCTGCATTTTTACATAATCTTTCAGACGCATTAGCTTCTATAGGTGTGATTATTGGTGGAATCTTAATTATTCTTTACAACCTTTTTTGGGTCGATGCACTCATCACTATTGCAATAGGACTTTATATCCTTTGGCAAGGAATAAAAATGTTACCAGAAAGTATAAATTTTCTAATGGACGGAACTCCAAAAGGAATTTCTGTTAGTGAAGTTAGAGAAAAAATTATCCAGTTTGATAAAGTTGCCGACACCCATCATATACATATTTGGAATCTTGATGAAAAACGGGTTGCCCTTGAAGCCCATGTTGTAGTTGATGCTAAAGATTTTACAGAAATATCAGAAATAAAAAGAAAACTTAAGAAGGGTCTTGAAGAAGATTTTGGTATAGATCATTCAACACTTGAATTTGAGCATAAGGATGAAGACTGTGATGATTAAGCCAAAAACTTGACTTAATGTCTTTAAAGATAGAATAAAGGGTGATGAAAATACAAAGAACATTTCCAGATACAAGATTAAGACGGCTAAGAAAAAATCAAGGCTTAAGAGAGATGCTTGCTGAAACAAATCTTACTAAAGCAGATTTAATCCAGCCTATATTTATAAAGGAAGATTTAAAGGGTAAAGAACCAATCAAAACCATGCCAGGAATAAATCGGCTTGGAATGGATGTATTAATTGATGAAATTAAAAAAATTGTTGATCTAGGCATTAAATCAATAGCCGTTTTTCCTGTAATAAATGAAGACAAAAAAGATTCTATTGGCTCACAAGCGACAATTGAAGATAATTTTATATGCAATGCTATTGCTCAAATAAAAAAAGATTATCCAGGTTTAATAATAATTGCTGATGTAGCATTGGATCCCTACACTGATCATGGACATGATGGTTTGCTTGATAAAGAGGGTGATGTAGACAACGACTTAACGCTTCCTGCATTAAGGGAACAAGCGCTTACACTTGCAAAAGCTGGAACCGATATGATAGCCCCTTCAGATATGATGGATGGAAGAATTAAGATAATACGAGATGCTTTAGAGCAAAATGATTTCATAAATACCCTAATCCTTGCATATTCAGCTAAATATAGCTCTAAGTTCTATGGACCTTTCAAAGACGCCGTTGAATCCGCAAAATTTTTTGGAAATAAAACAAAAGATACCTATCAAATGCCAATTCAAAATATTAACGAAGCTTTACATGAAGTTGCTATGGATATTGAAGAAGGTGCAGATATTGTAATGGTAAAACCAGGTATGCCTTACCTTGATGTAATAAAAGCAGTTAAAGATGAATTCAAAATTCCAACATTTGCCTACCAAGTAAGTGGTGAATACTCCATGATCAAAACGGCTGTAAATGAAGGTTTACTTGGGGAAGAGGTAATAAAAGAATCTCTAGTTTCATTCAAACGAGCAGGTGCGGATTGTATTCTAACTTACTTTGCTTCTGAAGTAGCAGAAAATTTATCTTAAATCTAAGCTTTGGCTTCAAGTACAATATTTGATTCAATTTCCAAACATCTTCTTTCAATATTCGAAAAACCGGCTTCATTAAGAACCGATCGTAATCTTTTTTCACCCGCTTGAGCTCCAAGCTGTAGCCCTACTTCTTGAGATCTAGAAGTAGGAACACAAATGAGGGTTGAAAAGGCATAAAAAAGGCCAGATTGAATATTTAGATTATCTTTTAATTCATCATTAGCAAATGGTTCAACGAGCATAAAAGTCCCATCATCATTAAGAGTATTTAAAATTGCTTTTGATACACCAACTGGATCACCCATATCGTGCAAAGCATCAAATATGCAAGCGAAGTCATATCCTTTTTCAGGAATATTTTTAGCATCGGAAACTGCAAATTCTATATTTGTAACTCCCTCAGCAGCGGCTTTATTTCTTGCTTGGACTATTGAAGGCTCATGAAAATCATATCCATAAATTTTTGAATTTGGAAATGTCTTTGCCATAAGTATAGATGAAGACCCTAAACCACACCCAATGTCTGCCACGGTTGCACCTGTTTCAAGTTTACTCTTCATTCCATCAAGAGAAGGTATCCAATGCTCTAATAAGTTAGTTACATATATTGGTCTAAAAAATCTGTCAGTTCCGCAGAAGCAACAATCGTGGTGTTCTTCCCAAGGTCTTCCTCTACCTGATTTAAAAACATCCAGGGCAACATCATGTGTCGCATATTGGGCGACAATTCCTTGAAATAAACCTTGCATGCATGTCGGTTCACCTTCATGTGCAAAAATTGCAGCCTGCTCAGGAGATAAACTAAATTCATGAGAATCTTCATGATAAGTAATATATCCCATTGCAGAATTAGCAGATAACCATTCCAATAAATATCTTTCATCAAGTTTAGTTTTAGATGCAAGAACTTCAACTGAACAAGGTCCATTTTCATCGAGTGCGGAATAAACTCCAGCCTGGTCTCCCAAATAAGCAATTAAAAGACTTCCTGCAGCAGATACATTTTCAAAAACCTTACCAGTCAGCTCCATTAATTTTTCTTCATTTAAATCAGCTTGCGTCATAAAATACTCCTTATAAAATCGTATTATTAACTCTATTAGAAAATTAGGTATTCCAGAAATAAAAATTAATTAATTTTATGAGCTTTTCATGACTAAGGCTTTAGCAAAAGGTTTTCTTCCAAAATAGAAAATAAGAATGGAAAGCGGGCCACAAACAAGAAAAATTGTAGCCATTGAAAGATCAATTGCCATTTCACTTTTGAAGACCTTATCAGTAAAGAACGCGACAAACATGGGACCCAATCCATATCCAAAAATATTGGCTGTGAAGACATAAATTCCCGAAACAACTCCACGATATTGATTTGGGGATACATTTTGAAGAGATGTTGCAAATAAAGCTAATGGAAGAGTTATAAAGAAACTGACCAAGAAGATTCCTACAAGAACTAGTTCTGAGCTTAAGCTAAGAAAAGTTATTGGACCTAAAATTGTTAATGATATGGCAGATATTAGACAAACTATTATTGTAGCAGCACTAACATTTAATTTTGTTAGATACCTTTCAACAACTGGGCCAGAAATCACTCCTATCGATCCGGCAAATAAAGTTACTAACCCATACTGATCTCCAATTCTTGTATGCTCCCAACCATGTATTCTATGTAAGAAGGTTGGAACCCATGATTGAACACCATAGAGTAAAACAACAATAAGAGCTGATCCCATCAATAGAGGGAAATACACAGCTATATTTTTCCATACATAAGAAAAGACCTGACCAATGCTATCTTTTTCACCTTCTTGACTCTCAAGAACTTCCTTTCTTTCCGGATCTTTAAGGGTAAACATAAATAGACCGAGTAAGATTCCGGGAACAGCTATTATTAGAAAAATTATTTGCCAGGGTTGTATCAAAATACCATTAAATAAAGTTATCGGCTCACTATACATTCTAAGGATTTGGGCTCCAAAAAGAAGTGAAAGTCCTTGTCCAATATAAGGACCCATAAGATATATACTCATAGGAAAACTTCTTCTTTCTACAGGGAAAAGATCTGAAATTATCGACCATGAAGCAGGGGTCAAGGCGGCCTCACCTGCGCCAACACCAGATCGTGATAAGACTAATTGCCATGCATTTTTGGAAAACCCGCATGCTGCAGTTGCTACACTCCAAATGATTATACCGCCTATAAGGACTCTTACCCTATTTACTTTATCAACTATCCTTCCAAAGGGAATACTGAAGAATATATAAGCAAGTACAAAACCCCAACCTTGAATAAAGGAAATTTCAAAATCGGTTAAACCCATATCTTCTTTAATAGGGACAACAAGATAGTTAATCATCTGTCTATCAATGAAAGAGATTATATAAGCAAATAATAATACCGAAGTGAAAAACCAAGCATAGGGTTTTTTTGGCCACACTGTCTGATTCATAAAGTCCCCCAAAAAACAAACCCCGTTAAAATATAACGGGGTTTAATCTAACTTCAAGTAACTAATAGAGTTAATTCAAATTGTCTCTATTCAACTTCCCAACTTTTAACTAAGTTGAGCAATGCTGTGTCCATTACTCTACGGAATTTATTTGCGCCTTTGAGATATTTTTGACCATCATCACTTGTTAAGGTCTCATTAAGATTTGAAAGGGCCTCTTCTAAAGAAGAACCATTTATAACGACATAATGAGTTCTTCCCTTAATGCCTGTAAATGTATCCTCAAAAACAATCATTTCACCCTTTTGGCCAGGTGAATTAACTAATTTACTAAGAGCGGCAACAAAGGCTTTAGAATTTTTTGCTCTTATGTCAATTATAACACCAACTGGTGAAGTAGGATTCTGGTTATCTGAAGCAATTATTGGCGTTCCAGCACCTTCCATAATAATTTCACCAGCACCAGCTATAATACCCAATAATTCTTTTCCTTCTGTACTTGAGTTAACAATTTTATTGTTTTTTTCAAACTGCGATGGGCTAGAATTCTCAGTAACTATGCAATGCGAAAATTTATTCGCACCATTTAATGGAAATGCATAAAGGCGATGAGTCGATACGCCTTTAGATGCAGGAGACGCAAAGAAATTGTCAAATGCTCCTATAAAAGTGTTGATGCTCTCCTCTGTTTCAAGATTAAAGCAATAATATGCATGCAATGGTGCAGCATATGACTTTACTGTCATAAATAAAATCACAGTAAATGTACTAATTAAATATTTAAGCATAATAATCCTCCTTATCTATTAAATTTATTAATGAACTTATTAATAAAAATTTTTTTAACATCTAATTCTCCTTAAATTTTATTGCGGAAGTCTATTTAAGACTTCGACTGTATATAATTGTTCCCCTTTACATGCAGCGAAATGTTTTTCATAGTCCCTATAATGCTTCCATCCACCTTCTGCTATGGTCTTCTGATGCTTCATAACGCCTTTAATATCTTTGAAAATAATAATATGAGCAAATTCACCAGGGGCACTTCCTTTTCCTAATCTAGGAATGATGCCAGCCCAACCAATTATACCCTGGTCATTTCCCTTTAAATTGCTTGCCATGCTTTGATGTTTTTCTATAACTTCTTCAGCACTAACACCTTCATTAAGTGAACACCAATTCCAAGTTACAGCTCTTTGATCTGCTTCAGCTAGGGCTTTTTCATCCGAAAAAAGAGTTATTCCTGTTCCCATTTTTGGATAACAATTAGCAGCTTGTTGCCATCTATTATTTAACTTTTGCCCTTCCTTGGTTCCTAGCCATAAATCCCAAGCTTCTCCAGAGGTTTTATGGGAAGATCCAAGGATTTCGAGGAAATCATAACTTAAAGGACTTCCTGTTGTGGCATGTGAAAAAAGAGGGAAATGCCTAACATAAAATGTTTCAACATTATTTTTCTTCGACCAACTTACATAGTCTTGAGTGACTATTTCATATTGATCCATTGTTACTCCTTCATTGAGTTTACAAACATTTACCTGAACATTAGCTACATTAGGTAATTCTTGATTATGATCATCCGCAAAAATAAAATTATTAAAGCTTAAAACTAACAAAAAAACAGTTGTAATGGATAAAATTTTTTTCATAAGAACTCCTTCTTAAATTGAATGGTAATAAATGCATCTTTGAAAATGATTATCAATTCTATTTGTTAAAAAATAAGCGCTATTTATTAAATTTATACATAATATTGTGGATAACTTTCTTTTTATCTCTTATCTGCTCACTTTTAATAAAATAGAATGATATCATTATAAGAAATATTGGAGATAAAAATGGATAATCTAAGAAGAATTATTACTGGTCATAATGAAGATGGTAAATCAATAATCACGATCGACGGTCCTCCAGCAAGAACTTTGGGAGAAGATGTAGGGGGTTTATTTGAGATTTGGAATACTGACGGTAACTTAATTAATACTTTAGATAATAAAGACCGTGCAGATATTGATGTAGTTTTATCTCCTCCAAATAATGGAACAAAATTTAGATATTTTGCTATAGGTCCTACTCCTGAAGGAATACCTATTGAAAAATTAGAAGAAGCAACTGCAAGAGCATTTGAATTAATGGGTGCAGCTCACGAAAGAGTAGATACATCAAGACACCCTGCTATGCACAAAACAAAAACAATTGATTACATAATTCTTCTTAAGGGTGATGTTACTCTTCTTCTTGATGAAGATGAGGTTCGCCTAAAACCATTTGATGTTGTTGTCCAAAGAGGTACAAATCATGCATGGGTAAATAATGGCGATGAACCTGCACTTTTAATTGCTGTTCTTATTGATAGTGAAATAAAAGATTAATTATTCAGCTGGTATAGTTGAGTTTCTATATTCTTCAAGCCTTCTTTTATTATCATTAGGGTGAGTCCAGTCTTCTTTTATCTTAGGCTCTACCCTTAACTCACTAGGAATCTTATTAAGACCAATTATTTTATCTATTTGCTGGTGCCAATGATAAATTCTAGCTTCTTGATAACTTAATGGAACGCCATCAAATACATAGGAATCAACGGCTTTCTGAATCCACCCCCCAAAATGAAGATCTTCATCTAAAACATCATTAAAACCTTGAATATGTGTATCCCAGATTTCTGGCCTTTCTCCATCTCCCCAATCCGGAGCAACCCATAAAACCTCAAAAATGCACTCATCTATAGCTGTGGGCCACCAAAGAAGAATTGGAAAACCTTTTTCAGACATGGGTGAAACGAAATTAGGTACTAAGTTGTATGATTGAGTGCATGTTCTAGCTATAAAACCGCATGTTTCAATTTCTGGTCTGTTATCTACTTGCTCATGGACTTTATTTTTATAATAATTTGAAGGTTTCCCATTTTCTTTATTATTTTTCTTTAACATATTTGGGTTTGCTTTTAATGGTGAATCAGGAAGATTTGGAAATGTTCTACTTGGAGCAACCATTCTCCCATGACCATTAGGATAAAAAGTATTTACATTACCTGTATAATCTAAACCACTATGCACTGTCTCAGGATGTATAGATTTAACATGATAAACTTCTAAATTAGCTTCCATAGCAATTTTCCAATTGCATTTAAGATTATAGGTATAATTGTCAATCAAACGAAGTGAGTCGAATTGAAACTCATCTAATTCATTATAAATAACACCTAAGTTATCCTTGAGACTTTCAGATTCTAAATCAAAGTTAACAAATATAAGATTGCCTAATAACTCAACCTTAACTTTATGAAGACTTCTACAACTATCATCGAAATCTACAAAATCTTTTGGGTCCCTTTTTCCAATTAATTCCCCATCATGATTGTAGGTCCAGCCATGGTACCCACAAACAAGTTTATCTGATTGACCATATTCTTCTAAGACTATTGCAGCACCACGATGCCGACACATATTATAAAACGCAGTTACTTCATCCTCATTTTTTCTTACAAGGATAACAGGCTGACCAGCCCTTTGCCAAAGTTTATAGCTACCTATGTCTTTTATTTCGTCTAAATGACCTGCTAATAACCAGCTTTTCTTCCATAAATTTTCTTTTTCTAATTCATAAAATTCATGATCTGTATATCTTTTCCCAGGTAAATCAGGAAGTTTAGGAAACCCCTTAGGTGGAGAAGTCCTCTTTCTTTCAAAATCAATCAGATCTTTTAGCTGCTCAATCTGCTCTTTATCCAATTTTACCCCCTAATATAAATATTGAATGTATTATATTTTTATCGTGTAATACAGTAGCTATCAATTTTTTTATCAAAATAAGGAATTATCATGGATTTTAAGACTATTAATTATGAAAAAAGAGACAAAACAGCTTTAATAACTTTAAATCGCCCTGAAAAATTAAACGCATGGACTCCATCAATGGCAGAAGAATTAGCAGAATCCATAAATGATGCTAATAAAGATAAATCAGTAGGAGCCATTGTTATGACAGGAGCAGGAAAAGGTTTTTGTGCTGGAGCAGATATTGAAGATACTTTCCAAACAAGAATTGATGGTAAAGATCCAGGTAAAGATACTCAATCCGGAAGCGGAGGAATGCCAAAAAATGTAGACTGGGTAGCCTTAATAAGAGAATCTAAACCTATGATAGCGGCAGTGAATGGAGCCGCTGTTGGAATAGGAATAACAATGATATTACCATTCGATATAATCATGGCTTCAAAAAAAGCAAAATTTGGAATGTTTTTTATCCAAATGGGGTTAGTACCTGAGCTAGCAAGCAGTCATTTTCTTGTTCAAAGAATGGGATTTGGTAAAGCAAGTGAAATGTGTTTGTCAGGGCGATTAGTTGGTGCAGAAGAAGCTAAAGAAGCTAATCTTATAGATTTTTTATGCTCGGAAGAAACTTTACTTAATGATGCTCTAGAAAAAGCTGCACTCATAGGAAATAATCCCGGTCCTCAGCTAAAAATGGTTAAAGAATTACTGACTAAGAATGGCAGTGAAATTGATTTGAATAAGGCACAGGAAAGAGAAAGTGAACTTTTAAGGGAATGCTGGAAAACAGAAGAGCACAAAGAAGCAGTTAAAAAGTTTCTAACTAAATCTTCTTAAACCACTACTCCACTTTTAACATCAGTATATTTACTGTCTTGATAAACTATAGAGCCGTTAACAAGGACATATTCATAACCCTTGGAAAACCTCATATATCTACTTGCTTCACCAGGAAAGTCATTGACAAAGACTTCATCAGAAATTCCAACATTATCAATATCGAACAATACTATGTCTGCAGCTTTGCCTTTCTCTATAACGCCTCTATCCTTTATACCCCAATCATCTGCTACTTCCTTAGTCATTCTAAAAATAGCAGTCGGTAAACTCATTTTTTGTGTTTCTCTTACATAATGTTCTAATAAATGAGTAGTATCTCCCGTTCCACAAAATTGAGTTATATGAGCCCCAGCATCTGAAGCTCCAAAATGACATAATTCACTTGTTATAAGATGGCTTACTGATTCTTTATCTGAATTCAAAACATTAACAAGTTGAAATTCAGTTTTTAAGTCATCTGCCAAAGCAATATCCAATATTACCTGTCCTATTTCCTTATTCTCTTCTTGAGCAATCTCCATAAGGTATTTTCCATAATATTTTTCATTTTGATCCGAGTAAACTTCTCCAATTTTAAGCATAGGAAGTGCTGCACTCATACCCTCAGCAGTCGAAGCTTCTTTAATAAGAGATTTTTGCTTATCTTTATCACTGAAAGCTTCCTTTCTTTCATTAGAAGGAAGATCCATAATGGATTTCCATGTTGGCATTCCAAATAAAAGCATACTTGTCTCAGATAATCTCATATTCAAATCAAAACATCGCGGCATAGTTTGACCAAAAACTTTTGCCCCTCTATCTCTTTGCTTTTGTAAGGCTTCCATAATTTGTTCAGCTTTTGGAGCGTCTGGGGTTGAAAGAACAGGTTGAAAAGTGCACATGATTCCTGATTCACAACTTATATCTCCAAGTTCTTCAATATTCTCTAATTGAGTTTTCATATCAAGAAAATATGGAACAACCTGCCAAACTCCTCTCCCAGTCTTAGTGGCAGCACGAGCTAAAGCAATTTTTTCTTTTTTACAGGAAAAACGACTAGGTACAGGATGTAGGTTTTCGTCTACATCTACATATGAAGAAGATACCCCTAAAGCACCCTGCTCCATCGCAATTTCAACAATTTCAGACATCTTCTGGATTTCATCATCCGTAGCTTCCCTTTTTTGGCTATCTTCACCCATGACATATAGTCTAACTGCTGAATGCCCTATAAGGGCTCCTACATTTATTCCTAAATTTGGCCTTATATGATCAAGATATTCACCAAAAGTTTCCCAGGAGAAAGGAACGGCTGCATCAAATGTTGGCTTTTTAATATCTTCAATTACTTGAAACATTGAAATTATTTTTTCTTCTCCGCCTTCTCTTATTGGGGCTAGGGACAATGAACAATTCCCCGTTACTACTGTCGTAACACCATGTTCAATAGAAGGAGTTGCATAACCATCCCAACATAATTGAGGGTCAAAATGAGTATGAATATCTATAAAACCTGGAGCAAGAGTCAAACCATTTGCATCTATAGTGTTTTCAAAATCACCATCAACTTTTCCAATATCAGAAATAACACCATCATGTATGGAAACATCACCAATATATGCATCGCTGCCAGTTCCATCCACAATATTTGCATTTTTGATCAATAATGAATTCTTCATTACCTTTATCCCCCTATAATTTATTATTTTATTCTTCCTTAGTTATTAAATGTTGTCTAGAATTTTATTAGAGGAAAATTCAATGTATGAAGCAAATAAGCCAATTATTCAAACAGCTTATGCAGTCAATAATGTTATTGAAGCAGCTGAGAGATGGTCTAAGAGATTTAATATTGGTCCCTTTTTTTTTAATGAACATATCGAAGTATCGGATTCGAGAGTAAATGGAATAAATAAAAATTTTGACCATTCATCAGCTTATGGCTGGAAAGAGAATCTTATGATTGAACTAATATGCGATCATTCTCATATAACAAATAAGGCTAATAATTCAGGCATGCATCATATTGCATGGATAGCAAAAGATTTTGAAAAAGAAAGCAAAGAGTTATTAAAACAAGATTGTAAAGAAGTTCTATTTGCAAGAGCAGGTGATAGAAACGGTATGAAGTTTTCGTGGTTCGATCCTGGACATGATATTGGACATTTATATGAAATTTATGAAGATAATGAATCACTAAAAAATTTTTATTCATATGTTTACAAAGCTTCTTTAGAGTGGGATGGTAAAAATCCTGTTAGAAATATTACAGAAATTATTTAGGAGGAAATTATGACTTTAGTTACTGTATTAAGTGCAAGTGGTAGGCCGGGTTTAGCTCAAGTTCGCCAGCTTAAAAAGTCTGGATATGAAGTGAGAGGGACAACAAGAAATCCTGAAAGATTAAGTCAATTTGATGATATTGAAATTGTAAATGCGGACTATAATGATCCTGATTCGGTTTACGAAGCTTGCCTAGGCGCAGATACGGTATTCTATACTCGACCTTCATTTGAAGAATCTCATAAGGCACTTGATTTTGCCGCAACAGTTGGAACGGCAGCAAAACGAGCTAATGTAAGGCGACTTATTTATAATACTTGTTGTTGGGGACCCCCAGAAGAACTAGGAGAAGTGGGTCAAGTAGGTTACGACAGCGTTAAATTAATGATAAATACTTTAAAACAAGCAGGGGTTCAAACTACTACTTTTCAACCTGTATTATTTATGGATAATCTTCTTACCGATTGGGCAAGAGACGATATAATGAAAAATAGTTTATATACCTATCCTCATAACCCTAATCTTGAAGCAAGTTGGATTTGCCTAGACGATGTCGCAAAATTTATGATAGCCGCAATAGATAGGGATGATTTAATTGGAAGAAATATTAATATTGGAGGACCAGAAGTTTTTACACCTCCAAGAGTTGCGGACCTCTTATCAGGTCATTTTGGAAAACCAATACGTTATGAAGAATTAAGTTTAGTTGATTTTTCAAATAGACTCTTCGATATATTTTTTGTTGATATTGAAGAAGATAAAAGAGGTGGGAGATCTGAAAATAGAGAAGCTTTTATTGAAAGTATGTCAGATTTTTATAAATTTAATAATGTTTCAGAACACAAACCTTTTAAAGTAAATATGGAACCAGTCTTAAAAGAAATTCCAATCGAATTAACACCTTTTAGTGAATGGATAAAGGATCAAGATTGGAATGAAAAGCTTGATACCACTGCTGGTTAAGAAAAAATCTTATTAATTTGATTAAGTTTTTTAATTCCTGGCGATAGATCTTTTTTGTTTAATTTATTAAAGGGTCTTTCCGAAGTTTGAAGAGTATCATGTAAATCTTCTTCATTTTGATCAAGATAAATCAAGCCAGTAATTATTTCACCTTTTTCTCTAGAATCATTTATTTTTCCGACAGCCTTTTTCCTGCTACTTGGGTCATAATTCTTACTTAATTTATATAAGACCATTTTTGAGCCATCATGAACATCAACTTCTAAAGATTTCCCTTCCTTATATTCAACAGAAATCTCTTGATTTTCTGGAATAACATCTAAAAATCCCACTGCCTCATTATGCTCCCTAAAGTATTCATAACTTTTTGTAGATTGAGTATGATTATTAAAGGTAACGCATGGTGAAACAACATCAATAAAGGCAAAACCTTTATAACTTAATGCCGCTCTTATAAGTGGAATTAGCTGATCCTTATCACCTGAAAAACTTCTTGCAACAAAACCCGCTCCTAATTGTATGGCTAATGCAGCTAAGTCAATTGACTCAAACATATTATCCACGCCTTTTCGGCTTTTTGATTCTTTATCATTTGTTGCAGAAAATTGGCCTTTTGTAAGTCCATAAGTTCCATTATTTTCACAGATATAAACCATATTTAGCCGTCTTCTCATAATGTGACAAAATTGACCAAGTCCAATAGAAGCGGTATCCCCATCACCAGAAACACCAAGATAATACAGATCTCTATTTGCCAAATTTGCTCCAGTCGCTACTGAAGGCATTCGCCCATGAACTGAATTAAAACCGTGAGATTTGTTTAAAAAATATGTTGGAGTTTTAGAAGAACAACCGATACCAGATAACTTTGCTAGTCTATGCGCAGGTATTGATAATTGAAAACATGCTTCTATTATTGCCGAAGATACGGAATCATGTCCACATCCGGCACAAAGAGTTGATAGAGCACCCTCGTAATCCCTTCTTGTTAAACCAAGATCATTCTTAGGTAAATTAGGGTGTCTTGCTATGGGTTTTTTTATAAAGCTCATTTTTCTACGCCGCAGATTTAGGTTTTTTAACTTTAGACATTATTTTTTTATTACCTTTAATTTTTAAAGTAAATTCTTTGATAATAAATTGAGCTGTGACGGGACTCCCGTCAAAATTCAATAAAGAAACAAAACTATTAATATCTTTCTTAAGTTCATTTGAAATTAGAAATTTCATTTGAGCATCTCGATTTTGTTCTAAAATAAAAATGTATTTATGATCATCAATAAATTTTTCTAATGTCTTATCGAATGGAAAGGATCGAATACGAAGTCTGTCAATATTGAAACCATCATTATGAAGGTAATCAATTGCTTCATCAACAGCGGGGGTTGTGGAACCAAAATAAATTAAGCCGATATCGGTATCTGTCTTAGAATTTCTTCTAATGGATTTAGGTAAATATTTTGGTGATTTATTAAATTTTTTAGTAATACGTTTAAGATTTTCTGCATTAATTCTTCCATCCTCTGTATAACCAGCAAAAGCATCGTGGGATGTACCCCTTGTGAAAAAAGAACCTTTTGAAGGATGCGTTCCTGGTAATGTTCTGTAAGGTATTCCATCTCCATCTATATCCAAATATCTTCCCCACATTTCCAAAGAATCTAAATCCTTTTCAGTTAAAACTTTTCCCCTATCAAAATTCTTTTTCTCATCTAAAGTTAAAGCATCAATAACCCAATCGTTCATTCCTATATCCAAATCACTCATAAAAATTACAGGTGTTTGCAATCTATCTGCAATATCAAATGCACTAATAGACATTTCAAAGCATTCCTTTGGGTCTGAAGGAAATAAAAGAATTTGCTTTGTGTCTCCATGAGATGCATAAGCAGAAGATAAAATATCAGATTGCTGAGTTCTCGTTGGCATTCCTGTAGAAGGCCCGCCCCTTTGAATATTAAACAAAACTAATGGAATCTCTGCGAAATAAGATAAACCTAGGAACTCAGACATTAATGAAATGCCAGGACCTGATGTAGCCGTAAATGCTCTGGCACCATTCCAATTTGCACCTATTGCCATACCTATAGCGGATAACTCATCTTCAGCCTGAACAATTGCTCCTTTAATTTTACCTTTGGAATCTTTTCTAAACATATGTACATATTTTTCAAAAGCTTCAGCCAATGATGTTGAAGGTGTAATAGGATACCATGAAGCGACTGTTGCACCAGCGAATACACAACCCAAACCAGCAGCTTCATTTCCTTGAATCATGATTTTTTTATTTTTTGTTTTCATGGGTTTTAATTGAAGATTAAAATTTGATGTAAGATTCTCTTGAGCGTATTTTCTGCCTAAACCTAAAGCATGTAAATTTGGTTCAATCAGCTTAGGTTTTTTTTGAAATTCTTCTTTAATCAATCCTTTCAGTACTAATATGTCTATTTTTAGTAAAACAGATAATGCCCCTAAGCATATTATATTTTTAAATAACTGACGCTGTCTTGGGTCATCATAATGTTCAGCACAAATACTTGCCATAGGAATACCAATTATATTGATATCTTTCCTAGAGAATTTTCTATCCATTGTGTTGTCATAAATAAGGTAGCCGCCCTTAACTATTTCTTTGATATCTGATTGATAGGTTTGAGGGTTTAGTGCAATCAAACAATCTACCCCTTCTCTTCTTGCAATATAGCCATCTTTATTGACACGAATTTCATACCAAGTAGGTAGTCCTTGAATATTTGAAGGAAATATATTTTTAGGACTTACAGGAATTCCCATTCGGAAGATAGATTTTGCAAACATAAGATTTGCACTTGCTGAACCAGATCCATTTACATTTCCAAATTTAATTACAAAATCATTGATCTTACTCATTTCTTACATCCATCATGTGCTTGCGCCCCAAAATAGAAAAACCTTTGCATATCCCAAGCACCAGTCGGACATCTTTCGGCGCATAAACCACAATGAAGACAAAGATCTTCATCTTTAACCATAACCCTTCTAGTAGGTAATTTTCCGGAAACATATAAATCCTGATCAATATTAGATGCAGGAACCCTAAGATTTTTTCTCAATTCGCCTTCTTCAGCATTTTGAATAAAATTTATACAGTCTTCAGGGCAAATATCTACACATGCATCACATTCTATGCATCTTTTTTCTTCAAAAACTGTTTCCACATCACAATTTAAACATCTGCTGGCTTCTTCAAAAGCCATTCTATCATCGTAACCTAATTCCACTTCAACTTTTCTATCTCTTAAAGTGACTTCTGGATCAGCATGAGGAACAGCTAATCTTTCTACCTCATCATATCCGTTATCATATGACCATTCATGTAAACCCATTTTAGTTGATTCAAGAAATACATGTGGCTCTGGTCTCTTTTTTAGGCTTTTATTATTACAATATAAATCAATCGATATAGCCGCTTGATGTGCGTGCGCAACGGCAGTGATAATATTTTCTGGTCCCCAAGCAGCATCGCCACCAAAAAAAACATTTGGTAAAGTTGATTGCATTGTTGTCCTATCAACTATTGGCATATCCCATTCGCCAAATTCAATTCCTATATCCTTTTCAATCCACTCGAATGCATTATCTTGTCCAATTGCCATGAGTACATCATCACACTCCACTACCTCTAGAGGTTCTCCGGTAGGTACTAATTTTCTTCTACCATTTTTATATTCAGCTTTTACTTTCTCAAAAACAACTGCTTTAAGCTTTCCATTATCATGAAGAAATTCTTTTGGAACATGATTTTCATAAATTGGGATATTTTCCATTTCTGCTTCTTCTACTTCCCAATCAGAAGCCTTCATATCCACTTTTGGAGATCTTACATATACTCTTACATCCTTACCTCCTAAACGAATGGCAGTTCGACAACAATCCATTGCTGTGTTACCTCCTCCAAGGACAATAACCTTCTTACCAATTTTTTTAACATGCTCAAAAGCGACAGAAGCTAAAAAATCAATACCAATATGAATATTTTTGTCACAATCCCAACGCCCTGGAATATTTAGATCTTTTCCTTTTGGGGCTCCAGTTCCTACAAAAATTGCATCAAATTCTTTATCTAATAATTTCTTAAAACTTTTAATTTCGTGATCATATTCTATTTCTAAACCCATATTTATAATTCTATTACATTCTTCATTCAAAACTTCTTCAGGAAGTCTGAAAGATGGAATGTTTGATCTCATCAAACCTCCAGGAAGGTGATCTCTCTCAAAAATTTTACATTCATACCCAAGCGGAATAAGATCTCTTGCGACTGCAAGTGAAACAGGCCCAGCACCTAATAAAGCAATTTTTTTTCCATTGCTTTCTTTGGGCGCTTTAGGAATTAAATTATCGATCTCACCTTTATAGTCTGCAGCTACCCTTTTTAATCTACATATAGCGACAGGTTCATCTTCAACTCGTACTCGTCTACAAGCAGGTTCACAAGGTCTGTCGCATGTTCTTCCAAGTATTCCAGGGAAAACATTAGACTCCCAATTAATCATATAAGCGTCTGTATATCTTCCTGCAGCTATAAGTCTTATATATTCTGGAACAGGGGTATGAGCGGGACAAGCCCATTGACAATCAACCACCTTGTGGAAGTATTCTGGATTCGATATGTCAGTCGGTTTCATTTGTAAGTCTTTCTTTTAGCCTCACTCCAACAGTTAGAACCGAATCAATTTTTCAAATCGATTAAGGGATTAATAGATTTGAGTTGATAACTAGTCAATAAAATAACGAAAAATTAGGGCAAAAAAATGACAACTTATCCTAATACTCTTGCTGTTTCAGCTTCATATGCCTTCATATCAAAATAATCCCTCCAATTAGAAATTAATCCATCTTGGAATTCCATTACGCCCATAACAAGTATATCCATCCATTGCCCGTTTATTTCAAAACGGTCAGTACGTTCGGTGAGAACAGCTCCATCTTCATTCTCTGCAATTTGATGAATTATCCACTCGATGTTTGTTGCCATTTGAACAAAGGGCTCAAGAGAAGCTCGTATTTCTTCTTTTCCATTTTGGGGATCCATAGGAATATTATGGTAAAAACAATCTTCGCTCAAAGAGCTCATAATGCCTTCAATATCCCTATTATTCCAATGATTGATAAAATCCACGACTTTCTGTTGATTGCTCATATCTACTCCTTAAAAAGATTCTCATATTGCCCTTTTAAGACCTTCTTTTGAACTTTACCCATAGCATTCCTAGGTAACTCATCAATCCATAAATATCTTAAAGGGCATTTAAAATTTGCAAGAGATTCTAACAAGATTTCTTTCATTTTGTCATCAGAAATGATGTTATTATTATCAGAAATTAATACTGCAACTACGGCCTCCCCTAAATCATTATGAGGACATCCGATAACTGCGCTTTCTTTAATTCCTTCAATCTCATCAAGAATTAACTCAATTTCTTTTGGATAAACATTATAACCTCCAGAAATAACCATGTCATTTGAACGGCCAAATAAAGTTAACCTGCTATCTTTATCTAAATTCCCAATATCGCCAGTTACAAAAAAACCGTCTTCTCTAAATTCTTTTTTTGTTTTTTCATTTAATTTCCAATAACCTTTAAAAACATTGGGGCCCTTAACTTCAACAATTCCTTTTTCTCCTTGGTCAAGAATATTACCTTTTTCATCACAAATCCTTACCAAGACATCTGGTAATGGAAAGCCAACCGTCCCTTCAACCCTATCTCCTTCTAATGGATTAGATGTAATCATTCCTGTTTCAGACATACCATATCTCTCCAAAATAGTGTGCCCTGTGCATTCTTTAAAACTTTTAAATACTGAATCAGTTAATGGAGCTGATCCAGAGATAAAAAGGCGCATACCCTTACACAAATTTTTATCAAATTCTTCTAAAGATAACAAACGACTGTAATATGTAGGAACACCCATCATAACAGTGGCGCTATTAAGAGATGATAATATTTTCTTAGGAGAATATTTCTCAAAGAATATAATTTTACACCCACTTAAAAAAGCAGTATGTAACGCAACAAATAATCCATGAACATGAAATATTGGTAAAGCATGAATTAAAATATCTTTTTCCTCAAACCCCCATATTTTATTTAATGAAATTGCGTTAGAAGTTAAATTATTATGGGTTAGCATCGCACCTTTAGATCTTCCAGTAGTTCCGGAGGTAAAAATTATTGATGCTATATCTTCCTTATTAAGCTCTTCAATATAAACATCTTTTTTTAGTTCAGAAATTTTTTTGAGAAACTCATCGTTATCTTCACCACTTAGAATAACTGGTTTCAAATTAGGTGTGCTTTTTAATAATTCTTTATGATCCAAATATTTATCACTACTTAAAAAAAGTAAATCTGGATTAATATTTTCAATAAAATATTCTAGCTCATGTGATGTGTAAGCAATATTTAATGGAACATATATAATACCGGATCTTAAACAACCTAGATAAAGAG
>CAXFAF010000019.1:0-26834 GCA_964001285.1 uncultured bacterium | reverse complement strand
TTTCGAATATTGTTAGAGAATTGAGTTATGCATTTTGTAGAAAGTATTTCAAAGGCATTATTTGATTTGGCATTTTCTTTTTTTTCGAGAAGTATTGCTGTACAAACATCGCCAAAAATAAAATGACAATCTCTATCTTTGAAATCTAAGTGTCCTGTAGTAACTTCGGGGTCAACTATCAGAATTGTTTGAGCACTTCCAGATTTAATCATGTCTGCAGCTGCTTGAATTCCAAATGTAGCTGAAGAGCATGCAACATTCATATCGAAAGCAAAGCCACCAATTCCCAATATTTGTTGAACTTCAATAGATACAGCCGGATATGCTCTTTCTAGATTAGAGCAAGCAGTAATAACAGCATCAATATCCTCAGGACCTTTACCAGCTTTATCCATAGCTTCCTTACCAGCTTTAACCGCCATTTCTGCGAGTAAAGATGGTTCATCATCGCTTCTCTTTCTTAAAATTGGATGCATGATTTCTGGGTTGAGTATGCCAGTTTTATCCATTACATATCTATTTTTAATTCCTGAAGCATTAAAGATAAAATCTTCGCTAGATGATTCAAGAAGTTCCATTTCACCTTTAGCTATAAAATCCTTATTTAAGGCATTAAAATTTTCTGCATAATTATTATAGGCCTTAACCAGCTCTTCATTGCTGATTGACTCTTCGGGTGTAAATACCCCGGTTCCGCTTATGACTATTTGATTCATTTTCTTAAAAAAATAATAACAGAAAAATTATTTATGTTAATCTTTTTGACATTTTAAATGATGTGGGCACGAAATTAAATGGTCATTAACCATACCTGTTGCTTGCATAAAGGAATATATAATAACAGGTCCGCAGAATTTAAAGCCTAGATTTTTTAATTCTTTTGAAATTTGTTCCGAGATATTGGAATGACTTGGTATTTCAGATAGTTTTTTTCTAGAGTTGACTAAGGGTTTATAATTTACATAACCCCAAAAAAAGTTAGAAAAACTTTTAGGTTTACAAAATTTTTTTCGATAAATTTGGGCGTTATTTATCGTTGAAATGATTTTTTTATGATTTCTAATTATTCCTTCATTTTTCATTAATTCGTCAATTTTTTTATTATTGTAATTAGCGATAATCATTGGATTAAAGTCATCAAACGCTAATTTAAAATTATTTCGTTTCTTTAGAATTGTAATCCAACTTAAACCCGCTTGAAAACTTTCAAGAATAAGCATTTCAAATAATTTTTTATCCTTGTATTCAGGGATTCCCCACTCTTTGTCATGATAAGAAATATATTCTTCACTTGAATTTGCCCATTCACAATATCCATTTCTATTATTGGACATTTATATTTAAACCATCTGGGATAGAGAATATTAATGTAGACTCCTCTCCATTAACTAGAACCTTATTAGAATGATCTTTAATTGATTTAAAGCTATCCGTTCTAAGTAGTGCAATTCCATTATCTTGAGTTACTTTTATAATTTGCCCAATTTTTTTATTTTCAAAATGTATTTCACCTTTTTTTATATCTTGTTCTTCGTGTTTAAATGGAAATATTCTTTTTTTTATTCTGCCTTTTCTATGCATTCTCGAAGTTACCTCCTGACCAATAAAGCATCCTTTATTAAAAGAAATTGTATTAAGAATATCGTAATTTAATTCCATAGGAAAATATTCGCTTGGGGCGATATCTTCACCATCCTCAACAATACAAAGAGATATTTTTTTCGTTTCGTATAAATTTAAATTGTTAGTAATTTCACCAGTTTTTTTTCTTATACCTCTCCATCCTAGGTTATTATTTCTTGGGTCCAGTCGCATATCTGGGAATATTTGTTCAGTTGTGGATATAACTTCAAGATCTGGTCTATCTTCAATATTGATATTAGACATAAGTTTATAAAATCCTATTTTTTCTTTTAATGATTCTGATGATTTATGATGTACATCTAACAAAAATCCGTCTTTTTGCTTAAATAAAAAGAAATGATGAAAGAGCTTTCCTTGAGGAGTTAATAAACAACTTGAAAAGAAATCTTGTTTTGTGTTTTCCAAATCAATAGTTACGATTGATTGTAAGAAATCAATAGAGTCTTTTCCGCTTAGAGAAAAAACGATTCTATTGTCTAATTGTATAATTTCATTATTCATAAAAATTTATGTTTAAATTAAGTGTTAATGTATTACTATAATGAAATAGGAATACCGATACAATGTCATTCGATGTCATCTTTAAAAATACTAATATAACCAATGAGGATTCTTCTTTTAGTGCTGATATTGGGGTTAAAGATGGAAAAATTTCTGAAATCGGAAATTTAAAAGATTTTTCAGATAATGTTATTGATTTAAGTAATCTAATTTTAATTCCAGGAGTTATTGATAGCCAGGTACATTTTCGGGAACCAGGCGCTGAACATAAAGAGGACTTGAATTCAGGAACTAAGGCGGCAATACTAGGTGGAGTTACCGGTGTTTTTGAGATGCCTAATACCGACCCTTCTACAACCAATTTGAAAGCTTTAAAAGATAAATTTAGCCGCGCTGAGAAGAGATCCTTTTGTGATTATGCGTTTTATGTTGGAGGAACCGTAGATAATAGCGATGAGTTACCTTCTTTGGAAAAGGTGGAAGGTTGTTGTGGAGTTAAGGTGTTTATGGGGTTAAGCACAGGCTCTTTATTAGTTTCAGGCGATGATGATCTTGATAAAATTCTTTCTAAAATAAATCATAGAGCTTCTTTTCATTCGGAAGACCAGGATTCTTTAGAGGATAGAAAAAAATATAGAGTGACTGGTGATACTAATTCTCATGAAATTTGGAGAAATGATGAGCAATGCTTTATAGCAACAAAAAGACTTATAAATTTAGCAAGAAAACATAATAAGAATGTACATGTTCTTCATGTTTCTACATCACAAGAAATAGAATTATTATCTCAAAATAAAGATATTGCATCAGTAGAAATTACTCCTCAGCATCTCACATTGGTAGCTCCAGACTGTTATAATGAGTTGGGTAATTATGCCCAAATGAATCCTCCAATTAGAGGAATTGAACACCAAGAAAAATTATGGGAAGCGATAAATAATGGTGTAGCTGATATTATTGGCTCTGACCATGCGCCCCATTCAAAAGAAGAAAAAGATCAAGAGTACCCTAATTCACCTTCAGGAATGCCAGGTGTTCAAACTTTAGTGCCAATAATGTTAAATCATATCAATAATGGGAAATTAACCTTGAATAGATTTGTTCAATTAACAAGCTCAAATCCTTCAAGGCTTTTTGGCATAAAGAATAAAGGTTTTATTGAAATTGGAAATGATGCTGATTTTACGGTTCTGGATATGAAAAAAGAAAATATCATAGAAAATACTTGGATTAATAGTAAATGCGGTTGGACGCCATATGATGGAATGAAAGTTAAGGGTTGGCCAATTATGACTATAATAAGAGGGAAAATGGTTATGAGAGAGGGTAAAGTAGATCAAGAACCATCTGGTAGACCAATGAATTTCAAAAGATAATTGAGTGGAGGAAAATATGTCAGATACTTTTAAAGCCATTAGAATAGATAAAGATAATGAAACGCAAAAAGTAAATTTAGTTGAATTAAACGAAAATGATTTAATGGAAGGTGATGTTTTAGTAGATATTACTCATTCTACTTTAAATTTTAAAGACGGTTTAGCTTTAACAGGATCATCACCAGTTGTTAGAACTTTCCCAATGATACCGGGAATTGATTTTAGTGGTGTGGTTAAAAATTCTGATAGTGATAAATTTTCTGAAGGTGATAGAGTTGTATTAAATGGTTACGGTTTATCAGAAAGCCATTTTGGCGGTTACTCTGAACGAGCCAGAGTTAATTCTGATCATTTATTAAAATTACCTGAAAACATCAACAATAAACAAGCTATGGCAATTGGTACTGCTGGTTATACGGCTATGTTATGTGTATTGGCTCTAGAAGATCATGGAATAACCCCTGCTGATGGTACAATCTTAGTATCTGGAGCTTCAGGCGGTGTTGGATCTGTTGCAATATCTTTACTTTCAGATCTTGGTTTTAATGTTGAGGCATCAACTGGAAAATTAGAGGAGGCCGATTATTTGAATAGTTTAGGAGCGGGATCAGTTATAGATAGATCAGAATTATCTGAACCTTCCCGACCCTTAGGAAAAGAAAGATGGTCAGGCGCAATTGATTCAGTTGGAAGCCAAACACTCGCAAATATTCTTTCTCAAATATCTTATGGAGGCGCTGTTTCAGCTTGTGGTCTTGCGCAAGGAATGGACCTTCCATCTACTGTAATGCCTTTCATTCTTAGAGGTGTTTCATTATTAGGGATTGATTCTGTTATGGCTCCCATGAACTTAAGAGAAAGAGCTTGGTTAAGACTAAGTTCCGATATTAATATAAAAAAATTAGAAGAAATGATTATAGACACAACTTTAGATCAATTAGAAACCTTAGCAGCCAAGATTCTAAAAGGCGAGGTTAGGGGTAGGGTTGTAGTAAATATTAATTAAAATTGTTAGTTTAGGATCTGGTTTCTTTTAGTCTTTCAGAGACTAGAAACGCCAAATCCAATGATTGATTAGCATTAAGTCTGGGATCACAATGAGTATGGTATCTGCTAGATAAATCTTCTTCTAAAATTTCAAAAGAACCTCCACAACATTCAGTAACATTTTGCCCTGTCATTTCAATATGAACCCCACCTGCATAAGTTCCTTCAGATTCATGAATATCAATAAAAGACTTAACTTCACTTAGTAAAGTATCAAGATGTCTTGTTTTATAACCATTAGAAGCTTTTATCGTATTGCCGTGCACAGGATCACAACACCAAACCACATTTTTCCCCTCTGCTTCAACTGCTCTAATTAATGCCGGTAGATGTTTATCAACTTTATCAACACCGAATCTTGATATTAGAGTTATTTTTCCTTCTTCATTAGTTGGGTTGATAATATCTATTAATTTAATTAATTCATCTGGATCAATACTAGGTCCGCATTTTATCCCAATTGGGTTATTTATACCTCTTACAAATTCAATATGAGCTCCATCTGGTTGTCGAGTTCTATCGCCAATCCAAAGCATGTGAGCTGAGGTGTTATACCAATCTCCGCTTGTTGAATCTATTCTTGTAAGGGATTCTTCGTAACCCAATAAAAGAGATTCATGGCTTGTAAAAAACTCTACTGATCTCAACTCTGGAGATGTTTCAGAATTTATTCCTACCGCATCCATAAAATCTAATGTTTCAGATATTCTATTTGCTAAAGCTTCATATTGTTCGCCTTGTTTACTTTCTTTTACAAAACCCATATTCCATCTATGGACATGATCAAGATTAGCGTACCCACCTTGAGCAAAAGCTCTTAAAAGATTTAATGTAGAAGCAGCTTGTCTATATGCCATAATTTGTCTTTCTGGATCAGGCTTTCTTAATGATTCGTCAAAAGATATATCATTAATTATATCGCCCCTATAACTAGGCAATTCTATATCTCCTTGTTTTTCAATAGGTTCTGATCTTGGTTTAGCAAATTGACCAGCAATTCTTCCAACTTTAACAATCGGACATCCTGCACCAAAAGTTAAAACTATTGCCATTTGAAGCATGACTCTAAATGTGTCTCGAATATTATCTGGATGATGTTCGGCGAAGCTTTCTGCACAATCACCACCTTGAAGTAAAAAAGCTTCTCCACGTGATACCTTAGCAAGGTTTTCCTTTAACCTTCTTGCTTCTCCAGCAAAAACTAGAGGTGGATAAGATGATAAGCGAGATTCAACTTTTTTTAATTGCTCTAAATCATCATATTCCGGAACTTGCAGAATAGGTTTTTTTCTCCAGCTATCTTTTGACCAATTTTTAGTCATACTGATCTCCAATTTATCGAAAAGTCGTTATAGAGCATTAAATTATCTATTAATAGTAATTTATATAAATTTATTGCCATAAAATTTAAAATTTTTGTAAAACAATAAGGTTTTTACCTAAAAATAGGTAAAAGGGTGTTATCTAAGATTTTTAGCAATAATTATATAAAATATATTTATTCAGCTGCTTTAGTTAGTTCTTCTCGATATTTTTTAAATTCTAATCTGGCAACAGCTCGATTATGAACTTCATCAGGACCATCAACAATTCTTAGTGTTCTTGCTCCTGCGTAGGCTTTTCCAAGCCCAAAATCCGTTGTCACACCACCACCACCATGAGCCTGTATTGCATCGTCAATTATATCCAATAAAGTTCTTGGAGCTTTTACTTTAATCATAGCAATTTCTGCTCTTGCAACCTTATTACCAACAGTGTCCATCATATAAGCAGCTTTCATAGTAAGAAGCCTCGAGCATTCTATTTCAATTCTTGCTTTAGATACTCTTTCTTCCCATACTGAATGTTCAGCAATTGGTTTTCCAAAAGCTTCCCTTGAAAGAAGCCTTTTTGCCATCTTTTCTAGAGTTCTTTCAGCTACACCTATTGCTCTCATGCAATGATGGATTCTTCCTGGGCCTAGACGGCCTTGAGCGATCTCAAAACCTCTACCTTCACCCAAGAAAAGATTTTCTGCTGGGACTCTTACATTTTCTAATTTAACTTCGGAATGACCATGAGGCGCATCATCAAATCCGAAAACAGGAAGATGTCTCAAAATTTCTACCCCTGGCGTATCCATTGGTACCAGAATTTGACTTTGTTGCTGATGACGAGAAGCATCTGGATTAGTTTTACCCATTACTATAGCAACTTTGCATCTTGGATCCATTACACCTGATGACCACCATTTTCGGCCATTAATAACATAATCATCTCCATCTCTTTCTATTTTAGTAGAAATATTTGTTGCATCAGATGAAGCTACATCTGGTTCAGTCATTAGATATGCGGATCTTATTTTTCCTTCTAGAAGGGGTTGAAGCCATTTTTCTTTTAGTTCTTCTGTTCCATATCTTTCAATTAATTCCATATTGCCTGTATCAGGTGCAGAACAATTAAAAACTTCAGAAGACCAACCAACTCTACCCATTATTTCACATATCGGAGCATATTCTACATTTGTTAAACCACCACCACGTTCTGAATCAGGAAGAAACATGTTCCATAATCCTTCTTCTTTAGCTTTAACTTTTAAATCTTCTAATATTTGGGGAACTTGCCAGCGGTCCGCTCCAAAAGCTTCCATTTGTTCGTTGTAAGTGATTTCATTTGGATAAATATATTTATCCATAAAAGCTTCTACTCGAGCGATTAATTCTTTGGTTTTATCGTTATGTTCAAAAATCATTATATTCTCCTGAATTTATCAATATTAGCTATTTTGATTATCTACTACTAGTTAGAAATATACAATTATCTTTTATCTAAAAAGAAACTTTTTAATAACTTCTCAGATTCTTTTTTGTAAAAACCCATTACAACATTTGGTTTGTGATGACAGGAATTGCTGGAATAAATTTTTAGCCCATTCTCAATACTGCCTTTTTTTATGTCCTCTGCAGCAAAATAAAGGTTTTCAATACCAGAAAGAGAGATTGCCATTGCGCACATCGCACAAGGCTCTAATGTTGTAAATAAAGAAAAATTAAACAGTTTATTCGTTTTAATTTTTTGACAAGCATCTCTTATTGTTAGTATTTCTGCGTGAGCTGTTGGATCATTTAATTCTATCATTCTGTTACCGTTTGCAGATATTATTTCATTGCTTTCATTAGTTATTATGGCTCCAACCGGAACTTCATGCCTGTCCCTAGCTTGAATAGCTTGATCGATAGCTAATTTCATAAAATATTTTGTTTTAGAGATTTTTTTGTCCAATGTTATTTCCTTGTCTGCTATTTATGTATAAAACTTCAAAATGGATAAAAAAACAAAAAAATCGAAAATACGAATTGCAAAGTTCATTTCTAATGCAGGTATAGCTTCAAGGAGAGAGGCTGAGAAATTAATTTTAGAGAAAAGAGTTTCTTTAAATGGAAATATAGTTTTATCTCCTGCTTTAGATATTGATCAAGATTCCATTGTTTCTGTAGATGGAAAAATTATTGAAAAAAGTAATAGAATTAGAGTTTGGGTTTTTTATAAACCAAAAGGTTACCTTGTAACTTCAAGAGATCCTAAAGGAAGAAAAACTATTTATGATTTATTACCAAATTCATTAAATAAGATAATTTCGGTAGGAAGGTTAGATTTAAATAGTGAAGGTTTGCTCGTACTTACTAATAATGGGGATTTTTCAAGATTTTTAGAACTACCTAATAATAATTTTGAAAGACTCTATAAAGTTAGAGTTTTTGGAAAAGTAAATGAGAAAAATCTTTTAGAGCTTTCTAAAGGAGTTGAAATTGATGGAATTAAATATAAGCCAATTAAGGCAACCTTAGAAAAAACACAGAAGTCTAATTCTTGGATAAAATTTTCTATTAAAGAAGGTAAGAATAGAGAAATAAGAAAGATTTGTAAGTCAATGAATTTGGAGGTTAATAGACTTATTAGATACTCATTCGGACCATTTAAGTTAGATAATCTTCTTAAGGGAGAAATTAAAGAGATTTCAAGCATTTTCCTAAAAAAAAATATGAGTAATTTTTTTAAAAATTTGGAGAATTAATATGAGAGTTATTTCTGGAAAATTTTCAGGTAGGAAAATATCTTCACCAAAAGGCAAGGGAATAAGACCTACTTCAGATAGATTTAAAGAAACTTTATTCAATATTATTGAATATGGTTTAAAAATTAACTTAAAAGATAAAAATATTTTGGATGTTTTTGCTGGTTCAGGCTCTCTCGGTATTGAGGCTATATCTCGAGGCGCTAAGTCATGCCTTTTTATTGATAAATCATCAATTTCGATTGAAACTATTCAGAAAAATATTATTACTCTTGATATTTCATCTAATTCTAACTGTTTGAAAACGGATGTTAATAGAATTTCAAAGTTCAGTAGGGCTCCTGAAAGTAAGTTTGATATTATTTTTTCTGATCCTCCATATATTAATAATGATCTTAATATTGTTGCTATTGATAAACTAATTGATAAAGGTTGGTTGAATGATAACGCTTATTTATTTATAGAAACATCTCAAAAAAATGAAATACCTGAAATAAATTTTTTTGATTTTCAAGATAAAAGAGTAATTGGAGATAGTTCTTTATTAATTTATTTATCTACTAGCTATTGAACCATTTGAAAAATATTAATAGTATTTCATCTAAAATTAAGGAGAGTTTAAGATGCAAGGATTAATGCAAGAATGGCCTTTGCTTGTTCATACATTTATAGATCATGCAAATATTCATCATGGTGAACGTGAAATAGTGACTAGAAGGGTAGAAGGGGACATTCATACAACTAATTATTCTGAAATTTTTTCAAGATCTAAAAAATTTTCCAAAGCACTTAAAGAACTCGGTGTAAAAAAGGGTGATGTAATTGGGACTTTGGCTTGGAATACACATAGGCATCTTGAATCTTGGTACGGCATAACAGGTTTGGGTGCGGTTTATCACACATTGAATCCTAGACTTTTTATTGAACAACTTGATTACATTATAAATCATGCTGAAAATAAATATATTATATCGGATATAAGTTTTGTTGAGTTATTAGAAAATTTACAAGAGAAAATTCCTAATGTTGAAGGTTTTATTTTCCTTTGCGATAAGTCTAATTTGCCTGAAACTAAATTAAAGAATGTTTATTCCTTTGAGGATCTAGTTCTTTCACAAGACGACTCCTTTGATTGGGTAAAAGTAGATGAAAATGATGCTTGCGGATTATGTTATACTTCTGGAACCACAGGCAACCCAAAAGGAGTCCTTTATTCTCATAGATCAAATGTCTTACATACTCTTGCTGCCAATTCTGCGGATGCAATGGGCATTAAATCAACTGATGTTGTTATGCCTGTTGTTCCTATGTTTCACGCTAATGCATGGGGTTTATCTTTTTCAGCGCCAATGTCAGGATGTAAAGTAGTTATGCCAGGAATGAATATGGATGGTGAAAGTATTTACGAACTTTTAAATGATCATAAAGTATCTTTTACTGCAGCGGTCCCAACTGTTTGGTTAATGCTTCTTCAATATTTAGAGGCAAATGACTTAAAATTACCTTATTTAGAAAGAGTTGCCATAGGTGGATCTGCAGTTCCAAGAATGATGCTAGAAAAGTTTGAAAAAAACTATGATGTATCTGTTATGCATGCATGGGGGATGACAGAAATGTCACCTCTTGGAACAATTGGTGCATTTAAAAGCGGAATGGAAGATTTAAGCTTTGAAGAAAAAATGGACATTAAACTTAAACAAGGCAGAGCATCTTATATGGTAGAAATGAAAATTACTGATGATGAAGGAAATGATTTACCTTGGAATGGAAAAGACTTTGGTCATTTGTTAGTAAGAGGACCTTTTATAGCCAGTAAATATATGAAGGGTGAAGGCGGACAGATAATTGATAATCAAGGGTTTTTCGATACAGGAGATGTAGCAACAATTGATGAATTGGGCTTTATGCAGATAACAGATAGATCAAAAGATGTTATTAAATCAGGAGGTGAATGGATTTCATCAATAGAGTTAGAAAATATAGCCGTAGGCCATCCAGAAATAGCTGAGGCTGCAGTTATTGGAATTGTTCATCCTAAATGGGATGAAAGACCTTTATTAATATGTGTCCCTTCAGAAGGAAGTGATCCAAAGAAGGAAGATGTGCTTGAATATCTAAAAGATAAATTAGCTAAATGGTGGATGCCGGATGATGTAGTTTTTGTAGAAGACATTCCTCATACAGCCACTGGAAAAATTCAAAAATTAACCTTACGGGAACAATTTTCTGATTATAAATTGCCAACATCTTAGTCATTCGAGGCTCTATTTATTCTATCATTTATAGC
Source organism: uncultured bacterium (assembly GCA_964001285.1). Lineage (GTDB taxonomy): Bacteria > Pseudomonadota > Alphaproteobacteria > MED-G09 > MED-G09 > AG-430-B22. The sequence continues at coordinate 15,925 of CAXFAF010000019.1, read as the reverse complement.
TCTTCCTAAGCCTTTATTGGGAATAGGTGCAATGGCGATTCTTTCTGTTTCTTTTTCAAGCTTAGATAACATAGAAAATAATTTAGATGCAGCTTCAGTTAGGTCACCTTTTTTACTTAGATTAGGTTCGCTAAATTCTGGTCCAAAACCAATAAGTAATTCACCTTCATTAGCTTTTTTTACATTAATTCTCAAAGGTACTGAAGGAGAATAATGTTGAGACAACATTCCTGGAGAAATTATATGCTTATCATTCTTTTTTTCATTGTCAAAAATCTTGTATGATGTTTTGTCTTCTAATTCTTCTAAAGAGATACCACCATGTCTAAGGATATAAATTTTACCATTATCAATTTTAACTACAGTACTTTCAACTCCTATAATTGTAGGCCCACCATCAAGTATTATGGACAAGTTTTTATCATTTCTAAAATAATTATATACATGACTTGCTTCAGTGGGGCTTAGTAAGCCTGATTTATTTGCGCTAGGTGCAGCTATTGGCTTTTTTAAATTATCTATTAATTTTAAAGCAATATTATTATCCGGTATTCTTACAGCTAAAGTATTTAAACCCGCACTAGCTAAAGAACTTAAGTTAGAGGTTTTTTTTCTTTTAAGGACTATTGTTAAAGGTCCCGGCCAAAATAATTGATTCAATTCTTCAATTATATTGTTTGTTTCACAATTTTCTTTTATCTCATCAAATGATGAAAAATGAATAATTAAAGGATTAAATTTAGGTCTTTTTTTAGACTCAAAAATTTTAGCTATGGCTAATTCGTTACTGGCATCAGCACCTAGACCGTAGACAGTTTCAGTCGGAAAAGAAACAAGCTCGCCATTTTTTAGTATCTCAACTGCTTTTTCGATATTAGTCTTGTTTATTTTTTTTATTGTAGTCATTTTTGTAATTATATTCTACTTAGTAACTATGGATAAGTTAGTTGAAAAAAATAATAAAGGTGCCCATAACCTAGTATACCCATATGATATTCTTCCACAACCGGGAAGAATGTTAAAATTGGCAGATGGAGTTTATTGGGTTCGAATGAATCTTCCTTTTGCTTTAAATCATATTAATTTATGGGTTTTAGAGGATGGCGATGGTTGGACTATTATTGATACAGGTGTTGCAAGTGCAGAGATAAAATCGAATTGGCGAACATGTTTCTCTGGAGATATGAAGTCCTTAAATGTCAAAAAGATTATCGTTACACATCTTCACCCTGATCATATAGGTCTTGCTGGCTGGCTGAATAGAAAATTTTCTTCACCATTATTTATGTCGAGATCGGAATATCTCATGTGCAGAATGCTTGTTTCTGATACCGGGAGGGAGGCGCCTGAAGAAGGAAAAAGCTTGTATCGATCAGCTGGTTTTACTGAGGACGAATTAGACTCATATGCTGAAAGGTTTGGTGGTTTTGGAAGTGCCATATCAAAGCTTCCTGATAGTTATAACCGCTTAAAAGATTATGATAAAATTCAAATAGGAAATTATGTATGGGAAATTGTTGTTGGAAGTGGGCATTGTCCTGAACATATATGTTTGTATAATGAAGAATTAAAGTTGTTTATTTCGGGCGATCAAGTTTTGCCAAAGATTACCTCTAATGTAAGTGTTTTTCCAACTGAACCAAAATCTAACCCCCTTAAGGATTGGTTAGAGAGTTGCAGGTACATTAAAAAAAGAGTTCCTAATGATGTTTTGGTTCTTCCTTCGCATAATGAACCATTTCGAGGGTTACATGAGAGGTTAGACCATTTAATAAATGGACATGAAAAAAATCTTTCTAGGCTTTTAGATTTTTGTGAAGAGCCAAAGAAAGCTATTGATGTTTTTTCTGTTCTTTTTAAAAGAAAAATAACTAGTGATCTTTTATTAATGGCAACAGGAGAGAGTATTGCCCATCTTAATTGTTTAGTAGATAGGGGTTTATTATGTTCTAAAAGAGATGATAAAGGTGTTATAAATTATTTTAAAATATAAATATGGTAAAAATTCATGAATAAAAAAAACGATATTAAAAATCTTACCTTTGAAGAGGCTTTGTCCGAATTAGAGGAGATAGTTGAAAAATTAGAACAAGGTGATATTGATCTCGAAGATTCTATCGATATTTATGAAAGAGGAACATTGCTAAAAAACCATTGCGAAAAGAAATTAGAGTCAGCCAAAATGAAAGTTGATAAAATAATTTCACAACCTGATGGGGATTTTTCTTCTGAATCATACGAAGATTAATTATCTAAAATGAACAAATTTACAGATGATTTAACTCTTTTTGCTGAAGAGATAGATGTTATTTTAAAAAATATATTAGAAAAAAAAATAACTATCGAAGGAGCTCTTAAAGAAGCGATACATTACTCCTCAATAGGTTCAGGAAAAAGAATTAGAGGATTTTTAACTTCAGAAACTGCTAAATTCTTTAAAGCTAAAAAAAATCATGCCTTGAATGTAGCTTGCGCAATAGAATTGGTTCATTCTTATTCGTTAATTCACGATGATTTACCGGCTTTGGATAATGATGCTTTAAGAAGAAATAAGCCTTCTAATCATATAAAATTTAGTGAGGCTACAGCCATATTGGCAGGAGATGCTCTTCAGGCCATGGCTTTTGAAATTTTATCAGATTCAATAGAAGATTTTGATTCAAAAAAACAAGTAATGTTAATAAATGAATTTTCTAAGAAAATAGGTAGTGATGGAATGGTTGGAGGTCAAATGATAGATATTAATTCTAAAAAAAGTAACCTTTCTATTGTTGAAATTAATAAAATGCATGAATTAAAGACTGCAAATTTGATAAGCTTTTCTTGTATGGCAGGCGCAATTATTGGAAATGCAAAAGATGAAGAAATAAAAGCATTTGAAGATTATGGAAAAAATTTTGGAATTGCTTTTCAAATTATTGATGATGTTTTAGATATTGTTGGTGACAAAGAACAAATAGGTAAAACTTTAGGAAAAGATAAAATTAACAGTAATAAGACTTATTTAAGTCATTTTGATGTTGAGGAGTCTTTAAAAATGGCTGAAGAATATTGTAATAAGGCTATTTCCTCTATAAATATGTTTGAAAAAATACCAGAAAATTTTATAAATGCACTAGATTTTATAAGATTTAGAAAGTTTTGATATTATGAATGAAATCGATATTAAATATCTTGAAAAAATTAATGGACCAGAAGATTTAGACGACTTGAATGATAGTCAATTAAAAGAACTGGCAAATGAATTACGATATGATGTAATTGAAAAGGTATCAAAAACAGGAGGCCATCTAGGTGCAAGTTTAGGGGTTATTGAATTAACAATCGCTTTACATAAAATTTTTAATGCTCCTGAGGACAAAATTATTTGGGATGTAGGACATCAAAGTTATCCTCATAAAATTTTAACCGGTAGAAGAGATCAAATGGGCACACTTCGAAAGAAAGATGGGCTATCTGGTTTTACTAAAAGGGATGAAAGTAAATTTGATCATTTTGGAGCAGGGCATAGTTCTACTGCTGCTTCCGCAGGATTAGGAATGTCTGTTGGTAGAGATCTAAAGAAACGAAACAATCATGTTGTTTGTGTTGTAGGTGATGGAGCAATGAGTGCGGGTCAAGCTTATGAGGCCTTAAATAATGCAGGTGCACAAAAATCTAGATTAATAGTTGTTTTAAATGACAATGATATGTCAATAGCTCCACCAGCAGGTGCTATGGGCGCATATTTGGCAAAGTTAATATCTGGAGGAACATATTTAGGTATAAGAAATTTTGCTAAGCAAGTTGTTGAGAAATTACCTAAATCCTTAGAAAAAGGCGCCAAAAAAGCTGAAGAAATTACTAGGCTAATTGCTGGCAATGGAACATTATTTGAAGCATTAGGTTTTTATTATGTAGGTCCAATTGATGGGCATAATTTAGATCACCTGTTGCCAGTAATAAGGAATGTTAAGAATGCAGATCATGGACCGATAATTATCCATGCGGTTACGCAAAAGGGAAAAGGATATAAACCTGCTGAAGAATCAGATGAAAAATTTCATGGTGTTTCTAAATTTAATATTGCAACAGGTAAGCAGGAGAAAACAAAGAAAGGTAATGATTCGTTTACAAAGGTTTTTTCAGATTCTTTGATTAATTGTGCCAAAAAAGACAACGATATTGTAGCGGTTACTGCGGCTATGCCCTCAGGAACTGGGCTAGATAAATTTAAAGATCAATTCCCCAAAAGATTTTTTGATGTTGGTATTGCTGAACAACACGCTATAACCTTTTGTGCAGGGTTGGCTATAGAAGGACTCAAACCTTTTGCGGCTATTTATTCAACATTTCTTCAAAGAGCTTATGATCAAATTATACATGATGTTGCAATACAAAACTTACCTGTAAGATTCGCTATCGATAGAGCAGGTTTGGTAGGAGCTGATGGCCCAACTCATGCAGGAAGTTTTGATTTAGCTTATTTATCAATTTTGCCTAATTTTGTCGTCATGGCTGCTTCAGATGAAATTGAACTGGCTAGAATGGTTAAGACTGCAACGGAATATGACTTAGGGCCTTTATCTTTTAGGTATCCTAGGGGAGAAAGTTTTGGTTTAGAAATGCCAGAAAAAATTGAAGCAATTGAAATTGGGAAAGGTAGAATAATTCAAAAAGGAGATAATATTGCTTTTATTAATTTAGGTTCACGAATAATGGAAATAAAAAAAGCATCAGAAAAATTAGAGTCTATGGGTCTTTCAAGTACAATATTTGATGCAAGATTTGCCAAACCTTTAGACCAAAAATTAATTAGAGATTTAGCAAAAAACCATGAACTTATCATTACAGTAGAGGAGGGTTCCTCAGGTGGTTTTGGTGCGCATGTCTTGATGTTCCTTGCGAAAGAAGGATTGCTTGATAAAGGATTGAAGATACGTAATTTATGCCTTCCTGATATATTTATTCAGCACGGTAATGCAAATGATATGTATGCTCAAGCTGGCCTAGATTCTGATAATATAGTTAAAACAGCTTTAAAAACTTTAGGGATAAATAAAAGTGAGTTTAAGATAATAAAATCTTAATCTTGAATTTGAGCTCTATTTCTTAAAAAATGGTCGGCTAAAACACAAGCAACCATAGCTTCACCAACAGGAACAGCTCTAATTCCTACGCACGGATCATGCCTACCTTTAGTTTGAATTTTAGTGTCGTTATTTGATTTATCTACGGTATTCTTAGATTTTCTTATAGATGAAGTTGGTTTAACTGCAAATCTTAAAACTATATCTTGACCTGAAGAAATTCCTCCTAATATTCCACCAGAATTGTTTGATAAAAATTCAGGTTTTCCTTTTTTCATCCTCATTTCATCCCCATTTTCACTGCCTAATGTTGTAACAGCATTAAAACCATTTCCTATTTCAACCCCTTTAACCGCATTTATGCTCATTATTCCCATGCTTAGATCTGAATCTAATTTTCCATAAATAGGAGCGCCTAAACCAACAGGAACATTTTTAGCTGTTATCTCAATTATGGCTCCACAGCTATCACCTTCTTCTATCAAAGATTTTATCTTTTTTTCCCAACCATCTATAGCCTTAGCATCTGGGCACCAAAATGGATTTTTATCAATAAAATCCCAATCCCAATTGTCTGGGTTAATTTTTAGATCACCTAATTGTACTAAAGCTCCTTTTATTTCAATTTCAGGAATGATTTTCCTTGCAATGGCACCTGCAGCAACTCTCATAGCTGTTTCCCTTGCTGATTGACGACCTCCACCACGGGAATCTCTTATTCCGTATTTTGACAAATATGTATAATCTGCATGACCAGGTCTGAATTTATCCTTGGTTTCATCATAATCGCTAGATTTATGATCCTTATTATAAATAATCATTGAAATAGGAGTTCCTGTGGTAAGCATAGTATCATTTTCTTCTAGAACACCTGAAAGAATTTCAACACTATCAGGTTCATTCCTAGGGCTTGTAAATTCATTTTGGCCAGGTCTTCTTTTATCTAACCAAAATTGAATGTCTTTATCATTTAATTCAATCTTAGGGGGTGTTCCATCTACAACACAACCTATAGCAGTTCCATGAGATTCTCCCCATGTTGTATATCTAAATAAATGACCAAAAGTGTTATGCGACATTGATTAATCCTCTATAGTAGAAATATCTGGTGCATCTTCATCTTTCATACCGACTATATTATAACCTGAGTCTACATGATGCACCTCACCAGTAACTCCAGATGATAAATCACTAACAAGATAAACTGCAGCATTACCTACTTCTTCTATTGATACGGTTCTTTTTAAAGGAGAATTGTATTCATTCCATTTCAAAATATATCTAAAATCGCCTATTCCAGAAGCAGCTAATGTTTTAATTGGTCCTGCAGAAATCGCATTCACTCTTATATTTTCTTTACCTAAGTCTTTAGCTAAATATTTGACACTGGTTTCAAGAGCCGATTTAGCTACCCCCATAACATTATAGTGGGGCATCACTTTTTCTGAACCATAATAAGTTAGAGTCAGGATAGAGCCACCTTTTGACATTAATTTTTCTGCTTTTTTTGCAACAGATGTTAATGAATAACAAGACACATTCATTGTGTTGATAAAATTTTCTTTTGATGTTTCAATGTACCTGCCTTTAAGTTCATCTTTATCTGAAAAAGCTATAGCATGAACTAGAAAATCAATTGTTTCCCATTCATTCTTAATGTTTTCAAACATATCATCAATAGTTTTTTCATCTGTTACATCGCATTCGAGAACTTTTGCAGAGCTCAATTCTTCTGCTAGAGGTATAACTCTTTTTTTAATAGCTTCTCCTTGATAAGTTAAAATAATATCTGCACCATTATTGGAACATGCTTTTGCTATTCCCCAAGCAATTGATCGATTATTTGCAACGCCCATAATCAATCCTCTTTTTCCTTTAAGTAAATTTGTTTTAACTTCCATAATTCATCTTATTAATTTGTTTTTATTTGATAATTTTTTATAAATATAAAATAAAGAAATACATATTAATACATGAATTGTATAATTTTATTTATAATTTATTTTTAAGTTTAAATGTCATGAAATCAGGAAAAAGTAAGATAAATAAGAAAAAAAACCCATTTACTCTTTTAAGTAGCTGGTATGAAGAAGCTATTAAAAAAGAATCTAAAAACCCCAATGCCATGGCTTTATCCACTGTAGGATCATTTAACCGACCTAGAGTAAGAATGGTCTTAATGAAAGAAATAAGAAAAGATGGAATAGTTTTTTTTACCAATTCGGAAAGCCATAAAGGAAAAGATATCATTAGAAATAAAAATGTATCTTTGTGTTTTTATTGGAAATCAATGGGAAAACAAGTCTTGATTGGTGGGCAGATAAGAAAATTAGGCAATAAAGAAAGTGATGATTACTTTTTTTCCAGAGATAGATTTTCTCAAATTAGTGCATGGGCATCAATGCAATCAAGGCCCCTTCAAGGAAGAGAAATTTTAGAGAAAAGATTTAATGATTACTTAAAGAAGTTTAAAGGTAAGAAAGTTCCGAGACCAAATTATTGGAATGGATATTGCGTTTATCCTAAAAACTTCGAGTTTTGGCTAGAAAGACCTAATAGACTTCATGAGAGAGTAGAATATAAACTGAAATCAGGTAAGTGGACCACTAAAATACTTTATCCTTAGATAAATTAAGAGTTTTTAAGAATTTGATAATTTTTATAATGAGCAAACATCAAAAGAATTCCGCCAAAAACTGTTAAAATTATTTCAATTTTTTCTTCCTGGAAAAGGCCTGTAAATAAAGAGATGACACCTATTGAAGCCAGAATTATGGGTATTAATCTCCTATCATTAATGAAACTCTTGGGAAATACTATTAGGTAAATTATAGACACCAAAATAAATAAAAATATATGAACTTTTGTTTCATCATAAAAAAGGGAAGCAAATGTATCTAAGCTTAAAACTAAAGTTAATAAAGGAAATGTTAAACAATGAATAATACAAATTCCTGACAGAAAAATACCTATTAAATTATTTGATTTCATATATTTAACTCCAAGAAAACTTGTAAACATATAAGGAATATATTACTAGGAAAATATGTTAGAAATTTTTGCTATACCAGCTTTTACAGATAATTATATTTGGGCGCTTAGAAAAGAAAAACAATTAGTTGTCGTTGATCCTGGAGATCCAAATGCCGTTCAAGATATTCTATTAAAGGAAAATCTTGATTTAATTGCTATTCTTATTACTCATTGGCACCCAGACCACACAGGTGGTCTTTTAGAGTTATCTAAAGAAAAGGCAATACCAGTATACGGTCCTAAGGGTGGTCATATTGAAGGTATAACAAATGAATTAGGTGAAAATGATCAAATAACAATATTAGGAAATACTTTTAAGGTTTTTGAAACACCTGGTCACACACTTGATCATATTTCTTATTTTTCAGATCAAGAAAATCCTATTTTATTCTGTGGGGACACTCTTTTTTCTGGAGGATGTGGAAGATTATTTGAGGGGACGCCTACTCAAATGTATAATTCACTTAGTAAATTTTCTTCCTTGCCTGAAGAAACAAAAGTATTTTGTACGCATGAATATACATTAAGTAATCTGAATTTTGCAGTTGAAGTTGAACCTACAAATAAAGAGCTATTAAAGTATTATGAAGAAGTAAGTAATAAAAGAAATAATAATGAGATTACTCTTCCTTCAAATATAAAGCTTGAAAAAAATATAAACCCATTTCTAAGATCTTCAGAAAGTTCAATTAAAAAAAGTGCTGAAAAGTACTCTTCAAAATCTAATTTAGACAATATTGAGACATTAAGTGTTATTAGATCTTGGAAGGATAATTTTTAAATTTTTAGTCATTTTAAAATGTTTAATTGCAATTCCTACATCTATAGGTCCAAGGTTTTTGTAACCAAGATTTGAATAAAATTTAACAGCATTATCACGAGCATTAAGTATTATTTTAGAACGACCATTTTCTTTTGAAAATTCTTCAAGCCCATAAACTATTTTTCTCCCTATTCCTTTTTTTTGATATTTGTTATCTACCGCCATATAACGAATTTGAGCCTCTTTAGAATTAAGAAAATGAATTCGTCCAACTCCGATAATTTTATTATTATCAGTTACCATTAAATGGTGGCTACTTTCTTCAAGATTATCTTTTGTTGATTGTTTATCTAAGCCTATAGGTTCTCTAAGTATTTTCCATCTAAATAGATAATATTCTTCCCATTCGATGGATGTTGAAGGTGTTTTTATATTCAATTTCATTCAAAAAAACTTTATAGATCCCCTTTAGCCCTAACTTCACTTTGGTCTACTGTAAATTTTTCACCATATCTTGCTTCAAGCTTTTTTTGATTTTCAAGAATTACTTCGGATGGATCAAGATCTAAGGCCATACATGCGGTGGCCCAGTACCACATTATATCTCCAAGCTCCCTTTTCATATGAAAAATATTATCTTCATCAGCAGGCTTACCTTGAAGAAGTATTTTTTTTACAATTTCAGTAAATTCTCCAGCTTCACTACTTAAGCCTAATGCTGCAGTAACAAGTCTAGGTACATCGATATCCGAATCTTTTTGGATTTCATCGATTGATGCTTTTAAAGAATCTACTTCTAAGCTTGGTTTGCTCGTGACTTTAGTAACAAAATTACAGTAAGTTTCGAAAAATTTTTTTGTCTCATCCATATTAATATCCTCTTACTGATAATGTTATATTATTAATGATTAAAAAGCATTTGATAATTTAGTTTGAAAATAGGAATTTTTTAAGTTTTTATGTATAGAGAACTATTTTTTTTAAAGGAGTGATGATGACAAGGTTTAGTGGAAAATTTGCTATAATTTCAGGAGGTGCTTCAGGTATGGGAGCTGCTGCTGCAAGAAGGTTTGTCGAAGAAGGTGGATCAGTAGTTACTTTAGATTTAAATGAAGAACTAGGAAACAAGGTATCAGATGAAATAGGCGAATCATGTGAGTTTTTTAAAGCTGATGTTTCTAAAGCAGAAGACTGGGATAAACTTGAAAACTATCTTGGAGATAGATTCAATAAAATAACCTCAGTAATTAATGCTGCAGGTATAAGTGAACCGGCAACTATAGAAGACGAAACAATAGAACACTGGAATAGGGTTCATGCTATTAATGGAACTTCTGTTTTTTTGGGATGTCAATTTGGTGTAAAAGCCATGAAAGGTGGAAAAGGTACGATAGTAAATTTTGCTTCTTCGCTTGCAACAAGACCCAAGCCATTTGTAGTCTCTTATAATTACAGTAAAGCTGGGGTTTTAATATTAACTAGAACAGTAGCGCTGCATTGTGCAGAAATGGGATATGACATTAGATGTAATGCTGTACAACCAGGAGCCATTAATACACCTATGATGCAAAGATATGTTGATGCCGCAGAAGATCCCGATCAGCAATTATCTGAATTTGCAGCCTCTCACCCGATGAATAGAGTAGGGGAACCAGAAGAGGTTGTTTCTGCGGTTTTATTTTTAGCTTCTGATGATTCAGCTTTTACGACAGGAGATTCAATTTCTGTTGACGGAGGAGTTATAGCTATATAAAGGTTAAAACGATTTATTATTATTATATTTAGGTTGAAATGACTGAAAAATTTGATGTTTTAGTAGTTGGAGCAGGGATTTCAGGTATTGGTGCAGGTTATCACTTGCAAAAGAAATGCCCAAACTCATCCTTCGTAATTTTAGAAGGAAGGGATAAGATTGGTGGTACCTGGGATTTATTTAAATATCCTGGAATTAGATCTGATTCTGATATGTATACTTTAGGATTTAATTTTAAACCCTGGAAAGAGCAGGAAGCTATTGCAGATGCTCCCTCTATATTAAAATATTTAAATGAGACTGTTGAAGAATATAACCTTAAGGATAAGATTAGATTTGGAAAATATGTTAAGAGCGCTACTTGGTCTAGTTCTGAAAATTCATGGACTGTTGATGTTGAAGACAAATCAGAAGGCAAAATAACTCAGATTTCATGTAACTTTATTTTTATGTGTTCTGGATATTATAGTTATAAGGAAGGGTATAAGCCTGAATTTAAAGGAATAGAAGATTTTACAGGTGATGTAATACATCCTCAAGAATGGGATGAAAGTTATGATTATTCTGGTAAAAAAATTGTTGTAATTGGAAGCGGGGCTACTGCTGTAACTATAGTACCTGAAATGGCAAAAAAGGCTAAACATGTAACAATGCTTCAAAGGTCACCCACTTATGTTGTCTCAGCTCCGGAAAAAGATAAACTAGCAAATAATCTTAGAAAATATTTTCCTTTGAAGTTGTCTTATTTAATCATTAGATGGAGAAACATTTTAAGGCAGCAGTATTATTTCCGTTTATGTCAAAAATATCCTGAGGGAGTTAAAAACGCAATAATTCGTGAAGTTAAGAAAGCTTTAGGGTCGGATTATGATGTTAAAAAACATTTTACTCCTAAATATAATCCATGGACACAACGAATGTGTCTTGTGCCTGATGGCGATCTTTTTGAGCAAATAAAAAAAGGTAATGCTTCTGTAGTAACAGATCAGATACAAAATTTTACTAAAAAAGGCATTATTCTCTCTTCTGGAAAGGAGCTTGAAACTGATGTTATTGTAACTGCAACAGGACTAAATCTTGAAATGTTAAGTAATGTTAATTTTACAGTTGATAATAAGCCTATAGATATTTCAAAAACCATTACTTACAAAGGAATGATGTATAGTGGTGTGCCTAATCTAGCGAGTACCTTTGGTTATACTAACGCCTCATGGACTTTAGGTGCAGATTTAACTTCTGAATATGTTTGTAGATTAATTAATCATATGAAAAAGAAGAATTATTCAGTTGTATGTCCTCAATCTGATAATAATATAGAAACTGATCCAGATTATTTAAATCTAACTTCAGGTTATATAGAAAGATCTCGACATATTTTTCCTCAACAAGGAAAGGAATCACCCTGGCGAAATAATCAAAATTTTTTAAAAGATGTTTTTCAAATTAGATATGGTCGTATTGATGATGGAGAAATCTCCTTTTCAAAAAATGTTTCTTAATTAAAAATTTAGGAGAAAAGTAAATGCAATCACGTATATGCGAAATTTTGGATATAGAATTCCCTCTACTAGCATTTTCACATTGTAGAGATGTAGTTGTTGCTGTTTCTAAAGCGGGTGGAATGGGTGTTTTCGGAGCAGTTAATCATCCTCCTGACCGACTTGAAGAAGAGCTAAAGTGGATAGATGATAATATTGATGGAAAACCTTATGGGATTGATCTAATTGTTCCCAATAAATATGAAGGAAAGGGAAAAACTTTAAACTCTTCTGATTTATCAAAATCCATACCTCAAGAACATAAAGATTTTGCAAACTCAATTCTAGATTCTCATGATATTGAAGTTGAAGATCCTGATGAAGTAAGAAAAGGAACAATTCAATTTGGAAGAAATCTGTCTGAAGAAGGGGCTGAAAGTTCTCTAGAAGTAGCTTTTAAGCATCCAATAAAACTTGTTGCAAATGCACTAGGTGTTCCTCCAAAAATAATGCTGGAATTAGGAAAGAAAAATAATGTTGCTGTCGCGGCACTTGTAGGAGCTAAGGAACATGCACTTAAACAAGTAGAAGCAGGTGTAGATATTTTAGTTGTTGCTGGAGGAGAAGCTGGCGGCCATTGTGGCGATGTTTCAACTATGGTTTTAGTGCCTGAAGTTTATAACGCAATTAAAGATGTAAAAGATGTGCCAATTTTAGCTGCTGGAGGAATTACTACTGGCGGGCAAATGGCAGCATCTATGGCTATGGGTGCTTCGGGTGCATGGTGTGGATCCGTATGGCTTACTACCTCCGAAGCAGAAACAAATCCTGTGGTAAAGGAAAAAATGTTGGCAGCCTCTTCAAGAGATACTGTTCGATCAAGAAGTAGAACTGGTAAATTTTCCAGACAACTTAGATCCCCTTGGACTGATGCATGGGAAAATGAAGGGCCTGACCCTTTACCGATGCCACTTCAATCATTTGTTAGTGAACCAGCTTTAAGAAAAATTGATAAGCTCTCTCAAGGTGGTCATGAGGGAGCAAAGCAACTAGCAACTTACTGGGTTGGACAGGGCGTAGGTTTAATGAATCATACATTATCGGCAGGTACTGTTGTACAAAACTTCAAAGAAGATTTTATAGAGGCCTATGAAAGACTTAATAATTATTTTGGTTAATAATAGAGAAATTATTGTATGAAAAAATCTATGACTTTCTTAATAACCTTTTGTATTCTATTAGTATTTTCTTTTTCATATCTTGCTTTAACTAAACCTAAGCAAATGCCTTTTATTGGTCATTTCTTTGATAAAATAGTTTATGGATCCTTGTATTATTTAAATCGTCCTGATGAAAGTTATGTTTATACAACTAATAGTAATATTGATCTGAAGATTCATATATTTAGGCCAGAAAAAATAGAAACAAAATCCAGTTTATTACTTTTTCATGGTGGAGGGTGGGCTTTTGGTTCGTCTTACTCTCTTTTTAAAATGTGTAGAGATATATCTGATCAAGGAATTTTATGTGCCAGTGCTGAATACAGACTAGCTTTAAAACATAATTCTAAAGTTAAAGATTCTATGCTAGACGCAGAAAAAGCTTTTGAATGGTTGATTGATAATTCAGGAAAATTAAATATAGATGAAAATAGTATAATGGTAGGTGGCGGTTCTTCAGGAGGTCATTTGGCCGCATCTTTAGCTATGATTCCGAATAAAAATAATAAAACATATGAGAATATAAAAGCTTTGATTTTTTTTAATCCTGCTATTAATACATCTTTTTTTGATAGCGGATACCAATTGCCAGAAAATACTCATGAAAGAAGAAAAAGATTCTGGTTTTATATGAAAAATCTTTTCGAAGGACAATCTGTTGAATTATCACCTTCTAATCATATTAAAGAAAACTTACCACCATCTATTATTTTTCATGGAACATCTGATAGAACTATTCCAATTGATGTTGTTGAAGAATTTACTAAAGAGATGACAGAGAAGGGTAACAATATTAAATTGTTAAAATGGGATAACAAAGGACATCAATTTTATAGATGGGATAAAGAAGCTTATCCAGAGGTAATGAGTGAATTAATTAATTTTATTAAGGGTTATTAAAAATGCCTCTAAGGACATCAATACTAGGCTCAATAATCGCTTTATTGGTAGGTTTGGTAGTAGCTTTTACGGCTAGTCAAAATAGTATTGATTTTTATGGAATACCTTTTCTCTTTTTTTGTTTTATATATTCTTATGTTATTCATTGGATTTTCTTTATTCATGCGTATTCTAAACAAACTGAACATTACTTTGATGCTATAGGGAGTTTTACTTTTATTAGTCTGTCAATAATCGTTTTTTCTTATACGCGTAATTTTTATTCATTGATCATTGGTTTTTTAGTAATGATTTGGACTATTAGACTTGGGTCTTTTCTATTTAATAGAATAAAAAAATCAGGCAGAGATACTCGATTTACAGAAATGAAAAAGAACTTTTTTTGGTTTTTTATGACATGGAATTTATCTGCTTTATGGGTATTTCTTAGTTATGTTGCTGGACTGGTTGCTATGACCAGTATTAATGTTATTGATATTGGCATTAAAGAATACATCTTTTTAATTTTTGGAGTTCTCATTTGGGTTATTGGCTTTTTAATTGAAGTTATTTCTGATTATCAAAAGAAAATATTTAGAGAAGATATCGCAAATAGGGATAAATTTATTAGTCATGGTTTATGGGCATGGTCAAGACATCCTAATTATTTCGGAGAAATTTTACTTTGGATAGGAATTACTATTATTGCTTTACCCATTTTTAAGGGTTGGGATTATATCGCCTTAATATCTCCAATATTTATTTATTATCTTTTGGTTAAGGTAAGCGGTATTCCTATGTTAGAAAAATCTGCTAATGAAAAATGGGGAAACGATCCTAATTATATAACTTATAAGAAAAATACGACTATCTTATTTTTAAGAAAGCCAACTGAATAATTATTCAGTAATTAAATCCTCTTTTAAATATTTACCTGCAAGGTAATAATGATAAGCGCACCATAACTTAATTGTTGTAAGTATTAGCAAGCTATATCTTAGAGATTCCTTTCCGTATTCTGGATTCAAAAAGTCGCTTAGAAGTCCAACAGCTTGAGGACCAAAACCTAAACCAATTATGTTAATAATGAAAAGTAAAATTGCGGCAGCGACTGATCGCATTCTAAGTTCTACAACTCCTTGGGTTTGACTGAATGTAGTAGCCTGATAAAAATTTCCAAGAAATATTGGAACAATTAACCATAAAAAAGAAGAGTATGAATTGGGACTAAGATAAACCATATAATAAAGTGGAACCGTTATAGCCATTGCTAATGCTACTATCCAGAGGTACCATCTCGTATCTTTTGATCCAAAATAATCAGATAAATAACCACCAAGAAAAATACCTAAACCACCGGGAATACCTAAAATTAACCCTAAATACCAACCTACTTCACCAGTTTGCATTCCATAGGATCTTTGGAAAAAAGAGGGAAGCCATGTTATTGCGCCGTATCCTACAAATGCAGCTAAAGCAGCTCCAAATGCCAGATGTCTAAACGATCTCTTTTTTAAAAGGTATCGCATTGTTTCTGGGATTGATGGTTGTGCTTTATCATCAGCCCTTCCTTCGGCTTGACCTCTTAACGGTTCTCGGACTGTATATCGAAAAATTAGAGCAATGATAATACCTGGAATGCCAACTACAAAAAAGGCCATTCTCCATCCAAAATATTCATTAATCCATCCACCAGCAAATAGACCAAACATTATTCCAAAAGGTATTCC
>CAXFAF010000018.1:0-27131 GCA_964001285.1 uncultured bacterium | reverse complement strand
CGTACTGGTCCACTAGTCCCTTATTCTCACTAAGGAATTTATATGATTAATAAAATACAATTATTATTTAGTGCTTCAAACACAGATGATAGAGATAAAATCAATAATTTTCTTGTAAGTGAGTGGGAGTCAATAAAACAGAAGTTACCTGATGTACAACACAGGCGTGCAATACGGGTGCCAAATGATCCAACTGCAAGCGTTCCACAAGATGGTCAACCAGATGATCTTCCAGAGCAACCTCCCTTCGATGTCATGCTAGAATTACGTGGTGAAGATGTATCGTTTGATTTACTTATTAAAGCTATAGAGGGTATAGGGAAAAGGTTAGGACCTTTAATTGACGCTAATAATAGTGCGGCACTCGTAGGCAATGAACATATGATTGTTCCAGGTAATGAGCCACTATTCCTTAATATGGTTTTAAGACGACCTTCAAAATGGTCAAGAGAAGATTGGCATGATCATTGGTTGGAACATCATGCAGCTGATGTAAGAGAGAATGTTTCAGGTTTACAAGGATATAGACAATTTCATGCCGATGAAAAAGCATCTAAAGAAGCCGCTGAGTCTGCACGGGTTGGTATTTATGATTACGAAGGTACGGCGGAAGGTTATTATTCCGATATAGAAAAATTTCTTGAAACCCTATCAGATCCTGAGGTTGCAAAAGATACTGGATTTATAGATCATAGTAGATCGGTTATGTGGTTGTATAATCTTTATGAATAATCAATGGGTAAGAATTTTTAGTATTTCAGGCGCTTACATAGCGCTATTAATAGGCGGAGCTTTTGCTACTGGGCAAGAGGCTATGCAATTCTTTGTTGGTTTTGGAAATAAAGGGCTAATAGGTCTATTAATTTGTGGCTTACTTATGATTTATACCTGCTTTTCATTACTTAGAGCAGGAAAACAAAATGATCTTCGTACCAATGAGGATGCTTTCCGACATTTTTGTGGACGCTATCTTGGCATTTTTATGACCTGGTATACCATGATTATGATTGTTGCCGTATATGGTGTGATGTTAGGTGGTGTAGGAGCAACTTTAGAGCAAGCCTATGGATTGCCGGTTATATTTGGATCAGGTCTTATGGCTATCTGTGCAACTGTAACTCTATTACTCGGTTTAAATAAAATTATTGAAGTTCTAGGAGTTATTGGTCCTGTAATTGTAGTTCTCACTTTAGCTACTGCAATTACTACTTTGTTCGATGGATCATTAGCTTTAAATGAAGGTGCTCGTATATCCGGAGGACTTGAAATTTTAAAAGCCTCTGAAAATTGGTTTTTTTCTGCTATTTTATACGCAGTTTTTTCTCTCCCAGGTTTATATGGCTTTTTACCTCTTGTAGGAACAACTATTAAAAGTAATTTTGAAGTCAAAGGAGTATCACTTTTTGGTCCATTACTTTTTATTGGGGCAATGACCATCGTATTTCTTGCACTTTTAGGCAATATTCAATCGGTATATAATGCTGAAGTTCCAATACTTGTATTAGCAACAAAAGTTTTCCCGGTTTATGGTTCAATCTTTGCCGTCGTTATTTTTCTGGGTATTTACACAACTGTCACACCTTTAATGTGGACAATTTGCCGTCGTTTCGCTGTTGAGCATAGCGTGCGTTTCAGACTTTTAGCAGTAACTCTTACATTAATTTGTTGGTTTGGAGGAAACTTACTACCTTTTGGGCAGCTTATTAATTTGATATATCCTTCAATAGGTTATATTGGGCTAATACTTATGGCTTGTTTAATTTATAAGGATGTGAGTCAATTTATCAATAAATCTAGCTAATCTCTTCCAAAGCTTCTGGCATAGCATTTACATATCTTTGTATATCATTAATTTTACCCATACTTACACGTGACCAGTTTTTATGATTTCGGTAAATTCCAGATATTATTATATTTCTTTTAGCCATGCTTGCTTTGAATTTGTCGGCATTTAAAGATCCTAAATTAACAAAGATGAAATTAGCTTTTGAGGGTAAAGCGGAGAGTCCATTTTTTTTAACGGCTTCCATGACCATTTCTTTTCCTTCATTTACCATTGCTTTTGAATGTGACAAGAAATTTTTATCATTATAACTAGCTATAGCTGCTGCTATACCCGCATGATTGGTTGTCCAATTACCGATGATTCCAAATTTCATGATTTCTTTTATTAGCTCAGGTTTAGCAATCATATAACCTATCCGTAAACCAGCTAAACCGTGAATCTTTGAAAATGTGCGTGTTACAATAATATTTCTACCTTCTTTAATAAGGGGTATCATTGTTGAAGATTTGGGATTATCAGTTAGATCATTATATGCTTCATCAATTAATATAGTGCAAGTTTTTGAAACTTCTCTACAAAATTCTTTTAATTCAGAATTATTTAAGACTGATCCTGTTGGATTATTAGGATTTGTTATATGAACTAGAGATATATCCTTAGAAATAGAATTCTTCATAACTCCAAGATCTATTTGGTGCTTTATATTGCTTGGTAATCGTTTCAATTTATTTTGACTAATTCCTGCAGCTAAATTAGCTGTGCTATCCCAAAAAAGATCTGGAGCTAGAATATGACCTTTTTTAATTGATGCCAGTGCAATGTTCGTTAGAGCTGCTGTAGACCCGGAACTTAAGATGATATAATCAGTAGTTAATCCATTCTTTTCTGCAATCATTGATCGTAATGTTTCACCTGATGTATGAACATAGTAACCAGATTTTTTAGATGCTTCATTAATAGCTCTTAAAGCTTTTTGACTAGGTCCATAAGGATTTTCGTTACCATTAAGTTTGGCAATTCCTGATGAAGGGCCGTGTCTTGTTACATATGAAAAAATATCTTCATTACTTCTTAGTGACTTGGGAGTAATAGCTAGTGCGCCAGTAGTTAATGTACCGGTTAAAAATGTCCTTCTAGAAAAAGACTTCTTATTCTTCATTTTTTAACCTAGTTAAATAATTGCTAACTTGTACTGCATCTTCAAAATTAAGGGGTGTTGATATCATTTTAGTACCAGGAAATATAGCTTGAGGGTTGGTTAAGAAAGCAGCGATTGTTCGTGAGTCCCATATTACGCTTGTTCTATTATTAACCTTCATAGAAGCTGAATAATTGTAATTAGGTAAAGTACCAGATCGTCGACCTGCAATGGCCTCAAGATGGGGACCGATATTGCTTTCGGCACTAGCTTTCAGGCTATGACAACTTACACAATTTTGGTTGTATATAAATTCAGCTCTTTCTGGATCATAAGCGGCTTGAAGAGCTAGCATGGTTTCTTCATTTTGCATTACACCATGCTGTTTTAATCTTTCACCGATGTCACTATTTGTGGGCATTGGGAATGGTTTAGAAACATTTTCTAGATCTTTCTCGGATGGTTTTCCAGGTCTTATTCGTATAATCTTACCTTTTGATGAATCTGTAACCGCGTATATAAACCCATCAGGGCCAGTTTCTACCGAACGAATTCTTTCATTAAGGTCGGGTAATAAATCTTGTTGTTCTATTAACTTATTATTACGGATTCTCATTCTAAGAATTGTCTGATCACCTAATACACCCATAAATAAATCACCTTTCCAGCTAGGGAAAGCTTCTCCTTGATAATAGGTAATACCATAAGGTGAGATTGATGGACTCCATGTTACTATTGGATCAACAAAACCAGCTGCACTTTGTCTCTCTGATAAAGCTCTTCCAGAATAATCAAAGCCCCAACTAATTAAAGGAAAACCATAGTTTCCACCCGCCTCTATGAGATTTAATTCATCACCTCCTTGTGGTCCCATTTCTACAGCCCAAAGTTGATTATTATCATCTATAGTTAAACCTCCCACTGAACGTAGACCGGTAGCCCACAATTCTGGTTTGGCATTAGGATTTTTAACAGCAAGCGCATTATCATCAGGAATTGTTCCATCTCTGTAAATTCGTATTATTTTTCCAATGTCTCCATCTAATCGCTGAACCATACCGTATGCATGTTGTCCGCTTGAACCAACCGCTACGACTAAAGACTTGTCTGAAAGAAACTGAATTCTTGTTATGTTTGGTCCTCCTGTAGGAGCGGGAGGAGAGGTATTGAATATTTCTTTTCCTTCAATTAGTTTGTTGTTTTCAATTTTCGCTCGATAAACAACCCCAACCCTTTCAGTTGTAGTTCCTTTTGTGTAGGAGAGATAGATATAGGGTTGTGTTTTGAAATCCGGATCAATTTTTATATCGAGCAAACCATCAAAAGGGCTCGAAGCCATGACTTTAGGCACTCCTTCTAATTCACCAATAGCCTTACCATTGCGAATTAACTTAATTTTCCCCAATCTTTCTGTAACTAATAAATCCCCGTTAGGCAACCAAGTTATTGCCCAAGGAAAATTAAGGTTTTGTGCATAATCTTCAACCCAATAATTTTGTTGAAAAGAATCTTTTTCAATTTTATTACCTTCATCAAGTTCACAACCGGCAATTATAATTGATAGGGATAAGAGAATTACTTTGAATTTACTCATAGGTTTGGGCTCCCGAGGTCTTTTAAGAGTAAATTAATTGACCTTTTTTGTCTCTAATTATCTATTAAATAAACATTCATTTCTTTCTTTAAAAAACATTATAAAAGTTCTATTCTAAATTTGAGGAATTGAGTACATCATTTTTATTGATGCATTTCTCGTTTAAGTTTTTTAAAGAAAGGGGAGGGTGCTATGCAAATTGCTCGTTTTTTTTGTATATCAATTTTTGTAACTTTATTTTCGATAACTTCTGTCTTAGCTCAAGAGGATTCAACGATTATACCTTCAAGAGAAATTGAAGAGATCGTTGTAACGGGTTCACAAATTAAAGGAGCAAAGATTACTGGATCTTTAAATGTTTCAGTCATTACAGGCATAGACATTGAAGCGATTGCATCTACTTCTGGTGATGATTTACTAGAACACATTGCAGAACAAGGACAGAACTATTTTACTGAAGCTGAAGACGCTTCTGGCGGAGTAAATGCATCTCGTGGTGATGTCGGAGCTTATAACTTAAGAAATTTAGGTGTTGGTAATTCACTTGTCCTTCTTAACGGAAGAAGATTAGTTAACTCACCTGGTTATCAAACTGAGTTAATCGGTGGTGATTATGTCCCAACCGTAAGTGTAAATGCAAACATAATTCCAGTATCCGGACTTGAAAGATTAGAAATTTTACGAGATGGTGCTTCAGCTATTTACGGTGCAGATGCTGTAGCTGGTGTAATAAACAATGTATTACAGACAGATTTTGAAGGTTTTAACATTACAGCTAGAGTTAATGGTTATGAACACTTTGATGCTAATGACACAAAAATAACCGCTAAATGGGGATCTTTCTTTAATGAAGGCGCTACTAATGTAAGTGTATTTTTTGACTACTACGATCGTGAAAACATAAACGCACAAGAAGATCCAAGATGGGGTGCAGGAGATCATAGACCTTTTGTTGATGATGACTCACCCTGGAAAACAAGCACTTCTTTTAGAAATCTAAGTTCACATTCTCTTTATGGTCAATTTGATATGGTAAACTCTAAAGAACATGCTGGAGAGAGTTATAATCATTTGTGGACCGACTCCAATGGAGAATTTGAAATTTTTCCTTTAGGTGATGCCAAATGTACTAATAGAGGTCATCCATTATTTGATACAGGGTATGGAACTTGTATTGCTCAAGATGGAAATGGTGCTTTAAGAAGTAATTTCTGGGGTAAAACCGATGTTAGATCTGAACTAGTTAGAACCAATATTATGATGTTTATAAATCATGATATGGGGAATGGAATTGAATCATTCACAGAGTTATCTTATTACGAATCGGATAGTGACAGAATTGCCCATGCTTCTTATGCATTTTCTTCTTCGAAGCATAGAGTGGGTCCAGATAATTACTATTTAAATCAATTAAAGGTAGATGTGGATGGTGTCCCGACAGCTATATTTGCTGGTAAAGAGCTTTTTATAGATAACTATAGATATATGGAGGTGCCAAGACTGGTAAATGTAAAAAAAGAAACTTACAGATTTCTTCAGGGTTTCAGGGGTTCAATTGATGATTGGGATTGGGAAGCAGCTTTTGTAACTTCTAAAGCAAAGTCTGACGATGTAACAAGCCAAAGAATGTCTAATAATCTTTTAAAAGAGGCTTTATTTGATTCTACTCCAGCAGCATACAACCCCTTTAGCGCAGGTGTAAATTCAAACATTGAGAGGACATTGATTGATGTTTATAGAAAAGGTTCGAGTGAACTCACGATGGTCGATTTTAAAATGTCTAATAATTCTCTATGGAAGCTTCCGGCTGGAGATGTAGGTATCTTATTAGGGTTTGAGTATCGTGATGAAGAAATTACTGATAATAGAGATCCAAGATTAGATGGAACTATTACTTATACTGATTATGAAGGAGATACCTATCCATTAGTTTCGGATGTTCTCAATTCATCACCTACAGGAGATGTTTCAGGATCAAGAGATGTAGTATCTTTCTTCGCCGAACTACAAATTCCAATAACCGATTCAATCGATATGCAGGCAGCAATTCGAACTGAGGATTTTTCTGATTATGGTTCATCAACAGTAGGAAAATTAGCATTGGGTTGGCAAGCAGCGTCATGGATTGATTTTAGAGGATCAATATCATCAGCCTTTAGAGCTCCAAATATCGTTCAGGTGAATGAAAAAACTGTTGTGAGGTCTGGTACAAGGTATGACCGAGCAGCATTCCAAGTTAATGCTGTGCAAAGCGTTGAAAATGTAATTGATTCTGATTCACGTTACACCATACAAAGAATGGCAACAGGTGCAGAAAATCTTGAAGCTGAAGAATCAGACAACATATCCTTCGGTGTTGTGTTAACTCCAACAGATAATTTTATTGTTACTGTTGATGCTTGGAGTATTGAAAAAGATAAAACTATTGGTTTATTTGGCCGTGAAAACCAAACTGTTAATGACATGCTATTAAGGTTTGCTAACGGAACAAACAATTGCGCAACTTTTATAGGGGATCCTTTAGTAGTAAGAGAAGCTCCTGATGAGGGTGATTTAGCAGGTTTTGCTGCAGCAGGTGTATGTCCGTTTGGTGACATTAAATATATTAAAAATAATTACACTAATATGGCAGAGAGAACCATTGAGGGATTTGATATTGGAATCTATTATAATTTTGAAAGCAAAGTGGGTGATTTTGATTTTCGATACATTGGAACATTTCTTGATAAATTTGAACAAAAAGCTAGTGGACAGTTTGCTGAACTTCAAGCCAAGAAAGATTCTGGTGAAATTCCAGAGTCAATTCCTTTAAAAGGTTTTGGCGACCTTCTAGAAAAAGATGGAATTTATGATAATAAACATACGCTGAGATTGTCTTGGGACAAAGGACCGTATGGAGTTAGTTTATATGGGCTAAGGAAGGGTTCATTTGTACAAACTTCATTGGGTTTAAAAGATGGAGTAGCTTATTTCATTCCCTCTATGACGACATGGAATTTAACAATGTCTTATGACTTTGAATTAAATGATCATGATGCAAGGGTTAGATTTGCTGTAAGAAATATTGATGATGAGAGAGCTCCTACAGCTGATAGGTATTATGGGTACTATGCTGATGCTCATCAGGACTATGGAAGAAACTACTATATTGATTTCACATTAAAGATGAAATAAAGCATGAAATAACAGAATGAATAAAATTCTATCAATATTGATATGTCTTTATTTTGGAATATTTAACGCTCAAGTAGTTCTTAGTGAACCAGATAGCGATATCCCTAAAAGCACTCTGTTTATTGGAAATAGTTATCTTTATTATAATGATAGTTTGCACAATCATTTTAAAAGAATTGTGAAAGAAAGAAATCCAAATTTTAATGTTAGAGGTATTAAATCGGCAACCATTAGCGGTGCTAGACTGGAGCATCATAATTTGGATCATCTTTTAAAACCTATGGCGATAGGTTCTATAGAAAAATTTGATTTAGTAATTCTACAGGGAGGGAGCGGTGAATCACTAACACCAGAAAACAGAAATTCCTTTTCGAAAAAAGTGAAAGAATATATTGATAAAATAAAATCGATGGATTCTAAAGCAGCTCTATATATGATTCCTTCTTATGTTAGGCCTCATAAAAATTATGATCCCAAATTAATGAGAATAATAGAAGATATGTATGTAAAAGCTGGGCAAAGAAATAATGTATTGGTGATACCAGTCGGTTTAGCTTTTGAGAACGCTTACAAAAAAATTCCTAATATAAAACTTCATAAATCAGATGGAACGCACCCTAATTTGTTAGGGACTTATTTAGCAGCTTGCGTTGTATACGCAAGTGTTTACAAGGAAAGTCCAATAGGAATTTTGTATGATTACTTTGGTTCAATAAGATCGGAAGATAAATTATTTCTTCAAGAAATCGCTCATGAAACAGTTGTAGAATTTATAAATGATTAAAATCTTTTTAATCTTTTTCGATACCTAAGGAGTCAAGAGTTTTGCTGTGAGATGATTTTGAAATATTGTAAAAAAACATACATGAAATAGATGCCAGAGTTAAAATTGGGCCTAATATAGCCTGAAAATAGGCTAAACGGTAAATAGGTTGCTGCATTTCTAATATTGTCGGGTTCTTTACATCAAATCCCACAAATTCTAGAAGAAAACCAACGATAACAACACCTAAGCCACTGATTATTTTTTGAATAAAGCCATTTGCTGATAAGTAGAGACCTTCATCTCTTCGTCCTGTAGCTAATTGGCCATCTTCAACAACATCATAAACCATAGATATTACTAATATCCAACCCGCTGTTCTTAAAAAATAACCAACACATAAAAAGATAATAATCGTCCACCAAAGAGCATCTGTACCGTTTTCAGGGAATAATTGTATTGGAACATATGGGTCCAGTAATCTTAACCAGATTGGCATTGGTTCCACAATGAGGTTTATTAGAAACAAACCTATAGCAAAGTTTTTTTTGCTTTTTCCTTTAGCTAAAGGGGCAGCAAAAAATCCGGCTAAAACTACTGGAAGAGCTATAATAATAGGAAACAAACTAATTTCCTCAGGAGTCCATTGCCAAAAATAAATACTAAAATAATTGTCTAAGCTTGAAAATATTCCAATATTTAAAGCTAAAATAGTTCCTCCAATAAAAAGAACCAACCAATTCCTGTTAGAAAGGGATTCAAATATTTCTTTCCAAAATTCAGAAAATTTGAAAGCCTTACGTTCTGGTTCAACCATTTCGGGAATATATTTATGGGTTGATAAAGATGATACCAAGCCAAAGATTATGATTAAAAAACAAGCCAAAAGACCAAATTTTGGATACGCTTCAGGGTTTAGAAAAGCTCGTGAACCTGAAAAGGTTTCCGTTTCAACAAGAAAATAAGCTAGCATTATATAGCTCATAATCCCTAACCCCATATTTCCATACAGGACTCCATACCCACTTAAGGTATTTCTCCTTTCATAATCAGTAATAAGCTCAGGACCAATAGCCGCTCTTGGTGTTTCGTAAAAAGTAAATAATGTTCTTAAAAGAATTGATGATATGAGTAATTTTATAAAAAGAGCTGATTGTGTGGTATCAGAGGGAGTAGAATAAAGATAATAAGCGCTTATTCCGAAAGGTATTATTGCGAGATATACAAATGGATGCCTTCTTCCCCATTTGGATTTAAAACGGTCTGACCAAGCTCCTACCAAAGGATCGGAAATTGCATCAAATACTAAAGCAATCGCAAGCGCATATGAAGCAAGTAAAGGTTCAAGTCCTAAAATTTGATTAAAATACACAAGAAGCCATGATCCAAATAATACATTTTTAACTCCTACGGCACCTGAACCAAGTGTATAAAGATGTAAGGTATTATCTGAAACTTTCTTATTCATTAATTGCCTTTAATATTTGGAAAGTATTATTCATATACTATGTTTATAGCCTTATCTAGAAGTAAAAATATTTTCATCCTTTTTGTTTTTATTTCTTAATTGATCATGAATTTTTGCATGCAATTCTTCTGTAATAGGATATTTCCATATAATAATTATTGCAGATATGAAAAAGAATGAAGGTAGTGTAGAAAACAAAAACTTAAGTCCAAATAATTGACTTGGGTTGTTGTAGGCATCTGCTCCTGTATTAAAACTAATCCAAGATAATGCCGTTAATGCAAGCCATGTGCCTATTGAACCTGCTAATTTCGAAATTAATGACCATGATGAGAAGAATAATCCAGATCTGTTTTCTCCGCTTTTCAGTGTATCTAGATCAATAACATCTGCCTTCATTGAATTTGGTAATGCTGCAAAACCTCCAGCTGCAAAGCCTGTGGTAATAGTAATTGGTAGCATCCACCAAAAATCTCCTTCACCTAGAAGAAGATAAAAGGGGTGAGCCAAAGCAATCATTGCAAAACTACAAATATAAGCCATATGCTTCCCAATTTTTTTTGATAACCAAACCCAGAATGGCACAGCTACAATATTCGTGAGATAGAAGAAGGTAAGCATATAAATAGCCATATCTTCAGCTTTAAGGACATAGGTAATAAAGAATAGATATAATGGTATTGTTATAGAAAAAGCTATTCCTCCAAACATAAAAGCCATAATCAATCTTTTAAAAGGAGAATTCTCTAACATTAGTTTAAAACCTTTGATTGGTGATATATTTGATTGGATATAATCTTTAGATTCAGGAACTTTTGTTACTGTTAAAATTACGCAAATTGGCATAATAATTACGCTTGCAATACCAACGATATAAAGAACATTTGTACTACCACCGAGTCCAAAAAATATTAGAGCTATGGTAGGGATCAATTGAGCGCTAAGGCTTCCAACTACTCCTGAAATTGACCGCCATCCAGTAATTCTCGATCTTTCGTTATAATCTGGTGATAATTCAGCGCCCCAAGCATAGTAAGGAATGATAAGCATAGTCGTTGCAATTGAAAGAAGGAACATCCATAAAAAAAGGTGAAAAGCTCCGGCTCCTTCAGGCGGTATAAATAACATAAAAATACTTATCATAAGTAAAGGAGTTGATATTGCTATCCAAGGTCTTCTTCTGCCCCATCTCGTATTAGTTCTATCATTTATGTAGCCAAAAACTGGATCCGTAATAACATCAAAAATTCTAACAACTAAAATAATATTTGCTGCAAGAGCGAGAGAAACCCCCATCTCGCCAGTATAAAATTTTGGAATAAAGACCAAAATAGGAAAAAGAGCTATGTTTATTGGCATTTCAGCCAAGCTATAATAAAACAATGTTGATTTTTTAAGTTTCATTTTTCCCCTCAAAATTAAGAATACAATTAAATTCTATAATTAATAGGTTTATTAAGATAACCATATTATTATAAATAAATATTATGAAAAAATTAGAACGACCAAAAAATATTCATC
The DNA here is from genome assembly GCA_964001285.1 of uncultured bacterium. GTDB lineage: Bacteria > Pseudomonadota > Alphaproteobacteria > MED-G09 > MED-G09 > AG-430-B22. The sequence goes on along the minus strand of CAXFAF010000018.1, from coordinate 15,687 downwards.
ACCAAGCCTTTCTCTGTAGGGATGCTGAACAAACAAGATGGTTTTATGAAGATGTAATGGGTTTTAAGCTTGTGACCGCTCTCGACATAAAGACTTCTCCTGGGTCAAACGAACCTTTGGAATATATGCATATATTCTTTGAAATGGGTAATGGTGATCATATTGCTTTTTTTGATATTCCTGATGAAGTTGAAGAAGAAAAATTTAATTATAACAATGGTTTAAATCAACATATTGCCTTTGAAGTTGATACATTTGAAGAACTTGAAGCATGGAAAAAGCATTTGAACAAGGAGATTGGGTGGGCTTCAGATCCTATTGATCATGATTTTATTCATTCAATTTATTTTTATGATCCAAACGGATTGGCTTTAGAGATAACTTGCAGAGACAAAAATTATGATCAAATTATGGAAAATGACAAAAATGCGGCCCATGAAAATTTAAAAAAATGGACAAAAAGAACTCGATCTAAGAAAGAAGAAAAGATTGGATCAGAAAAACTTGATGAACGTACCTTAGATTTTAATGAGGTTGTAAAAAGGCTAAAGATTTCAGGATTGGTTTAATGAGTGATCCTTTAGGAATTAAAAAATATATTAGAACTGTAGATGATTTTCCTATAAAGGGTATAAAATTCAGAGATATCACAAGCCTCATAGAAACACCGGTAGCCTTCGTTAAAACATGCAAAGAGCTTACAAAAATTACTTCAAAATTTAATACTACATTAATAACTAGTATTGAAAGCAGAGGCTTTATTTTTGCAGGATCTATAGCTCACGACCTTTCTCTCCCATTTGTTCTTGCCAGAAAACCAGGAAAACTACCTAATGAAACTTATAAAAAAGATTTTGATCTTGAATATGGAAGCACTTCTATAGAGATTCAAAAGAATACAGTAATTAAAAAAGAAGACAGAATAGTTATAGTCGACGATTTGGTTGCAACAGGTGGTACTGCTATAGCTTGTGCTGAATTATTGACTGAAAATTTTGAAGTCTCCAAAGAAAATATTTTAATTTTATCTGTAATTGATCTTCCTAATTTAGGAGGAAGTAAGCTAATTAAAGAGTCAGGTTATAATATTGAAGTTTTAGTTGTTTATTAATCCTTCTCAATCATGGTGTCGTGATTCCACCAAGCCTGGTCAGAAAATGCTCTAATATCTATTTCATGAGTCCAAGTGGATCTATGTTGTTGAACTAAATGAAGATAGGTGTCTGCGATTTTTTCCGGCAGTATCAAGCCATCATGTTCCATTCCCTTTGTTTCTCTCATTTTTTGATATAATTCCGGACCTAGCATTTTTCCTAAAGTGTCAGGAGCATCAACAGCACCATCAATGACTATATGAGCGATATGTATTCCTTGAGCAGCGAATTCAGCGTTCAAAGATTGGCAAAGCATTCTCCTAGCCGCCATTGCAGCTGCATGAGAATGTTGAGTCTTATTACCTCGCATTGCAGCTGTTGCCGATGTCACAATAATGTTTCCTTGACCTCTTTCTACCATGAGGGGGCATAAGATTTTTGCAACTCTAAATAGACCGAAACTAGCCATTCTCCAACCCAACTCAAATTCTTTATAAGTAGTTTGATGGAGAAGCTTCATACCAGTTTGAGCACCTAAGTTATAAATAAGAACATCTATTGGGCCTATATCTTTTTCGATAGAAGTAATTAAATCTTCTAATACATCATCATCAGCAGCATTTAAAAGACAACCTGAAGCAGTGCCTCCGTCTTTCTCAATATTTGCTATTAATCGATCTAAACCTTCCTTATCACTCCTTCTACACAAGTAAGAATGATATCCTTTACTTGCGAATTTTGCGGCTACTGTACCACCTATTCCTGCTCCAGCACCCAAAACTAAACAAACTGGTTTCATAATTTCTCCATAAGTCTTATCATTATATTAACATATTAATTTTTAGGCTCTGACTCTTTCTGATATTCGTAATAACCTTCTACAGGTATCATAACATGAGCCCAGATTGTCTCAGGAAACATTACATAAGGTGCGCCATTCGAAAAGTCTGCATTCATATTATCAAGGGAAGATGGGTCTTTTGGCATCAACATAAGGTGAGGACCTGATTCGATCCATTGTCCTGGAGTACTGTCTTTCTTATTAAGAACGCCAGCCTTAAGATTGTCTTCTCCAACATCACCATGTAACATCCACATCCAACCGTCATTATCTAGTTCTGGTTCTTTTCCAGTCATATAAGCCATCATCCATTTCATAGCTTCTTTATCTGAACAGGCTGGCATAGCTTCGTGAACATCTTTCCAGCCGTTTTCAGGAAAAGGCCTCGGGTTCCCTGCTTGACATACCCAACCGTTTGATCCTTCTCTTATTATTTCACCAGTTCCTCCGATTATAGTTGCAAAATCTCCAATAAAAGAAGGGGCAGCGCTAGAATATGCCTCTATCTGCCATTCATCAGATGCGTGGTTATTGCCAGCTAAAACATTAGTATTCAAAAAGAAAACAACAAGAATTAATTTACCGATAAGAAAATTTTTCATAATTTATGACCTCAAAATAAATTTTTATTATATTCTATTAATAAAATAGAAAGAAATAAAAAAAATGGCAAACATACCAATTATAGATTTAAAGAAAGCAGAAGATTCTAATCAAATTGAGCAATTGAGTTCAGCTTGTGAAGATCATGGATTTTTCTTTTTAAAAAATCATGGAATGGAAAAAGAAATTACTGAAATGTGGAAAGAATCTAAGGCTTTTTTTAACCTATCAAGAAAAGAAAAATTAAAAATTATTAGAACCGATGAAAATCCTTTAGGATTTTACGATAGAGAATTAACTAAAAGAAAAAGGGATCTTAAGGAAGTTTTTGATTATATGCGGCCGAGAAAAGATTCAAAAGATTACAATCAATGGCCAAGTAGTCAAAAATTTCAACAAACAATGTTAAATTTTTTTGAAAAAGCCTCAGATGTTGCTGATATAACTTTAGGTCTTGTTTTTAGGTCTATAAAAACTAGTTTTTCACTTTTTCCTTCTGGGGATAAGAAAACAAGTACTGTTAGATTGAATTATTATCCAGTGGATGACCCTTTAAATTTAGAAGAAAAGGATAATACTCTTTCCCTTGGAGATATGGCTCTACATCACCATACTGATCCAGGTATATTAACTCTTCTTTTACAAGATATGTCGGGAGGCCTCCAAACATATTCAAAAGAAAGTGGTTGGATAGATATACCGCCAGAGAAGGATACAATTGTAGTTAATTTAGGAGACGCAATGCAAGTATGGACAAATGACAAATATGTTGCAGCATTACATAGGGTAACAACTAGGGTTTCTTCGGAAAGATATAGTACTCCTTACTTTTTTAATCCTTCAAACGATGCAGTTATACAGCCCCTGCAAGCATTATCTAAAAGCCATCCTAAATTTAGTTCTTTCACATGGAAGGAGTATATACAAGGTAGAGTTAATGATAACTACAGTGATATTGGAGAAGAAGATATTCAGATTGATAGGTTTAGATTAACATAATTAGGTTTGAAGATTAGTGAGGAGAAAATGAAAGCAGAACATCCGTTAAGTATTCTGTCAGTTGATGAGATAAATAAAGCTGTAGAAATATATAGATCACATAATAAGTCAGATGATAATTCTTTATTTACAAATATTACTTTAGTTGAACCAAGTAAAGAAACTGTCAGAGATTATAAGGAAGGTGAAGAATTTGATAGGTTGGTAAAAATTGTTGGAGTTGATTTAAACCCTGACGGTGGCTTTATTACTACTATAGATCTAAAAAAAGAAAAGGTCATTGGAATAGAGAGATTAACTAATGATGCTCAAGCAACTTACAATCTAGCGGAGATTGGTTTAGCAATTAGCCTAACTAAAGAAAATAAAGATTATCAAGATGCGCTTCAGAAAAGGGGCATCACGAATTTAGAGCTTGTCCAGATAGACCCTTGGCCAGGTGGAGGGGTAGTTCACGAATCCATTAAATCCGGACATAGGGCAATGAAAACTATTTCTTTTCTTAAAGAAAATGAAACAGATAACGCCTACGCAAAACCAATTCAGGGGGTTATATCACATGTTGATTTAACCATTAAAGAAGTTACCCGTGTTGAGGATTTTGGTGTGTCTCCAATACCTAAGGCACATGCAAGGTATGATGCCGATTCTCAATCAGGACTTAGAGAGCAACCTAAACCAGTTGAAATAACTCAGCCCGAAGGTGCAGGATTTGAAGTGAAAGACAATCAAATTTCATGGGAAGGATGGCAGCTTAGAGTATCAACTCATCAAGTTGAAGGCCCAGTTCTGCATCAAGTTTCTCTAAATGAAAGACCTATTCTTTATCGTGCATCTCTATCCGATATGGTGGTTCCTTATGGTTCAGCTGACCCTATGCATAGCTGGAAGGCTGTTCACGATGGAACTGAATATGGGTTGGGAAGCTTAACAAATTCGTTAACTCTAGGATGTGATTGTTTAGGAGAAATTCATTATTTAGATGCAAATATGCTTATGTTTGATGGTTCTGTAAATCTTATTAAGAATGCCATTTGTATTCATGAAGAAGACTTCGGAATCCAATGGAAACATACTGATTTCAACGGATTTATTCCGACCGAAGTAAGAAGATCAAGAAGGCTAGTTGTGAGTTCTATTTCTACTATAGGAAACTATGATTATGGAATATTTTGGTATCTGTATTTAGATGGTACAATTCAAGTTGAAATGAAACTTACTGGAATAGTCGGTATAAGCGCTTTCGATGAAAAGATCCATAATCCAGAGCAAGACTTTAAGATAACCGAAGAATTGGTATCCCCATTACACCAGCATTTGTTCTGTATTAGATTGGATTGGGATTTAGATGGAGGTAGAAATGAATTGCATGAGAGTGAAGTCGTTGCTCTACCTGTAAGTAAAGATAATCCTAATGGCATGCAATTAAAAAATGTAACTACACATCTAAGAAAAGAGAATGATGCTAAGAGAGATATTTCACCTTCTTCGAGTAGAGTTTGGAAAATTACGAATCCTGAAAAAATTAATAGAGTAGGACTTCCTGTAGGATATAAGCTTTTGCCTGGGAATACGCCGAGTCTTTTAGCCCATCCAGATTCACCACCAGGTATACGAGCGTCTTTCGCTAAACATAATTTATGGGCAACTCCATTTAATGAAAACGAACAATATGCCGGAGGTGCTTATCCAGTAATGCATTCCGGACAAGGTGGTTTAGAAGATATTACTTCTAATGACAGGGATATAAGTAATTGCGACCTTGTTATATGGCACACCTTTGGTGTTACTCATGTTCCTAGACCAGAAGATTGGCCTGTAATGCCAGTAGAATATTGTGGATTTCATCTTATACCTGTTGGTTTTTTTGATAAAAATCCTACAATTAATCTTCCTCCTGTTTGTAAAAATAAAGATGATTAATATGAATTTTTCTCCGGAATTAACGCCAAAAGAGATGCTAGAATTAGGCGTTTTTGGTGGTTGGTATTTCCAAAAAAATATGTCTGAATACCCTAAAGATTGGTTTAAAAAAGCTAAAATAAGCAATGATGGTTTTAAAACTGATTTAAATTATTTTAAAATTGAATCTGGTCAAACATTACAAGTTTGGCAAAATAAAGGATGGATTACTCATGAGGATCCTTTAGGTTGGTTTCAGTGGTATTGTAGATATTTTATGGGCAGAAGGATTAATAAAATAGATGACTTTCAAATAAAGAGGTGGAGGGCATTTGGTCCAAGGCATATTGGGGGAATAAAAAAAAATTGTGAGGTTGGAGATATTTGGTGTAGACCAAAACAAAGACAAGCACTTCTTCAATGGGCTTATGATCCTTTTTTTTAGATGTTTTATTAAGGGAGATAGATTTGAATAATAAATCTTTAAGTAAGGATGATTCAGGGGTTTTGTTTTATGAGTCTTCAAATCCTTTTGAGTTTTTTCATATTTTGAATTCTAATGAAATTGAAAAACAAAATATGTTTGGGTCTCTACTTTTTCCTCAACAAAAAAAAGATGTTTACCCACTAGTTGTATGTATTCATGGAAGTTTTGGGTGGAGAGGCCATCACCATGAGCATATGGTTAACTTTCTGAAAGCAGGTATGGCTGTTTTTAGAGTCCATAGTTTTGAAGCTAGGAATGTTAATTCAGTCGTAGAAGATCAAATGCAGGTAACTTTAGCATCAATGATTTCAGACGCTTTTAATTCATTAATATTTTTAAAAACACATCCAAAAATAGATGCAAATCGTATAGCTATTGCAGGTTGGAGTCTTGGTGGAAGCACTTCATTGTATTCCGCTTGGGAACCTTTGGCTTCTAAATTAGCTCCTAATGGAGAAAGATTTAATGCTCATTTAGCTTTTTATCCTGCTGCACATATTTGGCCAGAAGATATGAGCTGGAATAATGCTCCTATATTAGCTTTGACAGGAGAAATAGACGATTATACTCGTCCAATTCTATTAAAAAAACTTTCAAAGGCTATTAATGAAGCATCTGGAAGTATGAATGCAATTTATTATCCTGATAGCCATCATGCCTTTGATTCTATAGAGCCAGTTACTTATGTTGAAAATGCAATAACTGCTGGTGAAAGGCATTCCTATATCGATAAAGATGGAAATTTATATTTTGAGAATGATTCAGGGGAAAGGTTTTTGCTTAATGAACCTGAGCAGAGATTATCATTGTTTAACGAATCAAAAAATATAAAGGGAGCTCATTTAGGTGTTAATTGGGAAATGAGAGAGAGATCAATGAAGGATGCGGTTGATTTTCTTTTAAGTAAAATTTAATTTTTATTCCTTTCTCTTATTTCTTTGAACTCATTTCCATCATACCATTTAGGCCATTCTTGCGAATTCGCTAATCTTGAAACCATTCTTGAGGTAGTGATTAGATGTTCCGCAAATCCGCTCAGATCCCAATTCGGACTATATTCATCAGATGGTTGATGGTAGGTTAGGTTAGTATATTTGTTAGCTATTTCTAATCCGACTTTAATGCCGCCTGAAACCTTATCAACTCCACTATCAGCATAGAGAACAGGAACGCCTTTTTTTGCAAAACTTATGTGATCTGATCTATAAAAGAAGCCCTTTTCTGGAGTAGGGTCAGGCATAATATATTTTCCAATTTTATCTAATTCTTCTTTAAGAATATCTTCAAGTTCAGATGCTCCATATCCAACTACAATAATATCTTTTGTTTTTCCTATAGGTAGTACAGCATCAAAATTATAACCAGCAACTAACTTAGAAAGATCAATTGGAGGATATTCTGCAAAATATTGGGAACCAAGAAGACCAGATTCTTCAGCTGTTACAGCTAAGAACAATAAAGATCTATCAGTTTTAATATTGCTGAAATAATTTGCTAGCTCCATTATTCCAGCTACACCTGTAGCATTATCAATAGCTCCATTATATATATGGTCATTTTTTTCAGTGTGCTCTTCTCTTTTTCCAAGATGATCCCAATGAGCCATCATTAAAATATATTCATCAGGGTAAACTCCCCCCTTTTTAATTGCCGCGACATTATGTGATTTAGAGAAGCTTATTATGTTGTTTACTGAAGCGCTTAATTTTAGATCGGTCATAGGAACAGCTTGAAAATCTTTATTTAATGCCTGTTTCTTTAATTTATTAAAGTCCAAGCCCGCTATACTGAATAATTTTTGGGCAGTCATAGATGTTATCCATCCTTCTAATTTTATTCGGTCTGCACCCATATTTTTTCTTTTAAGATCTATTTGTTTTCCTGACCAACTTGTTTCTACTACTTGCCAAGGATAAGATGCGGGTTCTGTTTCATGAATAATTAAAACCGCTTCAGCACCCTGTCTTGCTGCCTCTTCAAATTTATATACCCATCTTCCATAATAGGTCATAGCTTTGCCCTTAAAGAGTTTTGGATCTTTAAGCTCAAAACCAGGATCATTTACAAGCATAACTAAGGTTTTTCCTTTAACATCAATGTTTTTATAATCATTCCATCCATACTCTGGAGCAACAATCCCATATCCTATAAAGATTAAATCACTTGAATGGATTTCTAAAGATTCTTTGACTTGTTTTGTCCAAAAGACCACTTCTTTTCCTGGAAGCATATTAATAATATTAGTTTTGTCATTAATATTGACATAAGATTTATTTAGATCCACAACCATTTTACTTAGAGGAACTTCTAAAAGGTAATCATTTGAGACCGGGGAAAGATTTAGACTCTTAAAATGTTCTTTTATGTAATTCTTTGTTTTTTCTCCACCCTTTGTTCCAGGTTCTCTTCCTTCAAATTCATCTGAAGAAAGGATTTTTATATGTTTATGGAGGTTTTCTTCTTTAATGATCAGATTTTCTGAACATGACAGCAAGAGAAGTAAGGTAAAAAATGATGTTAATGTTGTTTTCATAAGATATATCTAATGGTAATAAAATATTCATATTATATCAATGTCAGATAAATGAAAAATTTACCAAATACTAACGATATTATTTGTAAAGAAATTTTTGATAAAACAATAAATACAATTATGAGTCTTTCAAAAAAAATGAAGATTGATAATTTATCTAAAGATTTTTTAAAAGAGATTGTAATTCCTCTTGCAGTTTTTTTTAATGAGCAGAAAAAAGATCGACCTTTTCTTATAGGATTAACAGGTGGTCAAGGCTCAGGAAAAACAACTCTTTCAGAATTTGTACAATTGGTTCTTCAGGTAGGTTTTGGTAGGGAAACAATTGGTTTTTCGATAGACGATATTTATAAAACTCGTGAAGAAAGAGAAGAAATGGCTAAGTTAATCCATCCATTATGTAAGGTAAGAGGTGTTCCTGGGACACATAATGTAAAATTGGGTCTAGATACTCTAGATTCTTTATGTAAAGCAGAGGCTTCTTCTTTAACTCTTATTCCTGTATTTTCTAAGCCACTTGATCAACACGTACCAGAAGAAAACTGGATTAAGTATAAAGGTAAACCAGATTTTATTTTCTTTGATGGTTGGTGTTTTGGAGCAAGACCTGTTTCTGAAGAAAGCTGGTTACCCCCAATGAACGCATTAGAGCAAGATGAAGATCCAGATGGCGTTTGGTCTAAATGGTATAACAATGAATTAGCAGGGGATTATCAAACACTGTTTAATAAATTTGATCTTACACTTATGATAAAGGTACCAAGTATGGATCATGTTTTTAAAAGTAGATGGATTCAAGAACAAACTCTTGAAAAAACGATAAAAGATCCTGAAATTAAAAAGAAAATTATGACTAAAGATGAGGTTTATAAATTTGTTATGCATTATGAAAGATTAACAAGATATATTTTGGAGGAAGTTCCTAATTTTGCCGATATAGTTATTGAAAGGAACGAAGATTTCAATTTTTCATTTATTAAAAAATAATTAGTATTGTTTTTTATGTAAAAATTAGAGATCATAATTAAGTTTTTAGGGAAGGAGAAAAAAATGTCTAATGTTTTGATAGTTGGTGCCACAAGAGGAATAGGTTTAGAACTTACTAAACAATATGCAGGTGAAGGTAATACCGTTATCGCTTGTGCTAGGGATACTAGTGCAGCTTCTCAACTTGATGATTTAGCATCTGGTTCAGATAATGTCTCTATTGAACAACTAGATGTAGCTGATCCTTCTTCCATAGATGCTGCTGCTGGACGAATTGGCGATACCGCAATTGATGTTGTAATTGTGGTTGCTGGTGCTGTAGGAGGTGATCCTATGGAGCAACAGTCTATCGACAATATTGATGTAGATGAATGGCATAAGACCTTAGATATTAACACTATTGGACCTTTGCTTGTTGCTAGAGCTTTTAAACAAAATTTGGTTTCTTCAGGTGATGGAAATCTTATGATTCTTTCTAGTCAATTAGGGGCGTCTACTTGGCCAATGGGAGGAATGTACATTTATTCAACGACGAAAGCGGCCGTAGGAAAGGTTGGTAAGATCTTATCTCTTGATTGGGTAGACGATCCTATAACTGTTTCTGTAATGCACCCAGGTTGGGTTCAAACTGATATGGGTGGCCCAGGCGCTGAAATAACTGCTGAAGAAAGTGCTTCGGGAATAAGAAATGTTATTAGCGGTCTAACTAAAGAAGATTCAGGTAACTTTTATAAATGGAATGGAGAAATCCATCCTTGGTAGACAATGAAATTAATTAAAGGATAACTATTATTCCTTCATTTGGATTAGCATTTCCTTTAATAACCATATCATAAGTATCTACAAAATCTTCTAAACCTGATATTTCCTTAATTTTCATCCATTCGCGGCTTTGATTAGCCCTAGCGGACATAAATGTTGAAGTTCTTTGGTTATAACCTTCTGGCCCCCAGTCACTAATTCTTTTTTGAATATGATCAGGTGCGAAAAAGAATTCAGTACGATCTCGTATCATCAATTGGCCAAGAGCATCTTCTGCTGTTGTTTCATTATCCCAGTGTGTCATCCCAACGGTAATACATTTCAACATATTATCTTCCAAAGAATTATGTAAATTACCTAATATTTCTCTATTTCCAGCCATATCAACCATTACACTTTTAATATCTGAATTAACTTTTTCAAGTTGGTTATAAGGTATTACTTCATCGTAACAACCCAAGCTTTCAACAAAATTTAGGTTTTTTGAAGCGGTAAGACCAATAATTCTCGGTGCTTCATTTTCATCTTTTAGGCCTTGAGCTAGGCCGATAGCTGTTTTACTTGAGGCACTAACAATAATTATTTGTTCTGCCCCCAAGTAAGATTGATTTTGAAGGGCGTCACATAAACAAAAAGAGGTAATATGTAGTGGAAACAAAAGAGCTCTTACATTATCCATTGCGTTATTATAATTTTCTTCGCCAGAAAGCCGGATATAATTATTATAAACAGGAGGTAATTCTTTTCTATGATCTTTACCGTCTGTAAAGCTTTGTTCAGTAACCTTTACAGGTTTTACTATTATCGAACTGGATGCTGGAAAATAACCGAAAAGTCTTTCACCAGCCTTTATATTCTCGGTGTTAGAATCGATTACTTTGGCAAAACCCCACATTGGAATGCATCCCCATTTATCTTGAGGATCATCTAATGAAGGAAAAAATTTCCAATACCCCATCATATCACCTGCAAGAGCGTAAGTTATATTGTTTGCGGTAAAGGCAAAGCGTTCAATTTTTAGAGAAATTTCATCCTTTTCTATATTAGCAGAATCAAATTTTCCAGTAGCTATACGTGTTTTTATTAAATCAGTTTTTAAAGTTTGAAGTTCGTTAATTTCTGAACTCATTTTTTCTCCTTTACAATCTTTCCTTAAGTGAATTTAATATAACAAAAAAGAAGCGTCTTTTCAGTAATTTACTTTAAGGAATAAATTTAATTGGAAAATAATGACAAAACTATTGTGATAGGGGTTCCGGCATCACCTTATACAAGAAAGATGCTAGCTCTATTAAGATATCGAAGAATTCCTTATAAAATTATTTGGGGTAATGCTGGTGAAATTCTAGAAGATATGGGTTTAGAGGTGCCAAAGCCTCTTCTTTTACCAGTTTTTATATTTCATAATGAAGAAAAGGCAACATGCGATTCAACACCAATAATTCGGAAACTAGAAACTCAATTTGAAGATAGAAGTGCAATTCCTAAAGATAAGGCTTTGGCATTTATTAATTATATATTGGAAGATTTTGGAGATGAATGGGTTACAAAATTTATGTTCCACTATAGATGGCATTTTGAAGAAGATGTTAACAATGCTGGTAATATTCTTCCTCTTTTGCATTCTGTAAATTTGGATAATGAAAGTCATAAACATTTCAAAGATCATTTCTCTAAGCATCAAATTAATAGGCTATGGGTTGTAGGTTCAAATCAGAAAACTGCTCCAATTATTGAAAAAAGTTATCAAAGATTGTTGGGCCTTTTAGAAAAGCACTTTCAAAACACTCCTTATTTATTTGGAAATAGACCTTCGTCAGCTGATTTTGCGATTTATGGTCAAATGACGCAATTAATAGGTTTTGATCCAACCTCAAGAGCATTAGCTTTAGAAAAGTCCCCCAGATCTGTAGCATGGGTAGATATAATGGAAGATTTATCCGGTTTAAAAGATAAAGAAGATGGTTGGGTTTTACTAGAAGAGGCACATGAGAGTCTTCATGATATTTTTAAAGAAATTTCTAGAGGTTATGTACCGGCAATGATTGCAAATGCCAAAGCATTATCTTCTAATGAAGATCAATGGAAAACTGATATAGATGGAGCAGAATGGGAACAGAAAGCGTTTCCTTATCAGGCAAAATGTTTACAGTGGATAAAGGACGAATTTAGTTCCTTAGAAGTTAAAGATAAAAATAGAGTTGAAAATTTTTTAGCTAATACAGGTTGTGAGGATTTAATATCTTAGGAAAAAAAGTATGGAAATTTTAAGGACACCTGATAACTGTTTTTCTAATTTAAGGGATTATCCTTTTAAGCCGCATTATACATTTGTTAATACCCATGACGGGAGTGCGTTACGAATTCATCATATTGATGAAGGTCCGAAAAATGGACCGATTCTTTTGGCTATGCACGGTCAACCAGTATGGAGCTATCTTTATATTAAGATGATACCTTACCTAACTGATGCGGGTATTCGTGTCATAGCACCAGATTTGCCAGGTTATGGCAAGTCTGACAAACCCGCAAGCCGTGAAGATTATTCTTACCAGAGGCAAGTAGATTGGATGGTACAGTGGTTGGAGAAAAACGATTTAGAGCACCTTACTTTTTTTGGACAAGATTGGGGCGGTTTAATTGGGCTAAGAATGGTTGCTGAGAAGCCTGATCGTTTTTCAAAAGTTTCAATGGGAAACACTGGGTTACCATATAACCCAAATGTTTCTGATGAAATAATAGAGGAGGTAAAGGCATTTAGAGCCAGTTCTTTAAGGTTAACACCTTTTTCAATGATGAAGGAAGTGAGGAAAATGGATGGAGGAGAAACTTCTCCAGCATTGAAATTTATGTATTGGCAAAAATGGTGTTGGGATACTGAAGATTTACCAATTGGTTTTGTTACCTCATCGATGATGGAAAATAGACCCAGAATTTCTATGCTGTCTCAGTATATGTTTATAAAACTAGGTTTGGGAAGAATTTCTAATTTTGGATCAGAACTAGTTAAAGCTTATGAAGCGCCTTTCCCTAATGCTAGTTATAAAAAGGGTCCGAGAGCAATGCCTAGTCAAGTTCCAATAATTCCTGATAAATCTTTGGAACAGCAAAAGAAGGCAAGAGACTTTTTTAGCAAATGGGATAAACCCTTTTTAAGTGTTTTTGCTGGAGACGATCCTGTTACGAATGGCATAGAACAAGATGTATTAGATATGTGTCCTAATGCGAAAAGCGCTCCCCATATTGGCGGAGGCCATTTTTTTCAATGGACTAGAGCCCAAAAACTCTCTGAGATTTTGATAGAATTCATAAAGGATGAATAAATGAAGAATTTTATAATTATTATTAGTATTTTTATAATATTAGGAAGTGTTGGCTGGCATTATAGAGCTAATATCATTTTTGAAATATACCCTCTTATCCTTGAAGCGCGAGGATCTGGAGAAAAATCTGTGTTATCTATAAAAAAAATAAATGGAGATAAAATAATGGAAGTAAAAAATGCAGTCAGCCCAACTGATGAACAAATGAAAGGTTTTTTTGAAGGTGATGTTGATACGCCTATATATATGGTTAACTTACTAAAATTTAAAGATAAAGCAGAGTATGAAGATGGCCGGGAAACTAACTTAACTGGTGCAGAGGCTTACTTAATTTATGGACAAGAAGTGCAAGATCACCTTAAGAAAGTTGGGGGTGAAGCAATTTTCTCAGGAAGAGTTGAGCGATTGATGTTGGGTGAAGTAGGAGAGCTTTGGGATATAGTAGCTATTGCTAAATATCCGAGTCGAAAAGCTATGATTGAAATGATCATGGATGCGGATTATCAAGAAAGTGAAAAGCACCGTTCTGCGGGCTTAAAAGGTCAACTTAACATTGAGACTAAAACAGGAGCATTTGATTGGTAAATTTTTTTAGTAAAGTATTTCCTGAGAATGCAAACAATAACTATTCGGGAAATCGAATAGCCTTATGGATGTTAATAGCTTTTCTTGCTTTGATGACTTGGCGCTCAGTAATTCATATGTTTTTCGAACCATTTGGACTTCACATAATAGCAAATGTAATGCTGTTAACTGGTGACCCAGACCCAATGCCATTAATATATAGGTTTTTTTCTGTATGGGGTTTCGCGCAATTGATTTTTTGTGTCGCATGCTGGATAGCTATTTTTCAATATAGATCTTTTGTTCCACTTATGTATGTATTTTGGATAATAGAATGGGGAGTAAGACTCTTTTATTATCCTTATTTTGGCAGAGGCGGGGATGTTATTAATAACTTTAATGACTCTGCAACACCCGGTATTTATCTAGCTCCATATTTACTTGTTTTTTTAATTATATTTTTTATTTTATCACTTAGAGAATCCAAATGAGAATTTTAAGATATATATTTTTATTAATCTTGATTTTAATAGCTGTTTTTTTCTTAACAAGAATCCCGGCAGTACAAGATCGTGTGATCACCAATGTCATCAATAGGGTTTTAAATAATCAGACTATCTTGCCTGAAGATGCATTAAGCGCGGTTGTGTGCGGCTCCCGTTCACCTTTGCCTTCTCCAGGCAGAGCTGAGACCTGTATTTTGATAAAGGCTGGAAAACATCTGTATGTGGTTGATGTCGGTGATGGTGGTGTAACGAATTTAAGAAACTGGAGAATTAATCTAGGAAAAGTTAAGGCAGTATTGCTTACTCACCTTCATTCTGATCATATATCCGATCTTGCAGATTTACATCTAAACGCTTGGATTACTCAGTCTAGATCAAAAAAATTAATAGTTTATGGTCCTGAGGGGGTAGATCAAGTAATTAAGGGTTTTGAAGGGGCTTATAGTTTAGACTATCGATTTAGAAATGAGCACCATGGTAATGATATTGCTCCTTTGGAGGTAGCTGGTTTTGATCCTTATGTAATAGATTTATCAAATCCTGTAATTATTGATGAGGATGGTTTAAAAGTATCTGCTTTTGTGGTTGTCCATGATCCTGTGGAGCCAGCATTAGGATATCGTTTTGATTATAAAGGAAGGTCTATCGTAATCAGTGGAGACACAATATATCATGAGAATGTAATAAAAAATTCTATTAATGCTGATGTCTTATTTCACGAAGCGCAGGCAAATCATATTTTAAAAATAAATGAAGATGCCCTCCGTGCATCTGGAAATATTTATGGTGCTAAAATAATGTCAGATATTCTAACATATCATACAACTCCAGTTGAGGCAGCTGAGGTCGCCAATGAGGCTAATGTGGGTCATTTAGTTTTTTATCATCTAACACCTGCGCCAAGAAATGGTCTAATGGCTAATATGTTTGTAAGAGGTGTAAATAAAATTAGAAAAGATTGGACGCTTTCCGAAGATGGCACAATGGTAATCTTACCTTTAAATTCAGACGAAATTGAAATCACATCTATAAAATAAAAAATGATTTATATTATTTTGAAAATAATAATTACCGCATGTTTGATAG
>CAXFAF010000017.1:0-27499 GCA_964001285.1 uncultured bacterium | reverse complement strand
TAGAGCCTAAAAAATAAAAAAAATAATTGCGTTAAAACGCAAATGTGGGGGATCATAAATGTTTAGAAAAAATTTATTACTAGCTATGCTAGCTATTCTTATACCTATATTGTCTATAGGTATTACTAATGCTCAAGTCCTTGAAAGAGAAGGAATTGAAGAAATTATTGTTACAGCTCAAAAAACTGAACAAAATATCCAAGATGTTCCGATTGCGGTTACAGCTTTTGATTCTGGAAGTCTAGAATTACAACAAATCGAAACTTTTGGTGATATTCAGTTCAATGCACCAAATATTACCTTTACTAAGGGTAACTTTACTGGATCAAACTTTGTCATTCGTGGTGTTAACTCTTATACTGTTGCAGCCTCAGGTGACAGTGGTGTGGCTTTCCACATAAATGAAGTTCCTGTAGCTACAAGAATATTCGAAACAGAATATTATGATCTAGAGCGTGTAGAAATTTTAAGAGGTCCGCAAGGAACTCTTTATGGTGCTAACTCCACTGGTGGTAGTGTCAATATGATTTATGCAGCTCCCACGGATGAGTTTGAAAGTTCTGTAGAATTAGAAGTTGGGGATTTTGACCACAGAAAACTGAAGGCTATGGTTAATATGCCTATTGCCGATGGCTTATCAATGAGGGTAGCTGGCCTTATGCTCGAAAGGAATGGTTTTTCTGAAAATCTTTTCCCTGGTAAAGAGGGTCAAGACCTTGATGGTCGGGATATTACATCATGGAGATTTACTCTCCAAGGAGAACTAAGCGATAATACAACAGCCAAATTAACATACTGGAATTTTGAAGAAGATGATAATCGATCTCGGATAGGTCGACAAATGTGTAAATCTACGGAAGTACCTTCTTATGGATGTCATCCAAGTGAATTTGGTCGTGGTGGGCCAGCTGGATCATCAACTTTTGGCGGTGATGTATCAGCCATAGCAGGATTGATGACTTGGTCGCCTTTAGATTATATGAATAAAATCCCAAGAAATATGGAAGCTCGTTCAACTTATCAAAATATGGATCCGGTTTATAAAGCTTCCGAAGATGGATATTTATTAAATATTGAAACTAGTGCTATAGAAAATTTTATAATCAAAGCAAATGTTCTTTATCATGAAACATCTGTCTTTTCTCAACAAGATTATAATAATAATGATGGAACAGCTAAATTTGCTCAGTACAACCCAAATAATGCAAACCCACTGGTGGCATCTGGTAATCCTGCTTTTCCAGATGGAATAGTCCCCGTTTCACAATACACAGAAACAGCTTGCGGAATCTTCTGTGGTGCTATTCAAGGTTATTATGACTATGCTTTTGCTTATGATACTTCGTTTGGTGCGGCAGAATCCAAATATGCCGACATAACTATTCAATCGTCTTTTGATGGACCAGTTAATTTTGTTGCTGGAGTTAATGTAGCGGAATATGAAAGCGGAGGAGTTTACGATGTATATTTCTCAGGCGCTGATGCTGCAGCAATTGCTCCTATCTTAGCTGGGTTTAAACTTTACCCTTCTCACTATAGAAATGAAACAAATCCTTATGAGTTAGAAAGAAAGGGTGTTTTCACTGAAATTTATTATCAACCTAATGATGACTTGAAAGTAACAATAGGTGCACGTTGGAATGAATCTGAAAAAACAGTGGCAGATAGACAACTTCTATTTAACTCTGCTATTCTTGCAGGAGGAACTGGGCCTGGTGACCCTGTCGCACTTGCAGTACAGACTACCGATCCAAAAT
Organism: uncultured bacterium; assembly: GCA_964001285.1. GTDB lineage: Bacteria > Pseudomonadota > Alphaproteobacteria > MED-G09 > MED-G09 > AG-430-B22. Next base: position 25,742 of record CAXFAF010000017.1, on the reverse strand, counting down.
TTGTACCTATATTGCTCGGTCTTGCTGGACCTCCAGGTGCACTCGAACCAATTCCTGGTTTAGCAGAACAAAGAAGGCTTCAAGGTATAAGTAATACCTTTACAGAAGAAGAGGTAACTGGAAAAGTTGGCATAGATTGGACACCTGATTTAGAGGGTACAGATTCAACTTTAGTTTACGCAACTTATTCTCGAGGGTATCGTCCTGGAGCATTTAACCCTCCTGTTGATCCAACTTTATTTGCAGGTGTTGCTCAAACGACAGAACCTGAGTTCCTTGATGCTTTCGAGATAGGAATGAAGAATGTTCTTCTTGATAATACCTTAATAGCAAACTTAACTGCCTTCTATTATGATTATCAAGGCTTACAGGTTTCAAAAATTATTGCTCGTACATCAGTTAATGAAAATATTGATGCTGAAATGCAAGGTCTTGAAGTGGAATTATTCTATAGCCCTTCAAGTGTACCTGGGCTTCGTTTAGACGCTCAAGTATCATTTCTTGAAACGGAAGTTGCTAATGGAACTTTTTCTCTTAACCCACTTGATAAAGTTAAAAGAAATTTAGGCGATACCTCAGGATGGCTTGTTAAAGACTATACAAATGGATCATCATGTGGTTTCAAAAGAGCTTCGGTTCTTGCTGGTGTCGCAACGGGAGTGCTTAATCTAAATCCTGCAGCTGGCGCTTTAGACATGATTGCTGCTCCAAAAACTTTATCCGTAGATAATATAAATTCTGCTGATCCTACTGGCACTGTTAATCCGCTTGTACAGATTGGTGGTATGGGCGCTCTTCCAACACTAGGTAATTGTGCGACTATGGCTGCAAAATTATCGGCTGCTGGATTAGGTGGTTTTTATGAGCCAGAATACGATATCAGTGGCAATGAATTAGTACAGGCTCCTGCAGTTACAGTTCATGTAGGCGCAGAGTATACAGCACAACTAACAAATTTAGCTATAACAACTAGAATTGACTATTACTGGCAAGATGATTTTTACTCTCGCCTTTATAATGTTCCAAGAGATGTTGTTGATGCATGGGATGTTATTAACGCTCAAATAATTTTCCAATCAACTACTAATCCTTGGTATGTAAGGATTTGGGGTCAAAATCTAGCTGATGATGATAACATTACTGGTCATTACTTTACTGCAGAAGCTTCCGGTGGGTTTAGAAATGACTTTATGATTGATCCTAGAATGGTTGGTATAACCTTTGGGGCTAAATTCTAAAAAAATTAAATCATTTTTAAAAGAGGCGCGGTCTTTATGTCGCGCCTTTTTTATTTCTTTGAAGTTATTGAAAGAAAAACTGTTTCTAACGAAGCTCCAGTTACTTCAAAATCTATAGGTGAGACCCCCGCTTTTTCTATCATATCAAGAATTTTTCTAGAATTTTCTATCTTTGGATTATAATTAACCACAAGCTCATTATTTTCGTTAATACTTGCCCCTAGTTCAGATAATATTGGATTATGTAAATCAGGTATTTCTAATGTCTTTAGCTTTATAGTCTTGGACTCTGCGTCCTCCAATAGTTCCTTAGTCGAAGCACATCTAACTATTTTTCCATGGTCAAGAATAGCAATGGTATCACACAATTCTTCAGCTTCCTCCAGGTAGTGGGTGGTTAAAATAATAGTTGTCCCATTTTCGTTTAATTTTCTAACATAATTCCAAAGTTGAACACGTAATTCAATATCAACTCCTGCCGTAGGTTCATCTAGAATAAGAATTGGCGGCCTATGCACTAATGCCTTAGCAACCAATAATCTTCTGCGCATTCCTCCTGATAATGTTCGTGCATATGCTTCCGCTTTATCTTCGAGATCAAGCATTTGTAAAATATAATCAATATTTCTATCTTTGGGCCTAACACCATATAACCCTGCTTGTTGTTCAAGAGATTCTTTAGGGGAGAAAAAAGGATCAATTGTCAATTCTTGTGGAACCACTCCTAAACATGATCTAGCTGCTTTTGGGTTTTTATCTATGTTGTTATTCCAAACTATTGCATCACCGGATGTTTTAATGGTTAAGCCGGCCAAAATATTAATAAAAGTTGATTTGCCGGCGCCATTTGGCCCAAGGAGTCCAAATATTGATCCTCTAGGTATATCTAACGAAATTGAGTCCAATGCAAAGAAGTCTCCTTTTCCATCAGGATTTTTAAATTTTTTGGAAAGATTATTAATGCTTATCGCATTTTTTGGCAGATTATTAGCGGACATTCTTTTTTAAATTTTTATTTAATTATATTCTCTCTTTTACCACATTAAACTTAATGTCATAATATTAATTAAAGAATCAATATGAATAAAAAAAGACAACATATTTGCTTAGTTGATGGTTCTACTTATATTTTTAGAGCTTATCATGCTCTACCACCATTAACGAGAAAATCCGATGGGTTCCCTGTTGGGGCCATATCAGGATTTTGTAACATGCTTGATAAGCTTATCAGAGAAGAAAAGGAGAAAAGAGGAATTACCCATATTCTTGTGGTATTTGATGCTTCGGGAAAAACATTCCGTAATGATATTTATCCTAATTATAAAGCTAATCGTTCAGAAGCACCTGAGGATTTAATACCTCAATTTCCAGTAATAAGGCAGGCAACTTCAGCCTTTAATATTCCATTTGTTGAGCTCATTGGTTATGAAGCAGATGATCTAATAGCAAGCTATGCAAAAGAAGCTCAAAAAAATAATATGCAAGTTACAATCGTTTCATCCGATAAAGATCTAATGCAACTCGTTTCAAATAATATTTCGATGCTTGATACTATGAAAGGAAAAATAATCAATAAAGAAGAAGTCTTTGATAAATTTGGTGTTTATCCAGAAAAAGTTATAGATGTACAATCTTTAGCTGGAGATTCAGTTGATAATATTCCTGGAATTCCTGGGGTTGGAATTAAAACTGCAGCACTTTTAATTAATGAATATGGCGATTTAGAAGGTCTTTTTAAAAATGCTAACTCTATAAAACAAACTAAAAGAAGAGAAAATATAATAGAATTTGAAAATCAAGCTTATATAAGCAAAGAACTTGTAACTCTTAAAAATAATGTTGAATTACCACTTCCTATTAATCAAACAATATTAAAAGATACGGAGCCCGAAAAACTAATTGGATTTCTTAAAGAAATGGAATTCAAGACTTTAACAGAAAAGAAATCTAGAGAATTAAATGTAGATTCAGAAAACATAAAACCAACAAACCAAGTCTCGCCTCAAATAAATGTAGTTTCTTCTCCAGATAAAAAGGAAAATAATAAGATAAGTAATGAATTTTTAAGAGAGGATTATCAAATCATAACAAATAAAGAGGATTTACAAAAATGGTATAATAAGGCTGAAGAAATAGGTTATGTTGCTTTTGATACAGAAACTAATTCCTTAGATGCTGTAAGCGCAGATATGGTGGGGTTTTCTCTCTGCACATCAGATAATGATGCTTGCTATGTTCCTTTAATGCACATTAATACTGAAGAAAAACAAATAGAATTAAAAACAGCACTAAAATTTTTAAAAATTTTATTAGAAGATACAAGCATAGTAAAGATTCTTCATAATATGAAATTTGATGCACTCGTATTAGATAAATATGGAATTACTATAAAGAATTATGATGACACTATGTTGCTTTCCTATTCACTTGGATCAGGAGGTATCAGACATAAGCTTGATACATTAGTTAAATATTATTTTAATCATGATGCAATATCCTTCAAAGACTTAATAGGAACTGGTAAAGATAAAAGAACCTTCCAAGAAATACCAATAGAAGAAGCAGGAAAATATGCTGCCGAAGATGCCGATATGACTTTTAGGTTATGGAAAAGATTAAAACCATTATTAGTCCAAGAAAATCAAGTCAAGATTTATGAAATAATCGAAAGACCTCTTGCAAAAGTTCTTATCAATATGGAAAAACATGGCATTTCAATTAATGAAAGTAAATTAAAAGAGCTTTCCGAGCAATTTACTAATAAAATTAGTGTGATTGAGAATTCATGTTTTCAAATTATAAATGAAGAGATAAATCTTGGATCACCTAAACAAGTTGGCGAAATTTTATTTGAAAAATTAGCTATTCCTGGCGGAAAAAAAACATCTACAGGCTCCTGGTCAACCAATGCTGAAGTTTTAGAAAATCTAGCTAATGAAGGCTATGAATTTCCTCAAAAACTTCTTGAGTGGAGGGCTTTGTCAAAACTAAAGACAACATATACAGATACATTACCAACATATCTTAATAAAAAAACAAAAAGGATTCATTCTTCATTTGCTATGGCGACAACCTCAACAGGAAGATTAGCATCATCTGATCCCAATCTTCAGAATATCCCTATACGTAGCGAAGACGGAAGAATGATAAGAAAGGCTTTTGTTCCTGAAAAAGGTAACATTTTAATTAGCTCTGATTATAGTCAAATTGAGTTAAGAATTATTGCTCATATTGCCAATGAAAAGAATCTAATAAATGCTTTCATGGAAGGTATAGATATTCATTCTGCTACTGCGTCTGAGGTTTTTAATATAGGTTTAAAGGATATGAAACCTGAAATAAGAAGAAATGCAAAAGCTATAAACTTTGGCATTATCTATGGAATTTCTGCTTTCGGTCTTGCAAAACAACTTAATGTATCGAGGACTGAATCTTCTGAATATATAAAATCTTATTTTAAAAAGTATCCTTCTATAAAAGAATATATGGATGCAACCAAAATATTTGCTAATGAAAATGGTTATGTCAGAACCTTACTTGGTAGAAAATGTATTGTTGAAGACATTAATAGCAAAAATCCTGCTAGAAGATCTTTCATGGAAAGAGCAGCTATAAATGCACCTATTCAAGGATCGGCAGCTGATATAATTAAAAGGGCAATGATCACCCTTGATGATAATAAGGAATTACAAAATTTAAATACACGAATGTTAATTCAAGTACATGATGAATTAATCTTTGAAACAAAAAAAGAGAATGCTGATAAGTCTTTAGATATAATAAAAAATGTTATGGAAAACGCACATAAGCCAGTATTACATTTAAGTGTTCCGCTTATTGTAGATGCAAATTCTGGAAAAAATTGGGATGAAGCTCACTAACTATTATTCTGCTGCTTGAAGATTTGGTGCAGCGTCAATTATATCCACATCGACATAAGACTCGAACACATTAAAGTTATCTGAAAACATTCTAACCAATTTATGTGCTTGTAAGTCATATTTATCTTTGTCTTCCCAGGTATCTCTTGGGGTAAGTATTTTTTTATCAACACCATTGACTTCTAAAGGAACTTCAAATCCAAAGTTTTCATCAACCCTCATTTTAGCGCCCAAAAGAGATCCATCTAATGCTGATGAGAGCAATCTTCTTGTTGCATCAATTGGCATTCTGTTGCCTTGCCCGTAAGGCCCTCCTGTCCAGCCAGTATTAACCAACCAACATTTAACATCATGTTCAGCAATTAGTTTTCTTAAGAGTTTTCCATATTCAGTTGGATGTCTCGGCATAAAAGGTGCGCCAAAGCATGCTGAAAATGTTGCTTCTGGTTCTGTAACACCTTTTTCAGTTCCTGCTACCTTTGCAGTATATCCAGATAGGAAATGATACATAGTTTGTGATGAAGATAATTTTGCTATTGGTGGCAAAACTCCGAAAGCATCACATGTGAGTAATATTATATTTTTAGGCATCCCCGTTCGCCCTGTCTCACTAGCATTTGGAATAAATGACAAAGGATAAGCTCCTCTTGTATTTTCAGCTAAAGCATCATCATCTAAATCTATCTCTCCGGTATTTTTGTCAATAACCACATTCTCAAGAATTGTTCCTTTTAACTTAGTTGTTTGATAAATTTCAGGCTCTGCCTTCTCTGAAAGTTTGATCATTTTTGCATAACAACCGCCCTCGAAGTTAAATACACCATTATCAGACCATCCATGCTCATCATCACCTATCAAAACTCGATGAGGATCAGCAGATAATGTTGTTTTACCAGTTCCAGATAATCCAAAAAATATAGCAGGGTCTTCATTTGACCCAACATTCACAGAACAATGCATTGGCATAACATTTTTTGGAGGCAAAATGTAATTCAACATTGAAAAAACTGATTTCTTGATTTCTCCTGCATAAGAAGTGCCAACAATGATAACTAACTTCTTTTCAAAATTTACTGCAATCATAGTTTCTGAAGAACCACCATGCTTATCTATATTCGCTTTAAAACTGGGAACATCAATAATTACAAATTCTGGAGAAAAATTGCTCCTATCCTCGTCTTTAACTTCTATTAATAAATTTTGTATGAAAAGAGAGTGCCAAGCATATTCGGTATAAACTCTAGTACTTAAACGATGGTCGAGATCTGCTCCACCAAACAAATCTTGTACATAGATATCTTTATTTTTACAAAAATTAAGAACATCTTTGTATAAATTATCAAAATTTTCTTCTGTAATAGATTTATTATTATCCCACCAAATAGAATCGGTATTTAATTTATTTTTAACAATAAATTTATCATTTGCTGATCTCCCGGTATGAATACCGGTTTCGACAACTAATGCTTGATCCTTAGATAAGACACCCTCTCCATTATCAATGGTAATATTATAAATTTCATCTCTATTTAAGTTCCAATGAACTTTTTTTAAGTCTTTAAATCCGTGAAGATCTGGTGTTATTCCTGAAAAATTATTTCCTATATTTTCCAATTTTATACCCATTAAATATATAAATATTTATAACAGAAACTAATGAACTTATAAAGGAAGGTATTATATACTTTTTTGAAAAAATAAATTAATTTATTAGGTAAATGGTTAAAATTTGTTTAATAGATGATGATCAAAATATACTGGCTTCATTAAGCCTTGCATTAAAATCTGAGAAATTTGAAGTCGAGACATTTTCTGATGGTATTTCTGGTTTGGAAGCCTTAAATAATGATGATTTTGATATTGCTATCTTGGATATTAAGATGCCAAGAATTGATGGTTTAGAAGTTCTTCAAAGGTTGAGGACGGAATCCGATATACCAGTTATTTTTCTGACTTCAAAAGATGATGAAATAGACCAGCTTCTTGGTTTAAAAATGGGCGCAGATGACTACATAACCAAGCCTTTTTCTCAAAAGCTCTTAATTGAAAGAGTTAAGACAATACTTAGAAGGGGTTTAGCAATTAAATCCTCAGATTTATCAAATAAAGATACTTTATTAAAAAGGGGAGACCTCACACTAAATATTGATAGACATGAATGCCATTGGAAAAATGAAAGAATAAAATTAACAGTTACGGAATTTCTATTATTAGAAAATCTTGTAAATAGACCAGGATATGTAAAAAATAGAGACCAATTAATGTCTGCTGCATACAGTGACGATATTTATGTTGATGACCGAACAATAGATAGTCATATTAAAAGAATAAGAAGGAAATTTAAATCAATAGATAAAGATTTTGATTCTATAGAAACCTTATACGGTGTGGGATATAGATTTAACCAATAAAATTATGCTTAATTTATTTAAACCAAGATCATTAGCTTCAAGAATTATAGCCATTAATTTTATCGGATTGATCCTTCTTGCTTTAGGTTTTATATATGTCGACAAATCAGAAGATAATCTTATAAAAGCCAGAATCGAAGCTCTTTTAGTACAAGCTAATTTATTTGCTTTTTCTTTTGATTTAGATCCAGAGATTAGGGTTAGTTTTAGAGAGAACTTAAATAAATTTATCCTGAAAAGGCAAGAAGATGATAAACTTGTAACAACAAGAACAAGAATATTCGACCAAAATAAGAAAATTATATTTGATACAAGGGATTTTGAAAATGTTGAGTCTGAAATCATTTTATCTGATGAAAGCAAGGCTTATTTCGACAGAATTTTTGAAATCTTAGAGAATTATTTTGGACGTGATGCACCTCTTTTGCCTGCTGAAGGTTTTTTAGCATCTGATATTGATGCGGCATTAAAGGGAGAAATAGTTGCCAAAGAGTATAAATTAAATAATGGTGGAATTATTGTTCATGTAACAGTACCAGTTCTTAACAATAAAGAAATTGTAAATGCTTTATTATTAACTACTGAAGAGGGAGATATAGGTTTTATTCTCCAAGAGGGAAGAGAGGGTTTTGTAAGAGTATTTATTATAACAATTTTCGTAACTCTTTTCTTATCTGCAGCTTTATCAACCACAATAGCTAGGCCTCTAACCAGATTATCAAGCGCTGCAGAAAGAGTAACTGATGCTGGAATTGGCGAAACACCTATTATGGATGATAGAAAAGATGAAATAGGAACTCTTTCAAGATCTATAAGAAGAATGACATCTGCTTTACAAGATAGAGTAAGCGCTGTAGAGGCCTTCGCCGCTGATGTTGCTCATGAAGTAAAAAATCCTCTTACATCGCTCCAAAGCGCAATTGAAACACTAAACACATCTAAAAATGAAGAAGAAAAAAAAGAATTAATCCTTATAGCCTTTAAAGATCTTAAAAGGCTAGACAGATTAATTTCAGATATATCTTCGAGCTCAAGATTAGAAGTTGAGCTCGCTAAAGGCGAATTTATTAGGACAGATCTTAAGGATATTTTAGATTCAGTAATTGAAGTAGCGGAATCAACCACTCTTAGAAAACATGGCGTTAACATTAAATATAATGTTTCTGAAGATTCAATTAAAATTAATGGTATAAGCGATAAAATTGCCCAAGTTTTTCATAATTTAATTGATAATGCACTTTCCTTCTCGAACAGAGGTGATGAAATCGATATTTCACTTTGGAAAGGAAAAAAGGGAGCAATAATTGAAATTAAAGATAATGGACCTGGAATTCCAAAAGAAAGTTTATTAAAAGTTTTTGATAGATTTTATACATACAGACCAAATGATAAAACTTTCGGCAACAATTCAGGATTAGGCTTGTCGATTTGTAAACAAATTGTAAAAAGCCATGGAGGATCAATTATTGCTGGAAATAAAGAAAATGGCGGTGCTATATTTACAGTTACTTTTCCTTTAATTAATAAGTAGAATTATATTAGGAGATAAATTTGATTGGTTTAATTATTATAACTCATGGAAATTTAGCAATAGAACTTAAAACTTCTTTAGAGCATGTTATAGGGCCTCAAAAAAACCTTGAAACTATAAGCATAGGATATGAAGATGATATAAATAAGAGGAAGGATGAGATAAAAGAGCTAATAAACAAAGTAGACACAGGTAAGGGAGTTATATTATTAACTGATATGTTTGGGAATACCCCATCAAATCTTGTGATTTCTTTGATTGAAGAAAATAAGGTAGAGATGATAGGTGGAGTTAATTTACCATTATTAGTGAAATTGGGATCAATTAGAAACGAAACAGAAATGAAAGATCTGATTGAGGCCTCGGTTGAAGCTGGACACAAATATATTGGCGTTGCCACTGAAATATTATCAAAAGAAGAGAATTAAAATAAATAATTTTAAAAGAAATTTAGGAGAAATTAATTGAAATCAGAAGACTATAAAATAGCAGATATAAATTTAGCGGATTGGGGAAGAAAAGAAATTGAAATAGCTGAAACTGAAATGCCTGGATTAATGTCTTTAAGAAAAGAATTTGTTAAATCAAAACCATTAAAAGGAGCGAATATTGTTGGCTGTCTTCATATGACGATACAAACTGCTGTTCTTATAGAAACATTGATAGATCTCGGAGCTTCAATACGATGGTCCTCTTGCAATATTTTTTCAACACAGGATCACGCTGCTGCTGCAATTGCAGAAAAAAATATTCCTGTTTTTGCCTGGAAAGGAGAAACAGAAGAAGAGTATGAATGGTGTATAAAGCAGACAATAGAGGGTTCTCCTGACTGGAAACCAAATATGATTCTAGATGATGGTGGGGATTTAACCAAAATAATTCATGATAAATATCCAGATCTATTAGAAAATATTAAAGGATTATCTGAAGAGACTACAACTGGCGTTCTTAGGCTTTATGAAATGGAAAAAGCCAAAACATTAGGCGTTCCTGCAATTAATGTTAACGATTCAGTTACAAAATCTAAATTTGATAATTTTTACGGATGTAGAGAAAGTTTGGTGGATGGATTAAAAAGAGCCACTGATGTAATGTTAGCAGGAAAATTGGCTGTAGTGTGTGGGTACGGCGATGTCGGTAAAGGTTCTGCAGAATCACTTAGATCCCAGGGGGCTAGAGTAATTATTACAGAGATTGATCCAATTTGTGCACTACAAGCATCTATGAGTGGCTATGAAGTTTCAACAGTCGATGAAGTTGTAAAAGAAGCAGATATTTTTATAACTGCCACAGGTAATAAGGATGTTATTACTCTTGATCATATGAGAGAAATGAAAGACAGGGCAATAGTTGCAAATATTGGGCATTTCGATAGTGAAATTCAAGTTGCTAAACTTAAAAATTTAAGATGGAATAATGTTAAACCTCAGGTTGACGAAGTGGAATTTCCTGACGGCAAAAAAATAATTTTATTAGCTGAAGGGAGACTAGTTAATTTAGGTTGTGCAACAGGTCACCCGAGTTTTGTAATGAGCGCATCTTTTTCTAATCAAGTTTTAGCCCAAATAGAAATATGGAATAATTATAAGAATTATGAAAAAAAGGTTTATGTTCTACCAAAACATCTAGATGAAAAAGTAGCAAATATTCATCTTGATAAACTAGGTGTTAAATTAACTGAATTAAGTAAAGAACAAGCAGATTACCTTAACCTTAAAAAGGAAGGTCCATTCAAACCTGATCATTATCGATATTAAATTCTACTAGTGTTGTGAAGGAGGCATTTTAATTGATAGACCTTCAAATTCTTCTGTAATAGGTATTTGACAACCCAATCTAGAATTATCTTCTTTGTATTCGTGGAAATCCAACATACTTTCTTCTTCATCACTCATTGTAGGAATCTTTTCTTTCCAATCTTCAGGAATAAAAATCATACATGTGGCACATGCACATCCTCCACCACAATCAGCATCTATTCCTGGTATAGAATTATTAACAGCCCCTTCCATTAGAGAAATTCCTTCTTCGACATCAACAGTATGTTCTGTGCCATCATCCTCAATGTAAGTTATTTTTACCAAATCTTCCCCAAAAACGAATCACAGTGTTTTTTATACCATATTTAACTAAAAATTTTATTTAGTTTATAATTTCTTTAATTGGAATTGAATCATCTTCAAGTTTTAATTTATCAATTATAATCCTTTCAGAAATAATTTTTCTCGACATCATATGTTCTGCCGGTCGGTTAATGCAGTCAGAAGCAATCATATTTTCATTATTCATATAAAATATAGCAAAAGACTTTTTATTAATGTCTCCCCTTACTATCACATCATTATAATCACCAAATAACCCGGCAATTTGAAGTTTTAGATCATATTGATCCGACCAAAACCATGGTATTTGGTCATAGGCTTTCTTTTGACCCAATATTGAGGATGCAACAGTTTTGCCTTGTTCTATGGCGTTATGCACCGATTCCAATCTAATATTTTTTTTGTAAAAAGCATTCGGATGATAAGTGCAATCACCAGCGGAGAATATATTTTTGTCTGAAGTTGAACAAAATTCATCAACTACGATTCCGTTATCTACATCAAGACCAGCATCTAATGCTAGTTTGTCACAAGGGATAACACCAATTCCAACCACAATAAAGTCTGCCTCTATTGTCCCATTTGAAGTTAAAATTTCGACACCTTTATTAGTGCTTATTAAACTTTGAACTGAGGTATTTGTAAGTATCTCTACTCCAACTTCATTATGAACTTTGGTATAAAAATTAGAAATTTTTTGGCTTGTAACTCTCTCAAGTATTCTATCTGCCATTTCAATTATGGTAACATCTAATCCTAATTTATTAATTATTGCAGCGACCTCCAAACCAATATACCCACCTCCTATTATTACAACTTTTTTTGAATTATTAACTTTATTTTTAATTTCCAAGACATCATCGATAGATCTCAAGTAATAAATATTTTTTGGATTTTTTACATCAGACTGTATCTTTCTTGGCGATGTTCCAGTGGCTATTACAAGATCATCATAATATTCTTTTTTATTTCCTTTAAAAATAATCTGCTTATTTTTCTTATCTATTTGTTCAACATAAGTATTAAGATTCAATTTAATATCATTTTCATGATAAAATTTTTCTGGTTTAAAGAATAATCTTTCCTTCTCAAGCTCTCCCAAAAGAAATTTTTTAGATAAAGGTGGCCTTTGGTAAGGTAAATAATTCTCAGAACAAAAAATTGATATTTCTCCGGTATGACCTAAATTTTTTAAAGTAGTGGCAGTCTGACATGCTGCCTGCCCTCCGCCTATAATAATAATTTTTTGGTTTTTCATGGAATTCTCATAGATTCAAGATCATTTTATAAGTATATAATAAGTTTAAAATCAAAAAAAATAAATTTAGAAATGAATAAAATTACTTATAAATCTAAAGAAATTAAAAATACTCAAGATTTAGGAAAGAAAATCGCATCAGTTATAAGAAAAGGTGACTTAATTTCACTTTTCGGGGAATTAGGAAGTGGAAAAACTACTTTAGCTCGGTCGATAATCAATTCTGAATTTTTTGCAGATAACCCTAATTATGTAATTCCTTCGCCTACTTTTAGCCTATTACAAATTTATGAATTTGATAAATTTAATATATTTCACGCTGATCTTTATAGACTTAAAAATGAAGAGGAAATTAATGCTTTAAATTTTGAAGAAGCCTTGAGTGAGGGAGCATTAATTGTTGAATGGCCTGAGAAATTAAAATTACTTTCAGATGCCAATGTTTTAAATATTAATTTTGAAATAATAGAAAATGATCACATAATTAACATATCTAATGGGGGTGGTTGGGAAGATAGAATCGTATCAATATTATGAAATGATAGATGAAGAAACAGAATGTGTATTTGATTTTGAGACTAACGGAATAAAAAAGGGATTTCGACTTCCTCACCAACTAGCTGTAGTTGATATAAATTCTGATAAAATAGAGGTAATAAATAATAGAATACCCAGTTATGAACTACCTAACCCAACGGCACTAAATGCCACAACAACTGAATGGTCAAAACTTCTAGAAGGCCCTTCTTTATATGAAAAAATTTTTCATATCAGGGAAAGCATTATTCAATATGACATTATATGGGCTTATAATGCCAGATATGATGATGAAGTCTTACAAGAAGCTCTTGTTGCTTGTGGTCTACCACCATTTCCACATCGAACCGATGATAAAACAATCTGTGATGCTCTGGCATTCATATCTCTTGCAGGCAAGTTATATCCTGAAATCATAATGACTCCTGAAGAAAACCAAAAATTAGAAACTGTTTTTAATAATAATTTTAAAGAAGATTCTTCTATTAGATGGCATCAAGCAGATGGAGATGTAGAAGCTACAAAAAAATTATTATTAAAGATTAAAGATAACATTCCTGATTTATGGAAACAAAGAAGACAAATATTTTCTAAATTTGCAAGATACAACTTATTTAGCAATAAGATTAAGTATTTCTATTACAAACATGTTTCAAAGACTTTATCTGAGATGTTGCCTATTAGGGAAATGGATAGAGATAATTATTATGCAATCAATCTTAATATATTTTATCAAAATGGTGGCCTAACTAAAAGAAACATAACAACTTTGAAACAAGGAAAGAAACCTAAATGGCTGGAAACACCTTATTTAAAAACCAAATTTATTATGTTTGACCCTGAATGGTTCAATCTCAAAGGCAATTTTTCCAACCCTTCTGATGAAGATTTACAAACTATCGTCTCTTTAATCGAAGAAAATCTTCCGATTGAGAAGATATGGGATAAAAAAGAAGATGAATTTCTTGAAGAACAAATTTTTGGGTTTCCTCCAAATAAAGATAGAGAGTCATGGGATTTATTTCATAAATCAATGACCTGGGAAGAAAAAATTTCTATAAAATTTAGTGAAAAAAACTCAAAAAGATGGGCTTTAAGAATAATTTTTGATAACTGCCCTGAGTTATTAGACACAAGTCATTATAAGAGAATGCTAAATCATATTAAAGATAGATGGCTATCAAATGACCCTGAAACACCATATATAACTATACCAAAAGCTCTTAATGAAATGGACGAACTTGGAGAAGAATTAGAATTAAATCTTTTTAATGGATATCGAGATTATTTAAAAGATATGAAAGAAAATTTATAAAAGACTTGAATGATTGTTATGATTTTTTTAGCTTAAGCTAATTGATTCTAGGAGACCATTATGAGTTTGATAAATATTACTGATGAAGAATTTGAAATTTCAGTTTTAAAAAATTCAGGAGTTTGTTTGGTAGATTTCTGGGCCGAATGGTGTGGCCCATGTAAACAAATTGGGCCTATACTTGAAGATATTGCTTCAGATGAAAATAGCAATATTACAATTGCAAAGATCAATATTGATGAAAATCCAAGAGTAGCCACTGACTATGGTATTCGAAGTATCCCTACAATGTTATTATTTAATAATGGTGAACTTAAAGATACAAAAGTTGGGGCATTGCCAAAACAAGAGCTGAATGAGTGGATTAAAAATAATAGTTAATTCTTTTCTATTATATTTCCGACTAATTGTAGCGAGCCACAAATTAAAACCCTTGAATAAATATTTTTGCTTATGTTTTCTAAACAATATTCAAGAGATTCTGCCTTTTCAATCTTATAGTTAGAATGTTTAAGATATTCCTTTATTTCTTCATAACTATAGTGATCGTCACTCATCTCAACATAAATAAATTTAGAAAAGATATCTTTAAAGTTAGAAATAAATTCTTTAATTTTTTTACTCCTCTTAAGACTGAATATCATAATCATATTCATACATTCAATTTTATTTATTTTTTGCATTTCACTAGCTATAACTTTTGAACCAGCTGGATTGTGACACCCATCAATCCATATCTCTAGATTTTCTATTTTTCCAATCGAAGTCTGATTAAGTCTCTCTAAACGGCCAGACCATGAAGTCTTTTCTACTCCTAACTCTATATCCTTTATAGATATATCGATTTTACCAACTTTCCGTAAGCATTGAATTGACGCAATTGATAATGCTGCATTCATTTTCTGATGATAACCATTCATTAAAGGATTAAATATTTTTATCGAATCTTCGTTATCTTGATAATAATAATGCTCATTCTTTTTAGTTATGGTCCAATCTATATTAAACACAAATCTTTTTTCGGAATCTGTTAAACAATTCTTTATTATAAAATTGTTAACCTCAGTAGTCTGATCTCCAACAACAGTCAGAATATTTTTATTTGATATGCCTAGCTTTTCTTTTGCTATATCAATTATATTATTTCCAAGAAAATACTCGTGATCTAATGATATTGGTGTGATTACTGCTAAGTCCTTTTTTATAAGACTATTAGTAGCATCATATTCACCGCCCATCCCTACCTCAATAAGGTTCCAATCTGCAGGAAATCTTCCAAATAAATCAAATGCACAAGCAGTAATAATTTCAAAAAAAGCTAATTTTTTACTGTTTGAAATTTTTTTCAAATTCGCTAAATTACTTTTTAAAAGATCATCTTCTACTTCATTATTGTGAATAATTATTCTTTCATTGACATTTTTTAGATGTGGAGAAATTAATGCATTTACTTTTAGTTTCTTAATTTCAAGACAGGATTTAAGGTAAGATAAAACCGAACCTTTTCCATTAGTTCCTGCTATATGAATAACATTTTCAATTTTTCTTTGAGGATTATTAAGTTTTTCTAATAAAAAATTAATTCTATTTAATGTTCGAGGTAAATTAGAGGAAGAATTATTTAAAAATAGATTTAATTCATTATCTAACATCTTATTGTGTAAGGGATTTATCTATAACATTTTCTGATAATAGTATGTCTAAAATATCAGATATATTCTGTTTTAATTCTTTTCTATGCAAAACCATATCAATCATTCCATGATCTAGAAGATATTCGGCCTTTTGGAAACCTTCAGGAAGGTTTTCTTTGATAGTGTTTTCGATTACCCTCGGACCAGCAAATCCTATTAAAGCATTAGGTTCAGCAATATGAATATCTCCCAACATTGCGTAAGAAGCTGTTACACCACCAGTGGTAGGATTCGCAAGTAAAACAATATAAGGAATCTTTTTTTCTCTTAATAATTGAATCATAACTGTTGTTCTTGGCATTTGCATTAATGACAAGATTCCTTCTTGCATTCTTGCACCTCCTGAAGATGAACAAAGTATAAAGGGATTATTATTTTCGACAGAATATTCTATTGCTTTAATAATTGATTCTCCTGCCGCCATCCCCAGAGATCCTCCCATAAATTCAAAATCATGGACTGCCATAGTGACATCTCTTTTATTAATAGAGCCATGACCGATAACTACTGAATCATTTATTTTAGTTTTCGCCTTAGATTCTTTTATCCTATCAATATATTTTTTCTGATCACGGAATCTTAATGGATCGACAGGTACATCAGGATTGTCTATATATTTAATTGTACCTTCATCGAGCAATTGTCTAAATCTTTCTTTTGCAGATATCCTCATATGATGGTCACACTCAGTACATACATATAGGTTTACTTCTGCATCTTTATGAAAAATCATCGTTTCACAATTATTACATTTTAACCATAATTCTTTTGAAGATGATTTCTTTGAAAAAATTTTTTTAAGGCCTGGCGGGATTATTTTTTTAAACCAATTCATTTTACATCATTACTGATTTTATTTTTTCAATATATCTTCGAACTTCTTTAATCAAACCCTCTTCATCATTATTAGTATAACTCTCCATTATATTTTCAATTAATGCAGAGCCAATAACTAGTGCATCAGAAAATTCTGATATTTTTTTTGCTTGATCTGGCGTTTTTATTCCAAAACCCACAGCAATCGGTATTTCAGTGGATAATTTTAAAATATCAATCTGTTTTTTTAATAACTTTAAATCGGGCTTTTTAGTACCAGTTATACCCATTATAGAAACATAATAAAGAAAACCTGAGCCTTTATTCAAAACTTTCTCAAGTCTATTTTCATTTGTTGTAGGTGTTGCTAGACGTATGAAATCTATATCTGAATTAATCATAAGATCACATAATTCATTATCATGTTCAGGTGGTAAATCTACAATTATCAGGCCATCTACACCATAATCATTACACCTTTTTAAAAAATTATTATTACCATATTGGTAAATAGGATTGTAATAACCCATTAAAACCAAAGGTGTTTTATTATTATTCTCCCGAAAATTTTTAACTAAATCAAATGTCTTTTCCATAGTATGACCATTTTCCAAAGAAATTTTAGAAGATTTTTGAATTATTGGCCCATCTGCCATAGGATCTGAAAATGGCATCCCTAATTCTAAAATATCACTACCAGATAGAGAAAGCTCATTCATAATTTTATGGCAAATATTTTGAGTAGGAAAACCCGCGGTTATGTATGTAATTAATCCAGATTTAGATTTTAATTCATCAAATACTGCAGAAATTCTTGAAACCATTATATCTTTACGCCTAAAAATTTTGCTACAGTATCAATATCTTTATCGCCCCTGCCACATAAGTTCATAATAATTATTTCATTTTTAGTCATTTTTTTTGCCAATTTGAATACATAAGCTAAAGCGTGCGAAGGTTCTAAAGCAGGAATAATTCCTTCATATTTAGAACACATTTCAAAAGCCTCTAAAGCCTCTTCATCGGTAGCAGAAACATAATTTACTCTATTCTGATCTTTCAACCAAGAATGTTCCGGTCCAATACCAGGATAATCTAAACCGGCTGAAATAGAATGTCCTTCTTCAATTTGACCTTCAGAATCCTGTAATAAATATGTTCTATTACCATGTAATATACCTGGCGATCCTTTGGATAGCGATGCAGCGTGATCTTTTCCTTCCAAACCTAAACCAGCTGCCTCAACACCATACATATCGACATCATCATCTAAAAAAGGATAAAATAAACCCAATGCATTTGATCCCCCGCCAATACAAGCAACAAGAGCATTTGGCAAGACATTTTCTTTTTCTGATATCTGCCTTTTAGTTTCCTTTCCTATAATTGACTGAAAATCTCTTACCATTGAAGGATAGGGGTGTGGTCCTGCAACAGTGCCAATTAAATAATATGTATTTTCAACATTTGCCACCCAATCTCTTAATGCTTCGTTCATAGCATCTTTAAGTGTTCCACTCCCTGATTCTACTGGTATTACTTCTCCACCAAGAAGCTTAATTTTGAAAACATTTGATTTTTGACGATCAATATCTTTTTTGCCCATATATATAATACATTCATACCCAAACCTTGCACAAACGGTAGCAACAGCAACACCATGTTGTCCTGCTCCTGTTTCTGCAATAATTCTACTTTTTTTCATTCTCCTTGCTAATAGAATTTGTCCTAGACAATTATTTATTTTGTGACTACCTGTATGATTTAACTCATCTCTTTTAAAATAAATCTTTGCTCCACCTATATATTCTGTTAGCCTTTCAGCAAAATAAAGAGGGCTTTCTCTTCCTATATAATCTCTAGAAAAATCTTCACATTCTTGAATAAAATTTGGATCATTTTTAGCTTCTAAATATGATTCTTCAAGCTGAATAATTAATGGCATTAATGTTTCAGCAACATATCTTCCTCCATATAAGCCAAAATTGCCATCTGAGTCTGGGCCTAATTTATACGAATTTTTGTTCATAATGATACCAATGCGTTAAATTCTTTATATATTTCCTTAATCATATTTCTATCCTTAACACCTAATTCCATCTCAACTCCAGAAGAAATGTCAATACAATATGCCTGAGAATTTTTTATGGCATATTTAATATTATTTATATTAATTCCACCTGCAAGAAAGAAGTGCTTCCCCTCCCAATCATTAAGAATCTTCCAGTCAAAAATTTTATTTAAACCTCCCTTTTGGCTATCTTTTGATTCTTCTGGTTTCGCGTCAAATAAGAAATAATCAACGATACTATCATAATCCATAGCTTTATTAAGGTCGTCAGCATTCTCTATACCAAAAGCTTTTATTAAAGGTAATTTATAAATATCTTTAATTTCCTTGCATCTTTCAATGCTTTCATCACCATGTAATTGAATATAAGTAGCTTTTATAGATTTAGTACTTTCCATAATATGGTCATCTGAAGGATTTACAAACACCGCTACTCTCTCTATCTTATCGCAATATTCATATAATTTTTTCTCTTTGGCATATTTTGGGTTTATTTTTCGTGGACTTATATTAGCAAAATTAAATCCTATAAAATCAACACCAATATCATTACAAACTGAAACATCCTGAGGTTCCTTGACCCCACATATTTTGATCTTTCTTTTCATTTAATAGAACTTAAAATTTCTTTTACAATAAATTTAGGGTCTTTTGCTTCTGTTATTGGTCTTCCTATAACTATGTGATCTGCGCCTAAAGAAATCGCTTCTTTAGGCGTCATTACTCTTTTTTGATCATTATTTTGAGAGCCTTTTGGTCTAATTCCTGGAACAATTATTTTAAAATCTTTTCCACATAACTCTCTTACAATTTCTATTTCTTCGGATGAACAAACAACTCCTGATAGACCAGACTCTTTTGAAATTCTTGCAAGATTTGATACTAGAGTTTTAGTTGTTATATTTACACCCATATTTTTAAAATCACTATCATCTAAACTTGTGAGTACGGTTACAGCAACTAATGATGTATCTGGAGAATATTCAGATATAGCTTTAAATGCATATTCCATCATTTTTTTCCCTCCTAATGCATGAACATTTAATATTGAAGGTTTTAAAGAAGAGATTGTCTTTATAGTCTTTTTTACAGTTTGAGGAATATCATGAATTTTTAGATCTAAGAAAATTGGTATATCTAATTCTTGAATTTTTTTTATACCTTCCGGACCATAAGTATCAAAATATTCCAACCCAAGCTTAATTGCTCCAATATACCCAGAAAGTTCTTTTGAAAGGTCGTACGCTTCAGATTCTGAATTTTTATCTATAGCTACAATAATGGGGTTTAAAAAAACCTGTTTCATAATTTTTAATATATTATGATTTGTAATTTAATCTATCTCTTAATCCTTTTCCAGATTTAAAAATCGGAGCTTTTTTTTCAGGAACAAAAACGCTCTCACCTGTCCTTGGGTTTCTTCCATTTTTTGAATTCCTTTTTCGAACTGATAAAGAACCAAAGCCCCTAATTTCTACCCTTCCATCGTTTTCTAAAGTAGAAATAATTTTATCTAAAACCAAGGAAGTAACTTTTTCTACATCCTTCTGAATTAAGTGTGGATTTTTATTTAATAATCTTTTAACTAATTGTGATCTAATCATTGTTATTTATCTTCTTCCTTAGTTTCTTCTTCTGATGATACTACATTTTTATCAAAAGCTTCACCTAAAATATCGCCTAATGATGCTCCTGAATCTTTTGAGCCATATTGTTTAATAGCTTCTTTTTCATCAGAAATCTGAAGAGATTTAATAGATAATACAACTCTACGAGTTTTTTTATCAAAATTAATTATTTTTGCGTCTACTTTCTGTCCCACTTCAAATCTATTTGGATCTTGCTCCGATTTATCCATTGAAAGTTCATTTCTCTTTATAAATGCGGGAAAACCTTGACCAATCTCAACATCAATTCCGCCTTTCCCAACATTAACTACTGAACAAGTTACAATAGAACCTTTTTTAAGATCAACATCACCAATAGGGTCATCTACCAGTTGTTTTATGCCAAGAGAAATCCTTTCTTTTTCAATTTCAAAATCTAAAATTTGCGCCTCAATCTCTTGATCGACTAAGTATTCTTTAATTGCTACTTCTCCTGGCACCTTCCAATCAATGTCAGATAAATGGACTAATCCGTCTAGACCTTCCTCAACCTGAACAAATATACCAAAATCAGTTATATTTTGTATTTTTCCTTTAAGAACTGTTCCTACAGGATTCTTCTGCGCAAAGTTTTCCCATGGGTTATCTACACATTGCTTAATTCCTAATGACAATCTTTTCTTTTCTACATCAATCTCTAAAACCATTACTTCAACTTCATCGCCAATAGAAACATATTGATCAGGTTTTTGAATTTTAGAAACCCAACTCATTTCAGAAACATGTACCAAACCCTCTAATCCACCTTCTACTTCAACAAAAGCTCCATAATCAGCCATATTTGTTACAACACCTTTATATTTGTTTCCAATAATATATTTTGCTTCTGAATCTACCCAAGGATCATCCATTAATTGTTTCATTCCTAGAGAAATTTTCATATCATCTTTTGAGATTTTAAGAATTTTTACTTTGACCTTATCGCCAATATTTATTGCTTCAGAAGGTTTATTAATTCTTTTCCAGGAAATATCAGTTACATGTAGCAATCCATCAACGCCACCCAAATCAACAAAGGCTCCATAGTCGGTAATATTTTTGACAATGCCTTCTACATCCTGCCCTTCATTGAGGTTTTTAAGAATCTCTGATTTATCTAACGAATTATTATTTGATAAAACTGATTTCCGCGAAACAACTATATTACCTCTTTTTTTATCCATCTTTAGTATGTGAAATGATTGAAGACGATTCATTAAAGGTCTAATATCTTTAATTGGTCTTATATCTACCTGGCTTCCAGGAAGAAATGCTTGAGTTCCATTTATATCAACGGTAAAACCACCTCTAACTTTACCATTAATTAAACCTTCAACTATTACATTATTCTTTTGGTTTTCTTCTAACTTTACCCAATTCTCTTCTCTTTTAGCTTTGTCCCTTGAAAGAACAGCATCACCGAGAGCATTTTCAATTCGTTCCAAGTAAACATCTACTTCAGAACCGACTTCTAAATTGTGACTTCCATCATGTGAAACAAACTCATTAATTGCAATTCTACCTTCTGTCTTCAAACCAACATCAATTATCACAATATCTGATTCAATTGATACAACTGTACCTTTTACTATTTTTCCTTCATTAATTTGACTTACTTCAAAACTTTCTTCTAAAAGTTTCGCGAATTCCTTAGTCGCATTATCTTGTTGTGTTTCAGTTAAATTAGACAAACATTACTCCATATCTATTAATACTTTATCAATTTCAATTCTTACCTTAACCATTACCTCGTCTATTGTTAATTCAGATGTATCTAATATGAAAGCATCTTCTGCAACTTTTAAAGGTGCGGTGCTCCTTTCCATATCCCTTTGGTCCCTTTTTTGCAATTCTTTTATTAGAAGTTTTTTTTCAATTTTAACATCATTTCTCTCTAACTCCTTAAAACGCCTATCAGCCCTCTCTTCCAGGGATGCTGTGATATAAAATTTTACCTCTGCTTCTGGAAAAATAACAGTTGTTATATCTCTTCCATCAACAACAATTCCCTTTTTTTCATTGTTTATCTTTTTAAAATTTAATTGGAATTTTTTTAAACTCTCTCGTACAGAAATAATAGAAGAAATTCTAGAAGAGATCTCATCAATTTCTTTATTCCTAATTTTATCTAGATCAATTTCTTTTAAATTAATTGAATTTGCTAATGCTAGGATATCATTATCATTAAAATCTTTTTTTCCACTCTCCTGATAAAGTAGAGCTACTGAACGATAAAGAATACCGCTATCGAGGTGGGGAAAGTCATAAAAAGAAGAAACTTCTTTTGCTATAGTTCCTTTACCCGAACCCGCTGGCCCATCTATTGCTACAACTATAGTCATTTTTTTTTATTTAAAATACTCATAATGATCAAGTTTTACTAATTTTAGATTTAATTTTTAACATAACAGAATGGAAATTTGGAAAACTTGATTTAATGGTGTCTGAATTATCAATTTTAATTTCTTTTCTTGAAATCAGTCCCATAACCAATGCTGACATCGCCATCCTATGATCCAAGCAAGTTTGAAACTCAAATCCACCAGATTTTGATTTATTCTTCCCATGTATAATTATATCATCATTTTTTTGTTCTACTTTAACACCGCTTTTTCTTAACAAATTTATAATACCTTCAAATCTATTGCTTTCCTTGTACTTAAGCTCTGCAAGACCTCTCATTATAGTTTTCCCTCTTGCTTTAGATGCTGCTATAGCAATAATTGGATAATCATCTATCATAGTAGGAGATAATTGTTTTTTTATATTAACTCCTTTTAAATTACTATATTTTGCACGAATGTCATAAACATCCTCTCCAGCTAATATCTTATGATTCATAAATTCCAATTTGGCTCCCATATCTTTGAGAACTTTGAAAGCTCCATCACGTGTCGGATTTATTAAAATGTTCTTAGCAATAATATCTGAACCCTCACAAACCAAGGAGGCAATTATTGGAAATATTGCCGAAGATGGATCTCCAGGAACATCAATATTTATTGCTTTCAAATCATTTACACCATTAATAGAAATTTCTCTGACATTTCTTTTTTTTCTAACCTCAATGTCAGCACCGTATAAGTCCAATAATCTTTCTGTATGATCTCTAGTATTATATCGATCAATGACTTTTGTCATACCTGGGGTATTTAAAGCTCCTAATAATATAGCAGACTTAATTTGTGCTGATGGCTCTTTAAGATCATAAGTAAAGGGTATAGGTAGGTCTGAGCCTTTTAAAATTGCAGGTAAGAAATTATCCTTTCTTAATGAATAATTTGCTCCAAAATTAGTTAGAGGTTTTAATACCCTTTTCATTGGTCTGCCAGAAAGAGAATCATCACCAGTAAATATCGAAGTAATATTATGTGTTGAAACTAATCCCATAATTAACCTTGCTGAAGTTCCTGAATTATCAAAATCTAATGCAGTCTTTGGTTCTAAAATCCCTCCTAAACCAACACCATTGATAGTACAAATACCCCTGGAAGATAATTTAATTGATGCACCAAAACTATCCATTGCATCAATAGTTTTCTTTACGTCATCACTTAGTAATAATCCTCTAATTTTACTAATCCCTATTGCTAAAGAGGATAAAATAACAACCCTATGCGAAATTGACTTATCCCCAGGAATTAAAATATTACCTCTTAACCTTTTACTGATTACAGATTTCATGTGTATAACTTATATATCACATTATTTATTTTTGTTATTTATTTGATTTAATATTAATAAAAAATTATTTGTTTTTGACAGTAAGATTTGTTCGTGGCAAATCATGATAAGTTTTTTAAAAAAAAGAGGGTTAAATTGAATAAGAACAAACTCGGTAATAAACTTCTATGCCCAGAATGTGAAGTTAAGTTTTATGATCTAGGAAAACCAGAAATAATATGTCCAAGTTGTGGGTATAATATATCTGAGATTATAAGAAAAGAAGTTGAAGAATCTGAGAAAATAAGAGAAAAAGATTCTGATAAATCTAACTCGGAAACAGAAAATGAAAAGGTTGATAAATCAGAAGCTAATGAGGAAGCAACGGATGCTGACACCTCAGTTAATGAAGTAGAAGATTCAATTTCTGAAATTAATGAAGAAGAGATAACAGAAAACGATGAAGACGAAGGGGTTGATACTGATAATATTGAAGAAATTGATGAATTAGAAGAATTTGATTTAGATGATGATATTGATGAAGATATTGATGATGATGAATTTTTAGAAGATAGCGATGATGATTCAGTGGAAGATGTAATAGGCTCAGTAAAATCTAATAAAGAGGAAGAATAGCGGGGCTATAGCTCAGCTGGGAGAGCGCTTGCATGGCATGCAAGAGGTCGGCGGTTCGAGCCCGCCTAGCTCCACCAAAATAAAATGAGATTTGTTTTCTTAATTATATTTTTAGGACTTTTTACTTGGTTTATTATGGCCTTAACTGTTCTTTAGACAAGGATCCAGATAAAGTATTAAGTAGTTCATAATCAAATAAACTAACCGCCATAAAACATTAATGTAGTGATAAAACTAAAAAGAAAAACTAAAAATAAAACGATTATTGATTTCATAATTTTATAATCCTAATTGCCACATCGATAAAATTTTATGGCATCTAATATATCTTGTTTAGTAGCAATGCCTTCTTCATACAATAGATTTAAATTATTTTGAGCTGCGCTATGTCCTTGTTTAGAAGCTAATTTATACCATTTCAATGATTCTTGGAAATCTTGATCAACCCCTTGGCCAAATCGATAAAAGATTCCGAGATTATATTGAGCATCAGCATTGCCGTTTGTTCCAGCGATTAAATAATACTGAAAAGATTTATTAATATCTTTTTCAACACCTAAACCATTTTCATATATATATCCAAGTTTATACTGAGCCAAAACATTACCTTGTAGAGCAGATTCTTCAAACCAATATATAGCTTTTTTGAAGTTTTCAGATATACCAATCTCATTAGAATAAGCTAACCCTAAATTATATTGAACATCAGGATTTCCTTTATAAGCAACTTCTTCCATCTTTAGAATATATTTAGGGATGGATTTATTTAATTCATCTGAATTAAGTGCAGTTCCAAAGATGAGTAATGCTACAAATAAGAAAAAGAAATTAACTAACCTAATTTTAACCATAGCAAATTATTTAGTGATGATCTCCATCTTTAGAAGCGCCATGTGAATCTGATTGATGTGCGCCATGTGGCACGGCCCAAACTTTATCAGGC
>CAXFAF010000016.1:0-27838 GCA_964001285.1 uncultured bacterium | reverse complement strand
GGGACTTAACCCAACATCTCACGACACGAGCTGACGACAGCCATGCAGCACCTGTCACCGGTCCAGCCTAACTGAAAGAAACATCTCTGTTTCCGCGACCGGGATGTCAAGAGCTGGTAAGGTTCTGCGCGTTGCTTCGAATTAAACCACATGCTCCACCGCTTGTGCGGGCCCCCGTCAATTCCTTTGAGTTTTAATCTTGCGACCGTACTCCCCAGGCGGGAAGCTTAATGCGTTAGCTGTGTCACTGAACAGTTAAACCGTCCAACAACTAGCTTCCATCGTTTACGGCGTGGACTACCAGGGTATCTAATCCTGTTTGCTCCCCACGCTTTCGCACCTTAGCGTCAGTATCGGACCAGTGAGCCGCCTTCGCCTCTGATGTTCTTCCTAATATCTACGAATTTCACCTCTACACTAGGAATTCCACTCACCTCTTCCGAACTCTAGATTAGTAGTATTGAAGGCAGTTCCGAAGTTAAGCTCCGGGATTTCACCCTCAACTGTCTAATCCGCCTACGCGCGCTTTACGCCCAGTAATTCCGAACAACGTTAGCCCCCTCCGTATTACCGCGGCTGCTGGCACGGAGTTAGCCGGAGCTTCTTCTGTGGTTACCGTCATTATCTTCACCACTGAAAGAGTTTTACAACCCTAAGGCCTTCTTCACTCACGCGGCATCGCTGCGTCAGGGTTTCCCCCATTGCGCAATATTCCCTACTGCTGCCTCCCGTAGGAGTCTGGGCCGTGTCTCAGTCCCAATCTGGCTGATCATCCTCTCAGACCAGCTACGGATCGTTGCTTTGGTAAGCCGTTACCTTACCAACAAGCTAATCCGACGCGGGCTCATCTAA
The DNA here is from genome assembly GCA_964001285.1 of uncultured bacterium. Taxonomy (GTDB): domain Bacteria; phylum Pseudomonadota; class Alphaproteobacteria; order MED-G09; family MED-G09; genus AG-430-B22. The sequence goes on along the minus strand of CAXFAF010000016.1, from coordinate 26,986 downwards.
AGGCAATAAATCTTTCCCCCGAAGGGCGTATCCGGTATTAGCTATCGTTTCCAATAGTTATTCCGAACCTCTAGGTAGATTCCCACGCGTTACTCAACCGTCTGCCACTTTCCACTTGGCGAACCAAGCTTCTCGTTCGACTTGCATGTATTAAGCGTGCCGCCAACGTTCGTTCTGAGCCAGGATCAAACTCTTAAGTTTGAACATTTACGACTCTAACTGTCTTTTATCTCAAAGCATATCGACAATGGCACCAATATATTATTAGCACTATTGTGCGTTGGCTTGAAACGCAAAGACGAGTCGAATTCATTTGATAACTTTCATAAGAAAATTATCCGCTAGGACACCGCCATCTGCGTTTCTCTTTCTAAAATCACAATTTCAAAGAGCGCACAAAAAAGCTACCTATCGAAAATAAATTAAAATCGAAAGATAACTTCCCTGCATCCTGATATTAAAAATATCAATTCGGCTTTTTACAGCCAGGAACACGGTTTATAAGTCTCCCCATAAAGAATGTAAACCTTTTTTTACTATTTTTTAACTAAAAAAAAATGAAATTTTTTAATAAAAAATAATTTGCTTTAATAATTTGAATTTTTTCTAAAAAATTGCTGTTTATATAGGTTTTTAAGATATTTAAATGTTTTCTTCTTTTAAAGGAGTGTCTTCTATTTTTGCTCCTAAAGTTTCATCATTTTGTAACTTTTGTGATTCATCAATATTATTTTCTTTTTCTATTGATTCGTTATCACTATTTTTAGCATCTTTAATTGAGTGATTTTTATTTTTAGCATCACCATTTGCAGATGAAGTTGTATCAAATTTTCCATTTTCAATTAATATTCTTGCGTAATGTTCGGCATGTTGAAAATAGCTTTCGGATAAAATAGAATCTCCTGAGGATTTCGCATCCCTAGCTAAAATTAGATATTTATCATAAACTTGTTTTGCTGAGCCTCTGACCTTAACTGAAGGACCGGAAGAATCAACAGAACCGTTACCTTTTCCATTAGGCCTTCTACCCCTTCTTCTTCTAGGATTATTATTTGGGGGTCTAGCCAAGGAAAATTACCTTATAAATTTTATACATAGATTTTCATTCCTGTTTCTATAAATACCAAAGAGCCTTCTTTCTAAAAACTTAAATTTTTTGGGAATAGCTTTAATTTCTTTAGCAAGCTGACACTAGCCTCTTGAAAACTAGATTTCCACTGTTTTTTTATTTTTTTTTTAGAAAAAATCAAAATTCTATCTAAGTCACTATAATCTTTAACTTTATTTAATAGTTTAAAGTCATGAGAATTGAAAATATTTGACACATCTTTTGCTTGATTGTAACCAATTTCAATAACTAGAAATCCATTATGTGTTAAAAGATCACACGCATGTTTCGCAATTTTTCTATAGGATTCTAAACCGTCATAACCACCATTTAAAGAAATTGAAGGATCATGGTTGCCTACTTCTTTTGGAAGATAAGCTAAATCACTAGATTTGATATATGGAGGATTTGAAACAATCAAATCAAATTTCATATTTAAAGATTTTGCCCAATCAGAAACAACTAAATGACAATCATCTAATTTATTCTTTGTTAAATTTAGTTTAGCGTTAACTATAGCATCTTTACTAATATCTACCCCAAATCCTTTTATTCCATTGCAAATCTTAAGAATAGAAATAATTACACAACCAGATCCTACTCCTAACTCTAAAATATTCTTAATTTCATTTTTTTGAATTAGATTTATAGCTTCTTCTACCAAATGTTCAGTTTCTGGCCTTGGGTCAAGAACGGAGTCATCTATTTCAAACTCTAAAGAAAAAAATTCTTTTCTACCAATTATCCTACTTAGAGGTTTTCTATTAATTCTCTCCTCAACCATATCTGTAATCAACTTATCTTCTAAAGGATTAACATTAATATTTTTATCTAAAATGAGATCTTTATCTTGAATTTTTAAAACCTCTTTCAAAATGATTTTTGTATCCAATGAACTAGATTCTATATTGTTGGCATTCAGCTTTTTTACAACATTTTTATGTAATTCTGACAATTGCATTTTAATTCTCTTGCGAAAGTTGTCTGGCTTGTTCTTCTGTAATTAAAGATTCTATGAGGCCTGTCAAATCTTGACCTTCAAGGATTGTTTCCAATTTATGTAATGTTAAATTTATTCTATGGTCCGTTACCCTTCCCTGCGGATAATTATAGGTTCTTATTCTTTCAGATCGATCTCCGGAACCAACTTGACCTTTTCTATCTTCAGCTCTTTCTTGCTGTTGTTTATCTCTTTCGGCTTCATATAATCTAGCTCTTAAGATTTTCATGGCTTTAGCCCTGTTTTTATGCTGTGATTTTTCATCTTGTTGACTAACAACAATACCAGTTGGTAAGTGTGTGATTCTAACGGCACTATCAGTAGTATTCACAGATTGGCCACCTGGTCCACTTGCTCTGAATACATCAACCCTAATGTCTTTATCTTGAATCTCTATATCAACATCCTCTGGTTCTGGTAAGACTGCCACAGTAGCTGCAGATGTGTGAATTCTTCCACTAGATTCAGTAGCAGGCACTCTTTGAACCCTATGAACGCCTGACTCAAATTTTAACTTCGAAAAGACATTTTCTCCAGAAATTGACAATATTATTTCTTTATAACCGCCTACATCTCCATCTGATAAAGACATAATTTGGGTTTTCCATTTATTTATATCTGAAAATCTTTGATACATTCGAAACAAATCACCTGCGAAGATAGCTGCCTCGTCACCTCCGGTACCAGCTCTAATTTCAAGAATGACATCTCTTGCATCATCTTCATCTTTAGGTAAAAGCATTAACTGAATTGATTCCTCGATCTTCTCTATGCGGCTCTTAAGATCAGTTAACTCATTTTTAGCTAACTCCTGCATTTCATTGTCTGAAGACCCATCATTAATGAGTTCATTTAATTCTTCAGTTTCAGCATTAAATTTTTTCCAGTCAATTATTGCATTCTTTAAAGGTTCTATTTCCGAATACTCTTTAGAAAATTTAACAAACTCTTCGGATGATAATTCGGTGCTTAGAGATTTCTCAAGCTCTTCTGATCTCTTCAAAATATTATCTAATTTTTCTAAAGGTATTGATGACATAATAATTAAATAACTAAATTTTTCTTGTCTTTTACTTTTCTTTCAACTTCTTGAACGATTGAATCAATTATCTCATCATTATTGCATTTTAATAATTGTTTGCCATCTACATATAACATGCCGCTATCTTTTCCACCGCCTGTAAATCCTACTTCTGATGTTGAAGCCTCTCCTGGCCCATTAACTACACAACCAATTACTGAGATTGTTACCGGATCGGAAATATGCTCCAATCTTTTTTCCAGTTTCTCCACAGTTTCAATAACATTAAACCCTTGTCTAGCGCATGAAGGACATGAAATAATGTTTACACCTCTGTGTCTCAATCCCAAACTTTTTAGTATACTAAAACCAACTTTAATTTCTTCTACAGGATCCGCTGATAAAGATACTCTCAAAGTATCACCTATACCTAATGAAAGGAGTTGCCCTATCCCGATGGATGATTTAATTGTTCCATCTATCAAACCTCCCGCCTCAGTTATGCCCAAATGTAATGGAGCATCTGTAACCTTGGATAACTCTTTATAAGATTCAACAGTTAACAGAACATTAGATGTCTTCACTGATATTTTAAAATTATGAAAATCCAATTCTCTTAATATCTCTGAATGCATCAACGCACTTTCTACCATAGCAGCAGGTGTTGGGCTTTTATATTTATCCATGATATTTTTTTCGAGAGATCCTCCATTTACTCCAATTCTTATAGAACAATTATGATCCTTTGCAGCTTTCACAACTTCTTTGACTCTATCTTTTGAGCCTATATTGCCGGGATTAATTCTAAGACAAGATGCGCCAGATTCAGCAGCTTCTATTGCTCGTTTATAATGAAAGTGAATATCAGCAATTATAGGAATAGTTGTCTCTTTTACTATGGTTTTGAGAGCCTTAGATGATTCTTCATCTGGGCAAGAAACCCTTACTAGATCTGCACCAACATCTTCTAAATCTTTAATCTGCTTTATTGTTGACTTAATATCTCTAGTATCAGTGTTAGTCATTGACTGAACACTTATAGGTGAATCGCCTCCCACAGGAATATCACCAACAAAAATTTTTCTTGTTTCCCTTCTTTTAATATTTATCCCATATGGATTTTCCATTCTAAGCCTTTTTAAAAGAATGTTTCGTTATTTACTTAATTCAAAAAAGTCATGGAGCATATTAACAGCTTTTTCCGCTTGATCATCATTAATTAGAATCGAAATCTTTATTTCAGATGTTGAAATTACATCAATATTTATATCATTATCAGACAAAACACTGAACATTTTCGCAGCAACGCCTGCATTGCTTCTCATACCTACTCCAATAATTGAAATTTTTGCTATTTGAGAATCTATCAATAAATTTTCATATGGAACAAATTCTTTAATATTTTCCATAATTTTCTCAGCACGACTAGAATCTTCTTTGGGAACAGTGAAAGTAATATCAGTGGTTTTAGCACTTTCAGATATATTCTGAACGATCATATCAACATTAATGTTACTTTCTGAAAGTGACATAAATATTTTTGTTGCAATACCTGGTTTATCTCTTACTCCAATCAATGTAATTTTTGCATCATTAAGACTGGATGTTACGCCTGTAACTACTCTTTGATCATTAATTTTATCTTCATCAGTAACGATAGTTCCTTTGTCGCCTTCATCAGAACTAGAAAAGCTTGATAACACTCTTAAAGAAACATTATTTGTCATTGCAGTTTCCACAGATCTAGTTTGAAGAACCTTTGCGCCTAAGGAAGCCATTTCTAACATCTCTTCATAAGAAATCTTATCTAACCTTTTCGCTTCTGGCACTTTATTAGGATCGGATGTGTATACCCCGTCAACATCGGTGTATATATCACAAAAATCCGCCTCGATTGCAGCAGCTATAGCCACAGCTGAAGTATCAGATCCTCCTCTACCTAAAGTTGTCACTTTTCCTTTAGTTGTAATCCCTTGAAAACCTGGAACAACACAAACTTTATTTTCGTCTAATAGATTATTTATTAAATCAGATCTAATTCCTTCAATTCTTGCAGATTTATGATCATCTGAAGTAACAATTGGAATCTGCCAACCCAAACATGAGCTAGCTTTTACGCCTATATCATTTAATGCTGCAGCTAAGAGACCAACACTAACCTGTTCACCTGAAGAAATAACGACATCGTATTCTTCAGAATTAAATTCTTCAGATATATCTTTCGTTAGACCAATTAGTCGATCAGTCTCACCCGCCATGGCAGAAAGAACCACAACGATTTGATTGCCTTTATCAAATTCGTTCTTAACAATGTTTGAAACATTTTTAATTCTTTCGACGCTTCCTACAGAGGTTCCACCAAATTTCATCACTATGCGTGACATTTAAATCTCCAAATTAATTTCAAAAAGTCCCTTAATTAGTTATATAAATACAACTATATACTTGGGACAAAGTAATAGATAATGTATAGGGCTCTTAGGAGCAAGTATAAGTGAAGAAGTTTTTTTAAATGAATACAACAATAGATCCTATTGAATATGAAAAATTTTCTAAGATGGCGGAAGAATGGTGGAATCCTTCTGGAAAATTCAAGGCTCTCCATAAGTTTAATCCTAAAAGAATTGAATTTATTAAAGATAGACTCGTTAATCATTTTTTATTAAACGCAAACGCTAAAAAACCACTAAATAAACTCGATATTCTTGATATTGGATGTGGAGGCGGATTGTTATCTGAACCAATGTCAAAATTAGGAGCAAATGTAACCGGGATTGATATAGTAGAAAGAAACATCAATATTGCAAAAGCCCACTCCAATGAAGAAAATCTGAATATAGAATATAAAGTTAGTACAGCTGAAAATCTTTTAAATGAGAATGTACAATTTGATGCAATACTTAATATGGAAGTTATTGAGCATGTTTCTGATCTTAATTTGTTTATTGAATCTTGTGAAAAACTATTAAAAAAAGATGGTATTCTTTTTTTTGCTACCTTGAATAGAAATATCATTTCATATGGTCTAGCAATAATTGGTGCAGAATATATTCTTGGCTGGTTACCTAAAGGAACACATGATTGGAAAAAGTTTATCACTCCCGAAGAGTTGAAAATTATTTTTAGATCTAGTGGGTTAAATATTTCTGAGATTGTAGGCATGAAATATAATCCAATTTACGATAATTGGTATATCTCAGAAGATACTAGCGTAAATTATCTTGGAACAGCTATTAAGCCTTAATTCTTTGTTTTTGGATTAACATTTGGCAATGGTTGAACATTAATACCCTCTTCTATCAGGTCTTTAGCTTCTTCAACTGTAGTTTCACCATAAATATCTTTTGCTTCTTTTTCTTCATAATGCATAGCTCTCGCTTCGTCAGGAAATTTTTCACCTACATATTCATAATTATCCTCTACATGCTTCTTAATCTTATTCATTACCATCTCAACTTTTTTAACATCATTTTTTGTTTTTTTCTGATTACCCTTGCTTGGTATATTTGGAGCCATAATCGTTTTTTTAATTTTTTTTGATCCACATAAAGGACACTCAACTATTGATTTCTTAATTTGTTCATCACATGTTTTAGAGTCAGAAAACCATGCCTCAAAATTATGTTCTTCACTACATATTAAAGAATACTTGATCATATTAATAACTTATCGAGTTCCCCACTTTTATCTATTGCATAAAGGTCATCAAATCCACCAACATGATTATCTTTTATAAAGATCTGAGGCACAGATCTTCTTCCATTTGCTTTATCAATCATCTCCATCATAAGATCGGGGTCGTCGCCAACATATATTTCTTTATACTCAAGCTCCTTCGATTGAAGTAAAGCTTTTGCCTTATCGCAATAAGGACACATTGGTCCTGTATAAATAATAATATCCATATCAATCTCTTAGTCTATAATATGGTAAATATACTTTTATATTCAAGAATTCAAATTTTTTGAGAGTAATTTTATGCATAACAGGAAACTGCTCAAAACTAGAAGAGAAAAAGATACAATAGAAAATCATGATAAAAGCCTTTTTTTTAAGGACTATCAAATAGAAATGATGGAAAGAATTTCTTTTATCAATGAAAACTTTAAAAATTGTATTTTTTACGGTTTTAGAGGAAAGAAATTAGAAACTCCAAAGAATATAGAGAAATTAATCTATGGTAATCTTGGTAAAACTAACAAGACAGAATTAATTTATGATGAAGAATTGCTGCCTTTTGGAGAATCCTCTTTAGACATGATATTAAGCTTCTTCAATTTACATTTTGCTAATGATATTCCTGGAATATTATATCAAACTCTAAGTAGCCTTAAGCCGAATGGTATATTTATTGGCTGTTTATTTTGTGGAGATACTTTAAAAGAATTAAATTATTCTTTCTTAAAAGCTGAAGAGGAGATTTGTGGTGGAGCAAGTCCGCGGGTAAGCCCATTTATTAAACTTCAGGATTTAGCATCATTATTACAAACTATTAATTTCTCTCTTCCTGTTGCAGATATTGATAGACATAATATTTATTATAATCATCCTGAAGATCTTCTTAAGGAATTAAAGATAATGGGAGAAACAAATATCTTAACTAAAATGAATAAATCAACATTGAGGAAAGATGTTTTAGAAAAAATGTATGAAATTTACATAGACAAATTTTCCAATAAAGAAGGAAAAATTAACGCAACATTTGAAATAGCTTGGATTACTGGATGGAAATATCATGAAAGCCAACAAAAACCCTTAGAGCCAGGATCAGGAAAATTTGCAATGATTGATAGCGTTAAAAGTTTTGAAGAAGAAAATTAAAGCTCACCTTTAATAGCTTTATCAATTAACTCAATTGTTTCTGTTACACCATATAAAATTATAAATGATCCTAATCTAGGGCCTTGAGTTTGACCGAGCAAAATCTCATATAAGACTGAAAACCATTCCTTGAGAGAATCATATTCAGACTCTTTTCCAATCTCATAAATCACAGTCTGAATTTTTTCAGGATCCTTTTCGTCTTTCATTGATGAAAGCTTATCTTTCAAAATTGCCAGATAATTTATCTCTGATGAGTTAGGTTTTTTATATTTTTTAGTAGGTAAAACAAAAATTTTATAAAATTCTAGCGCAAACCCTACCAATCCATCAATGTATTCTCTAGATTCATTCGAAATATCATCAAAATACTCTTTAAGAAACCCCCAAATTACTTCCCTGCTATCTGATTGTGAAGCACTCACCAAGTTTAATATAAGCGAAAATGTTACCGGACTTTCAATTATTTTAGGGTCACCTTCATTAATATGAAAAACAGGATTATTAATTTTCTCTTTCAATTCCTGTGAAGGAAATTTCTCAGAAAAACTTTGGTACTCATCAACAGCTTTGGGTATTACATCAAATGTTAATCTTTTCGCTTTTCTTGGATTTTGATACATATATAATAAAAGACTCTCTTTCGATGCAAATTTAAGCCAATCTTCTATCGAAATTCCATTACCCTTGGATTTAGAAATTTTTTCTCCTTTTTCATCAAAGAACAATTCATAATTAAATCCTACAGGTGCAAATCCTCCAATTGCTTTGCATATCTTTCCAGAAAGACTAACTGATTCAATTAAGTCTTTTCCAGCCATTTCATAATCAACACTCAAGGCTACCCATCGCATAGCCCAATCCGCTTTCCATTGAAGTTTACATTTTCCACCTAAAATAGATATTTCTTCTTCTTTATTAGAGTGAGGATTCTTATAAACGATGGTATTTGATTTTATATCTCGATCTATGACACTTGCCATTAATACTTCTCCTGTCTCAGGGCAAATGGGTAAAAATGGAGAATATGTTTTTTGTCTTTCTTTCCCTATGGTTGGTAAAATAATCTGTAAAATCTCATCATAATTTTCTAATACTTTTCTTAAAGTTTTATCGAATTTTCCAGACTTATAATATTCACTTGCACTAGCGAACTTATATTCAAACCCATAACGATTTAGGAATTCTTTTAATAAATTATTATTATACTCGGCATAACTTGAAAATTTGTCATATGGGTCAGGTATGCTCGACAAAGGCTTTTCTAAATTTTCTTCTAAAATATTTGGATTAGGAATATTGTTTGGCACTTTTCTTAGGGCATCCATATCATCAGAAAAACAAATTAAGTCTGACTGAATACTTTCATCTAATACTTTTAAGGCATGCCTTACCATTGAGGTTCTAGCGACCTCGCCAAAAGTTCCAATATGTGGTAAGCCAGAAGCCCCGTAGCCAGTCTCAAAAACGGCCTTATTTGACCCTGACTTTTCTAATCTTTTCAAAACTTTTTTTGCTTCTTCAAAGGGCCATGACTTGCTTTCTTTCGCTACAGATATTAATGATTGATTCATGACCTTATTAAATCCTATTGATGCTTTTATTTATAGCATGACTCTCTCAGCTGCAATAGATGGAGAAATATCTGATAAAAAAATGAATCATATTTATTACCTGATTGAATCATTGCCCATATTTCAAAGCTATGAAAATAAAAATGCAGATACTTCTATCAACACATGCATTGAATTACTAAGGGCTGATAATAACCCAGAAGATTTAATTGCCTTAATCGATAAGAGTTTAAATAGAAATTCTAAAAGGATAGCTTATACTTTATCAGTTGAAATAATGATGGTTGATCAAAATTTTACAAATGAAAAATTGCGTTTACTTGAGATCTTCGAAAATATATTTCAAATTCATAGCCTAGAGACAACAGCTATCAAACATTCTGTGAAAATAAAATACTCTGACCTAGAAAGTGAGATCGGTGAAATATGAAATTAGTTCTCTTTAAACCAAGAAATATAGGTTTTCTTCTAAGGATGATAAAAGAAACCCTGTCTAATAAACTTATAAAAAAACCAAAACTGGAAGACTCTGTTAAAGAATTCGTTTTTAAGAACGCCATAAAGGGCAATCCAGATAGTGTTTTATCGGTTATGGACCAATTTGCCTTAAAAGAAAGGTTTTTAATGAATGTTGGGGATGTTAAAGGCAAGCTCTTAGTTGATGAAATTAATAAATTGGGAACAAATCTTAACATTCTTGAGCTTGGGTGTTTTTGTGGTTATTCAGCAATTTTGATGGCTAAAAATCTTGGTAACGAAGGTAAAGTTATTTCCATTGAGGTTAACAAAAAATACGCGAAAATAGCTGGTGAAATTATTGACTTTGCAGGCTTAAAAAATAAGGTTGTTATCATTGAGGGTTCTTCTGAAAAAATAATACCAACCTTAAGATATAAATTTGATTTAGTTTTTATTGACCATTGGAAAGATCTATACAAGAGAGACCTTATAGCTATAGAAAAAAGAGGTATTTTAAAAAGCGGATCTGTAGTTTTTGCAGATAATGTAGGTAATTTAATTTCCGCATTAGTTGGAGAAAGAGGCAATTCTAATAACTATTTAAATTATGTAAGAAATCACCCTAAATTTGAGAGTAAGAACATTAAAACTTCATTAGAGTATTCAAGTGCTGAAGACGCTGTAGAGATATCAACTTACTCAGGTTAAAAATTAAATTTATTTTATTAATTTTGTTTGAAATGTTTCGACAATTTTAGGCCCTGTTTTTGATAGTTTGAACCTATTGAAGAACCATAAGATTTTTCAGGTAATTCAAGTAATTTCTCATAAATTAATCTACCAACTATTTGAGAATCTTCCAAAATAAAAGGTACCTCCCAACTTCTAATTTCTAATACTGCTTTAGATCCCTTACCATCAGCTGAGTTATGCCCAAAACCTGGATCAAAAAAACCAGCATAATGAACTCTAAATTCTCCTACTGAAGGCTTAAAAGGGACCATCTCAGCGGCATGACTTGGCGGTATAGCAATTGATTCTGATGAAGATAAGATATAGAACTCGCCTGGATCTAAGATTATTCTTTTATCCTCAGTAGCTAAAACAGGATCCCAAAACTTTTCCATCTCATATGAATCTTTTTTGTCTATATCAATTAAGCCTGCATGCCTTTTTGCTTTCCAGCCTACAATATCTCCTTCATCATCGCCTTTTAAATCTACAGATAAAGCTAAACCTTCTGCAATATTCACTTTACCGTCATAAACGATATTATCTTCAGAATGTAATCTTTTTAATTCTGTATCTGAATTAGTCGGTCGACCTCTTCTAAATCTCATCTGACTCAATCTTGAGCCCTTTTTAACAATAATCGGAAAAGTTCTTGGTGAAATTTCTAACCATAGATGTCCTTTATACCCATTAGGAATTTTATCAAATTCATGAGTACCATCACAAATTAATCTAGTGAAGACATCTATTCTCCCTGTTGAACTTTTAGGATTAGCAACAGCTATTATCCTTTCAGGAAGTGATAACGCCTCCATAAGAGGCACAAGATAAACACAACCAGTTTCTAAAACAGCTCCGTCTGTTATATCAATCCTATGTAAAGCAAAATCTTTAAGCTTTCTGTTTACAGAGCCCCCAGAAGGTAAAAAACTTGCTCTAATCCTATATGCTGTATCTGCTAATCGTAAATCTAAACTGGCCGGTTGAATTTGATCATCATTAATGTCACCTTGAGACCAAATCTCACCATTCTCAATCATTTGCCGAATCATTTGCCCAGGTAAAACACCTGAAATTTGTACTTTTTGTCCTGGAGCACCTTCGAAGGCATCAACAGGTTCTTTTGTATCAGGAAATAAATCAGGTATTTTCTTTTCTGCCATTTAAGTCTTTCATTATAGATTATCAATTATAATCAATTTTTGTAAAAAACTATATTAATTTACTTTATGGGTATAAAACAGAATTTTTAAATAATTATAATGAATTTTATAACTATAGATTTAAGACCTGTTCTATCAATCCTAGGAATTTTCCTCGTAGGTTTGTCTGTAGCTATGCTTATACCAGCAGCAACAGATCTAATTTATGGAAATCTAGGCTGGCAAGACTTTCTGATAAGTGCGGTCATAACTAGCTTTTTTGGATTGATGTTTTTTCTCATTTCGCGGGGAAATGAAAATAAACTCAATACTAAAGGAGCTTTTCTAATCGTAACACTAAGTTGGATTATTTTATCAGTTTTTTCTTCTATACCATTCCTCCTTTCCAATAATATATTAAGTTTAACTGATGCCTTTTTTGAATCTGTTTCTGGTTTAACAACAACCGGTTCAACAATAATTAATGACCTCAACAATGTCTCAGAAGGAATTATAGTATGGCGAAGTCTTTTACAATGGCTGGGTGGAATTGGAATAATTGTAAGTGCTGTTTCAATCTTGCCGAACCTTGGTGTCGGTGGAATGCAACTATTTAAACTCGAAGGGTCCGAGTCATCTGAAAAACTAATGCCAAGAACAGCAAGCTTAGCAACAGAAATAATAATCCTATATTTTATTTTGTCTTCTGTCTGTGCTTTGATGTATTGGTTTTGTGGTTTGTCATTCTTTGATTCAACAATCCATGCAATGACAACAATTGCAACGGGCGGATTTTCTTCAAATTCTGAATCAATTGGTGGATTTAATAGTCACTCTCTTGAATATGTCTGTATCGCTTTCATGATATTATCTAGTTTACCATTTGTACTTTACCTAAAAACAATTAGAGGCAAACCAAGGGCTTTATTTGTTGATGAACAAGTGACGGGATTCTTTAAAACACTTCTATTATCTTTTTTACTCATTATGGTCTTTTTATCATTTAATGATAATTTTGATTTTTCTTCTACTTTAAGAAATGTTTTATTCAATGTGACTTCTATATTAACGGGAACAGGTTATACCACTTCTTCATACGATGACTGGGGCACACCAGCAATAATAATTTTTCTTGCTATAACATTCATAGGTGGTTGTGCTGGTTCAACTACCTGCGGAATAAAAGTCTTTAGACTGCAAGTTCTTCTAAAAAATTCGGGCCAAGTAATGAATAAACTTATCAGCCCAAATCGAGTTACCAATCATAAATATAATGGTGAAAACTTAACCCTAGAGATTGTTGAATCGGTTATGACCTTCCTTTTTATTTTCTTTGTTACTTTTGTTATTATTGCTCTTATTTTATCTTTCACCGGCCTTGATATACTGACCTCTATTTCTGCATCTGCAACCTCAATATCTAATGTTGGACCAGGTTTAGGTAATATTATAGGACCATCTTATAGTTTTGCCGAAATACCCGAATTAGCTAAATGGGTTCTTTCCTTTGGAATGTTGGCGGGAAGATTAGAGTTCTTAACCTTTCTAGTTATATTTAGTAGGTCTTTTTGGAAATAATGTTTATTTAAAACACCAAGAAATAATGCCTTTTTGTGCGTGTATTCTATTTTCGGCCTCATCCCATACAGCAGATTGACTTCCATCAATTACATCATTATCAACCTCTTCACCCCTATGCGCAGGTAGACAATGCAAAAAGATAGAATTTGAAGAAGCCGTAGACATTTTATTACTATCGACTCTGTAAGGGTCTAATATCTCTCTTTTTTTATTATCCTCTTTTTCGCCCATAGAAAACCATGTATCAGTTATTATACAATTACTTCCTTTTGAAGCCTCCATCGGATCAACATTTAATATAATGTTAGAATAATCACCTAATAAATTATCTGAGATAGAATATTCCTTAGGAGAGCTTATTCTAAATTCAAATTTATATATCTTCGCTGCTTCAATCCAACTATTGAGCATATTGTTAGCAGGGCCAAACCATGAATAGACATTATCTTCTATTGAGCCAAGTTTTTCTTTAACTGTAATTAAATCTGCTAACACCTGGCAAGGATGAGATTTATCCGTCAAACCATTAATAACCGGAATAGAAGAATTTACAGCAAAACTTTCAAGCGTGGAATGTTTGTTTGTTCTTAACATTGCTATATCTACATATCTTGAAATAACTCTGGCAGTATCTTCTATGGTCTCCCCCCTTCCCAATTGCATATCGGACATATTTGCATAAATAGTATTACCGCCTAATTGATACATTGCCGTTTCAAACGAAAACCTTGTTCTTGTAGAAGGTTTTTCAAAGATTGTAGCTAAAATTTTATTCTTTCCACAATCATCTGAATCGATAGATCCTTTTCCTTCACTTTGAGCTTGAGCTTTTCTTTCAAGAGAACTTTCAACCAAGAAATTAAGTTCTTCCTGATTAAATTGACTTAAATCGATAAAATCTTTTTTTGTCTTTGTCATTTCTTATTATATTTCTAATCAGATAAATTTTCTAGAGTAATACTTAGAAGTTTTAAAAACTCATCTATTTCATTTTTGTTTGTATTTAAAGGCGGCAAGACTCTTATTACATTATCAGCCGCTGTGACGACAAGTAATCCATTTTTTAAGGCTTCATTAGCAATTACTGTATTTTCACTTTTGCACTTAATGCCTATCATAAAACCATGGCCTCTAACAGATGATATCTTATTGTGGTGCTCCTCAATTATTTTATTAATACCTGAAATTAGATATTCAGAAAGTGATGAAACATTCGATAAAATATTTTCTTCCTTAATGAGATCTAAAACTCTACTTGCAATAGAAGAACATAAAGGATTACCACCAAAAGTTGAGCCGTGAACCCCTTGCGTCATTCCTTCTGCTGCTTCTTTAGTGGATAAAACTGCTCCAATTGGGAGTCCAGCTCCTAATGCCTTCGCAATAGTTATAATATCGGGCTTTATATCTGACCATTCATAGGCAAATAATTTTCCTGTTCTTCCTAAACCACATTGAACTTCATCCATGATCATAAGAATCCCATTTTTGTTACATAACTCCCTTGCAAAACTAAGGAAATCTTTAGAAACAACATTAACTCCGCCTTCACCTTGAATAGGCTCAATAAGAATTGCTGCAGTTTTATTGGAAACATTTTCTTCTAAATCTGATTCATCAATTGCAATTTTTTTAAATCCATCTGGCAAAGGATCAAATCCCTCGATATGTTTCTCATTTAGACTTGCGGCAATTGTAGCAAGCGTTCTTCCGTGGAACGAACCTTCAAAAGTAATTATCTCATTTCTTTCATTATTCCCCTTAACATAGTGGTATCGTCTAGCAGTTTTTATTGCTCCTTCAACAGCTTCTGCTCCTGAATTGCAGAAAAAAACTTTTTCAGCAAAACTTATCTCACAAAGTTTTTCAGCTAACTCTTCTTGCTGGGGAATAGAATACAAATTTGATACATGCCATATATCATTAATACTCTTAGACAAAGCATCATTTATCTTGGGATGATTATGACCTAAAATATTAACCGCTATACCTGCAGCAAAATCGAGGTACTTATTCCCGTCTTTATCAAATAGCCAAGAGCCCTCCCCTTTAGAAAAAGATATTGGGTATCGATTGTATGTATCCATAAGATAATTACTCATTATTACCTCAATAAATTAAAATAAAATTTAAATAATACTCTCTTACTCTTTATTGGTTAAGTCTTCAACCTCCAACCACTTTTTAAGAGATAATGACTTATAATTATCAATAACAGGTTAAGAATTGTTATAAATACTGCCCCGAATAATGTATTACCATCAGAAACACCTATAAAGCCAAAACGGAACCCATCAATAACATAGAAAAAGGGATTGTATTCAATTAAATAAAAGGCAAAATCTGGCATTTTTTTTACTGAATAGAAAGTACCAGACAAAAAAGAAAGGGGCACAATAATAAAATTAGTAATGGTCCCTAAATGATCAAATTTTTCTGCCCAAATCCCTGTTATTGTACCGATAGAAGAAAGTAAAAGTGAGCCAGAAATAAGATAAAAAATAATAGCCCAAATATTTTCAAATCTAAAATCCAAAAAAAAGCTCATACAGGCAATTGCACCAACTGCAACTACAACGCCGCGAGTTACACCACCTAAAGAGATAGCAATATTTAACTCTTTTTCTCCAAGAGGCGGCAATAAGATATCAACGATATTTCCTTGAATTTTAGAAATTAATAGTGAAGAAGATGTATGAGCAAATGCTTGTTGTAGAACTGACATCATTATTAACCCTGGAGCCAAAAACTCAATGAATGGCGCACCATTTATGTCAGGCCTTAAGTCACCTAAGGCGACCATAAAAATAACCATGAATAATAGAGAAGTTGCTATTGGCGCTGCAATTGTTTGAAAAAAAATCTTAATGAAACGGTAAACTTCCTTTTTATACAAGGTCCACATTCCATACCAATTTATTTTTCCTGGAACTCGCGGTTCACGCCAATGGTAGTTATCATTTTCATTCATAATTTTACTTTTGTAACATAACTAAACGAAGAAGCTTTATTAAAATTAAAAAAATATCAAAAAAAATTAATCTATATCTTGTACCATATCTATTTTTAGCATACCATATATATGAAAAATAGGGGATTTAATATGGCTTGGACAGATGACAGAGTAGAGATTTTAAAAAAGTTATGGGCGGAAGGTTTAAGTGCAAGCCAGATTGCAAGAGAGTTAGGAGATGTCACTAGAAATGCTGTCATAGGAAAGGTTCATAGACTTGGTTTGGCTGGAAGAGCAAGTCCAACAAAACCTAAAAGTAGACTAAGACATAGAGAGCATGTTGACTATGCAAGCTCATACCCTGGAAGTTCAAGATCAAGAATTAGCGATAATATTGAACCCTTAGTTATGCCTGAACCTGCTGTAACTTCAGATGGAGAGCCGATTAATATTTTATCCTTGAGTGAGAAAGTTTGTAAATGGCCTATCGGTGAACCTGGAGATGAAGATTTTAGATTTTGTGGCAATCATAAGGTCAACGGTTCTCCTTATTGCAATGAACACAATAAGGTAGCTTATCAACCATTAGAAAGTAGGAAGAAAAGAAAGAATAAGTTTTCTGCTAAAAGAAAGCCCTTGCCAAAAATAAATAATTTTTAGAATTCGAAACTTAGAAAGTTGTCTCAGTCTCAACTGCAGTTTCTTCTCCCTCTAAATCTTCTCCTGTAGCTACAAAATAAGTTTCCTCTGCTACATTAGTGGCCTGATCGCCAACCCTTTCTAGATATCTAGCAATGAAAAGTAACGGAACCAAAGCCTCAATCGCTTCTGGGTTAGCTTTAATAGAATTCAATATTTCCATTAAAATACTAGAATAAAGAGAATCTATTTCGTTGTCTGAATGCCAAACATCAACAGAATTCTTGCACTCTTTATTGGTATAATCTTGCATTACGAGTTCTAAATTCGAATGAACCTTCACACACATATTAACCAAATGATTTATTGTATCAGGAGATTGTGCCTCATTCAGATCTCCCTTTAAAACACGATTAGATATACCCTTACACATATCTCCACATCTTTCTAAATAAAGTGACATCTTAACTGCAGAAAAAACTATACGTAAATCAATTGCCATAGGTTGCCGAGAGGCAAGAATATTAAATACCTTACTTTCAACGGATTGACCAATATCATTAATTTTAAGATCATTTTTTATAGTCTCTTTTGCTAATTTATGATCATTATTCTTTAATATATTCTCAACATTTTTGAGTGCGCCAAGTACTTCATTGCCCATATCTGTGAGGCCATCTGAGATTTCTTTCAAATCTTCATCATAAGAGCTAACAATATGTTCGGTCATCTTTTTTTCCTAACCATAACGCCCAGTTACATAAGCTTCAGTTTGTTTATTTTCAGGAGACCTAAAAATATTTTCAGTATCTCCAACTTCAATTAAATTTCCTAAATGAAAAAAAGCAGTTCGTTGCGAAACTCTAGCAGCTTGTTGCATAGAATGCGTAACAATGACAATTGTATATTTAGTTTTTAATTCATCTATTAATTCTTCTATCTTAGCAGTTGCTATTGGATCAAGCGCAGAGCAAGGCTCATCCATTAATATGATCTCAGGATCAACAGCGATTGCTCTAGCAATACATAATCTCTGTTGTTGGCCTCCAGACAAACTAGTTCCTGGCTCATTAAGCCTATCTTTTATTTCTTCCCATAAACCAGCCCTAATAAGACTTTTTTCAACTTTATTTGACAAATCAGTTTTATCCATAATTTTTCCGTGCAATCGGGGTCCATAAGCCACATTGTCAAAAACTGATTTAGGAAATGGGTTTGGTTTCTGGAAAACCATTCCTATACGAGATCTTAATTCAACAACATCTATATTTGGATCATAAATGTCTTCCCCATTGATTTTTATACAACCTGTAATTGAACATGTGTCTATTACATCATTCATTCTATTTAAACATCTTAAGAAAGTCGATTTTCCGCAACCAGATGGGCCAATTAAGGATGTAACTTCTTTCTCATTAATACCAAGACATACATCATAAAGGGCTTGTTTATCTCCATAAAAGACATCCACATCCTGACAATCAATAAGCGGTTTATTGCTTATAGAAGAACTTACTCCATTAGTCTCAGTATTTTTATTTATGTTATTTACCATTTTAATTGATACTTTTTCCTTAAAATTACTGCAGCCAAATTAATTACTATCAATAAGAATATCAAAACTAATGTCGCAGCGCTAGTTTTTGCGACAAAAGCTCTTTCAGGGCTATCTGCCCATAGGTAGACCTGAACAGGCAAAGCAGTAGCTGGATCAGTTACTGAGCCAGGAATATCAACTACAAAAGCGACCATACCTATTAAAAGTAATGGCGCAGATTCACCAAAAGCTCTTGCTAATCCTATAATTGTACCAGTCAAAATCCCTGGCAATGCGGCAGGGAATAAATGTTGAAAGACAACTTGCATTTCTGAAGCGCCAATAGCAAGTGCTGCTTCTCTAATTGATGGAGGCACTGCTTGCAATGATGCACGTGTGGCAATTATTATAACAGGCAGCGTCATAAGAGATAATACACAACCTCCTACTAGCGGTGCAGAACGGGGCATACCAAAAAAATTAATAAATAAAGCAAGTCCTAACAATCCAAAAACAATAGAAGGTACTGCAGCAAGATTGTTGATATTGACTTCGATAAAATCAGTGAGTTTATTTTTTGGAGCAAAACTCTCTAAATAAATTGCTGAAAAAACACCAATCGGAAAACTAATTATCAATGTTATCAGTATCGTAAACAAAGAACCAACGACTGCTCCCAGAACTCCAGCTATTTCAGGTTCCCGACTGTCACCATTAGTAAAAAAATTCGTAGAAAATCTTTTTTCAACTAACCCTTCTTCTTGAAAATCATTCAACCATGAAATTTCTCTATCGTTTAATCTTCTTTCATTCTCAGGTAAATTTTTATCAATTCCAAACTTATAGAATAAATCAGCATCATCAGAGAAAAGAATAAACTTATTAAAATTTTTTTTAATTAGTGAAGGGTTATTTTCTATAGAATCCTTAAGGTCATATGCCGCACCTGATGAAAATAACCTAGAAAATTCTCTTCTACATTTCCTGTCTTCACATCCAGAATCTAATGCAAAAATATTTTCTCTAATCAATCGACGATAATTAATATCATCTTTATCAATATCATTTTCAGATAAATTAATATTTAAATTTAATCCATAATTAGTGAATGCTGGTATAGATCGATAAGTCATTGAAGATATAATTACTACCAACATTACCAATGCTAAAAACAAAGATATTTGACCATAAAATTTAAACCTTTTTTCAGCAAATTGTCTTTTTAAAGTTAAATTTCTTATATTTTTATTCATATCTCTCTCTGTACCTTCTTACAGTCATCATGGCTAAAACATTAAGCGCAAGGGTAATAAAAAATAAAACTAAACCTAAAGCAAAGGCTGCGAGGGTTTTTGGACTATCAAATTCTTGGTCTCCAACTAGCAAGGTAACAATTTGTACAGTAACTGTTGTAACAGCCGAAAGAGGATTTGCGGTTAAATTTGCTGCTAATCCAGCAGCCATAACCACTATCATTGTTTCTCCTATGGCCCTAGAAATTGCAAGTAATATTGCTCCTACTATGCCAGGCAAAGCTGCAGGAAAAATAACTTTTCTTATAGTTTCTGATTTAGTGGCGCCTAAAGCCAAAGAGCCGTCTCTTAAACTCTCTGGAACTGCAGCCATTACATCATCAGAGAGAGAGGAAACATACGGAATTATCATTATTCCCATAACCAGGCCTGCGGCCAAAGCGGATTCTGTCGAAACAGTAAGTCCCATACCCTCCCCTAAGGACCTTATAAAAGGACCAACGGATAATGCCGCAAAGAAACCATAAACTACAGTTGGAATTCCAGCGAGAATTTCTAGAATGGGCTTAAAATAATTTCTCACTTTAGGTTTAGCATATTGAGATAAATAAATAGCCGAATATAAACCTAAAGGAACCGCCACTAACATGGATATAGAAGTTATTAAAAGGGTTCCTGTAAATATAGGTACAGCGCCAAAACTTCCAGAAGATCCAACTTGATCTTCCCTAATAGCTGTTTGAGGAGACCAATGAGTTCCAAATAGAAATTCAGAAAAACTAACTTGCGAAAAAAATCTAACGGTTTCAAAAATTAAAGATAAAATAATTCCAAATGTAGTTAGAACAGCAACTATCGAGAAAACAAAAAATATAAACTTCAAAATTCTCTCTACATTCCTTCGGGCATCAAATCTAATTGCTAGTTTTTTACTAGATAAAAAAGCTAACACAATACTTGAAAAGGAAATAAATGATAGAAAACTAATTCTATAAGAAAGATAAGTTTTATATAAAGAATTAGCTGAATCAATCGTTAAAATCTCTAGTGATAAAATCGATTGAAGATTATAAATATTATTCTTTAGAACACTTACTGAATAATTTACTTCATCCTGCCCTAGTAAAATTACTGATTGAGGTAAATGATTCTTAATGATTACATCCTGTATAAAGCCATCGATAGAAACAAATAAAATAAGAAGTGTTAGAGATGGCAATAAAGCCCACAAGAGAACAAATAAACCATGATAATAAGGTAAAGATCTTAAGGGTTTGTTATCCAAAAGATATGATTTGGCACGATTACTTAAAATTACAAAAGATAGAAGACCAATAATGGTTATAGAAGTGAGGCTTATGAGTATATCTATATTAATGTCTAACCTCTTAAATCAAAGAGAATTAAAGTTCAAGCTCTACTTGTTCTATCGTATTAATTTTAACTTCTTCATACTCGTTTTCAGATAAAGGGATTAATCCCTTATCTGCAAGATACCCATCAAAACCCATAGCGCCTTCACTTGTAAATTCTTTTGCAAAATCTAATATTGATGGTTTAATCCTTATATGATTCTTTTTAATATAAAAGTAAAGAGATCTAGAAATTACATAATCTCCAGATAGTATATTTTCAAATTCTGGCTTAATACCATTAACATTTGATCCCTGTAATTTATCAGAGTTCTGATCAAGAAAACTATACCCAAAAATGCCTATTGCATTCGGATTAGCTTCAAGCTTTTGAACAATTAAATTATCATTTTCTCCCGCTTCAATAAATAAGCCATCTTCTCTTATAGTTCTGGCAATTTTTTTAAACTCATTTTTTCCTTCTTTTGAACTGTTTCTAAGTTTCTTCAAGGCTTCAAAAGATTTTGCCCCGCTATCCATTGCCAGCTCTACAAAAGCATCTCTTGTACCTGAAGTTGGTGGTGGGCCAAGAACTTCTATTTTAATATTTGGAAGATCTTCGTTAACATCTTTCCAAGTCTTGTGTGGATTATCTTGTAAGGTTAGCCCATCATCAACTGGAACTTTTGCCGCCAAGGCGAGATAAATATCTCGGGTTGTAAGGTTATACAGAGTCCCTTTTTTTGAATTAGCTAAGACAATTCCATCATAACCAACTTTGACTTCCATAATTTTAATTCCATTGTCTGAACATGTATTAAATTCTCTTTCTTTTATTCTTCTTGAGGCATTAGTTATATCGGGATGCTCAAAACCAATGCCAGAACAAAATAATTTCATACCGCCTCCAGAACCCGTTGATTCAACTATAGGTGTTTTGAATTTGGTTGATCTTCCAAATTCTTCGGCTACAGCAGTTGAAAAAGGGAAAACAGTTGATGACCCAACTATGCGTATCTGATCCTCAGCATAAGAAATTGATGACAAAGTTATTAAAGATATTGTCGAAACTATAAATGTAATTTTTTTTAGTATTTTTTTCATATCTAATCCTTAAATTGAAATAATTAATTTAAAATAAACCAAAATCGAACTTGTACTGGATACCGAACATAATTTCTTCCGAACTTTTTCCAATATCATCGAAGTTTTTTTCTACATAATTGACATAAAGTTTTAGAGGTTTTGCGATTTTATAGTCAAAACCAACACCAATAAGTTCACCACCAGATTTAATCATATCTGACTCTCCATACATAAGTTTAAGAGATAGTTTTTCTATTAATTTTGACTTCAACGAAATGATATAACCATCATCGTCAAATTTACCAGTTGTATCCTCAGACTCTTGCCATATAACTCCGAGTGTAGATGGCTTACCTAGTGGAATTGATGCTGAAAATCTAGTTGTATCAAAAAAATACCCTTTTTGAGGTACCTCTGAATCAAAAGCTAAAGAGAATTTTGCTTTATTACCCACAAAATTACCGGACCAATTAATCGATAATGAGTAAGCTTCATCTTCTTCATCTTCCATAATTGCCATCAAATTAACTTCAAAACCTCGTAAAGAAGGCGATGACCATTGCACAATTTTTCTACTTCTGTTTTCACCCCACAATATATTTTTAATATCGCCTGCAGTATCATTAAATAAATCAATCTTACCCTGAGCTTTCTTTACAGGTGTGTCGTGCATTCCTAAAATAAATTTCCCGAACGCACCTTTTAACCCAATGAAACTATTTCTTTGTTTAAAGGTAGGATCTCCATCAATTGGATCCGTTTGCCATTCATATTGGTAAATGGCAGTTAAACCATTATCAAAAATTTGCGATCCCTTAATCCCTATTCGTGATGCATGAGATTTTACATCTGAGGTTGACCCTTTATTAGCTTTATCTATGTTAGAAATTGCTATATCAAACCGCCCATATATTGATGGATTAGCCTGAACTGATGAAAAAATTAATAAAGAAAGAAAGAAAGATATTGAAATAAATTTTAGTTTATTATTAAGCATTTCAGCCTCCAAAAAAACTATTATTATTATTGGTTAATATTTGATGCACCCATAACAAAGTTCGAAATAAAAGCAAATTTTTTTTTAATTAATTTTGTTTTTTTGTATAAAGTTAATTTATGGATTCATATTTAATATTATTAAGACATGCGGAAACACAAATAGGCTTCCGTGATCATGATCGTAAGCTAACCAAAAAGGGTAAATCGGAAGGAAAAAAGGTTGCTGAATTATTGGTAAATAAATATCAGAATTTAAGAGCAATAAGTTCAACCTCAAAAAGGACAATGCAAACATCTAAATTTATAACTGATTTATTGCCAGGTTTAAAAATCGATTATCTCAAAGAATTATACTTAGCCTCTTCAAGAGAAATGCTAGACATTATTTATGAGTATTCAACATATAACAAAAATATAGTTTGTATTGGCCATAATCCAGGAATTCACCATTTATCTTTATCGCTTATAAAAAAGAGTCAAATACCGCAAGATTTAGAAATTATTAAAAATAAATTTCCTACTTCAGCAATGGCGGTTATTAAAATAAGCGAAAACAATTGGAAAAACATATACAGCAATAACAATAAACTCATTGAATTTATTACTTGAAAATCATAGCAATATTTGACTACATATTTATACCTTTTATAGGTAATTCCTTGAAAGAAAACCCTTTTTCTATAGTAGGTTTTATTGTTGAAAAAAATGGAGATAGATCAAAATCGCGAGGCACAAAAAGTGAGTGATGTCTAATATGATATATCTCTTTCTCTAATCTTGTTGATTTATTTAACTGATGGTCATTGCTTACCTTTTCAATTATGGGAAGAATAGGATATCCAACTGAATGGAAAGCTTTTGCAATTAAAGTTGAACAAATAACTTTTGAAGGTGTCCCGGAGCCAAGGGCAATCATTTGTCTTCTCCATCTTACAGGAACGGGGGGCTCAGGCAGTAAATACCTCAATAAATCGATAATATTTTTTCTATCATAATCTAGCCCTATAGAACTAACCATATACTCAATAACTAAACTCATTTCTTTGTCTGATAGACCAGAAGCCCTACAAATCCTTGTATTAAAATTCTCATATTTAGAAAGAGGTACTACAGCAACCCCATGTTTCAGATCTGATTCAATAAGAAAAGATCCTTTACCAAATTTCTCGGTACAATCATTATCTTTACCAAGATAAAAGGCTGCATGAGACCATGTAGATTGTGTTAAATATTTTATAGCTGATGAAATTCTTTGTTTGCCTTCAACAAGAAAAATATCGCCTGGTTGCATAACTTCTTCAAGATCTTTTATTTTAAATTCAGATGTTGATTCGTATTTTTTTATAGGTTTTTGTAACCAACTTACAATTAACTTGTTTATATAATTAAAAATTATTCTCATTCAAAATGATAATCTCACTTAAAGATTATTTATTCCTAGTATTAATGCTGTAAAACCCATAACTGCCATTAAAAGAAAGGTCCCTTGTGCACCAATTAATCTTGGGTAATTTGCGCCAGGACTTCTACTCATTCCCCATGCATGTAAGATTCTAAAAATCGTTAGCAAGATTCCCATTGTATGAACTATGTGAATATGCGCACCAGAGATCTCTATAAGAAAAAGAAGTAATAAAGATAAAGGAACATTTTCGACAAAATTAGACTGAACCCTTTGAACAGTATTCTCTTTCCAATCTGGTTCTTTGTCACCTCTTAAACGAACATAAAGAACCTGATTAGCAAGCAATATCGATAATAAGATTAAAATACCTGCATAAATTAATGTAACCGGTGCCATTATAGTACTCCATAAATAATAAATATTATTCCAATAACAGATAATGAAATTCCTATCCACGCATACTGATCAAACCAAAATAGCATAAAAGCTTTTTGAGTCCCCTTTTCTGCGCGCTCTACCTCACCTTTTCTTAATTGCCTAGGTAAACCTGCAACCCAAAGGATCTGTAATCCATGCCACATAGCTCCACAACCTAAACAAATAAACCATGGTATTCCGTTCATATCTTGGCCCCTCCAATTTATTTAACAGTTTAACTTCAAATCTTCAGCGATACTAAAGGAAGATCTAAAAAAGATACAAATCCTGGATCAGCATCACACACATATGGAATCGCATTCACACCATGCATAGCAGTCGAAATCAAAGGATCATCATTCCAATCGTGGGAAAATGACATTTTCATATTAGGAATACCCTGAATTTCAATATTTACACCTATAGGCTCATTCCACTCAGGCGCTGAGTCCTGATTTGCCCTATATATTGCTTCTTGAATTATTGTTACATCTTTTGAACAATTTCCTGTCCATTTACGTCTTTGAGCAGCTATAGTTCCCTTCTTAATCTTTCCTGCAGCAATATCAAAATCTTTATCAGCAGTTACAATTTCTATATCTTCTTGAACATCTAAAACTTCTGTGCCAATGCCTTCAGCTATTAAATATAAGGCTTCTTTAAATAAACCCCCTAACCAAGATTCATATCTTTCAGCTTCTTTTTCATATTCTTCCATTGTTTTGCCCATAAGCATCCCATCAATTACAATCTCCTTCGATGGATAATAAGAAAATTCTGAACTTTCACTTACGATAATTTTATTTATTTCTTGTGACATACTGCTCATGGTTAAAGGCATTAGTTCGGCTAACCATCCTGGATTATATCCAGTTCCATGGAGGCTAACATTACCTTCGTGACAAGCATTCTCAAGTTCATCTAAAAAATCTTTTCCAAAGGCCTTTGGATAGAGAAATCCGACTGTTGTAACAACATTAATTCCTTTTTTTAGTATATTGATTATGTTTTTTTTATCGGCTTCAGGATCGTCACCCATTCTATATGATGCAAGTGGCGTGTAGTGAACACAATCAATGTCATCATTTAGCAATTCTTCAGGTTGATTAGTGGCAAATATACCCAATTCACCAATATCCGCTATGACACCAGCATCTAAACCTTTTTTCTTTTCATCGACAACCACTAAACCGCTTAGATTTAGCTCTTCTCTATCAACAATTCCCTTTATTGATGCCTTGCCAACATTACCACTAGACCATTGAACAACATTGTACTTATCCTTTTTCAAAACTCTCTCCCTTAAAAGGTTTATGTATTTTAAATTGATAATTATATTTTGTCATGATCTTTGATTGCCGCCACCAAAAAGTGAAGGTCTAGTTTTATTTATGGATATTTTTAAATTTTTTTTATTCAGGGAAAACGTCTTCTCTTATATTGAAAAGCAAATTTCGCATCCATGTACTTCCTGCATCATTTGTGGATCTTTTATTCCAGATTAATTTCACAGAAAATTCTTCCGATTTAAAGGGTAGGGAAACAACATCAAATTCATTTTTGTCATTAATAAGATTGGAAACATTACTTGATAATGAAACTAGGCAATCGGTATTCTTAACAATTTCTCTTGCAGCTTGATAATAATTAACGGAAATAATTTTGTTTCTTTTTTTACCCAATTTTGAAAGTGTTAAATCTACAGGACTTCCACTTTTTCCATCAATGCTAATATAGATATGATCAGCGCCTAGATAATTTTCCAAACTAATTTTCTTATTTTTTATGAAAGGATTACCTTTTCTAGCTACACATCTATATGTGTCATTATAAACCTCGATACTATCAAAATATTCATCAAATCTTTGGCCAACAGGGGATTGATATTCTTGAGCCAAGTGAGGATC
>CAXFAF010000015.1:0-27845 GCA_964001285.1 uncultured bacterium | reverse complement strand
TAATTGAAAGCGATTATATTCTATTGGCATGTGATCTTAATGATTCAACCTACAATATGATCAATGAAGAAAAATTAAATAAAATGAAAGAAAGTGCCTTTCTCATAAATATTGCTCGAGGAGATGTTTGCAATGAAGAAGACTTATATAAACATTTAAAAGGGAAGAAAATAGCTGGTGCTGCGATCGATACTTGGTGGATTTATCCTTATACAGATAAAAAAAATAAAAACCCTAAACCTTCTAATTTACCATTTCATGAACTTGATAATTTAATTATGTCACCACATAATTCTTCACATACACTGGAATCTGATATAAGGAGGGCTGAGTATATGTCTGATAATTTTAAAGCTTTCAAGAAAGGGTTAGATGTTCCAGGATTTGTTTTTTATGGAACAGGAACCAAACAAGAGGTATAATAAGAAATGAATAATCCGGATAAAAAGATAGAAAGAATTACCGTTCTTGCTAAAGATTTTACCCCAGCAGCTATGGAATTTCATAAGAAAAATATGAGCGCAAAAGGTTACCGAATGGAAGGTACGATTGTACCCAGAAGATTCCAAATTATTGAGGGCGTTGATGATGCTAAAGATTTGTTTAATGGCGAAGAATATTATGCGGTAACCTTTGTTAAAGAATAGGAATTTATTCTAGTATTTTATTTTTAATATTTTCTATAGTTTTTATATCAACATCTAGTTCATTAAGAACAAAATCTTCGATTTTTTTATGTCTAGTATTAATTTCGTTAAATGCAGCATTTATATAATCCAATCTGGCTTCAAAAAGCGGTCTAATTGTTTCAGATATTTCATCTTTCCAATTATTCCCAACGGTTGGTCCTTTGTAAAAATCATTAGTTAACAAATAATCATCAATAATTGTTTCTTTTTCTACGCCCATTAAACCCAAAAGGAGTAAAGATCCGAAACCAGTTCTGTCTTTACCTGCAAAACAATGAAATACAATAGGTATTTCACCATGAGCAATATTATTTAAAAATTTTGAATATCTTTCTTTGTGTTGATTAACATATAAAACATAATGATGTTGAAGTTCGTCAGCCAAGTCTTTGCTTGTGACATTTTCTCTTAAAGCAAGTTCTTGAAGATCCTCCGTTCCCAGAGTTTTAATAGGAATGTGAAGCAATCTTGGTAAAGAAGAACTGTCAAAAAGTGATGGGAATTCTTGCATTTCAATCTCACTTCTAAAATCACAAACAGTCTTTATCCCTAATTCTTTAATAATATTCAGATCATTATCTGTTAAATTTGATAGGTGGTCAGACCTGAATATCAATCCTTTCTTAATCTTAGCACCTTCAGAGGTTTCATATCCTCCTAAATCTCTAAAATTTGTAGCGCCTTCAAGATTAATATGTCTATTTAACATTCTTCTTCCTTTGGTAGCGGGGGAGGGATTTGAACCCCCGACACGCGGATTATGATTCCGCTGCTCTAACCAACTGAGCTACCCCGCCATAAATGTCTTCAATAATCCTTTGTTCCTAATAATGTCAATAACACTTTATCCAGAAATCCATCCACCACCTAGTACTCGAGAAGCATTTTTAGAATCATAAAAGACACAAGCTTGGCCAGGGGATACTCCTTCTATATTTTCATCAAAATTTACACACATTTTTCCATTGTCAAAGAATAAACTCGCATTTACAGGTTCCTGTGTAGAACGAATTTTAGCCATTACTTTTATTTTCTTATTGTCATTCTTTTCTAATTTATTATCACCAATCCAATTTAAATCCGTTATATAAATACTCTTTCTCTTAAGGTCCTCTTTTGATCCAAGAATAACATCATGATTTTCAGGATTAATTTCTATTACATAAAAAGGATCTCCTAGCGCTACCCCTAAGCCCTTCCTTTGCCCTATTGTAAAATTAACTATTCCGTCATGCTCGCCAACTATCTTACCGTTAGTTAATTTAAGATAACCAGGCTTAAGATTTTTGGGATCAATTTTTTTAAGTACTTCTGAATATTTTCCTTCAGGAACAAAACAAATATCCTGGCTATCTGGTTTATCAGAAACTGATAGACCTATTTCTTCAGCAATATTTCTAATATCTGTTTTTTTGAATGGTCCTAAAGGAAACCTTAAAAAATCCATCTGCTCTTTAGTGGTTTTAAACAAAAAATAACTCTGATCTTTTTCTTTATCTAAAGCTCTATGCATTTGACGCCCACTTTTATTATTATTTGTAATTATATAATGACCCGTTACCAGAGCCTTTGCGTCTAAATCTTTCGCAGCTAAAAATAAGTCATCAAATTTAACTTTTTCGTTACAAAGAACACAAGGAATTGGAGTTTCACCCTTTTGATAAGATTCAGAGAAACTATTAATAACTTTATTACGAAAAATATCTTCATAATTTAATACAAAATGTGGGATTTCAAGATCAGCTGCAACTTTACGAGCATCATAAATATCTTGGCCTGCACAACAACTACCTTTTTTGCTTTTTGCTGATCCATGATCATATAATTGTAAAGTTATTCCTATAACAGAATAACCTGAATTCTTAACAAGTGCTGCCGCAACAGATGAATCAACACCGCCACTCATTGCAACTACTACCTTTGTATCTTCAACATTGCCTTTTATATCCAAGTCTATTTTAGGTATCATTTTTTTTAACCAAATTAATTATGAACTCTTATAAAACAGTATAAGTATAATATTCAACATTTTATAAATTAATTTATTGATTTGATATAAAAAATATATCTAATTGTTAATAAATGAAAAGTGATTATCAATCTATTGTTACATTAGTTTCTCTCGCATTTAAAGCTGGTGGAGAAATTATGAATTTGTATAATCAAGAAATTAAATTTGATCTAAAAAATGATCTTTCACCAATTACACAAGCAGATAGAATTTCTGATGAAATAATTGTTAATGGCTTAAATAAGGAATTTTCTGAAATTCAATGCATTTCTGAAGAATCTCATTCAAGAATAAATATAAAGTCTTTAAGTAATATTTTTTTTCTTGTTGATCCTTTAGACGGAACAAAAGAATTTATAGAAAAAAATGACGAATTTACTGTTAATATAGCTTTGATTAATAAAAATAAACCTGAAATTGGTGTTATTTATGCTCCCGCTAAAAATAAAATATTTTTCACAGATGATGATGGTAAAGCTTATGAATTAGAAGTTGAAAATTATCAAAATGAAGTAAATTTAAATAGATCGAAAAGAATATCAGTTAGTAAAGAAACAAAAAATCTTATTGCTATAACAAGCAGATCTCACAATAACGAAACGACTAAGAATTTTTTAGAAAAATACGAAATAAAAGAGAAAATCATTTGTGGATCTTCCCTTAAATTTTGTCTCGTTGCTAATGGACAAGCAAATATTTATCCAAGATTAGGCCCGACAAAGGAATGGGATACTGCTGCAGGACATGCAATTTTAGAAAATGCTGGAGGTAAGATTAAATCTTTAAATGATAAAGAGTTATTATATGGAAAAAAAAATGAGGATTTTTTAAACCCAGAATTCATTGCATCGAATTTTTAAGTCCTATAGTATTTTATTTCAACCTGGGGAATCTTATGAAACTAAGAACATATCTTTTTTTATTTATAGTTATACTTTTAGGCATTTATTTATTCTTAGAACAAAATTTAGAAATAAATGAAAATGAGAACGCAATTAGTGAACAAATAAATTCTAACGGAAAAGAAAAGCTAAAAATAGCCAATATTACTCAAAAAAGAATAATTAACGCCAATGATGAACCTAATCTATGGTTATCTCACGGAAGAAATTATGAAGAGCAAAGATATTCTCCACTTACTCAAATTAATAAGGAATCCATAAAGGATCTTGAACTAGCTTGGGCATTCGATATGAATAGCACAAGGGCTCTTGAATCTACTCCAATTGTTGACGATGGAATTATGTTTTTAACAAGTGAATGGAGTATTGTTTATGCTATAGATGCCAAAACCGGTGAAGAGGTTTGGTATTATGACCCTGATGTGCCTAAAGATTGGGGAAGAAAAGCTTGCTGTGATGTAGTTAACAGAGGAGTTGCTGTTTGGAAGGGATATGTTTTTTCCGCAACTCTAGATGGAAGAATAATTAAATTAGATGCTGAAACAGGTGAATTAATTTGGGAAATAAATACATTAATAGATCCCGACGGTGATTATACTATTACTGGAGCACCAAGAATTGCTAATGATTTAATATTTATAGGCAATGGTGGAGCAGAATATGGTGTTAGAGGTTATGTTTCAGCCTTTAACACAGAAACAGGAAGGTTAGTCTGGAGATTTTATACTGTGCCAGGAAACCCTTCACTTCCCTTCGAACACCCAGAAATGGAGATTGCCGCAGAAACATGGAAAGGTGGTGAATGGTGGAAGATTGGTGGGGGCGGAACAGTTTGGAATTCAATAGTCTATGATCCAGAATTTAATCAAGTTTACATTGGTGTAGGAAATGGATCGCCATGGACCAGAGTAATAAGATCACCAGGAGGTGGAGACAATTTATTTCTATCATCTATGGTAGCTCTTGATGCAGATACTGGAAAAATGAATTGGTATTATCAAACCACCCCTGGAGATAATTGGGACTATACAGCAGTTCAAGATATGATGCTGGCAGAAATGGAGATTGACGGAAAACAACGTAAAGTGATAATGCAAGCTCCAAAAAATGGTTTCTTTTATGTTTTAGATAGAAAAACAGGCGAACTCTTGAGAGCTCACAAATATGCTGTAGTAAATTGGGCTACACATGTCGATATGGAAACCGGAAGACCAGTTGAAAATAAAGAAAAAGATTATTTGGAAGAAAAACAATGGATTCTTCCTGGAGCTCTTGGCGGTCATAATTGGCAAGCAATGTCATATGATCCTGATTTAGGTCTTGTATATATACCAACACAAATAGCTCCAACAATATATAAAATGACTGAAGAATGGCAAAAGACAGGAAAAATCAAATATAAACCAAATTCATGGAATACAGGTTTAGAATTAGGTAAATACTTAAATTTAGCATTAGCTATGCCTGAAGTACCAATCCCAACAGGTTCATTACAAGCTTTTGACCCTCTTACTGGAGAAAAAAGGTGGGAAGTTAATTATCCTCAACATTGGAATGGTGGAACATTATCAACGAAAGCAGGATTAACATTTCAAGGAAATGGTATGGGTTTCTTTAATGCATATGATTCATCTTCAGGAGATCTTTTATGGTCTAAAGACATTCAAACCAGCATGCTTGCTCCTCCAATAACATTTGTAATTGATGATGAACAATATATAGCAATTCTAGCCGGTACAGGTGGAGGAAATAATCATGGAGGAGATACACTTGGTTTTCACACAGAACATCTTGCATCGCTAAAATATGGAAATTCTGGAAGATTATTAGCATTTAAACTTAATGGAGAAGCAAAACTTCCAAGACTAGATTTATTGAATAAGTCTATCCCAGAACAACCTGAATTAACTTCATCAGAATTTCAAATAAATCGTGGTTTAGAATTATATGGAGAATATTGTGCTTTTTGCCATGGGACAGCTGTTAGAGCGGGACCAGCGTTGCCAGACTTAAGAATGATGAATAATAACAGTCATGACCTGTTTAAAGATATTGTATATGATGGTATTTTAAAAGATAATGGTATGTCATCTTTTTCAGATGTCTTATCAGAAAATGATGTTGAAAGCATTTATCATTACATAGTAAATACAGCTAAAATTGATAGACAAGTTCAATTGGAACAAAATAATTAGAAATAATTGGAATGTATCATGGCTCACCCTAGTCTAAATAGAAAATCAGCAATAATTATTAATGCAATATTACTTTTCTCTTTAGCTTTAATAATCATTTATAAATTAATTCTTATAAGTGAAGTGAAAATTACTAAAGAAATTCCAATAGAAAATGAAACTGAAGTTATTAAAAAAGAAAAAATCGGCAATATCAATACTGAAAGGATTATTAACGCAAATAATGAACCACAAAATTGGCTTTCACATGGAAGAGATTACCATGAACAAAGGTATTCTCCTCTAAATCAAATTAACCTAGAAACCATAAATAAACTCGAATTAGAGTGGTCTTTAGACATGGGTACAAAAAGAGGTCTTGAAGCTACACCTATTATTGATAATGGGATTATGTTCGTTTCAAGTACATGGAGTGTGGTTCATGCGGTTGATGCCAAAACAGGAAAAGAGTTGTGGGTATATGATCCAGATGTACCAAGAAGTTGGGCAAGAAAAGTCTGTTGTGATGTCGTTAATCGGGGTGTAGCTGTTTGGGAAGGCCAAGTCTATTTCGGAACTATTGATGGTCGTCTAATAAGCCTTGATGCTAAGACAGGAAAAAATATTTGGGAAATTAATACCCTTATAGATTCGGATAAGGATTATACCATTACTGGTGCACCAAGAGTGGCTAATGGCAAAGTCTATATAGGTAATGGTGGTGCAGACATGGGTGGAGTAAGGGGATATGTATCAGCTTACAATACCAAAAATGGTAATTTAGAATGGCGTTTTTTTACGGTTCCTGGAGATCCTTCTCTTCCTTTTGAACACCCTGAACTGGAGATGGCTTCAAAAACTTGGACTGGTCAATGGTGGACTATGGGTGGAGGCGGAACAGTTTGGAATGCAATAGTTTTTGATCCAGAATTTAACCAATTATATATTGGAACCGGAAATGGTTCCCCCTGGAATCAACAAATTCGTTCACCCGAAGGTGGTGATAATCTTTTTCTTTCATCAATAGTGGCGCTTAATGCTGATACAGGAAAAATGAACTGGTATTATCAAACAACACCTGAAGAAAGGTGGGATTATACTGCTACCCAGGATATTATTTTAGCCGATTTAAATGTAGATGGAGAGGATAGAAAGGTCTTAATGCAGGCTCCAAAAAATGGTTTCTTTTATGTGCTAGATAGAAAAACAGGTGAGTTATTAAGGGCAAATAATTATGTAAAAACCAATTGGGCTACTCATGTTGACTTGAAAACAGGACGACCGGTTCTTAATCCAAATAAAGATTATTATGAAAAAGCTATTTGGATACTACCAGGAACATATGGTGGTCATGGTTGGCAGGCTATGTCTTACGACCCAAAACAAAAGTTGGTCTTTATCCCAACAATGGAAATAGCTGCAGTACATCGAGTTAAAAAGACTTTCGAAGAAACTGGTCTTTATAAAATGCTACCAGAAACAGTGAATACTGGAACAGAATTTAATCTATTTGATACTGTCCCAGATATGTCAGATGGTGATAATATTCCACCCATAACTGGAGAATTAATAGCTTTTGATCCTCTGACAGGAGAAACACGGTGGTCTGTAAAACATAAACAATTTTGGAATGGAGGTCCTCTTACTACAGCTGGGGGACTTGTTTTTCAAGGTAATGCTTCTGGTTTCCTTGAGGCCTATAACGCAAAAAACGGTAAATTAGTATGGTCTAAAAATGTATATACAGGGATTATGGCGCCACCTGTTACATATATGATTGATGAAGAGCAGTATATAAGTATTTTAGCAGGTGATGGTGGAGCTAGTAATTTCTTAGGGGATAATTTTGGAATATGGGAAGGTCAACTTGCTTCTATAAAATATGGAAATTACGGAAAACTATTAACATTTAAACTTAATGGAAAATCAAAAATAGAAGCATTGGAAGAAAAAGACTTGTCCATTCCTGAACAACCTATAATTAATGCTAGCCTTGAAGATATTAAAGCTGGACAAGATATTTATGCAAATTATTGCGCTATTTGCCATGGTAGTGGTGTTCATGGAAAGACAATTTCCGACTTAAGATATATGAGCAAAGAAACTCATGAATATTTCAATGAAATTGTTCTCAATGGAATGCTTGAGGAAAATGGCATGAAAGGCTTCTCAGACATTTTAAATGAAAAGAATGCTTTTGAAGTATATTCATACATTGTTGATGTAGCCACAAAAGAAAGGTCCTTGCAGCAAAGAAATTAGTCTTTTGGTGGTAGCATTGCTTTAGGCGGTTCAAATAATTCTAAATACCACTCTTCATCTACTGAATAATATTTCTTACCCTCTTCTAGATCCTCCTGATCGTCATTTCCTTCTTCCAGTGGCTCATCTACATTAATTTTTTCAAACTTATAAATTTGATATTTTTCTGCATCCTCAAAAGCTTCACAATATTTTCGGTCGTAAGGAAATTCACTTATCTCAGGAATAGAAGTAAAAGCACCATCTTTTTCTTTACGATAAATGACATACATTTTTCCTTTTGATTTTTCTATTTTATTCGGCTCAATACAATCATGGGCGATATAAATAAATCTACTTCCTTCAACAAATTTTAATTTAGTTATTCTTGGTTTACCTAGTATTTCTTCAATTAAATTATATGAAAGTAAAAATAACAAAAAACCTCCTAAAACTAGGCTGATTTTAAATATTAGGGAAAAACGAGTATAAAAAACAAATATCAAAAGAAATGAAAATGAAAAAGCAAATAAGATGGCAACTGTTATCGAATCTGGATTCATTGTTTTAAAATACCATTTTTAGTTATTAATAATTTTTCAATAAAGTTAAGATCTTGAACATTACCTTTTTCATCTAGAAAAAATCTAACTGCTGTTAATTCATCGCCAGTTTTTGTTAAAAAATGATCACCAAAATAAACAATTTCTAATCTTGGATTAATCTTTTCTATTTTAACTTTAGTTTTTAGAGGAACAACAAAATTTGCCTTATAATGCAATAAGTTAACTATATATTCTCCAGCCATAATTCCCCTTATAGTTATTATTTCTTGATTAGCCGGGTTTTCAACATTTACACCATCAATGATTAATCTATCAGCTAGAGTACCTCTATCATCTCTATCTAGATGCATTAATCCATCCTCTTTGTTTTGGAAATAAACGATGTTACCTTGTGGGTCCTCTACAATTAAATCAACATCATCAGGGTGATAATCCTCCCATTCTACAGAAATTATAAATTCAGCTTTAGATTCAATATTTCCTTCATCAACGGGTTTTTGTATTAAGGCAAAAGAAATAAAAAACATGAAAGCAAAGCCAAGAAGAGCATTAAACAAAAGATCAGTAAATGCATCTCCACTATTATCATCTGGAAAAATTATTTTATTTTCCAAAGCTATCTTCCCTAATAAAAGTTATTTCATTTATTAATGTGGCTATGCTTGAAGATGTTAACTGAAATTGCAATCTTATCAGGATACTGGAAACTAACCCTGTCAAAGTAGTGAATAAAGCAACTGCCATCCCTGAACTCATTGAAGATAAGGCTACTTTTAATTCTTCAGGGCTAGTGTTATTTAATTCTGAAATAGGTTGAAGCATTAAAATAAAACCAATCACTGTACCTAAAAGACCTAACTTTAAGGAAATATCCGCAGCCATCCAGCCATAACTTAATTTTTTTGCGTACTCAGTTTCAAAAGCTTTTAGTAAAAGATCTTTGTCCTCTCCTTTATCTATGGCTTCAAGATATCGACCAATAGATAAATTAGAATTAATATCACCATTTAAATTGATTGAAGTTTTTTCGGCGTAAACAATCCGTGATAAATATATCCAGTAAACCGTTGTAAGAACCCATAAAATAATTATTGCTTTAGAAATATGACTCTTATCTCCTTGAAGAACTAACTCGACTAATCCCTGATCGTTTAAAATCCAAAATCCAAATAAAATGAGGGCTAAAAGTAAAAGAGATCTTAGAAGTCCATTAGATTTAGGTTGCTGAATTGTTGCCATAGTATCTTGCCTTTTATGAATATTTATAGCTAATTATATAGCCTATTGAATTAATTATCGCGAATATTGTCTAAAATTGATAATATAATGCCCTAGAGGTTAAGAAAATGGAAGAAAAGACTCTAATAGAAAACGGTACAATTATTGATGGAACAGGTAAAAAACCTAAAAAAGAGTCATTATTAATTGAAAATAGTAATATTTTAGCAACAGGAAAAGATGCTGATATAATTGCTAAAGAAGATGGTGTAAGAAAAATTGATGCAACAGGCAAAACAGTTATGCCTGGCTTAATTGATTCACACATACATGTTACTTTTGATGAACCCTCTTCTAATGATGAATTATTTTTTCATCGCAGAGAATCTCTGGCCACAATCATAGCAGCCTATAATGCAAGAAAAGTTTTGCTAGCTGGGGTTACGAGTTTTTGTGATCCAGATAGCCTTCATGATATTGGTGTTGATTTAAGAGATGCTATTAAAAGTGGTTATATCCAAGGGCCTAGAATGGCTGTTGGAGGAAATGCATTATTAACTTCTGTTGGTGGTACTGCGGGGAGATTGATTCCTGATAAAGGCTTAAGAGGATATGCAAAAATAGTTCAAAACAAAGATGAAATAATTACAGAAGTTAGAAGACAAATTAAAAATGGAGTCGATTGGATTAAAGTGCATGTTACTGGACTCATACCCAATCAAAAAGAAGCAGGAGAAATTTCTGTTTGGTCTTATGATGAATTAAAATTGGTTTGTGATATGTCTCATGATTTAGGGATTCCGGTAGTAGGTCATGTAAGAAATGCAAAAGGAGTTAAAGATAGTATAAAGGCTGGGATGGATATGATTTTGCATGCTACATGGATGGATGAGGAAGCATTAGATCTTGTTTGTGAA
This sequence comes from uncultured bacterium, assembly GCA_964001285.1. Taxonomy (GTDB): domain Bacteria; phylum Pseudomonadota; class Alphaproteobacteria; order MED-G09; family MED-G09; genus AG-430-B22. Next base: position 17,127 of record CAXFAF010000015.1, on the reverse strand, counting down.
CATAAAACTCCGATAGTACCAACTCTAACATTTCAAGCAAATCTAGCTGAATTTGGAGAATCTGTTGGGGCATCAGAAGATTATCGAGAAATATTTAAAAAAGAAATTACCGATAATGTTGAGAATTACAAAAAAATACATAAAGCAGGCGTTCCTCTATTATGTGGAACAGAGAGTGGCTTTTCAATAACACCTTACGGAGAATGGCACTATAGAGAACTAGAAGTTTTTGTTAATGAAATTGGTATGACTAATCTTGAGGCAATAAAATGTGCGACTCAAAATGCTTCAAAATCAATTAAAATGGAAGGTAAATTAGGAACATTAGAAAAAGATATGTTGGCTGATATATTAATAATCGATGGTGACCCGTTAAAAGATATAACTGTTCTTGGTGACAAATCAAAGTTAACTCATATATTTATTGATGGTAAAGAAGTTAACCAAGATATTCCTTATGGACCAGTAACTTATGCCCAAGGTTGGAGATTATCTCCTTTTTCTGATGGTATACTAACTCAAGAAATGACAAAAAATAAAAAATGAAAGAATTTAACTTCACTAAATACGAAGATGCTATCAAGATCTATCGGGAAAAAAATCTCATGCAAGCCCTATATGATGAGGGTGAAATTATTATGGATCAGGTTTTAGTTTGTCTGCATGGAGATGATCATAGAAAAAGAAGAAAAGTTGAAAATAAAGTTTTTTCTCGTGAAACCTTCAGACTTTATGAAACCGATATTTATCCAGTAACATTAGATCAAACCATTCAACCTTTTTTAAAAAAAGGTAAAATGGATCTAGTAGATTTTGGTTTCAGAGTTTTATTAAACCTAACAGCAGATTTTTCTGGTGTAGATAGGCCTGAAAAATCCCCTGAAGAAACTGAAACACTAATAAAGTTATTAAAAATATTTGCTTCTGGAGCTACTTTAGCACATTCAACTCGGGATAGGGATGAAGTGAAAGAAGAAATTAGAGTTGCTCTTAAAGAATTTGAAACTAAATTTCTTGGACCTTCAATAAAAAGGCGTGAGGAATTAATTAAAAATGCGAATGAAAATGAATTACCGACAGGTCTTCTTCTTAATCGCCAAGATATACTAACAGCATTATTGAATAATCAAGACAAATTACAGTTGCCATATGATGTTTTGATGAGAGAAATAGCGTTTTACTTGCTTGCAGGCGCCCAGACATCTATTCATTCTTTAGTTCATACCTTTCATGAAATTATTAAGTGGGTTGAAAAAAATCCAGATAAGAAAAAAAATATATATGATCCAATATTTGTTCAAAAGGCAGTTCATGAAAGCACAAGACTTCATCCATCAAGCCCAGTTGCTTGGAGAAAACCAACATGTCCGGTTCACCTCCCAAATAATGAAGAGGTAAAGGAAGGAGATAAGGTTATTATTGATCTATATGCCTGTAACAGGGATGAGGAAATGTTTGGCGAAGATGCTAAAGAATTTAATCCAAATAGGACTGCCCCAAGTGGACAAAGAGTGTATGGTCTATCTTTTGGTTTAGGGATGCACGCTTGTATTGGTAGAAATCTTGCAGCAGGTGTGGTTCCAAAAGAAGATACAGATCCTAATGACCATCATTACGGAACAGTCGCCTTAATTTTAAATAAATTATTTGAGTACAATGCACAACCTGACCCCGACAATGCTCCAAAAATGGATGAAAAGACAAAAAGACCAAACTGGGGATATTATCCAATAATTTTAAATAATAATAAGGCTTAAATCAGTGACTCAATACGAAATATCTGATTATGAGACAATTAAAAAAGCTCTAGTAAATAGAGATATGAAGCAAGCGTTATATGATGATGGTAAAGTAATAATGGATGGTGTTTTATTAACTCTACACGGAGAAGAACATCACAAAAGAAGAAAACTTGAGCATAAGGTCTTTCAAAGAGATTTTTTCAAATATTACGAGCATCAACTTTTTCCTAAAACTCTTGAAGAAACTCTTCAACCATTTATTAAAAAAAAATCAGCAGATTTAATTGATTTTGGCTATCGAATTACAATGAATTTAACAGCTGATTTTGCTGGAATAGATAGACCAGAAAAATCACCTAAAGAAACCGAAAATCTTCTTTCTCTAGTTAAAATATTTAGCCAAGGTGCAACGCTTGTTCATTCAAAAAGATCTCACCAAGAAGTAAAAGAAGAAGTCATTGATGCACTAGAAAATTTTGAAAAGGATTTCTTGAACCCTTCGAAAACCAAAAGGAAAGATTTAATTGATAGATTCAAAAAAAATGAGATAAGCAAAGAAGAACTTCCAAGAGATGTCTTAACTGTTCTTCTTCAAAATGAAGATAATATCGACCTAACTGATGATCTTATTAAAAGGGAAATCGCGTTTTATCTGCAAGCGGGATCTCATAGTACAGCAAATTCAATGACGCACGCCTTACATGAAATATTTGAATGGATAAAAAATGACAGTGATAAATTAAAAAAAATTAATGATGATCCGTTATTCCTTCAAAGATGTGTTCATGAAAGTATGCGGCTACATCCAGCTAGCCCTGTTGCTTGGAGAAAGCCAACATGCCCTATTGATCTTAATGATACCATAAACCTAAAAGAAGATGATTTACTTATAATGGATTTATTTACTGCTAACAGAAATAAAGAAATATTTGGAGAAGATGCAGATAAGTTCAATCCTTTTAGAAAACTAGGACCACAACAAAATCTATGGGGTTTAACTTTCGGAATAGGTCTTCACCTGTGTTTTGGTAGAGATCTGGATGGAGGTCTTATACCAGAAAAAGATACTAATCCTAACGAACATCAATTTGGAATAGTTACATTATTGATAAAAAAGCTTTTTGAGCATAATGTTCAAAGGGATCCTTATAAAAGACCAAAGGAAGATGAAAAAACTGTACGCCCAAATTGGGGAGAATACCCAATTATTTTTGGAGATTAGATATGAAAAGCGCAATAGTAACCGGATCAAGTAATGGCCTAGGCCTTGAAATCGCAAAAAAACTTAGCAAAAACGATTATCAGGTTGGAATGCTGGATATAGATGAAGATAATCTTAATAACGAAAGTAAAAAAATTGATAATTCAACTCCTTTAATAGGTGATGTAACAAATGAAGAATCAATAAAAAGTGCTATTAATGAATTTGGGAAGACACCAGATTTACTAGTCAATAATGCAGGAATAGTAATTTTTGGAGGGTTAGAAGAACAAAGCATAGAAAATTTTAAAAAAAGTGTTGATATAAGCCTAATAGGATCTTACTTGGTTTCAAGAATAGTAATAGATCTCATGATTAAAAATAAATCGGGTAACATAATTAATATGTCTTCCATTAATGGTGTTCATCCTGGTCCTGGTACAGGAGGTTATCCTGCTGCTAAAGCAGGAATAGTATCTCTTACCCAACAAATGGCTTGTGAATGGGGGCAATATGGAATTAGAATTAATTCAATTGCTCCTGGTTTTATTGATGCTGGAATGTCTAAACCAATATATGCTGATCCTAAAGTAAGAGAATCTAGGGGGGGAGCTGTTCCATCTAAAAGATTAGGGGAAGCTGAAGATATTGCTAATGCAGTTTTATTCTTAGCCTCTGAAAATGCATCATATATTAATGGACATAATTTAGTTGTTGATGGTGGAGTTATAAATAGCGTCTTAGCACAACTTCCAAGAGAGTAATGAAAAAAAATTTAATAATTTCTGGCGGTATATTTCATCCCTTTGAAGACACATCAAATTCATTATCAAAAATATTATCCGATTTAAATTATCAATCGGATATTGTTATTGATATAGAAAAAGGTTTAGAAAATATTGATGATTATGACCTAATAACCATAAATGCTCTTAGATGGAGAATGTTAAATGACGAAAAATATATCCCTTATATTGATGAATGGCAATTTAGCCTATCAAAAGAAGGTCAGAAAAGTTTAGAAAATTACATAAGGAATGGTGGTGCGTTAATCGCATTTCATACATCTTCAATATGTTTTGACGACTGGGAGAATTATTCCAAAGTTTTAGGCGGTAAATGGGTTTGGGACAAAACTTTTCACCCTCCTTATGGTCCAGTAGAAATATTTCCAATACCAGATCATCAATTAGCTAAAGGATTAGAGCCTTTTTCACTTAATGATGAAATATATCATAATTTAGAATTAGAACCTTCTTCTAAAGCTTTTCTGAAAGGTATAACGAATGAAACTAATGAAGAACATGTAATTGCTTGGACATATGAATATGAAAAGGGGAAAGTAGTTTACAATGCTTTAGGTCATGATGCTGAATCAGTTGAAAATGAAAAATTTGTAGAAATAATAAAAAGATCTACTCTTTGGCTTGAAGAAAGGAACTAATGAAAGGAATAAAAGATAAATCGATCATTATTACTGGTGGTGCTACAGGGCTAGGTTTTGCTATGGCAAAAAGATTTTCCGAAAAAGGAGCTTTAGTGACCATTTGTGGTAGAAGAAAAGATAAAATCGAAGAAGCATTAAGTAATTTAAATAAAAATGTTTCTGGCATAATAGCTGATGTAACAAAAGACGATGATAGAGCTAATATTATAGAAACCACGCTCAATCATGGAAAAAAAATTGATGCGCTCGTTAACAACGCAGGTAATATGTATCGTGGAAATATAGATGAACTAAAAGAAGAAAAACTTCTTGAAATTTTTAATTCAAATGTGATATCCGGAATGATGCTTCTTGGAAGAGCAAAAAAATATCTTAAAAAAACAAAGGGAGCTAATATTTTTATTGGCTCTGTTCATAATAGAAGAGCTTTCCCAGGCGCTTCACCTTATGCGGCAACAAAAGGAGCTTTGGAAACATTGACCAAAGTTTTGGCTGCCGAACTTGGACAAGACGGAATAAGAGTAAATTGCGTAGTGCCTGGTGCAGTGTTTACAGAAATTAATCAAAGAGCTGGATTATTTGATAATGAAACAGCAAAAAAAAGATTGGACTCAATGTCTAACATACATGCACTCGGAAGAATTGGGGAACCCGATGAAATAGCCGAAGCAGTTGAATATTTAATTCAAGCACAATGGACAACCGGTTCTATCCTTGATGTAGATGGTGGATTAGGATTAGGATTAACTGACGGTTAATTAAATTGGTAAACTAGAAACTCCTCCGTCGACAGCTATAGATTGACCAGTTATATAACTTGCCCTTTCAGATGACAAAAAGGCTACAAGAGCCGCTAATTCTTCAGCTTTTCCAACCCTTTTTGCAGGAATATTATTTGCAATAGAATCAATTACTTCTTTTTCAGAACTTTTTGCAGATTCAGCTTGATATTTAATTAAACCATCAACTCTTTCAGTATGAGTAAATCCAGGGCACACATTATTGATCAAAATATTGTCTGGGGCTACTTGATTAGATAATGTTTTAGACCATCCATGAATTGACATTCTTACTCCATTAGAAAGAATCAAATTATCTATAGGTTGTTTTGCAGACACAGAACTTATATTAACAATCCTTCCCCAATTATTCCTTTTCATTGAAGGTAATACTTTTCTGGTAACACGAATTGCAGATAAAAATGTTGATTCAAAAGTTTTAATCCAATCATCATCAGTTAAATCCTCAAAAAAACCGGCCTTAGGTCCTCCAGTATTATTCACTAAAATGTCTATATCACCAAAATTACTTTGCACTGAATCAATTAAGTTTGAAATATCATCATCATTGTCTAAATTAGTTTCAAAATGAATTACTTCTGACCCAGTTTGATCAATAATTTCTTTTGCTGCTTTTTCAATTTTCTGTTCATCTCTTGAGCAAATTGCAAGCCTTACACCCTCTTTAGCTAACTCTAAAGCCGAAGCCTTACCTAAACCTTGGCTAGCAGCAGTAACAAGTGCAACCTTATTTTTTATCCCTAAATCCATTTTATCCCCAAAAAAATTTTACTATGTTATTATATCTGCATTGATAATAATAGATGTACTTAATTTGTATATTAATTAATTTTTGAGGTTTTGAAAATGCTGGAAAAAGGTATTGGTCAGTCTGTAAAAAGGAAGGAAGATTTTCGTTTTGTTACAGGAAGAGGTAATTATACAGATGATATAATATTACCCCATCAATTATATGCTTATTTTCTAAGATCACCTGTTGCACATGCAAAATTAAAATCTGTCAAAACTGATAATGCAAAAAATAGTGATGGTGTTAAAGCTGTATTTACTGGGAAAGATACTGATGCCTTTCTTCCTTGTGGATGGGAGACTCCTACAAGAGAAGGGACTCCACCCATGGCAGAACCTCCTTGGCCTATTTTTGCACAGGACAAAATAAGATTTGTAGGAGAAATTATTGCCGTTGTTATTGCTGAATCAGTGAATCAAGCAAAAGATGCATGTGAGTTAATTGAATTTGATTATGAAGAATTAGATGCTGTTGTCTCTCCTGAAAAGGCATTAAATGGAGATATAGAGCTTATTTGGGAAGATATTCCTAATAATCAGTGTTTTGATTGGGAGTTAGGCGATAAAAATAATACAGATGATGCTTTTGAAAAGGCTCAATACACTGCTTCCATTGAAATTCTTAACAATAGACTGGTTCCTAATGCGATGGAGCCGAGATCATATATTGGCTCATACGATAAAGGTAAAGATGAGTATATACTTTATACGACCACACAACTACCACACATAATCAGAATGTTGGTTTGTGGCGTACTCGGTTTAGAAGAACAAAAAGTTCGTGTTATTTCTCCAGATGTTGGTGGTGGTTTTGGATCAAAAGCGTTCCATTATGCCGAAGAGTCAATAGTAACTTGGGCATCTGGAAAATTAGGTAAACCTATTAAGTGGACTTCAGAAAGAAGTGAAGCCTTCATAAGTGATCGTCATGGTAGAGATCATGTAACAAATGCAGAAGTTGCAATTGATAAGGAGGGTAATTTTTTAGCTATGCGAGTTAGTACTATCGCTGCATTGGGAGGTTATTTATCGGGATCAGGTCCAGCTATCCCTACTTTCTTTTATGGTCCTCTCATTCCGGGTCCTTATAAAACTCCTAATTTTTATTGTAATGTAAAAGGGGTTTTTACAAACACTGTTCCTGTAGATGCTTATAGAGGGGCAGGAAGACCTGAAGCAACATATGTCACTGAACGTTTAGTAGAAGCTGCATCCGAAGTAACAGGAATAGATTCAATAGATCTTAGAAAGAAAAATTTTATACAACCAAATGAATTCCCTTATAATTCTCCTGGAACATTAACTTATGATAGCGGGGATTATGAGGCTACATTAAACTCAGCACTTAAAAGCATAGATTATAAAAATTTTATCCAAAGAAAAGAGCAGTCTAAAAGGGATGGCAAACTTAGAGGTTTAGGAATATCTTGTTATATTGAAGCTTGTGGAGTTGCACCATCAAAACTTACTTTAGAAGCTGGCGGAAGAGGAGGTTATTATGAATCTTCTACTGTTAGAATTAATCCAACAGGTTCAGTAACAGTATTTACAGGATCTCATTCACATGGCCAAGGCCATGAAACAGTTTTTGCGCAAATAGTTCATGAAAAATTAGGCGTTCCTTTTGAATCAATAGATGTTGTTCATGGAGATACTGGAAGAATTCCATTTGGGGTGGGGACCGTTGGATCTCGTTCACTTGCCGTAGGTGGTCCAGCATTAATGAAATCTTTAGAAAAGATAATCGATAAAGGAAAAAAAATTGCTGCACATTTATTGGAGTCTACAATTGATGAGATTGTTTTTGAAGATGGTGAATTTTCAATTGCTAATACGAATAAATTTATAGCGTTTGCTGATGTTGTTGGAGCTGCATATGTTCCAGGTAACTACCCAATCGAGACTCTTGAGCCTGGTTTAGAAGAAACATCGTTCTATGACCCCCCTAACCTTACGTATCCAGCCGGAGCTCATATTTGTGAAATTGAGATTGACCCTGATACTGGAAATATTGAAATAACAAATTATTGCGTGTCAGACGACTTTGGAATTGTAATGAATCCAATGATTGTTGAAGGGCAAGTCCATGGCGGTGTAGCGCAAGGTATAGGTCAAGCTTTATATGAGAATTGTATTTATGAAGAAAATTCCGCTCAATTAATTAATGGTTCATTTATGGATTATACAATGCCAAGAGCAGATAATGTTCCTCATATGATAGTAGAAACTGAAGTTACTCCTTGTGTTCATGGTTTGGGTGTTAAGGGCTGTGGAGAAGCAGGAGCAATAGCTGCACCACCAGCAGTTATTCATGCAATATTAGATGCCCTTAAAGAAAAGGGTGTTAAAGACTTTGATATGCCTGCAACACCAAATAAAGTTTGGAAAGCACTTAATCAAAAGAATTAATTAGGCTGAAATACCACTAAAAAAACAATAACTATCATTATTAAGGTAGGAATTTCATTAATTATACGAAAAAACCTTTGAGAAAATTTATTTTTGTCCTCAGCAAATCTTCTTAAACATTGACCTAAAAAAATATGATAAATAGTCATAAAAATAACCAATAAAATTTTGATCATTAACCAAGTTTCAAATCCTGATAAATGAAACAGATATAAGCCTGTAATCCATACAAGAGCTATAGAAGGATTCATTATTATCCTGTAAAGCCTTCTTTCCATCACTTTAAAAGTTTCACTAGAATCTTTATTATCTTTAATTTTATTATCAGAATGATAAACAAATAACCTAGGAAGATATAAAAGGCCCGCCATCCATGCAATGACAGAAATTATGTGAATTGCCTTAAAAAGTAAGAACATCTTACTCCCACCTTGCTTCAGGAGGCATAGACATTAATATTGCCTCGGTATTTCCTCCAGTTTTTAAACCAAATTGTGTTCCTCGATCCCAAAGCAGGTTAAATTCTACATACCTCCCTCTTTTTAATAATTGTTTATGTTTGTCTTCTTTATCCCATTTTTTATCTTTTCTTTTTTTAATTATATTTGGAACAATTTCTAAAAAAGACAAACCGACATCCTTAACGAAAGAAAAATCATCTTCCCAATTTTCTGTAATTAGATGATCAAAGAAAATTCCTCCCTCTCCTCTTTCTTCATTTCTGTGAGGAAGAAAAAAATACTCCGAACAATTCTTTTTAAATTCAGAATAATATTTTTTATCATATTTGTCACAAGCGCCTTTAAGGGCATCATGAAAATCCTTTACATCATCTTTATAAACAAAAGTCGGGGTCATATCAGCGCCTCCTCCAAACCATTGACTTCCTGTCACAATAAATCTTGTATTGAAATGAAAAGCTGGAATATATGGAGAATGCATATGCGCTACAATACTCAAGCCGCTCGCCCAATATTTTGGTGACTTTTCTGTACCGGAAACATTACTTCGATAATCTTCCTTAAACTCACCACTCACTGTTGAAATATTAACACCAACTTTTTCAAAAAAATTGCCTTTCATAAGGCTAATCTCTCCTCCTCCACTTCCAGAATGTTTCCACTTTTCTCTTTCAAAATTTCTTCCATCAATAGTTTCAAACTCCTGACAGAATCTATCTCTTAAGTCTCTAAACCAATTACTTGCTAAATCTTTTTTTTCTTCAATTTCCAAATTTAAGAACCTATTAAATCAAGAAAAAACTTTTCTTATATTTTCTATAAAATACCGAACATTTTCTTCAGGTGTATTTTTTAAAATTCCATGACCAAGACCACAAACCCAGCCTACTCTATCTACTTCGTTAATATCAACTAATTGATTAATATATGAATCAAAGTCTTTTCGAAAATTGTCAAAATCCTTTGCTAGGCTTTCTTGATTAAAATTTCCTTGGATAAAACCACTTTTTATTTTACTAAACCATTTATTCATTGATTCATGGTGATCAACCCCTAAACCAGCCAAAAAGCTATCTTTTTCATTTAACTTTTCTACAAAAAAACTATTTTCAAAAGGATATTTAGAGTAATAACCTATTTTTTTTGGAAAATTCTGGATTAGCTCTTTATATATTAACTCGGAATATGACCTATAATCTTTTAAATTGTTTATACTTTTAGCATCGGTATCAAAGATCATCACTATTTCTGCACCTGAATCAATTTGCAATGAGATATTGTACTTAATCAAAGGAATAATTTTTTTCATTAAAATTTTTCTTACGAAATCATTAGAGAAATTTTTTGTATAAGTGACTCCTTTATTAAGCCCTAATCCATAAGAAAGAACAGTCCAAGGACCTCCAACAAATCCTATTAAACTTTTATTATTCGGCAGTATATCTCTTGTAGCTAATAAAGCTTCTTTTTGAAAAACCATTTTCTTTATTGCGTCTTCAGGGGATGCTAATTCATCAATATTAGATTCATCAATATATTTCTTAAAAATTGGTCCAGGATCATATTTTAGTGACATACCTAAAGCCTCAAGAGGAAAAAGAATATCACTAAATAATATTGCTACATCAAAATCAAAATCTTTTATTGGGCCAAGTGCAGTTTCTGCAGCTAAAGTTGGGTTTTTACATAACTCTTCAAAAGAATGTTTCTTTTTTAAAATTTGGTAATGAGAATGATATCTCCCCGCTTGTCTCATAAACCAAATTGGAGGAGTTTTTTGAGGTATACGCATCAATGCATTATTAAATTTCTCGTTATAAATTTTCATCGTCCTCACCTGATCTTTCAACAATACCTAAAGCATCTTCATAACCTAATAAAATATTCAAATTATCATCCTTTATATATTTCTTAATATATTTATATGTATTTCCAGGTCCACAAGCATGCTGAGATTGAATAATTTCAGGATAGTTATCTAGCGCAAGTTTAAAAGCCGAACCACTCATCCAATAAAAATGTGTCTTTTTGGAAAGATCTTCATTAATTGATAAAGGCTTTAATTTGTAGGTAGATAAAATTTTAGCATTTTCAGGTATATTTGGATTTTTAAAATATTTTCCTTTAACTTGGCTATGTGTAAATTTTACCCATTTTCTATTATTTGTGAGATTAGAAACTTTTGGGTCTTCTTCTCCAAGGCTATCCGCTGTGCCATTAACCCAATAACCCTTTTTAGCTAATTTTAACCAAGTTTTGACACCACTGGTCCATATCATATTTGAAGAGTCAATATTTTGACCTTCTGGTAAAGCATTATCTCTACTTATCCATAGATTAGAATTTCTTATTTTATTTATTTTTTTTATATTCTTTTCATTAGGTTGACGTTCAAAAAGTTTATATTCTTCGATATTGTTGGGAAAAAAATTTTCTATATCAACATTATTCCAAGGTATTTTTTTTCTACCTTCTATTTTTCTTTCTTTCAATTCTTTTCCATCTTCTGTTAGACCAGTTAATGTAAATATTTCACCAAATATTTTATTCTCATAAGTAACTCCAATTTTTTGATGGCACCCTCCTCCGAATCCAGAGAGAATTCTTCTCTCTTTTAATACTGACTCATAAGTTTCTTTATCATTAATTCTTGAAACTAATTCTATTAAATCTTTTCTTTTTGAATTAACCTCAATTGCAATTGCTCCTTGCCCTGGAGCCGATGGATTAAGAGATACAGGGGCAATCATCCAAAAAAGGTCATTTATTAAATTTTTAATGTAATTAGAAATTTCTTCACTTCCATCTTGAACAAGTCTATCAATTGCAGCTTTTGCAACAATCAGGCCATCACAATCCCCTGTAACTAATTTGTTTAATCTTGTAGGAATATTACCCCTTACATCTTCAAAAATTATTTCTTTAGGCTCAAAAGGTAAAAGTGAATTCAAAAAATTCGAAAAATTATATGATCTTCTTGGGGAAGAAGTTAAAATCTTAATATTCTTATTATTATATTCATCAAAAGAATTTCTTTTTAGAAATAATATGTCTCTAATATCACCCCGTTTCAATATTGAAGCAATAACTGTTCCCTCCTGGTTTTCAACAGGTAAATCTTTAAGGGAATGAACTGCAATATCAGATTCATCCTCAAGAAGAGATTTCCTAATATCATTTGTGAAAACTCCTATATCAGAAAGACTAGTTAACGATGTTAGTTGGTCTATATCCCCTTGCGTTTCTTTCTTGACAAAAGTTATATCAATATTTTTATTTATTTTTCTTAATTCTTTAGCAACATATTCTGCTTGAATAATTGCTAAATCACTTTTTCTTGAGACTATTTTAACCATTAAATCTATTTAAATTCTCTATGATTAACGATTATTCTAACCAATTTGTTACTACTATGCGACATATTGTCTGAAGAAAATAAAAATATATAATTTTTATTATTTATGTTTATAAGAATGGGTGCTAATTCTATTCTATTATTATGGGGAAATATCCTTGGATTACGACGAATTTTTTGAAGAAGAATTAAAAGCCCTTAAAGATGAAGGTCTTTATAGGACATTTCGTTCAATTGATAGAGTACAGAATATGTTTCCTAAGGCTCTTGAAAGTGTTGACGGTAATGACCGCGAAGTAGAAATATGGTGCTCTAACGATTATCTTAATATGAGTCAAAACCCTGAAGTCTTAGACTCATGTATAAATGTCATCAATAAATTAGGTACAGGCTCAGGTGGAACAAGAAACATTTCTGGAACATCAACATATCATGTTAAATTAGAGCAAACACTTGCCGAATTACATAACAAAGAAGCGGCATTAGTTTTTCCTTCAGCCTATACAGCAAATCAAGCTACAATTTCCACTTTATGCAAGAATATTGAAAATATTGAAATATTTTCAGATAGATTAAATCACGCCTCATTAATTGAAGGCATTAGAAACAGTAAAGCTCAATATCATATTTTTGAACACAATGATATGGATCACTTGTCTAGCTTACTGGAGGCAACTGATATAGATGCGCCTAAATTAATAATATGTGAATCTATTTATTCTATGGAAGGCATAAGATCACCACTTAAAGAAATCGTAAGGTTAGCTAAAAAATACAAAGCAATGACTTATTTAGACGAAGTTCACTCTGTAGGTTTATATGGAAACGAAGGAAGAGGTATAGCTGATGAACTTGGTTTAAGTGATGAAATAGATATTATAAATGGAACGCTCTCAAAATCATTTGGTCAGTTAGGCGGGTATGTAGCGGCTGACGCTAACATAATTGATTATATTAGAAGTTTTGCCTCTGGATTTATTTTTACATCATCTATAAATCCTTCGATAGCCGCTGCTTCAATTAAAAGTATTGAGTTAAGTAAAGAGGCAGAAACTCTTAGATTAAGAATAAGAAGGAATTCTAAACTTATTAGAGAAGGATTAAAATCTATCCAAGTGCCATTTATTGATAATGATAGTCACATCATTCCAATACTTGTCAAAGGTCCATTAGAATGTAAGCAAATATCAAAATTACTTTTAGATAAGTTTGGCATATATATTCAGCCAGTCTTTTATCCAACTGTCCCTAAAGGTGATGAAAGACTTAGAGTAACTATCACCCCCAAACATTCAAAAAAAGATATAAACAGTTTTGTAAATTCGATAGATGAAGCCTGGAATATTCTTGGTTTAGATCGAGTAGAAGAACAAGTAATTCGAAATTAAAAAAGGGGCCAAAATGTTGGACTTTTGACCCCTATGTCTAGCGTCTTCATTACGGGGGAAGGTACTAAGAGCTAGATAATTCTTAATTTAGTGCATATGCTTTTTCTTTAATCTCCTGATAGGAAATAATTTCAGTTGCATCATCCCTAATAATTAAATCATTTTTAAAAAATTCATCCGCAATATTATTAGCTGCAGTTAAAAAATGCTTAATGTCTCCTTCGAAAAACGATTTAGAAAAAATTTTGTATAAATCTTCATCATATCCCCTTTGAGAAAATTTAATTATTTTAATTAATAATTCTTCAGCTTCACCTGTAACAGGAGATCGATAAGCCGGTAAATCTTTTGCTTTAGTCATATGTGCAATTCCCATCATTAACGAATGAAAATCCCTAATTGAGTTTGAAAGTTTAGCAGATTTAAAAACATCTCTTAAAAGAATAAGAGGGGTATTACATTTGAAGACATGAGCTTTGAACCAAAATCTTGAGCTTACTACTAAAAGATTTTCTGAAGATGTCAAATCCCGAATATGCCTCATGTATATACCCCTCCTATCTGTTCTAGAAGATGCCCTAATACCAGCTAGAACAGTTTTAGAATTTTCTCCTTAATGATATTCGCGCATTCAAAGGTTCACCAACTGATGCTTGGTGAGTACTATGAGAATGAGGGAAATAAAGTTCATCAGTTAGGTTCTCAACATTTACTCTAAGACTTAGGTCATCTGAAATGTCATAATACATTGCAAAATCAACCCTTGTATAATCGGGTAATATTAGACCTGGTTTGTCATTTTTAATATTTGACTCGCCTTGGTGCGTAACGCCTAATCCTAAACCAAACTGATCATTTACTTCGTATGTTGCCCATAAAGAAGCGGTATATTCAGGTATTTCTCTAGGCTCTCCACCTTTAGCGGTTTCACCATCAAGATTACTATAACCAAGAGCTAAACTAAGTTGTTCAGTTACTTGCCCTTTAAGTTCCAACTCAATACCATCAACTTGTAAACCTACGATTTCTGAGTTTTCGCCAGTATCACTGTCACGAACAGCTTGAGTTTGTTCGCTATCAAAGTAACTAGCCGTAAAGCTAAGAACGGGAGATATATCCCATTTAACACCTACCTCAGTACTCTCAAAAACATCGGGATCTAATCTTGCACTACTTGAAGATAACTTTTTAAATTGTTCGCCTGATCTTGGAAGGAAACTTTCACTATAACTCAAGTATAAAGAAACATTTTCCTGGGGCTTAAATATAAGTCCTGCACGTGGAGAAACTTCTTCATCTTCTCTAGTCTCAGATGAACCTCCTTTTAAGTCAGCAACTGTAATATCAAAAGAGTCAAAACGAGCTCCTAACATAATTTTAAAATTATCACTTATGTCAATCTGATCCTGAATAAATACAGATGTTACTTTAATATCAGACTTAGTCTTACTTTTTAGATCAGCTGTAAAATCATTATATGTTGATTGACCAGCTGCATTTACAGTAAAATCTATCGGTCTAGTTATATTAAAGACTTCATTATCATCCTCGGTAGTAATAAAAAATGTGTTATAACGCCAATTATCGTTTTCAGTGTCAATGATCTCTGCACCCACTAATAATGTATGACTTACAGAACCAGTTTCAAATTCATTAACTACATTACCTGAAATAATTAAGTTTTTTCTTTCAGTTGGGTCTAAATACCCATCCATAGTAACAGTATCACCGCCACTATAACCAGACGCATAGTAGTTTCTATACATCTTTTCAAAGTCATTATAAACAACAGTTAAGTTACCTTTTCTATTTTCTGAAAATTCGTGACTTAATATACCCTTGAAGATATGTGCTTCCAAAGTTGTAACATTTACATCTTTATCGCCAAATGTAATTTCTTCAAATGCTTCAACTGGTTCACCATTAAGAGTAGGTATACCACGATCAATGAACCTTTCATGACTTGCTTTTTCATATGAAAGATCTAGTGTTGTTTGTGCACTTAATTGTAGTTTCAAAGTAGGATTAAATCCATGACGATCTCCATCATAATAATCTCTATGATTTTCTAAAGTATCACTATGAGCATTTATTCTTAAAGCAGAATTTTCGCCAGTTTGTACATTATAATCTACAGAAAAATCAAAAGCCCCAAAACTATCGGCACCTACATCAAATGATCCAAATTGTTCACCTAAAACCGCCTTTTTAGTAACTCGATTGATAATACCTCCGGTTCCTCCACGACCAAAAAGAAGTGCATTTGGTCCTCTTAGAATTTCAACTTGTTCAAGATTATAAAGTGATCGATAATACTGAACATCATCCCTTACTCCATCTAAGTAAAAATCTGCAGTTGATCGAACGCCTCTGAAAACAATTGAGTCACGATGGCCTTCGCCCTGAGATGTATTTACACCTGGAGTGTATCTAACAATATCACCTAATTCTCTAAAGCCTTGCCTAAGAATTTCTTCATCAGTTACGATTGATAAACTCTGTGGTACATCAATGATTGGTACAGGTGTTTTAAGAGCGGTTACTTGATCAGAATAAAGTACTTTACCTTTAACAATAATTTCTTCTACATCTGCATCTTGAGCAAATGAAGAAAAACTTGAAGTTAAAAGAGTAAAAGTAAAAGCAAAAATCAGTATTTTTTTCATGGAAATCTCCCCAATAAAATTAACAAAATTATCTGTAATTGATAATCATTCGCAATTAAATACAGTAATTAATAATCATTTGCAACTAAAAAATTAAGTTATTTTCTATATCAAGTAACAAAAGTGTCACAATTAAATTATTGCAAATAATTATTAGTTACATTAATGGTGAAGAATATTTTATTAACTATTATTTTTAGATATATTATTAAAGAGATTATTATGAATGAATTTATTATTACTTTTAGAGAATGTTTAGAAGCATCACTTATTATTGGTATTATTTATACTGTTTTACACAAAAATGATCTTGTGGCTGAAAAGAGAGTATTATGGTACGGAGTTATTGCCTCCTTAGTAGCTAGTATAATAGTAGGTTTCTTGCTTACATCTATTAATGAGAGTGTTGGCAATACATCTTATGAAAAAGCTTTTGAAGCTGCCTTCATGTACATTACCGCAGGAATACTTTTTTATGTAATTTTTTGGCTTGCAAAGCATGTAAGTGATAGAGAAGAAATAGAAAATTCGGTCAAAACTGCAATTGCTGGATCAGGATTTGCTCTTTTTTTATTAGTATTTTTTTCGATATTAAGAGAGGGCTTTGAAACGGCTTTATTTTTAATTGCAAGTGTAACAAATACAGGAAGTTTTTCCTATTTTGGATTTTTCTTAGGTATGATCTTGGCTGTTCTACTTGGCTACGCAGTTGTGGTTCAAGGCAAGAGAGTTGATTTAAGATCTTTTTTTAAAGCAACTACCCTTTTATTAGTGTTTTTTGCTGCCGGGATGGTTGCTTATGGAACACATGAAGCTGAAGAGTATTTAGTGAAAAGCGGGCAAATAGAAAAAAGTAGTATAACTAGGGT
>CAXFAF010000014.1:0-29861 GCA_964001285.1 uncultured bacterium | reverse complement strand
TTTAAAGCAGGATTTAATACATTCTGGAAAACAATCTTCTGGAAATCTTTTTACATTTGGAGCTGATAAAATTAATGATTTAAAATCAATTATCATTAATGAGCTTAGTCTCTACAAAGAAAAATTTATTAATGAAGATCAATATTTCCTTAAATTTTGGCCAAAAGAAACCGAATTAAATGGCTGGTATATTGATTTAAAAAAAGGTGGAAAATTATATTATCATAATCATCAGGTCGGATGGATAAGTGGCAGCGTTTATCTTAAGATACCAGACACTAAAGATAATAAAGAAGGGTCTATAGAATTTAGCTTTAACAATATAAATCGTAAATTCATAGAAGGATTGCCAACAAAAATTTATAAACCAAGTGTCGGAGATGTCGTTTTGTTTCCTTCTTCTTTAAGTCATAGGGTCAATCCTTTTAATTCAAAGAATGACAATGACAATAGAATTAGTATAGCTTTTGACCTAATTCCAAGATAAAGTTTGTGAATGTTTAACTTTGATAAAATCTATGAAATACACGAGCCTAATTCTTATAATTTACCCATTTTAATGACTTCTTCTCATTCAGGGAGATCTTATCCTGATAAATATATTGAAATGATAAACTTTTCATTAAATGAGATTAGGGTTTTTGAAGATAATTATATTGATAGACTTTATGACTTTGCGACAAATATAGGCTGTAAGTTAATGGTGTCAAATATTCCTAGAGCTATTATTGATCTAAATAGAAGTAAGAAAGAAATAGATGAAAAAATGTTCTTTAATTTTGAGAATATTTCTAATGAAAGAACTGCCAAAGTTAAGTCTGGAATAGGTCTTTTTCCTAAATTAAGGGGAACAAGAAACATATACAGAGAAAAGCTTGACTGGATGTCATATAAAAAGCTTATACATGATGTTTACGAAGAATGGCATTCAAGATTAGAAGAAGAAATTTATGATATTAGATCAGTTTTTTCTGAAATAGCATTTATAGACTGCCATTCAATGCCTAGTTATGATCTAGAAGGAAACATATTGTCAGATAAGTTACCTGAGTTTGTTATAGGTGATTTATGGGGAGAAAGTAGTAAGAACGAAATAACTAATTTTATTAAGGATCATCTGAAAAAAAATGGGTTTAATGTAAGTATAAATAACCCTTATGCAGGAGCTTATACTTTAAAAAAATATGGTAATCCTAAAAATGGAATCAATGCTATACAATTAGAAATAAGAAAAGATTTATACTTAGATGAAAGAAATTTACTCATTAACCAAAACTTCAAAGAAATTAAAAAAACTATGATGAACCTTATTAAGAATCTTTCCGTTTTGTTGTTAGATATGAATGCTTATCAAAAATCAGCTGAGTGAAGAATGATATGGTTGTAGAAAAGAGATTGATAGAATTTGCAAATTTTTTAGCTAACGAGGCAGCAATAATTACTTTAGAGTTCTATGAAAAAGAAATTGAAATATCTAACAAATCATCTAAAGGATTTGATCCTGTTACTGAGGTCGATAAAAAAACTGAATTACTATTAAGAGATTTGATAAAAAAGGAATTTCCTGACCACGGTATTATTGGTGAAGAGTTTGAAGACACATATTTAGAAGGAGAACCCCATTGGATTATTGATCCAATAGATGGAACAAGGGCCTTTATCCTTGATATTCCGATTTGGGGAACATTAATTGCATATAATGATGGAAGTAGATCAGTTCTTGGTGTTGCTGATTTACCTGCTTTAGGAAAGAGATTTGCAGGGTATAATGATAAAAGTTACGATATTTCTGATGGGAAAGAGACACCAATCTTTGCAAATAAAGATATAGAATTGGAAGACTGTGTTATCTCCACGACAGATCCATTACTATTTAGTAAAGAAGATTATACTTCTTTTGAAAAATTAGCTTCATTATCTTCAAAAAGAAGATTTGGCCTTGATTGTGCTGGTTATTGTTTATTAGCTTCTGGAAAGATAGATTTAATAATAGAGCCAAACTTAAAGAATTATGATATTCAAGCCTTAATTCCAATTATTGAGGGCTCTGGAGGTATTATTACAACATGGAATAATGAAAAAGTTTATCAGGGAGGTAATATTATTGCTTGTTCAAATAAAAAATTACATTCGAGAGCTATTAGAATTATAAATGATAGTAAAGAACATTAGCCAAAAACAGTTAAATGAAAGAAGAGAATCCAAACGAAATAAGTGAGCTAAAAAGGCAAATTATTTATTTGTCGAATCTACATAAAGAAAAAAAATACAAAGAATTATTTAATTTATCATCTTCATTAAATAAGAAATATATAAATAATATCGATATTATGAATTGTTTGGCTATTTCTTATAAAGGATTAGGGAATTCGGAGAAAGCAAAGCAAATCTATTTAAGTATGGTTGACTTAGAAAAGAAACCAGAACATGCACATATATTTGTAAATGCTGGTAATCTTTTTTTTGAAACAGGCGAAATGGATAAAAGTGCTAAATTTCATCAAATAGCAATTAACTTAGACAATAAAAATGCACAGTCTTTTCTAGGATTAGGTCTAGTTGCGGAAAATTCAGGAAATGCCCAGAAAGCCATAGATTATTACAAAAAAGGACTAGAAATAGATCCTAACAATGATTTGATTAATTTTCACTTAGGGAATACTTATAGAGTTCTGGAAAGATATGATGAAGCAATTCAGCATTATGAACTTTCAAACACTAAATTAAGCAAAACAAATCAACTTGAAAGTATATATAAAAATAATGATAAAGAACTTTTTAATGAAAAGTTAAAAGGTTTCATCGGAACCAAAACGGTAGAACCTTTAATTGCTACGTTGAGCTCACATGCATCAATAAGATTTGATCAAAAAGATGAATACACATTTTGTCCAGATCCTTTTGATTATATTTGTACTGCTAATTTATATGATGATGAAAGATTTAATGATGAATTTATTTCAGGACTGGGTAAAGAGATTAATGATGCTAATATAAGTAAAAAAACACAATCATTATTAAAAAATGGTTTTCAGTCATCAGGGAACCTTTTTTTGAAAAATTCACCCAATATGAAAATTATGCAAAATATTGTTTATGAAGCGATTAATAGTTTTAGAGAGAAATTTTCTGATAGAAACATTGATCTAATAAAATATTGGCCTAAAGATTTTGATGTAATTGCTTGGTTGATAATTATAAAGAAAGAGGGAAGTTTATTGGCTCATATGCATAAACATGGTTGGGTAAGTGGTAGTGTTTACTTACATATTCCTCAGAAATTATCTAAAGATGAAGGAAATATTAAGTTTAGTTATGATGGTGGTGGCTATCCTAATGATAGTAAGGCTTATCCAAACAAAATAGTTGATATTAATAAAGGAAGTTTGGTTTTGTTTCCTTCTTCATTATTTCATTCAACAATACCCTTTTCTTCAGAAGAAGAGAGAGTAACACTCGCTTTCGATTTAATACCAAAATAATTATGAATTTAAGAAGTTATCTATTTCATTCCACATTTCATTTCTAAATTTGTCTTTCTCCATAAATATTTCGTGCTCGGTACCACTGAAATTTATAATTTTAGAATTCTTTAACCTTTCTGACATATTAATAATGTGTTGGGGTGATACAACTCTGTCATTTAAACTATTTAGAAATAGTATTTTATACTTTATATCCTCTGCCCAACCCTTATCTCTCATTAATAATATTTCTTTTTTTGCAGCATTTGCCCATGCATTAGTTATACCCCATAATCTTATTTCTGGCTTTTTTCTAACAAGTTTAAGGGTTCTTAAATACCTTCCTTCATCAGTGGTTAGGTCATTATCCTCAAATAAAGTTTCTTTTCCCATATTTGGCTTTGAACCAATTAAAAAGCTTTTCTTAGGAAATAAAATATTTGCCAATGAAATAAAAGGCATCAATAATTTCTCATTTCTAAACCCTAACATTGGCGCAGATAATATAACTTTATCAAATACATCGTCGTGAGTTTTTAAAAAGGAAAGCAAAATACAACCACCCATTGAATGACCAATACCAATAAGAGGTCCGGGAAAGTTCTTTTTGATGAAGCTATTCAGTATAACTTCCAAATCATTATGATGAATATTAAAATCATCAATGAATTGTTTATGATTATTATTTATCATTTTATCTGATATTCCCTGACCTCTCCAATCAAAACTCACAACATTAAAAGATCTGTCTAAGAATTCTTGTACTGTTTCGAAATATTTTTCTATAAATTCATTATGACCTTGTTGCAGAAGAATTGTCCCATTACTTTTGTTTTTTAAATTTGTTTTCCAATAAATTAATCGAATTCTTTTTCCGTCATTCATAGGAATAAAAATGGAATTTAAGCCTTTTGGAGATTTATAGTTATCTAACTCTAAATAAGGTGCTTTTTGGTAATCTATCATTTTATAAACATTGAATAATTTATTTTCTCAACTATCATAACAAAAAATTAAGAGAAAAACATGTCTTGGAAAAAAGATATAGAGGAAATTAAAAAAAGAGAAAGTTTTGCACTTAATCATGGTGGTGAAGAATCTGTAAGAATTCAACATGAAAAAGGAAGAAAAACACTAAGGGAAAGATTAGATATTATTTTAGATAAAGATACCTTTGACGAGGTGGGAAAAATATCTGGTTCTCCGATTTATAATGACAAAGGCGATCTAGAGAATTTTACGCCCGCTAATTTCCTACTTGGGTTTGGAAAAATAAATAATAGACAAGTTATAATTGGTGGAGAAGATTTTACGCTTAAAGGAGGGTCTCCAAATCCAGCTGGTTTAAGAAAAAGTGTTTATACCGAAGAATTAGCGCTCCAATATAAGATACCTTTGATTAGACTGCATGAAGGAGGAGGAGGGTCAGTTACTGGATCTGGTGGCTCTGCAAAAAAACCAACTATACCTAACAGTGAACCGGTTTTTTCAAGAAATAGATTTCAAACACTTGCTAAATGCTTGGGAGTTATTCCTGTCGCTACTGCTGCTTTAGGACCTGTTGCAGGCTTACCTGCAGCGCGACTTGTGGCATCCCATTTTTCTGTAATGACTAAAGATTCGCAAGTATTAATTGCAGGACCAGCTGTAGTTAAAAGAGCTTTAGGAATAGAAATATCTAAAGAAAACCTAGGAGGACCTGATGTACATCTTAAGTCAGGGGTTGTTGATAATTTAGCTGAAAACGAAGAGGATGCTCTTCATCAAATAAAGACTTTCCTTTCTTACTTACCAGATAATTTTATGCATCTACCACCTTCAGAAACTTCAAAAGATAAAATTAATAGAAAAGAAGAAGAATTAGTATCAATTGTTCCTAAAGATAGAAGAAAAGCTTTTAAAATGAGAAAGATACTCGATCTTATTCTTGATAAAGAAAGTTTTTTTGAAATGAGTCGGATGTATGGGTCAAGTTTAATTACTGGTCTTGCAAGATTAAATGGTCAATCTGTAGGAGTATTAGCTAATGATTGTATGTTTTATGCTGGCGCCATGACATCTGAAGCTTCACAAAAAATAAGAAGATTTATAGATTTTGTTAATACCTTTAATATACCTGTATTAAGTTTTGTCGATGAACCAGGTTTTATGATAGGTCCTGATTCTGAAAAGGCTGGGACTATTCGACATGGAACAGCTGCAATTTCTTCTTTAATGCAATCAAAAGTTCCGTGGGCTAGTATTATAGTAAGAAAACTTTATGGAGTTGCCGGGGCAGCTCATTTTGCGCCTGACGGTTATGTTTTGTCATGGCCTAGTGCCGAAAGTGGTGCGCTTCCTGTAGAAGGAGGTGTTGCGATAGCCTTTAAAAAGGAAATAGAATCTGCTGATAATCCTGAACAAAAAAGGAAAGAATTAGAAGAATTGCTAGCCAAAAGATCCTCACCTTTTCCTCGTGCAGAAAACTTTTCTGTTCATGAATTAATTGACCCTAGAGAAACAAGACCAAAGTTAATTTCTTGGATTGATTTAGCTATTCGTTCTCAGGATAAACCTTTAGAACCATATAAAACTACTATGTTACCTTAATTATATACGCCCAAAGTCATCTTCTAAGCGCTCAATATCGTCTTCAGAGATATTATCTCCAATTTGTATTTCTATTATTTTTAAAGGTTGTTCTCCGATATTTTCAAGTCTATGAAGATCCCCCTGAGGAATAAATATATTATCATTTTCTTCTAATTTACATTTTGAATCTTCAAGATAAACCATTCCTTTTCCAGAGATAATTTGCCAATATTCTGATCGATTTTTGTGTCTTTGAAGAGATTGTTTTTTTCCAGGATTTATAATTATTTCCTTAATTTGATACCCTTTACCTTTTGCAATAACATGAAAATTTCCCCATGGTCTGGTTTCAACATCTGCTAAATGATTTTTTGTTAAATTAGAACTACTTTCTAATTTATGAATACCGCCAATGCCAAATTTTAGATCAATTCCTAAATTTTTACATACCTCGCTTTCCCTGATCTTATTTTCCTGGCTTCTATCCCCTCCATTACAATAACATATAGTTTTTTTTGGATTGTCTTTGTGAAATTCAATTATTGCATTGTTGCTACTGTCATCACTATCATTATTTTGTATGATTACTTTAGTAACACTTTCAAATTCTTCTAGAATTAATGCTCTTTGGGATTCAACCATGAAAGGTTTACCTTTTTTTCTTTTAAGCCAATCATCACTATTAAGTAATATAATGACTTCATTTGCCACATCACTTGCTTCTTTAATCATAGCTAGGTGACCAATATGAACGGGGTCAAAACCTCCACTTAGTAGTGCAAAATCGTATTTTTTCGTCATTTTTTTAATTCTTTCGCTATGCTTTATAGTGTATAAAATCTATATTAAACTTTTATAATAATCTATTGTAATATTGACATAATTGTCACTAAGTTTTAGCTTCCGATTTCGAAAGGTGTACTATGAAGGTTAAAAACTCATTAAAATCTTTAAGAGGTAGACATAGAGATAATCGGCTGATTAGAAGAAAAGGTCGTTACTATGTTATTAACAAAACTAATAGACGCTTTAAAGCTAGGCAAGGCTAAATCACCTCATTTAACTACCTTCATTCCTGGTATTTTTAATGAATGAAAGAAACATTATAATCAATCAAGGAACTAATGATGATTATTTAGTTATTTGCGATCACGCCTCTAATAGAATTCCAAATAAATATGATAATTTAGGGTTAAATAAAGAAACAATAGAAAGTCATAGAGCATATGATATTGGTATTTCGGATGTAGCTAATGCGCTTTCAGAAAAAATAAAATGCCCTTTAATCATGACAAATTTTTCAAGGCTATTAATTGATCCAAATAGAGGGATCGATGATCCAACACTAATCCCAAAATTATCTGAAAATATAAAAATATGTGGTAACTTAAAAACAAATTTTAATGATAATTGTATTGAAAGATCTGAGAGAATTAACCTTTTTTATTTACCTTATCATCAGGCAATAGAAAGGTTAATTTCAGAAAGTATAAAAAAATCAAAAGTACCCAAAATAATTTCTATGCACAGTTTTACACCAATCTGGAAAGGAAAGAGGCGAGAAACAGATCTAGGAATTTTATGGGACAAGGATGACCGTTTGGCGTCTATTTTTCTAAATTCTTTTAAAGAGATAAATATAGGAAACAATAAACCTTATAATGGCAGATTGATGAATGATACCCTTTATAAACATGGAACTTTAAATGGATTACCTCACATCTTGATAGAAATACGCCAAGATTTACTTAAGACTTTAAAAGAAAGATCTTTATGGGCTAACAAAATATATGAAGTTTTAAAAGAAAATAAAAAAGAAATTAAATCGTTTAAGATTAAGAAATATGGATCAAATGCAATTTAGAAAAAGGAGAAAAAATGTCTGATACTAAGACCTCAATTGAATCTGCTGTGTTTAGAAGATTAATTACTCACCTGAGAGAAAGAAATGATGTTCAAAATATTGATATTATGGATACAGTTGGATTTTGTAGAAATTGTCTATCGAGATGGTACAAAGAAGAGTCAGAAAGAATGGAAATAAATATTTCTGAGGAAGAGTCTAAAGAATTGGTTTATGGTATGCCTTATAAGGATTGGAAAGAAAAATTTCAAAAATGAATTAATCGACACCTTATTGTTAAAAAATACTAGGAATCAACTGTTTAATAGCGTAACACAGTGGTTTAATTTTTACTAAACAAGCTATGATAATATCAGCATTAAAAGAAAGAAAAGGTTCAGAAAAGCGTGTTGCAATAGTACCAGACATTGCTAAGAAATTAATTAAAGATGGTCACACTGTTTTAATAGAATCTAATGCAGGTTCAGAGAGTTTTTTCCATGACGATCTATATAAAGAAGTAGGGGCGCAAATCTTATCCCTTGATGATATTGTTGGAAAAACAGATGTTCTTCTATCAATTGATCTTCCTTCTGACGAAATTTTGTCTAAGTTGAAAAATAGTTCTTGTTTGGTTGGGCTTTTAAACCCATTCGATAACATATCAAAGTTTGAGGGAATTAAAAATAAATCGATGTCTGTCTTTTCTATGGAACTTATACCGAGAATTTCAAGAGCACAATCTATGGATGTTTTATCTTCTCAAGCAAACCTTGCTGGATACAGAGCAGTTATTACAGCCACATCACTTTATTCAAAATCAATGTCAATGATGATGACAGCTGCAGGAACAGTTGCTCCAGCTAAAGTTTTTGTTATGGGTGTTGGAGTAGCAGGGTTACAAGCAATTGCGACGGCAAAAAGACTTGGTGCAGTAGTTTCTGCTACAGATGTGAGAAGGGCAGCAGCAGAACAATGCGAGAGTCTCGGTGCTTCATTTATTATGGTCGAAGATGAAAATGACGCTGAAGATGAATCTGGTTATGCGAAAGAAATGTCTAAAGAATATCAAGATAAACAAAGACAACTAATTTCTGATCATATTAAACAACAGGATATAATTATTTGTTCTGCTCTTATTCCAGGTAAAAAAGCACCAATATTATTAGATGAAATTTCAACAAAAAGTATGAAACCTGGTTCAGTTATAATTGATATGGCAATAGAAAGAGGTGGGAATTGTGAGCTATCCAAATTGGGTGAAATAGTTGAAATTAATGGGATAAAGGTTGTAGGAGATGTCTCATTAATCAATGGTATTTCTCCGGATGCATCTAATTTATTTTCAAAAAATTTATATTCTTTTTTAGACATATTAATTGATAGAGAAAATAATACTCTAGATTTCAATGATGAAATAATAAAAGAAGCTATGGTTTTAAATAATGGACAGGTTTCTGAGAACCTAAAAGAATTATAGGATTAATTATGGATATAAGCCCAATCGTTTATTTCGGAAGCATTTTTGTTTTAGCTATATTTATTGGATATTATGTAGTTTGGTCCGTTACTCCAGCATTACACACTCCATTAATGTCTGTAACGAATGCTATATCTGCTGTCATCATTGTTGGCGCTATAATTGCGATAGGAACAGATTCAAGTGGTTCTTTAAGTGGATTTTCGAAATTAGTCTCTTTCTTTGCGCTTATTTTTGCTTCAATCAATATTTTTGGAGGATTTCTTGTAACTCAAAGAATGCTAGCGATGTATAAAAAGAAGGGTAAGAATGATGACTAATGATTTAACTACTATATTGTACTTAATATCAGGCGTCCTTTTTATATTGGCGATAAGGGGATTATCATCACCAGATACAGCAAGAACAGGAAATTATCTTGGCATATCTGGTATGTTGTTAGCATTTATAGTCACAATAATAAATTTAGAACAGAATAATTTGTATAACTGGATACTAATTATTTCTGGGATATCAATAGGTGGTTTAATAGGGTCTCTTTTAGCTAGAAAAGTTGCTATGACTGACATGCCCCAAATGGTTGCTGCTCTTAACTCTATGGGTGGTTTATCAGCCGTTTTTGTTGCATGGGCAGCTTTTTTATCTCCAGAATCTTTTGGTCTTTTAATTGATGGATATATTAAAGCCCCAAGTATTATTCAAATGTTACTAGGGATATTTGTTGGTGCAATAACTTTTTCTGGTTCAGTAATAGCTTTTTTAAAATTACAAGGATGGATGACTGGTGCGCCAATTATTTTACCTTTTAGGCATGTTCTTAATATTTTGTTATTTTTAACCTTTATTTTTATTTCAATTTGGATGGTCATCAATATAACTGCATCGCATTCCTATTGGTTCTTACTAATTACAATTTTATCACTTTCGTTAGGTTTGTTATTAATAATACCTATTGGTGGCGCTGATATGCCTGTTGTTATATCTATGCTTAATTCTTACTCAGGTTTTGCAGCTGCAATAATTGGTTTTACTCTAGGAAATCTTGCCCTTGTAATAACAGGTGCTTTAGTTGGGTCATCTGGAGCTATTTTGTCTTATATTATGTGTGCAGCAATGAATCGTTCTTTTATATCTGTTATAATGGGTGGGTTCGGTGAAGATTCTACATCTACAGTTTCAAATGAAAATAAACCTGTAAAAATTGGGTCTTCTGATGATGCGGCATTTATTTTGAAGAATGCTAGCTCAGTTATTATTATTCCTGGTTATGGAATGGCTGTAGCAAGAGCGCAAAATGCTTTGAAAGAAATGTCTGATAAATTGAAAGGATTAGGCATAAAGGTCTCTTATGCAATCCATCCTGTAGCAGGCAGAATGCCCGGGCATATGAATGTTTTGCTTGCTGAGGCCGATGTTCCATATGAGGAAATATTTGAGTTAAGTGAAATTAATTCGAATTTTTCTCAAGCTGATGTAGCTTTTGTTATTGGTGCAAATGATGTTACTAATCCTGCAGCTAAAAATGATACTCAAAGCCCTATTTATGGTATGCCGATTTTAGAAGTTGAAAATGCAAAAACCGTTCTCTTTGTTAAAAGAAGTTTAGGAATTGGTTATGCAGGAATCGATAATGAACTTTTCTATAGAGAAAATACAATGATGTTATTATCAGATGCAAAGAAGATGGCTGAAGATATTTCAATTAATTTATAATTTAGAAATCTCTATATGTGGGTTGTTTCTTCATTGGGATAAGACCTTCGCGCATTGCTCTCTTTCTAGATAACTTTCTTGCTCTTCTTATCGCCTCAGATTTTTCTCTTGCTTTTTTTTCGGACGGTTTTTCATAGCTGTTTCTTAATTTGACTTCACGGAAAACACCCTCGCGTTGCATTTTCTTTTTTAAAACGCGTATGGCTTGTTCTACATTGTTGTCTCTTACAGAAACTTCCATATTAATAAACCCTTAAAGTTGTGCATTTTGATATCAAATGTTCTTTATAATGTCTAGAATAGATGTATTTTTTATTAAAAATGTCTTCTTAGAACTATATTAATCGGTAATATATGTTAAATGACCCATTTTTCTATCGGTTTTAACTTCTTTCTTACCATATAAATGTATAAATATTTTATCTGTCGATTGCTTATTTTCCCAATTATATATTTCTTCGCCAATTAGATTTACCATATGACAGTTGTATAACAATTCAGGTTCTTCTATTTTTAACCCAATTATTGCATCCATATGAATCTTGAATTGGCTAATAGAACAACCTTCAATTGTCCAGTGACCTGAATTATGAACTCTAGGAGCAATTTCATTCACTAAAATACCATTTTTTGTTTTGAAAAATTCTACTGTTAAAACCCCTATATGATCTAGTGAAGTAACTATTTTTTTTGTTATACTTTTAATGTCATTTTCTAATTTACTATCAAAAATTAAAGGCGCATATGAATGTTTTAATATATGATTTTCATGAACATTTCTTACCAATGGAAAGTGAGAAACATTTCCGAATATATCTCTGCAGACAACTTGAGAAAATTCAAATTCAAATGGTATTTTTTTTTCTATAATTGCATTGTTTATGAGTTTTTCTAGATTTGAATCAAATTTAATTTCATCTTTTATAGTAATTTGACCTTTTCCATCGTAACCAAACCTTCTTGTTTTTAAAATACTTTCGCCAAATTTAGAGAGAATATATTGAATATCTTCTTCCTTTTTAAATTCTATGTAAGGGGCTATAGGGACATTTAATTCTTCTAAAAATCTTTTTTCTATTAGTCTATCTTGAGTTGATTCAAGGCTTTTTATACCTGGTCTAAGTTTTTTAGAGTTTTTAATATATTCGAGAGTTTCTTTTGGAATGTTCTCAAATTCATAAGTTATGTAATCAACAGATTTATTAAAACTAGATATTGCATTCTCATCTAAATAATCTGCACATGTAAATCTATTAGCATAAGATTTTGCAGGAGAATCCTTATCAGGACAAAATACATGAGTTTCTATATTCGTATTTTGATAGGCTTGACATAGCATCATACCCAGCTGTCCTCCACCCAAAATTCCTACAGTAATTTTATCATTCATCTTTTGGACTTGTAGGGACACTATCTGTTAGATTTTTTTTCCATTTTTCTAACTTATTTGAGTAAGTTTTGCTGGATAAGGAAATTATTGATAACGCTAAAATAGCTGAATTCTTTGCACCAGCAACCCCTATTGCTAAAGTTCCAACTGGTATCCCTGCAGGCATTTGTGCAATTGATAATAAGCTATCTATACCTTTTAAAGTTTTACTTTCAATAGGAACACCTAAAACTGGTAATGATGTTAGTGAGGCAATCATACCCGGTAGATGAGCTGCACCACCCGCTCCAGCTATAATAACTTTAATACCTTTTTTTTGTGCTTCTTTTGCATAGCGATAAAGCCTATCTGGAGTTCTATGAGCAGAAACAACTTTTTTTTCATATGGGATATTAAGTTCCGCAAGGAATTCAGCGGCGGATTTCATAGTTGACCAATCCGATTGGCTACCCATAACAATAGAAATTAACTTTTTTTGTTTAGATTTCGCTACCAATATTGACCTTTTGAAGCATTATTCTTTTTTTAATTCTTGAAGTTTCGAAAAAACGCTATCTGTATCATATTCTTTTTTTTCTTCAGGTTCTTCATTAACTGTTTCTATAACTTCTTCTTTATTTTCTTCTAAAACTTCATCATTATCAGAAGCTGGTATTGATTCCTTAACTTCATCAATTGTAGTAGAAGTAAGAAGTTCTTTTTCTTCCTTCTTTTTTTTATTTTCTATTCTTTTAGAGGCTTTTTGAACTTCTTTATCAAGGTCAATTTGGGTACATAAACCTATTGACACAGGGTCTACTGGATTCAGATAAGCAGAATTCCAGTGTGTCCTATCTCTAATTGATTCTATAGTGTTTTTTGTAGTACCGATTAATCTTGATATTTGAGCATCAAGTAATTCTGGATGATTTCTAACCAACCAAAAAATAGCATCTGGACGATCTTGTCTTTTTGATAAAGGGGTGTATTTTTTTCCGACTCTTCTTTCTGCTTTTGGTAAGTTTTCTTTTTTTTCAATGCCTTTTAACCTTTTTTCTGAATCTTCCTGACAATTTTCAATTTCTGCACGTGTTAATTGTCCGGCAGCAATAGGATCAGCACCTCTTATTCCTCTTGCAACATCACCATCCGCTATTCCTTTTACTTCTAATAGGTGTAGATTACAAAAATCAGCTATTTGCTCAAAAGTAAGAACAGTATTATCAAGTAACCATACTGCTGTAGCTTTTGGCATAAGTGGTTGAGACATTTTTCTCTCCTATAAAGGAATTTAAAAAATAAATTGTAGTCTATATACGATAAATCATAAATTGTAAAAGTACTATCATATAAGAATATCTTTAACCTTTAATTTAATCTATATTTTTAAAGGTCTTTTCTTAATAAAAATAAGGATTTTGCTAATGGATGATGAAATTAAAAAACCCCCATCTTTAATGGATCAATTAGAAAAAGAAGACATTGATCAGTTATCAATAGATGAACTTGAAGAAAGAATTGAAATATTTAGAAGTCAAATTGATAGATATGTGAATAAAATTGAAGGAAAAAAGACCTCCAAAGCGAGTGCAGAAAGTTTTTTTAAATAAGGCTAGAGGTTAATTCGCTGTGTTGTTTTTATATCGTTTTTTTTTGGCCAGCTATAATGGCTTCAGATATTGTTTTGATTTTAGCGGTCGGACATCCAAGTTAGACTTCTGGTTCTTTATGCTATTTTTTCTTATTGCGTATTTATTGGTTTGGTTGGTAGACCACTTTTTTCTTACTCCTGTGGTGGTTCTTAAGGATCTGCCTTTTGGCAACCTTTTGCCTGGTGGCTATTTTGATGGAGAGGTTGGATTGCTGGTTTTAGCCTATCGACCTATCATGGTCGTACCGACTTTGTCGGCGACGGTAAGGCGGTTGAGAGATGCAGGTAAAAGTGGCTGGTGGTTCTTATTGTGGATTTTTCCGTTACCCATTGTGGGCTGGTTCTGGTTGATACCTTGGCTTGTTGCCGATTCAAAGAAGAAAAATGATGAATCTGAATAACACATAATGATTCTTCAGAAGTTACAAGGGTTGATAGATCAGAGATATTTTTTATAACGATAAAGCATTTTTATAAGGGATTACGCTTCTTCTTTAGCTTCTTCCGCAGGCGCTTCTTCTTTAGCTTCTTCCGCAGGCGCTTCTTCTTTAGCTTCTTCCGCAGGCGCTTCTTCTTTAGCTTCTTCCGCAGGCGCTTCTTCTTTAGCTTCTTCCGCAGGCGCTTCTTCTTTAGCTTCTTCCGCAGGCGCTTCTTCTTTAGCTTCTTTTACTGGATTTTTACTGCCCTTTTTTTTAGTAGAATCACCTAAAAAATTTTCGAACTTTTTATTAAATTTTCCCACTCTACCATCACGATCAACAATTTTATGTCCTCCACCTATCCAAGCAGGATGTGAAGATGGATCAATATCTAATTTAAGAGTATCTCCTTCTTTTCCCCATGTAGAGCGAGTGTTAAATGTTGTGCCATCTGTCATTTCGACAGTAATATTGTGATAGTCTGGGTGTGTGTCTTTTTTCATTTTTCTTCCTAAGTGGAGAATATATATTGTAACTCTACTTATCTTGCAAGTAGATATTTTTTATCTTTTCAATTAAACTATTATGTATAATTTCATTTCCTGCAACTAAATTACCATTATATAAATCTTCTTCGCTTCCATCTATTCCGGTAACTATTCCACCTGATTCTCTTATTATTATAATTCCTGCAGCAATATCCCAAATTGATAAACCTGTTTCCCAGAAACCATCATATCGTCCAGCTGCTACCCAAGCTAAATCAAGTGCTGCTGACCCAGATCTTCTAATTCCAGCTACTTTAGGCATTAATTCTTCAATTTCTTTTATAAATTTGGATTGATCACCTCTTCCGATATGAGGAATGCCTGTAACAATAACAGATTCTGATAATTTATTTCTTTTTGCAACTCTTAATCTTCTGTCATTTAAATAAGCACCTTTTCCTCTATCAGCAAAAAATAATTCATCTGTTATAGGTGAATAAATTATACCTGCTTCAAGTCTATTATCTATTTCTGCAGCAATTGATATTGCGAAGTTAGGATTACCATGGAGAAAATTGGTTGTTCCATCTATTGGATCAATAATAAATCTATTATTGGTGCTTTTAGATATAATATTGTTTTCTTCCTCAGCAACAAAAGACCAATCAGGTTTAGCTTTTATAAGTTCATCAATAATTATTTTTTGTGTTCTTATATCAGCTGAAGTTACGAAATCAGCAGGACCTTTAATACTAACTTGAAGGTTTTCTAATTCATTAAAATCTCTTCTAAGTTTTCTAGAAGCCTTTTGGGCTGCATTTATCATTACATTTAAAAGTGCGGAAGGCATTATTCTGATCTTTTTACATAAGATAAATCGTTAGTATTAATGACTACTCTTTCACCTACTTGTATAAAGGGCGGTACCATTACCCTTAATCCGTTTTCAAGTTTAGCAGGTTTATATGAAGATGCCGCAGTTTGACCTTTAACAGTTGGTTCAGTATCAGTAATTTCTAAGGTTATATTTTCAGGAAAAAGAATATTAATTGGTTCTTCATCAAAACTTTCTATTTCAAGCTCTATACCTTCTTGAAGAAAGGACTTTTTATCATCCAGTAATTTTAATGATATTTGAATTTGTTCATATGTTTCTTGATCCATAAAATGAGCAGAATTATCATCGAGATATAAGAACTGATATTTCTTAGTATCTAGTCTAAGTCTTTCAACGGTTTCTGAAGAACGAAATCTTTCATTCAATTTTGTTCCGTCAGTTGCTTTCTTCAGCTCTACTTGAGCAAAAGCACCACCTTTTCCAGGTTTAACATGTGAAATCTTTACTGCAACCCAGATAGAATCTTTATGCTTAATTACATTTCCTGGTCTTATTTCATTGCCATTTATTTTCATTTTATGCCTAGTTTTCTAATTCTTCTTCCCACTTTCCTAAAGTAGCTAAAGAATTCATTTTGGCTCTATGCTCAAAAGTTTTAGAGGCTAGTTCTTCATTCTCATCTTCACCACCCCAAGCCCTTAAAGCAGAAGCCTGTAAGGCTCTACCATAAGAAAAACTTAAGTTCCAAGGAAAATCACCAATTTTGTTCATTTGATCTAAATTTTCTGTCGCCTCCAGTTCACTTTGACCACCAGATAAGAAAACAATTCCTGGAACTTCTTCAGGTACAACTTCTTTAAAACATGCGATTGTTTTTTTTGCGATTTCATTTTTTGATGATTTTTCTGAATATTGAGATCCGTCAATCACCATATTTGGTTTTAAACAAATACCTTTAAGATTAACGCCATGATCTAATAGTTCTTCAAAAACTTTTCCAAGAGTTTTTTTTGTAACTTCATAACATCTATCAATATTATGTTCTCCATCCATTAAAACTTCAGGTTCTACGATTGGCACAATATCATTTTCTTGACAGAGAGCAGCATATCTTGCCAGAGCATGTGCATTAGAATTTATACATAAATCACTAGGAATAGATGTATTTATTGTTATTACAGCTCTCCATTTTGCAAATTTAGCTCCCAGACTATGATATTCTTTTAATCTTTCTCTTAAGCCATCAAGTCCCTCAGTAATTTTTTCATTAGAATTAAAGGCGAGATCTTTTGCTCCAGTATCAACTTTGATTCCTGGTAATGAACCTGAATCACTTATAACTTTTACAAGAGGTGTGCCATCTCTACTTTCTTGTCTTATTGTTTCATCAAAAAGAATGACTCCAGAAATATAATTTTCCATAGCATTTTTATTTTGAAATAAAAGTTCTCTATAATTTCTTCTATTCTCCTCATTAGATTCAACGTTAATACTATCAAATCTTTTTTCAATTGTTCCTGAACTTTCATCTGCAGCTAATATACCTTTACCAGGTGTTACCATCTGTTTTGCAATATTTTCTAAATTACTCATCTTATCCTCTTATCCTCATTTATTTTTTTAACACTTCAATTCCTGGTAATTTCTGACCAGCTATCATTTCTAAAAATGCCCCTCCCGCAGTAGAAATATATGTAAAATCATTAATATATCGGGATTGGCTAATTGCTGCTACAGTGTCACCGCCTCCAGCAACCGACAAGATTTTACCACTTTTTGTTAGTTTTGATAAAGTTTTTGCGATAGATGCTGTTCCTACATGAAAAGGACTTTGTTCAAATAATCCTAATGGACCACACCATAAAACTTCCTTAGTTCTAGAAATTTCTTTATCAATAATTTTTATTGTATTTTTTCCAATATCTAAAATTAAACCATCATTAGGAATATTATCAACATTATATTCGGAGAATTTTCCTCCTTTTTTTAAATTACTAGCAACCACTGCATCTACTGGTAGTAAAATTTTACAATTTCTCTTAATGGCATTTCTCATAATCCCTCTTGCCATCTTTAACATAGATTTTTCATGCAAAGATTTACCAATTTCTTTATCTTGCGCTGAAAGAAAAGTGTTTGCCATTGCTCCGCCTATAACAATAGAATTAACTTTTTTTATAAGATTATTTATTAGAGAAATCTTAGTCGATATTTTTGAACCACCTATTATTGCTAATTTTCTTTTATTTTTTGACCCCAGAAACTTATCAATAGTAAGCACTTCTTCTTCAAAAGACCTACCGGCAAAAGAAGGTAAGTACTTTGTCAAACCTGTCACCGATGCATGACTTCTGTGCGCTACTGAAAATGCATCATTAACAAAATAATCTGAATATTTAGAAATTTCTTTTGCAAAATAATTAAAATTATTCTCTTCTCCTCTATGAAATCTGGTGTTTTCCATTACGGCAACACCGCCATTTTGTGTTTTTTTTATAGAATTTTCTGCGTCATTACCAATGCAGGATTTTGAAAATATAATTTTTGTTTTTAATGTCTTTTCAATTTCAGGGATAATAGGTTTTAAACTCATTTTTTTAACTAATTTACCCTTTGGCCTACCAAAGTGTGAAAGTATTGATATTTTACATTGGGTTTTTTGAAGTTCTTTTACTGTTCGTGCTATACTAAGTAATCTTGTTTTATCTAATATTTTCCCATTATTTATTGGCAGGTTAAGATCTGCTCTAATTTGAACAGTTTTTCCTATTAAATCATTTTTTAAAAGATCATCAAGATTTCTTATTCTTATCATTACTATTTTATAAGTTTTCCAATAACCGAAGCTGTATCACTCATTCTATTGGCAAATCCCCATTCATTATCATACCAACTCAATACTCTTCCTAATCTTCCTTTTACTACTTGTGTTTGAGTTAAATCAAATATAGAGCTTAAGGGATTATGATTATAGTCAATCGATACTAATGGCTTATTTTCAACACCTAGGACACCTTTAAGATCTCCTTTAGAAGCTTTTGTCATAGCATTATTTATAGTATCTGTATCAATTGATTTCTTTGAGCTAAATACTAAATCTATCATAGAAACATTTGGAGTAGGGACTCTTACAGCCGTACCATCTAGTTTACCTAGCAATTCAGGTAAAACTAATCCAACAGCTTTTGCTGCGCCAGTTGATGATGGTATAATAGAAACAGAAGAAGCCCTGGCTCTTCTTTCATCAGAATGAAGTGAATCTAAAATACTTTGATCACCTGTAAAAGCGTGGACGGTAGTCATATAACCTTGATTAATGCCACATAATTTATTTAATACTTTTGCTACTGGGGCAAGGCAATTTGTTGTACATGATGCATTGGATATTATTTTATGACTCTTTCTAATCTTTTTGTGATTAACGCCATAAACGACTGTTATATCAGCATTTGTTGCTGGAGCACTAATAAGAACTCTTTTTGCTCCTGCTTTAAGATGCATTTGAGCTTTTTCTTTTGAAGTAAATATACCCGTGCATTCCATAACGACATCTATTCCTAGGTCACCCCACGGAAGATCTTCAGGGTTTCTTTCGGAAAATATTTTAATTGATTTTTTTCCTACTGAGATTGATGATTTTCTTGCAGTGACTTTTTTTGATAAAACTCCATGAACTGAATCATATTGAAGTAAATGAGCATTGAATTGTGCTGAACCAAGATCATTAATAGCGACAATGTCAATATCTTTTCTGTTTGATTCAATTATCGCCCTTAAAGCCAATCTACCAATTCTACCAAATCCATTTATTGCAACTTTTGTAGCCATTTTACACCTTTTATATTTTATCCTTTATGTTTTTAATAATATTGTCTTTATCGATTCCAAAGTGTTTATAAAGATCTTTGGCTGGTGCGCTCGCACCAAAACTTTTCATCCCAAAAAATAATCCATTTTCACCAAGATATTTTTCCCAACCAAGACCTGAAGACGCTTCAATACCAACTCTTAAACCATCTTTACCTAAAGTTGTTTGTTTATAATCTTGATCTTGCTCATCAAAAATTTCAAAAGATGGTACTGACACCACTCTTGAATTTATACCTTCCTTTGTAAGTTCTTCCATTATATCAACCGCTATCGATAATTCACTGCCAGTAGAAATTAAATTAATATCATTTTTTTTGGACGAAGAAGAAAATAATTCATAACCCCCAAGTGCGCTTTTATTTTTTTCATCATAAGTATTTCTTAAGTGAGGACAACCTTGTCTGCTTAAAGCTATAATGCTCGGTCCTTCATTTTTGAGAGCCAATAACCAACATTCTGCAGTTTCTGTTGTATCTGCGGGTCTAAATACCTTCAAATTAGGTATAGCTCTTAAACTCGGTAAATGTTCCACTGGCTGATGTGTAGGGCCATCTTCACCAAGCCCTATAGAATCATGAGTCATAACATGAATAACTCTAATATTCATTAATGCAGCTAACCTTATTGATGGTCTGCAGTAATCAGAAAAAACTAAGAAAGTTCCTGAATAAGGAATAATACCTTTATGTAAGGCCATCCCATTCATTGCTGCTGCCATTCCATGTTCCCTTATGCCATAATGTATAAATCTTCCGGAAAAATCATCTTTTGAAATTATTTCTAAATCTTTTGTTTTGGTATTATTTGAACCAGTGAGATCAGCTGATCCGGCTATAGTGTTTTTAACTACAATATTTACAGTTTCTAAGATTTCTTGAGAAGATTTTCTAGTAGCCCAATTTGGTTTTTCATCAGAAAAGGATTTCTTTAGTTTATTTAATTCTGTTTCTAGATCTTCTGGAATGTCGCCGCTTAAATCATTTAAAAAAGATATTTTCTTTTTTTCGTTATTAGATAGTCTTTCTTCCCACTCCTTTCTTTCTGAAGAGTTTTTTAATCCAACTAATCGCCAGGCATCTTTTATTTCTGAAGGAATTTCAAATTCATTACTAGTCCAGCCAAAAGATTTTTTCATTTCAGCTATATCTTCAGACCCTAATGGTGCTCCATGAGAAGACGACTTACCTTCCTTTGATGGAGAACCAAATCCAATCTTTGTTTTGCATGCGATTAATGAAGGTTTATTTTCTTTTAGCGACTCTTCAATTGCTTCTTCTATTTCTTTGTGGTTATGGCCGTCGATACTTTTTACATCCCAACCGGATGCTTCAAACCGCATTAATTGGTTAGTTGAATCACATAAGTCTAAAGATCCGTCTATAGAAATATTATTGTCATCAAATAAAACTATTAATTTAGAAAGACCTAGATGGCCAGCTAAGCTTATGGCTTCTTGACTTATCCCTTCCATTAAATCTCCATCTGAAGCTATGACATAAGTATTGTGGTTAACTATTTCATCTCCAAATTTGTTATTCAGTAATTTTTCTGCAATTGCCATGCCTACTGCATTAGAGATACCTTGTCCAAGGGGGCCGGTTGTTGTCTCAACTCCTAAGGCATGTCCATATTCGGGATGTCCAGCAGTAATAGAGCCAAGTTGTCTAAAATTTTTTATTTGTTCAATAGTCATATCGGGAAAACCAACAAGATGATTGACCGCATATAATAACATTGAACCATGTCCTGCAGATAGGATGACCCTATCTCTATCTGGCCAGTCAGGTTTTTGAGGATCAATCTTTAGAAATTTAGAATATAAAACTGTTGTAAAATCTGCCGCTCCAAGAGGCATACCGGGATGACCACAGTTAGCTTTTTCTACAGCATCAACAGCCAAAAACCTTATCGCATTAGCCATATCAAAATAACTAACTTTGTTATGCGGCGCTTCTGTATTTTTATCGTTCAATTCTCAGAGACACAATTTTATTAGATCAATTAGAACAAAGTATAATGAAACGTCAATGTGAATTATATCATTCTATTTATTTAATATTAGTTGATGATTTTCTTATTAAATGTATGATTAAGGTATTATGGATAACAGATTGAAAGAAATGATAGATTATATTTCTGCAATTGAAAAAAAATCTTCTGATTTGATTAAAAGATTTCAAAAAAATAATTTGGATCTGAATAAAGCTAACCAAAAAATCTTGGAACTAACCAATAAATTAGAAAAGAGCGAATCATCAATAAAAAATGCAAAAAAAAATATAGATAATCTTATTAGTAAGATTAAAACTGGGAAATTTTAGAATTTAATTAATATGAGCAATATTACTATTGAAATAAATAAAAGAGAGTTTTTGATTGCGTGTGAAGATGGCAAGGAAGAAGAGGTACGTGAGTTAGCAAAAATTTTTGCAGATCGTGTTTCTTCATTATCAGATAGATTGAGTGATTTAGATCATGAGAGATTATTTTTATTGGCGGGTATTCTGGCGGAAGAAGATAATAAAAATTTATTAAAGTTTTCTGGTTTAGATAAAGCTATGACTAAAATTAAAAAGATTTCTGAAAAACTCGATTCAGTTGATTAATAGAATTTCTTTTATTTCATGAATCTTAATATTACAAAGCAAAGCATAAGAAAGAAATTTCTAAAAAAAAGAGATAGACTCAATAAGAATTTTTCTGAAGAACTAAAAAAAAATTTTATAAATAATTTTTTAAATCATACTAAAATCTCTTCTAGTAAAATTGTTGGAGGGTATTATCCAATTGGAAGCGAAATCGATTGTTTAAAAATTTTAAAACTTTCACAGGAAAAAGGTGCAACTACAGCAATCCCTTATATTAAGGAAGACAATATTATAGAATTTAGAAAATGGCGAAATGGTGACCCACTTATTGAAGGAATGTTTAATATTCCTACCCCTGAGGAAGAAAAGATTGTAATACCTGATATAATTCTTGTTCCTTTAGTGGTATTTGATGATACTGGTACAAGAATTGGATTTGGTTCAGGAATTTATGACCGCTCTTTACCCTTCTTTAGTGATAGTAAAAAGATTGGGCTTGCTTTTTTTGATCAACTAAATAAAAAAAGACTACCTAAAGAAGAATTTGATTATCCTTTAGATGCAGTCATAACTGAAAAAAGAGTGTTTATTTTTGATGAAGAGGATGAAAATTGAGAATTATTTTCCTTGGAGATATTGTAGGTAGGGCAGCAAGAGAAAAACTTTCAGAAAAGCTTCCCAGCTTAATAAAAGATTACTCTGTAGATTTTACTATTGTTAATGGAGAAAATTCTGCAGGAGGGTTTGGTATAACTGAAGATATTTGCAGGGATTTATACTCTTCTGGTGTTGACTGTATAACTACAGGCAATCATTTATGGGACCAAAGAGAAATCTTAGATTACATAGATAATGAAAATAGATTGTTGCGGCCTGCGAATTTTCCTTCTCAAACCCCTGGATTAGGATACAAAACTTTTGATTCTGAAAATGGAAGGATTCTTGTTATTAACATTATGGGCAGACTATTTATGGATCCTTTAGATGATCCTTTTAGAATAATTGATGATATTTTAACCAAGAATGAATTAGGAAAAGATAATGATGCAATTATTATTGATATGCATGCTGAAGCTACATCCGAGAAAGTAGCTCTTGGTCATTTTTGTGATGGAAGAGCTAGTCTTGTCGTAGGGACTCATACTCATATTCCTACAGCTGACCATCAGATATTACCTTTTGGAACAGGTTATCAAACTGATGCAGGAATGTGCGGTGATTATGATTCAGTAATTGGAATGGAGAAAACAGAACCCCTTAGACGATTTGTTGAAAAAACACCTGGTAATAGATTTAGTCCTGCACAGGGAGAACCAACCTTATGTGGAGTAATAATTGAAACTGATGAAAAAGGTTTATGTCATTCAATAGAGCCTTTAAGGCTAGGCGGGGTTCTTTCTAATACAGACGAAAGTTAATAATTATGGCTGGCCATTCAA
Organism: uncultured bacterium; assembly: GCA_964001285.1. Taxonomy (GTDB): domain Bacteria; phylum Pseudomonadota; class Alphaproteobacteria; order MED-G09; family MED-G09; genus AG-430-B22. The sequence continues at coordinate 6,128 of CAXFAF010000014.1, read as the reverse complement.
AATTTAAAAATATTCAATACAGAAAGGGCGCACAAGATAAGAAAAGATCTAAGCTGTTTGCAAAAATTTCTAAAGAAATTACTGTTGCTGCTAAGCTCGGACTTCCTGATCCAAATGCAAATCCTAGATTAAGATCAGCAATTTCTTTAGCAAGATCTCAGAATATGCCAAAAGATAATATTGAAAGAGCAATAAAAAAGAGTAGTGATGAAAATTCTGAAACATATGAAGAAGTCAGATATGAAGGGTTTGGGCCGTCAGGGGTAGGAATATTATTAGAGACTTTAACAGATAATAGAAATAGGACGGCAGGCGATATACGTTCAATATTTTCAAAATGCGGAGGAAATCTTGGCGAAACTGGTTCGGTTAGCTTTATGTTTAATCATTATGGAAAGATTAATGTACCTGCAAATATTATAGATTTTGAAGAAATCTTTGAAATTGCTATAGAATGTGGGGCTACAGACTGTGATTTAATTGATGAAGTTTATGAGATTTCTTGCTCTCCGGAAGACCTTCATCAAACTGCAAATCTAATCGAATCTAAGGTTAATGTAGATTTGGCTGCTCAACTTAGCTGGAAACCAACAAATCTTATTAATGTTGATGAAGAATCAGCTCATAAGGTAATAAATATGGTTAATTCCTTAGATGATCATGATGATGTTCAAGAGGTTTTTTCAAACTTTGATATTTCTGAGGAATTTTTAGATAAATTATAAACTAGAATAGAAATATGGCTTCACCGCAAAAAGTAAAAGGAAAATCCTATGAAAATGCCAAAGCTAAATTCCTTACAGAAATATTCGATCAAAAATTTATAAGAGTTCCAACATCTGGAGCATTTCTTGGTGGTAAGAATTACGAAAGAAGACTCGAGATGACTGAAGGTCAAGTTATGGCATTTAAGGGGGATATAATTCCTCCAGATGATTGGAAGTATTTTAATTGTGAGTGTAAATTTTATAAAGACTTCAAATTTCATCAACTTTTAAATGAATCAAAAGTGTTGGATTCTTGGATAGATGAGACCTTAAGCACCGCAAATGAAAATGATTTGAATTTAATTTTTATGAAATTCAATAATATTGGAGAATATGTTGCCTATGAGTCAAAAGAAAAATTTAGAGCTAAGCAATATCTTAAATATTATAGATATTGGCGTTTTACATCTCATGAACAATTTTGGAATGAATATAATATTGAGAAAATCCGTAGAAGATGTAAAGGAGAAATCGTTTAGTGGTTTTGGGTAGAAAGTAAATGGCTTCTGAAATTTCAGGAAAAATTAAAGAAAAAATCCATTATTTTAAGGTTAGGGTTTATTATGAAGATACTGATTTTACTGGCATTGTTTATCACGCTAATTATTTAAAATTCGCGGAAAGAGGAAGAACTAATTATCTTAGGTTAATTGGAATTAATCATTCAGATCTTATTAACTCGAAAGATCCAAAATATTTTGTTGTATATTCCATGGAAATAAAGTTTTTGGGAACATCAACAATAGATGACATTTTGGAGGTTAGATCGGTTTTTGTAGGAATAAAAGGCCCAAGATTAAAAATTGATCAAGAAATTTTTAAAGATGAAGAGAAACTTTTTTCTGCAAAAATAGAATTTGCAATATTAGATAATAAAGGAAAGCCAAGAAGATTTTCTGAAGAAATAATGTCAAAAATAAAACAATATCTTAGTTAATAATAAGGTATATAATTCCAAGATAATTATAAGATAATCTAATGACTAAAAAATTAATTAAAATTTTTAATGCTCAAATCATAGATTCTAAAATAGCTATTGCTGTATCTGGAGGTGTTGATTCTATGGTTCTTATGAATTTGGCTAAAGAATCTGATTTTTTAAATGATAAAAATGTGTTTATTTTAGTTGTAGATCACGGCCTTCGAGCAGAGTCAAAACAGGAAGCTAAATTTGTCAAAAATGAAGCAAAAAAACTTGGTTTTCCCACAAGAATTTTAAAATGGAAAGGATCTAAGCCAAATAAAAGGATTCAAGAGGAAGCGAGAAATAAACGATATAGTCTATTAATTAATTTTTGTAGAGAAAATAATATCAATAATCTTTATTTAGCTCATCATCTAGATGATCAGATTGAAACTTTTTTATTCAGAATGTTTAGGGGTTCTGGGTTACAAGGCCTTACTTCTTTTTCAAGTTCATATGAAAGAAATGGTTTAACATTGATACGACCATTAATTGATACTCCCAAGTCAGAATTAATTAGTTATGCAAGAAGAAAGAAAATCAATTGGGTTGAGGATCCATCCAACGAAAATCAAAAATATGATCGGGTAAAATTAAGAAAAGTATTGCCGTTGATTTATAAGGAAGGATTTGACAAAAAAGTTTTTCTTAAATCAGTAAAGAAATTAAGATTGGCAAATCAGGCGCTCGATCAAATTACAAAAGAATTTGTTTTACAATATGTAATAATAAATAAAAATATTTCTGTTTTTATTAAACAAGAATTATTTTTGACTGCTCCCGAAGATGTTCAGTTACGAGTCTTACAAAATACTATCCGTATTTTTTCTGGTGAACGATATTATTCTCCCAATTATTTAAAAATATTGAATCTAATGAATTGGGCAAGAAATGATAATGATATTTCCGCCAAGACTCTTGGAGGAACAATATTTAGAAAAAGGAAAGGGGGTCTAATACTTTATAAAGAAGTAAAAAAACTTAACGATATTAAACCTATAAAATTATCAAAATCAAAATATAAGGCTTGGGATAATCGTTTTTTAATTAAAATTAATAAATCTGTGAAGGGTGAAATATCTTATTTAGGTAATGAAGGTGTTAAAATCTTAAAATCTAAGAAAATACTTGGAAAAAAGGGCTTTAATGGTATTCCTCTTACTGCATTATACAGTATACCTGCTATGTGGGATGGAAAACGCCTTATTTCTGCCCCGTTTTTCGATTATTCTGTTGATAATAGCGTTAATTTAAAAGTAAAAAAAATTGACTATTTGATCTAGAAATTGAAAAAAAAAGACTTATTTATTATATATCGTATAAAATATAGTTAATAAAATAATTGAATAGGGAATAATTTGAATAACGGAAATTTAAAAAATTTTTTAGTATGGGCAATTTTAGCCTTCTCATTATTGGGATTATATAACTTAGTTCAAGGACCGATTACTGGACCTAGTCAAACTGAGATCAGTTTTTCTCAATTACTTGCTGAAGTTGATAACGGAAATATTTCAGATGTTGAGATAAGCGGGGACTCTATTTCAGGGCATTTTTCTGATGGAAGAGGCTTTCGTACATTTGCTCCTTCTGACCCTTCTTTGATTCAAAGGTTATACGATAAAGGTGTAGTTATTAACGCCAAACCAAGTAAAGAAGGAGGACCAACATTGCTTGGGGTCCTTATTTCTTGGTTCCCAATGCTTTTACTCATCGCGGTTTGGATATTTTTTATGAGACAGATGCAAGGCGGTGGCGGCAAAGCAATGGGTTTTGGCAAATCAAAGGCAAAACTCCTTAATGAAAAAAATGGAATTGTTACATTTGATGATGTTGCTGGTGTCGATGAAGCCAAAGATGATTTACAAGAGATTGTTGAATTTTTAAAAGATCCATCAAAATTTCAAAGATTAGGCGGGAAAATACCTAAGGGTGCTTTATTGGTTGGTCCTCCAGGGACAGGTAAAACACTTCTCGCAAGAGCTATTGCTGGGGAGGCTAGTGTTCCCTTTTTCACCATATCAGGTTCCGACTTTGTAGAGATGTTTGTTGGAGTGGGCGCAAGTCGCGTTAGAGACATGTTTGAGCAAGCTAAAAAGAATGCTCCATGTATAATCTTTATAGATGAAATTGATGCTGTTGGAAGACATAGAGGCGCAGGTCTTGGAGGCGGAAATGATGAAAGAGAACAAACCTTAAATCAGTTACTTGTTGAGATGGATGGTTTTGAAACTAACGAAGGTATTATTTTAATAGCCGCAACAAATAGACCGGATGTTCTTGACCCAGCTTTACTTAGACCGGGAAGATTTGACCGTCAGGTAGTAGTGCCAAATCCAGATATTATTGGAAGAGAAAAAATATTAAAAGTTCATACAAGAAAAGTGCCTATGGCTTCTGATGTGGATATAAGGGTTGTTGCCAGAGGTACACCTGGGTTTTCTGGTGCAGATTTAGCAAATATAGTTAACGAAGCTGCTCTTTTAGCTGCCAGAAGAGGTAAAAGAATGGTTACGAATGCAGAATTTGATGATGCTAAAGATAAGGTGATGATGGGTCCTGAGAGAAGATCAATGGTTATGACTGACGATGACAAAAAACTCACTGCATATCATGAAGCAGGTCATGCTTTAGTTTCAATTAATTTAGAATCTTCTGATCCGATTCACAAAGCAACTATAATACCAAGAGGAAGAGCTTTAGGTATGGTAATGCGCTTACCTGAAAGAGACCAAATTTCTATAACAAGAGAAAAGATGTATGCGAATTTGGCTGTTGCTATGGGTGGTAGGATCGCAGAAGAAATTATTTTTGGACATGATAAGGTTACTTCTGGGGCTTCATCAGATATTAAACAAGCTACTCAATTAGCAAGAGCGATGGTTATGCAATATGGAATGTCGGAGAAGTTAGGGTTTTTATCATATGGAGAAAACGAGGATGAGGTTTTTCTAGGTCACTCGGTTGCAAGACAGCAGAATATGTCTGAGGATATCCATAAGCTAGTAGATTCTGAAGTTAGAAAAATAATTGACGATTCATACATAATAGCTGAAAAGATTTTAAAAGATAAAGAAGAAGATCTCCATACAATCGCTAATGGATTATTAGAATACGAAACACTTACTGGAGACGAAATTACTAATCTTCTCGGTGGCGTAAAGCCAATTAGGAACGAAGATTCTGATAATAGTGATTCTGAAGATTTATCAGGGTCAGTACCCAAGACTGGAAAAAAAAGAGATCCAAATTCTAATCCGGGTCTTCAAGGGGTTTAATTCCCGGTTCTCTAATGGCTAAGAGTTTTTTTGGCACAGATGGAATTAGGGGTACAGTAAATACCGAAAATCTCAATTCTGAAGTTGCTCTCAAGCTTGGTTTAGCTGCAGGTAAAGTTTTCACTCGAGGTGATCACAAACACAGAGTTATAATTGGAAAAGATACAAGGGTATCAGGTTATATGCTTGAATCTGCTTTAGAGTCTGGCTTTACATCATCTGGAATGGATGTTTTTCTCACTGGACCAATACCAACACCGGCAGTTGCATATCTAACAAGAGCTTTAAGGGCTGATTTGGGAGTGATGATTACAGCTTCTCATAATACATATGAAGATAATGGTTTTAAGCTTTTTGGACCTAATGGTTACAAGTTAACTGATGATAAGCAATCGGAAATAGAAGAATTAATGAACAGAGAAGATATAATGAGGTCTCAAGATAAAACGGTCATTGGTGTTGCTCGCCGAGTTAATGATGCTCTATCAAGATATATTGAGTTTTCTAAGGCTTCTTTTCCAAATTTAATGAGATTAGACCACTTAAAAATTGTTTTAGATTGCGCTAATGGAGCTGCTTACAAGGTGGCGCCACAGATATTATGGGAATTAGGTGCTGATGTTGTTGTTTTAGGTGATAAACCTAATGGAAGAAATATAAATTCTGAGTGCGGAACTACATATACACAATCCATTAGGAAAAAAGTGATAGAAGAAAAAGCCGATGTAGGAATTTCATTAGATGGTGATGCAGATCGATTAGTTATAATCGATGAAAATGGAAATCAGGTTGATGGAGATCATTTGTTTGCAATGATTGCTCTATCTTTAAAGAGCAAGAATATTTTGAAAAATAATAAAGTTGTTTCTACAATAATGTCTAATGTAGCTTTAGAAGATTACCTTAAAAGCATAGATTTAGAATTAGTAAGATCACAGGTTGGTGATAGATATGTTATCGAAGACATGATGGCGCATAACTCTAATTTTGGAGGAGAGCCTTCAGGTCATCTTATATTAAGTGATTATTGTACAACCGGAGACGCAATAATATCATCACTTCATGTTTTAGCTCTTATGTGCGAGAAAAAAAAATCTATTTCAAAATTAACGAATCTTT
>CAXFAF010000013.1:0-33762 GCA_964001285.1 uncultured bacterium | reverse complement strand
GAAGCTCATTCAAGGGCTGATAGGGAATTACATGGTAAGTGTATGATATCGGCAGAAGCACAATCAGAAATTCAAAAAATTCAAAAAAATCATCCTGATAAAAGAATAATGATAATCGCCGAGAAAGGGACTATGGGTGTTGGTTCCTCGAGAATGTCAGGAGTAAATAATGTTGCGTTATGGACAGGAAAACCTGGTAGCCCCTATGTGCCTTTTGTTAATATCGCCCCGATAGTTGCGGGTACGAACGGAATCTCTCCGATCTTTTTGACAACAGTAGATGTCACAGGTGGAATAGGTATCGATTTAAAAAATTGGGCTAAAAAACTCGATTCTGACGGAAATCCGATTCTAGATGAAGATGGTAGCCCTATCTTAGAACAAACTTACTCTGTTGAAACTGGCACTGTACTAACGATAAACACAGAACATAAAAAACTATATGACGAACAGGGAGAGGAGCTAACTGATATTTCTTCCTCATTTACACCTCAAAAGTTGGAGTTCATAAAAGCTGGAGGATCCTATGCTATTGTTTTTGGAAAAAAGCTTCAAGACTTCGCATCTAACACATTAGGTGTTGAGTTAAAGTCCGTCTATGCTCCTTCAAAACTAATTTCCAATGAAGGTCAAGGTCTCACTGCTGTTGAGAAGATCTTTAATAGAAATGCTGTGGGCATTCCAACTGATACCGTTTTGCATAGTGGTTCTGATGTTAGGGTTAAAGTAAATATTGTAGGCTCGCAAGATACAACTGGTTTAATGACAACCCAAGAACTTGAGGCTATGGCTGCCACGCTAATTTCACCAACTATTGATGGAGCCTATCAATCTGGTTGTCACACGGCTTCTGTTTGGGACTCAAATGCCGAAGCCAATGTTCCAAAACTAATGAAATTTATGAACAGATTTGGTCTTATAACAGCAAGAGACCCTAAGGAAGTATATCATCCAATGACTGATGTAATCCATAAGGTGCTGAATGATATCACTGTTGATGATTGGGCAATTATCATTGGAGGAGATTCTCATACTCGTATGTCAAAAGGTGTTGCCTTTGGTGCAGATTCAGGAACTGTAGCATTAGCCTTAGCGACAGGAGAGGTGACAATGCCCATACCAGAGTCTGTTAAAGTAACCTTCAAAGGCAGTATGAAAAATCATATGGACTTCAGGGATGTGGTCCATGCGACCCAAGCGCAAATGTTGAAACAATGTAATGAAAATGTTTTTCAGGGACGAATTATTGAGGTCCATATTGGAACTTTACTTGCCGATCAAGCTTTCACATTTACTGATTGGACCGCCGAAATGAAAGCTAAAGCTTCAATTTGTATTTCGCAGGATGTTACCCTTATTGAATCTTTGGAAATTGCAAAGTCCCGTATTCAAACCATGATCGATAAAGGAATGGATAATGAAGAGAATACTTTGAGGGGTTTAATCGATATCGCCAATAATAGAATCAAGCAAATTAACTCTGGAGAGAAACCGGCATTGGTTCCAGATGAAAATGCAAAATATTATGCTGAGGTTGTGGTCGATTTGGATGAGATAGATGAACCTATGATTGCCGATCCCGATGTACACAATGATGATATCTCAAAGCGTTACACCCATGACACCATCAGACCGATTTCATATTATTCCGCAGAGAAAAAAGTAGATCTGGGATTTGTTGGATCATGTATGGTTCACAAAGGTGATATGAAAATCTTGGCTCGGATACTGAAAAATTTAGAGACTAATGAAGGAACCGTAAATTTTAAGGCTCCGCTTGTAGTTGCACCTCCAACTTATAATATTGTTGATGAATTGAAAGCGGAAGGAGACTGGGAAGTTCTACAAAAGTATGCCGGTTTTGAATTCGATGATGATGCTCCCAAGAGTTCGGCTCGGGTTGAGTACGAGAATATTTTATATCTTGAGAGGCCCGGTTGTAACCTCTGTATGGGGAATCAGGAAAAAGCCGGAAAAGGAGATACTGTAATGGCAACATCTACTCGCCTTTTTAAAGGAAGAGTAGTTGCGGATGCAGAAGATAAAATAGGCGAATCACTGTTAGCGTCTACTCCAGTTGTGGTTCTCTCTTCCATTCTTGGTAGGACTCCCTCAATAGAAGAATATAAAGCTGCTGTCGAAGGAATTGATCTCACTAAGTTTGCACCGCCGACTGAGAGTCTAAGATCAACCTATTTTTAGGTAATTATTAAATAAAATCATTTAAAAAAGAAGCGGTTCCAGAAGGGCTCAGGAACCGCTTTAAATGTGAAAGTTTCGGAGGGAAACTTCACTTACCTAACAAGTTTAGAGGGAATAAAAACTTGAAGGTGTTACTCAAGTGTTAATATTAATTATTACTTTGACAATAACATGTTGAAATTATGACGAAATTACGATTAGAATTCCTATAAATAAATAAAAATTAAATGAGAAAACAAACCATACTTTCTGGAAATGCTTATCTTCTAGAAGAAAGAAATAAAAAAAATCACAACTTTTTTTCAAGAGATGAATTGAATGCAATTCTTTCATTTTATGGAAGTGGTGTTGCGTCAGGTAAGTGGAAGGATTATGCAATTGATACCACCAAGGAACAAACTTCCTTTTCAATATATAGGCATGCGAGTGAACTTCCTTTTTTAAAAGTTATAAAATATCACAAAATAAAAAAAGCCGATGAAAGATGGAAAATAATATCTATGAGTGGTCAAGAATTAAAAAGAAATAGGAATCTCGATTCTGTTATTAAGTTTTTAAAAAGTAGAAATTTAGAATTGGTAAAATAAATGGCTGATTATTTTGGTACTGATGAAGATGATTTAATCGATGGATCAGAATTATCATCTGATATAACAAATATTTATCCAAAAAAAGGTAACGATCAGTTAACTAACCTCAATGGTCAAACAGTGATTTCTGGTCCAGGAAATGATTCTATTTCTGGTATTAATGTACAATATGCTTTTTGGAATGCCACTGAATCTCCAACTATTAATTTATTGGAAGGTTGGGCAGATGATGGTTTCGGATTTAGGGATACAATTTCAGGAATAACAGTCATACATGGCACAAACCTAGGTATGACAATTACTGGAACCTCTGCCTATGAAAAAGTTTTCCTGTTTGGAGGAAATAACACTTTTAATATGGGAGGCGGAGACGATAAAATTGTTTACCACGAACTGAATTCAACTGATTATTTAATTAGCAATGTTAATGGAGAAATCCATGTCACCAACTCAGCTCTAGATACTCTGGATATTATAACGGGCACAAAATATATAGAATTTTCAGGTGACAATAAAACGATTGATATCGATTTTTTTCTTGAAACAATGAAGGCTGAAATAAAAGAAACAATCCATACATTTACCGACGAAACAATTGCTCCGGCCTACACCTATGCTGGTGTAACTACTGAAGCCGAACTGATTAGTTGGTTTGCTCAATCAGTCTTTTTCTTAGATATTAATCAAGACGGTATAAAAGATGTAATTGCGCCTATGTCAAAGGGTTATGCCACAGGCATTGACACTTCAACACCTTTTATAGCTTTAACCTCAAAAGACGGAACACTTATCTATGATTCAGAAATTAATGCTACTATGCCAGTTACGACTGGCGGTCGAAGATCTGATTTAATACAAATAGGAACTTCCAACTCTATAAGTGCAGTAATAGTTAATCATTCAACAGATGAAGAATCTAAGCGTAATAACGAATCCACAGTACCTCCTTCCGAACTAAATTTGATTCATTCCTCAATTTCAAGTAGCGATCGAGCATCAATATTTCCTAAACTTCCATTTCCAACAAATGCAAATTCATCTCTTTTCGAAGATTCATATTCGTTTGCTGTAGATGCACACTCAATGGCCGTTGGAGACATAAACGGAGATGGACTCGATGATATTTTTATTGGTCATCAAGTTAACGACGGACCATACCAGTTGATTCAACAAAACGATGGAACATTCTTATATAATCTGCAACCTCTTTACATAAAATTGCTTAATTGGCCTTTAACCAACGAAGTTACAGGCTCTAATATGCTTCTTGATGCAGCCCTTGTCGATGTAAATAATGATGGATTTGATGATTTGATTGCAGGGTTTGGAAGTGGAAGCGTATCCAGCTTAATTTTCATTAACGACAATGGGCTATTCTCTGAAGATTCAATAATTACTCTTCCTAACTCTGTATACGGAACAGATAATCAATACCACATGAAAACTATGTCTTCTGATTTTGATCATGATGGAGACATTGATCTTGCCATTCAGTGGTCACGAGCCGAACCATATTATGGAGGAAATTATATCCAAATCTTACTAAATGATGGACAAGGTAATTTCACCGATGTCACTAATTTTATTCCTTCTAATTCTTTACAAGATGCTTACGGACCCCGTCTGGAATGGAGAGAACCATGGCAATTAATAGATATGAATAACGATGGACATATGGATATTGCAGGATCAAGAAGCATCGGAACAACACCTTTGATGTACTTAAATGATGGTGAAGGAAGATTTGAAATAAAGGAAATAGCGTTAGACAGCTCTCACGACAGTTCGAATGGTACAGTTTATGGTTATGGGGATTTTGATAATGACAATCTTATGGAAATTGTCATTTTTAGAACTAAATGGACCAATGATTTAGCAGAAGCTTCAACAAGCAGTTTTTACTTATTAGAAATGTCAACCATCATAGGAACTGGTCCAAATTATACTTCTTCAGCAGAGCAAGGTGCGCCAGGTTTTAATGAAAGATATTATCTCAATGAAAATGCTTCTGCGCAAGAAGCTGTAACAGATGGAACTTATGCCACCGGTCTTGCCCATTATCTAGCAGAAGGAAAAGGTGCTGGCCTTAAAACCTTTGCACCTTTCACAAAAGTGCATGGGTATTCAGGAAATGATACTATCGTACTACGCGAGGGAAATGAAATTGCCTTTGGTTATGCAGGCAAAGATACTATAGAAGGTGGAGCTGGTAATGATGCTATTGATGGTGGAGCTGGTGTTGATACGGCTATTTTTAAAGATGTATCATCCGCATACACAATAACCACCAATGATGATGGTACAATAAGTGTTGTGCATTCATCCCCATCAGGTGGAATAACGGATGAAGGTTCGGACACCTTAACAAGCATTGAGAAAATGGAGTTTACGGATAAAACTCTATCTAAGACATCTTTAAAGTATGAACTTTCAGAATCTATTGATGCTTCACAAAACACTCTCACGGCACACAGCGAAAATACTCTTTCTGGAACTCTCAATTTCAATGCTGGTAATAATATTATTATTCTTGACGGTCAGGGGAAAAATTATCGAGGCCTAAGTGGTGATGACACTTACTTTGTCTCACAATTGATTCCAAAAAATACGAAGTTATCTATAACCGATACTGACGGAACAAATATTATCCAAGTCCCTGCCAATACTTATGTCGATAAATCTTTGTTTACAAAAAATGCGGCGCGCTTAACTCTTGAAGATGGCAGAGAAATTACTATTAATAGTGCTGACAAATTCTCTTACAATGTCGGTGGAAATGTCACCGGTGGTACGAAGGGCACTGATCTAACTTTCACTGAATTTGCTGAAGTCTTCGGGGTGTATGATATCCTAAATTCTTCAGGCGCTCAGACTGGTACAATCTCTGATATGTATATTATTTAATGAACAAAAAGAAAGTACGAAGCTATTGCCTGACTTTACCTCAAACTAAAGAAGACTACCCTTTTGGCCCAGATGTTCAGGTCTTTAAAATAAAAAATAAACTCTTTGCCCTTATGACAACACGAGAAGGTGTTGAACGCGTGAATCTGAAATGCGATCCCGAAGAAGCTATAATTTTGCGAGAAATATTTGAAGATGTCATTCCAGGTTATCATATGAATAAAGCTCACTGGAATACCGTTATATTAAGCGGATCCATTCCGGATGGAGAAATAAAGAGGATGATTGATCGCTCCTACTGTCTTGTTGTAAAAAAATTAAAAAAGCTAGATCGGGAAAGTCTCGAAATAAAATATGGTCACAAAAAAGTTTTTAGATCCACTTCATCTCCGTGGGTTTAACTTAATCTTTTTTAAAACCCGCTAATCGATCATTAGTATCTTTTATATCTGGATATTCTCGAGCAAATTCTTCTTCTAATGCATCGTCCATAGATAGACCTGATTGTGCAACATTATAGAGATCTTTAAATGCTGCAACAGAAGCCTGAGAATTCGATACAATTTGTGAAGCCCGTTTTTCAACCAACGCATCAAGGGCTTCTTTGTCTTCAACAGCTTCATTCGCTATTCCCAATCTTACTGCTTCGTCACCGAGAATTGTACGAGCTGAAAAAGACAAATCTTTTGCTTTTCGAACACCAATTGCCTGCGATAGAGTTTGTGACATACCCCAAGTCGGTCGAAGACCAAATTTTGCATGGGTATCACCAAACTTTGTATCAACAGTTGTAAAAACAAAGTCACAATGCAAAGCCAATTCGAGAGCGCCTGTAAAACAAGCCCCATGAACTTTTCCAATAATTGGACATCGGCTTTTACGTAATGTCTTCCAAGCAAGGGCTGCTGGTTTATCAAATACATCGCCTATTTTTCCAGCTTCTGGATCAAAGCCCTGTAAAACTTTCAGATCAACACCTGCAGAAAAAGCTTTTCCTGCTCCTTCAATTATAATTACTGAGACACTCTCATCATCATTTGCTTTAGAAACAAGCTCAATTAATCCATCTATCATTTCAGGACGGAATGCATTTAATGCATCTGGACGATTAAGAGTGATAGTTAGTATCTTGTTATCTAGATTGCTTAATAAATACTCTGTTGGACTTTCATAATTTGCACTCATAACTAATTCCTCCCAAAAGTATTATCTAAACCTTTGCTGATCTAAATAGAAGATTGTGAATTAATCTCTTCTTCCCATAAATTGAAGAATAAATAAGAAAAGATTAATAAAGTCTAAATACAATGTTAGAGCGCCCATAATTGCAGACTTTTCAGCAACTTCTTGACCGCTATGTTGTACCCTATTCAACCAATCGCGTTTAAGCTTCTGAGTATCCCAAGCTGTTAATCCTGCAAAAATTAAGACGCCTAAGACACTTATAATGAAAGACATTTGGCCGCTTCCGACAAAGAGATTAACGATCATAGCAATAATGAGGCCCCATAACCCCATAATAAGAAAGGCTCCCATTGCTGAAAGATCTCTTTTTGTTGTGTATCCCCAAATACTCAGCCCAGCAAAGGCACCAGCTGTTACGAAAAATGCCTGAAAGACCGCCGCACCAGTATAAGCTAGGAATATATAAGAAAGGGATAGACCCATTAAGCCTGCAAAAACCCAAAAAACTGATTGGGCGCGTGCTGCGCTCATAGTATTAATTTTTGAGGCAAAATAGAAAACCACTCCTAAAGGAGCAAACATAACAACATATATTAATGCCGATGTCGCTAAGGCCTGATAAAGACCAGTGGATGCAGCAAACCAAGCTACAATACCGGTTAGTGATAAAGCGGCTGTCATATAATTGTAGATACGAAGCATATGAGATCTTAAACCTTCATCTATATAGGCTTGATCCGTAGCTCTTGCCGTTGTATTCGCACGATTAAATTCGTTCATTTTTAACTCCAAATAATTAATAAAGTTTAATAGTATTAATATTGTTATAACAATTAATAAATTCAACCCCAATAAAAAAATTGTTAAAGTATTTTAACAAAAGGAAATGGAGTTCAAAATGGCTAAAAAACTGGGAAACAAAGAGAGGGCTAAAGCGATAAAAACTTTAAAAGGCTGGAAAAAAACAAGAGGAAGGGACGCGATTGAAAAAAACTTTGTTTTTAAAGATTTTATTAGTGCTTTTAGTTGGATGTCAAGAATCTCACTTATAGCTGAAAAAATGGATCACCACCCTGAATGGTTCAATGTTTATAACAAGGTAAATGTCACTTTATCCACTCACGATGCTGGAGGAGTAACAGAGCTTGATATTAAACTAGCAAAGGAAATGGATAAATCTGCTAGAAAATATTAATCTTATCTTGGCGCCATACGAATTGCACCATCAAGCCTGACACATTCGCCATTCATCATTTCATTTTCGCATAAATGTCTAGCAAGTTGCGCATATTCGTCTGGATATCCTAATCTAGAAGGAAAAGGAACTTGCGCGCCCAAAGCTTGTTTGATTTTATCTGGAGCCCCTTCAAAAAGAGGAGTATCAAATAAGCCCGGTAAGATTGTATTTACCCTTATACCTTCTCTTGAAAGGTCTCTAGCAATAGGAAGAGTCATACCAACAATACCCCCCTTAGATGCTGAATATGCGGCTTGGCCAATTTGGCCATCTTCCGCAGCTACAGAGGCTGTATTGACCACTGCACCTCTTCCACCATCATCAGTTGACGGGTCAAGGGTCATCATTCCCGCAGCCGAGTGAGCAATACATCTAAATGTGCCCACAAGATTAATTTGAATAATAGTATTAAATGGATCTAAAGGATGCGGAACAATATCTCCTGTTTCTTTATTACGTGCTGCTGTCTTTATAGCAATACCTGTACCTGCACAGTTAATAAGGATTCTCTCTTGACCAATCTCAGCCCTAGATTTTTCAAAAGCCGCAATGACACTTTCTTCTTCTGTAACATTAGCTTCGCAAAAAATTCCATTTATATCTGATGCAACTGCCTCACCCTTTTCAGCATTGAGATCAAATAATGCACATTTCACTCCATGCTTTGAAAGTTCCCTCGCTGTCGCTTCTCCAAGACCTGATGCACCACCAGTTATTACGGCGCTAGTATTTTCATCTAATTGCATTACATTCTCCTTATTAATTACATTTCTTCTAAATTTGGTTCTTTATCCTTTTTTACTTTAGCCTCTCTTCTTAATATGTACAGAGTTGTTAAAATAATTATTGCTGATCCTATAAGGGTGTTGATACCAAAGATAATTCCAAATATTAAAAAATCAACAGCTGCGCCAAATAATAATCTAATATAATCTATAGGTGCAATAACCGATGCTTCACCTATTGCATAAGCCCTAATAAAGAAATTATGAGCAATTGATGCACATATTGCCATTATGAAAATTAATATCAACTGTTCAAAATTAGGTGTTACCCAAAATAACAGCGCAGGAATAATCATAATAAGAACGCTAATTATGTTTGAATAAAACATAAGTGTTACAGGTTCATCATATTTTGAAACAATGTTTACTAAAATAGCAGCGAAGGCAAAAGCGAAGGCGGCACCCAAAGCCATGAATGAAGCAAAATTGTAATCACCTCCTGGATCTAGCATCACAAGAACACCTGTAAATCCAACGAGAGTTGCCAATGTCCTTCTAACGCCTATTTTTTCTTTTAAAAATATAGCTGCCAACGGCACAAGAAACAAAGAGCTGGAAAATCTTATAGCCTGAGCATCCGCTAAAGGAAGATTAACTATTGCATAAAAACCCATCATTATACCAAGGGCACTAACCGTTCCCCTAACAGCCTGTAAAAGAGGTACCTTAGTTTTTACACCGCCTTTTGCTGCGCCAGCTCTTATAAGAAAGGGAGATATAACAATTAAACTAAAAAAAGAACGAAAAAATGAAATTTGGAAAGCGTGAAAATCACTGCCTAAATATTTAGCCAAACCTGCCATTGCCGTAAAAGCAAAAACAGATGAAGCAAGCCAAAAAGCTCCTTGAAGATTATTTGGTAGACTGGAAAGGAATTTTGTAAAAAAATTCAAATTATTCAGCTCTAACCTGAACTACAACCTTACCTTTTGCTTTTCTATCCGCAAGATCTCTTATTGCCTGAGCGCCTTCTTCAAGACTATAGACTGAAGAAATATGTGGTTTTAATTGACCTTTTTCATACATTCCTAGCAATTCTTCAACATTAGCATTATGAATCTCAGGTTCACGACCTCTAAAAGCCCCCCAAAAAACTCCTACAATCTGACAACTTTTTAATAAAGCAAGATTTAGAGGAATTTTTGGTATATCACCTGCTGCAAAACCAATTACTAAATATCTGCCTTCCCAAGCAGTTGCTCTTAAGGCAGGTTCAGCATAATCACCACCAACAGGATCATAAATAACATCAGCCCCATTTCCATCAGTAAGTTCTTTAATTTCGTCAGATAATTTTTTCTGCTGATCGCGATCCATGCTTCCAGCTGGATATAGCAAAGTTTCATCAGCCCCATGTTCAATACATATTTTTAGTTTTTCTTCTGATGATGCAGCTGCAATTACTTTAGCTCCCATAGCTTTTCCAATTTCAACTGCAGCTAAACCAACTCCACCAGCAGCTCCCAAAACTAAAAGTGATTCTCCTTCTTTAAGATCTGCTCGATCCTTTAAGGCATAATGTGAAGTTCCATAGGTCATAAGAAAAGCAGAAGCAGTATTGTGGTCCATCTGATCCGGAATAATTGTAAGCGCGCCTGGGTCAACTAAGATTTTTTCTGCAAAACCTCCAACTCCAGAAGAAACAATAACTCTATCGCCAACACTGTGATCGGTAACTCCTGATCCAACTTCCGCAATAACACCGGAAGCCTCACCACCCGGAGCAAAAGGAAGAGGAGGTCTAAATTGATATTTATTTTCAATCATTAAAACATCGGGAAAATTTACTGAAGCTGAATAAATATCCACTAGAATATGACCGTCAATTAACTCAGGATCATCAATTTCTTCATAAGATAGACTTTCTGGTGGACCATATTCCTTACATAACAAAGCTTTCATAAATACCTCCTAAAATTCTATATTTATTTTTAAACCTAAAAAAAGATAACGCCAAGAATATAAAAAGTTACTTGCTCAACTTAATTTACTCGATTATGGCTATATTTATGAGAGGATATTTTGGATTTGGTGCAGAGGGAATATCAAAACCTATGAATATGGGAAATTTGGTTAGATCAGCACATGCATTTGGAGCAAAATTTATTTTTACAATTTCTGCTCATTATTCTGTACGAGAAGGCAAGTCAGATACCTCTAAAGCTCCAAATCATTTGCCTTGGTATGATTGGGACAAGCCAAGTGATATGAAATTACCTGATAAATGCCAATTGGTTGGTGTCGAATTAATTGAAGAAGCGCTTGATTTACCCACTTTTCATCATCCCAGACAAGCTGCATATATATTAGGTCCCGAAAAGGGTTCACTTTCATCAGAAATTTTAGATAAATGTAAGTATGTAATTAAGATACCAACAAAATTTTGCCTAAATGTTCAGATTGCAGGAGCAATTGTGATGTATGATCGAATTAAATCTTTAGGAACTTTTGCTAATCGACCAGATATGCCAGGAGGTTCTAATTAATGAATAAAAATAAAGAAGATACTATTATGAAAAACCTCTCAGGTCTTAACCGAAAAGAATTAAAAATTGCTATGGAAGACATGGAGGTGCCTGAAAAACAAATAAATATGAGAGTTAATCAAGTATGGAATTGGCTTTATGTAAAAGGCGCAAAAACGATCGAAGAAATGACAGACCTTTCAAAAGATTTTCGTTCAGAGTTTAAGAACAAATATAATCTTGATAGGCCAAAAATAAGTAAGCATGAAGTTTCTTCAGATGGTACTCAAAAATGGCTTATACGATTTCCGGATAAATCAGAAATTGAAACTGTATTTATTCCTGATGATTCAAGAGGTACCTTATGCGTATCTAGCCAAGTCGGGTGCACTCTTAATTGTACATTTTGTTATACAGGAACTCAAAGGCTTGTTAGAAACCTAACCTCGCAAGAAATAGTAAATCAATTATTAATTGCGAAAGACTCTCTTAAAGAATGGAATAAACCTCAAAGAGACATCACCAATATAGTTATGATGGGAATGGGAGAACCTTTATATAATTTTGAAAATGTAAGGGATGGAATAAATGTTTTTTCAGATGATGCTGGTTTATCTATTTCAAAAAGAAGAATAACACTTTCTACTTCTGGAATTGTTCCTAGAATTGAAGATGCAGGAAATGAAATTGGTTCGATGTTAGCCATTTCCTTACATGCAACAAATAATGATTTAAGAGATGAGCTAGTACCTATCAATAAGAAATATCCAATAGAAAATCTTCTTGATGCATGCAGGAATTATCCAAGAGTTAAGAATTCGAAAAGAATTACTTTTGAGTATGTAATGTTGAAAGGTATAAATGATAGTGAAGCAGAGGCTCGCGATTTAATAAAATTAATTTCAGGGATACCTTCTAAAATTAATTTAATTCCTTTTAACCCATGGCCTGGCTCGAAATATGAATGTTCTGAATGGGACCAAATTGAAAAATTTTCAGATATAATTAATCGAGGAGGATATGCAAGTCCTATTAGAATCCCTAGGGGAAGGGACATTTCAGCTGCTTGTGGGCAATTAAAAAGTGACACAAAAAAGGAAAAAGCCTCTATAAAATATAAAAAAGAGCTTGCAAAACTTGAAAGTGAGCGTATACGACCTCTATAAAGTTTTCAGGGAGAGAAATGGGAACCAAAGAAAATATAAAAAAGATAGTTCTCGCATATTCTGGTGGACTCGACACTTCGGTAATACTGAAGTGGCTACAAGAGACATATGATTGTGAAGTAGTTACTTTTAGTGCCGATCTAGGTCAAGGAGCAGAATTAGAAGAAGCTAAGACAAAAGCAAAATCTTTAGGTGTTAAAGAAATATTTATAGAAGACCTAAAGAATGAATTTGTTAAGGATTATGTTTTTCCTATGTTCAGGGCTAATACTCTTTATGAAGGAGCTTATTTATTGGGGACAGCTATAGCCAGACCTCTTATTGCAAAAAGACAGATAGAAATTGCTAAAAAGGTTGGCGCTGATGCCGTTTGTCATGGGGCAACAGGAAAAGGTAATGATCAGATAAGATTTGAACTAGCTTATTATGGTTTAAACCCAGATATTAAAGTCATCGCTCCTTGGAGAGAATGGGATCTTAATTCAAGAAAAAAATTGATTGAGTTTGCTGAAAAAAATCAAATTGTAATAACAAAAGACAGTTTAGGTGAAGATCCTTATTCAGTTGATGCAAATCTTTTACATACATCTTCAGAGGGTAAGTTGCTTGAAGATCCGGCTAAAGAATGCCCAGAAGATGTTTACCAAAGAACTGTTTCTCCAGAAAATGCCCCTGACAAAGCAACCTATATAGAAGTCGAATTTGAAAAAGGTGATGCAATTTCTATTGATGGAAAAAAATTATCACCTGAAGAAATTTTAACTCAACTAAACGATCTTGGTGGCAAAAATGGTATAGGCCGATTAGACATAGTTGAAAACAGAAGCATAGGAATGAAATCAAGAGGAATTTATGAAACTCCTGGTGGTACAATTTTATTAGCAGCGCATAGAGGAATTGAACAAATAACTTTAGATAGAGAAGCCTGTCATCTTAAAGATGAAATTATGCCAAGGTACGCTAAGCTCATTTATAATGGGTTTTGGTTTTCTCCAGAAAGGGAAATGCTTCAAGCTTTAATAGATGAAAGTCAGAAAAATGTTTCTGGTAAAGTTACATTAAAACTCTACAAAGGTAACGCAATCGTAGTCGGAAGATCTTCTGAATCTTCCTTATATTCTCAAGAACATGTTACTTTTGAAGAAGATGATGTTTATGATCAATCTGACGCTGAAGGCTTTATTAAGCTGAATGCTTTAAGGTTAAAGCTATTAAAAAAAGATTAGAAATCTAAACTAGGTTTTTCAAAATTATTTTGTTCACAAAATGCGTTAAGAGTATTTAAAAGCAAACACGCTATAGTCATTGGCCCAACCCCGCCAGGAACAGGTGTTATAAATCCCGCAACTTTACTTGCAGCATTAAAATCGACATCACCTACTAATCGTGTTTTGTTTTCACCTTTCTCAGGGGCGTCTATTCTGTTAATACCAACATCAATTACAACAGCTCCAGGTTTAATCCAATCGCCTTTTACTAATTCTGGAATTCCTACAGCCGCAACCAGAATATCAGCAGCTGAAGATATGTCTTTTAGATTTTGAGACCTTGAATGGCAAATAGTTACGGTACAATTCTCTTTGAGTAATAATTGTGCTACTGGTTTTCCGACAAGGTTTGATCGGCCGATAATAACTGCACTTTTCCCAGATAAATCATTTACATTTGCCTTTATTAACATTGATGCCCCTTTGGGCGTACAAGGAACGAGACCCTCTAATCCACTATTAAGATAACCAGAATTTATTGGATGAAGTCCGTCAACATCTTTAAGTGGTGAAATTGTTTCAATCACTTTTTGCTGACTTATTTGTTTCGGAACAGGAAATTGTACAAGGATACCATTTATTTCTGGATCATTATTTAATTCTTCCACTTGAGATAACAATTCCTCTTCAGAAGTATCTTCGGGCAGTTTGAATTCATGGGAGTTCATTCCAGCTTCTTTAGTTTGAATGCCTTTATTTCTTACATATATCTCACTTGCAGGGTCGTTGCCAATCAAGATAACTGCTAAACCTGGCACCTTATTATGATTATCTCTAAGATCTTTTACAGATTGAGCAATTTTTTCTCTAAGTCCGCCGGCAAATTCTTTTCCATCTATTATATTTGCTGACATAAATCTCCTAATAAATGACTAACCCATATTCTCTTAGTAAGGATCTTAAAAAGAAAATTATTAATAAAACTATAATTGGAGAAATATCTATTCCACCTAAATTAGGCAAATACCTTCTGAAGTAACTAAATACAGGGTTTGTTAATCTCCATACAGCCTCATAAAACATTGCGACAAGTTGATTAGACCGATTAACTACCCCAAAACCAACCAACCAGCTAAACACAACTGCAATTATCACTACCCAATTGTACAAGGCTAGAATCTGATCAAATAAATTAAACAAAGAACTCATAAATGCGTTTTACTACCAAATTTTAATAATTTCATCTTTATTTCTAAACATCTTATCGCCTTCTTTGGTATCAAATGCTTTATGGAAACTCTCCATATTTACAAAAACACCATCAATTCGATATCTAGCTGGAGAATGTGGATCTGTAGCTACTCGCATAGCATCAATTTCTTTTCTAAATTTAACTCTATCTGCTTGTGCAGACCCAATAAAAAATCTTTGCTCTCCAGTCAAATCATCAATAATTGGAGAAGGCTTTCCATTCAAAGAAATTCTATAAGCTCTAAAAGAAGAGATTGCTCCTGCTAAATCAGCAATATTCTCTCCCAAAGTAAATTCGCCATTCAAAAAGTTACCTGGGGTTATCTCATATGAAGAATATTGATCGGCTAATCTTTTAGTCTTTTTTTCAAAAATTTGCCGGTCTTTTTCTGTCCACCAATTATTTAAATTACCATCACCATCAAATTGTGATCCCTTGTCATCAAAAGCATGGCTTATCTCATGACCGATTGTTATCCCTATAGCGCCATAATTTACCGCGTCATCAGCATTGGGGAAAAAGTTTGGCGGCTGGAGATAGGCGGCAGGAAAAACAATTTCATTTTTAGTAGGACTAAAATAAGCATTCACAGTTTGAGGTGACATGGCCCATTTTTTTCTATCTACTTTTTCAGTCAGCTTTTTAAGAGCATCCTTAAATCCAAATGCAGCAGCCCTTTGCATGTTTCCATACAGATCATCCGGAGAAAGCTCTAAACCATCATATTCCTCCCATACATCTGGATAACCAATCTTTACATTTAATTTCTTTAATTTTGTGAGTGCTCTTTTTTTCGTTTCTTCACTCATCCACTCTAAATCTTCAATTCCAATCCTAAAAGATTCAAGAAGATTATCAACAAGTACAATCATTCTATTTTTATATTCTGGGGGAAAGTGATTTTTGACATAAATTTTCCCAAGGGCATCCCCGAGCATACCATTAACCAATCCTACACTTCGTTTCCATAAAGCTGGCATTTCTTCTCTGCCGGTAAGCATTTTTGAAAATCTATAGGATTCGTCAACGAAATCATCAGATAATGAACCAGAGGATTTCTTTACAAGTCTAGCTAAAAGATAATCTTTCCATTTTTCTAAAGGAATTTCATTTATAAGAGTCACAAGAGAAGATAAATATTCTGGGGATTCAATTATGTATCTATCATATTCATCGATATTAAGGTTTTGAACCCATAAACTAAAATCACCATTACTTACATCATCTAATTCGTTATTGTTCATCGGATTATAGGTTTTCTCAGGATCTCTTCTCTCTGTTCTGCTTATTTGAATAGCCGCTAGTTTAGACTCAACCTCAAAAACATTTTTGGCCCTTTGTTCTGGTTTATCTATTGATGAAAGTTTAAATAAATTAGCAATATGAATGGGGTACTCTTCTCGGCCTTTAACATAATGTGGCTGATCTAAAAGATAATAATCTCTATCTGGCAAACCTAATCCAGATTGACCAAAATAAATTGTATAATTTAGAGGATCTTTTAAATCGTCATAAACGGCAAAATAAAGGGGTGTTGCTGTGCCTTTCTTGACTGAAATAGCAAAATACTTCCATAAATCGTCAACAGATTTCAGCTTTTTTACATCATTAATATCTTTTTTTAGTGGTTTAGAGCCAAGATTATTAACCAATTCTCTATTCATATAACTTAAATATAAATTAGCTATTTTTTCTTCTTCGGAAGAAGGAAGTAAATTTTCTTTATTTTTAATAAGCTCTTGAATTAAATGATTTTGGTTCTTTAAAGACTCTTCTCTTAATGTCATATAAGAACCCCAACCAATCTGATCATCAGGAATTTCGGTTTCTGATAACCAGTTGTTATTTACATAGTCATAAAGACTATCTTGTGGTTTAAAAGATTTATCAAATTGGCTTATATCAATTCCAGAAACTTCCATATTATTAGAGTATCCTGCTGAAGAAAAAAAACATATTAAAATAACAAAAAAAATTTTCATAGATAACCACCTTCTTTCTACATTGCGCTTATGCCGCCATCAATTTTAATCTCGGCACCAGTTATAAATTTGGATTCATCACTAGCAAGAAATAATACTGTATATGCAACATCATCTGGCTCGCCAACCTTACCAAGAGGTACCTGTCTTGCTAATTTCATCATTACCTCTTTCTTTTCATATTTTGATCTTGCAGCCATCGCATCCAAAATAGGAGTATCAATAAATGTAGGATGTATTGAATTACATCTAATGTTGTAAGCGGATCTTGCGCAATGTAAAGCAACAGATTTTGATAACATCCAAACACCAGCCTTCGCGGTATTATAAGCAGCCATATTATGACCAGCTATCAAGCCAGAAATGGAAGATGTATTTACGATAGATCCAGGTGAATAATTCTTCATTATAGGAATAGCATATTTGCAGCCCAGAAAAACAGAATCGGTATCGACAGCCATAACTTGTTTGAAAGTCTCGTATTCCGTCTCCTCAACTGTAGAACCTCCTCCAATTCCTGCATTATTTACTAAGATATTCAAGCCACCCATCATTTCTTCTGCTTGCGCAAGTGTATCTTTCCATTGATCTTCAGAAGTAACATCAAGTTTTACTGAAAAAGCTTTATTAGGAAATTCAGAATTTATTCTCTTTTCAACATTTTGTAATTTTTCTGCATTAATGTCTGCTAAAACAACTTTGGATCCTTCTTTGGCCAACATATAAGCTATGGCCTCTCCTAAGCCTTGCGCAGCTCCTGTAACAAATGACATCTTTCCTTCTACTCTTCCTGACATTATTGCCTCCTAATTTATTTATTTTCCCTTAAATTTTGGATCTCTTTTATCAAAAAAGGCTCTTATGGCCTCTTCTCTATCCTCCGTAAAACCTGTTAAAAGATACTGATCTCTATCCATAAAACTTGAATTATAATTTAATGCATTAGCAGCAGCATTAATTGACACCTTCGACATTCTAACAGCTAGAGGCGGTAATTTAACAACTTTTTTTGCTAAATCCATTGAAACATTTAATGATTCTCCTTCACCACATAACCGCTGTACCAAGCCCCAGTCATAAGCTTTTGCACCATTAACCTCTTCACCAAGTATAACTAGTTCTTTTGTTCGCGCAGGACCTATTAATGCATTTATTCTTGGATTAGATTGCCAGCTCATATTCATTCCCAATGGAATTTCTGGTAACCTAAAAATAGCTTTATCGGTAGATACACGAAAATCACAAGAAACGGCTAAGGCCAATCCACCACCCAAACAATAACCCTCAACAGATGCTATAGTAACCTGCTCTAGAGACTCCCAAGCCTGACACATATTAGGACCTATTTTGAATACCTCTCTTCTTTCAAGACTTGTTTTTTCACCTTTCATAAAGTCATTATCTTTTAAATCTGCGCCTACGGAAAAAGACTTTCCTTCCCCAGATAAGATAATGCAATTGATTTCTGTATTTGAATTTAACTCATTTGCGCAATCAGTAAGTTCTTTCATTAAGGCATAAGACAACGCATTATTCCCATCTCCTCTATTCATGGAAACATGGGCTATGCCGTCTAGCTTATTAATTTTAAGATATTGATATGACCCCAATTCACTACCTTTGAAAAATTACATTTTTAGATGATCATATAAAATGCTTTTTGTTAAGAGCGCAGGGAGAATTTTTACATCGTCAGAGTCCTTGCTCCAATATAAATACAAAGGAACTCCTGCTCTTTCGTATTTTTCAAGTTCTGCTGTTATAGCAGAATCATACCTAGTCCAATCAGCAATCAAGTATTCAATTTCTCCATTTTCTACAAGAGATATAAATTCCTTAGAATTTAAAACTAATCTTTCATTAACCTTGCAGGTTAGACACCAATCCGCAGTAAAGTTTAAAAGGATATTCTTTTGGTTATTTCTTAGTTCTATGACTCTTTCTGAAGACCATTTTTTACCAAGAACAACATTTTTAGCAGAATAATCTTTTTGTTCAGGTATAAAAATAAATACTAAAATAATGCTGGTTACAGCAAAAAATAAGGAGCTAATCTTAATATTTTTTGAAGAAAATTTGAGTATTATTAAAGAAATTAAAATCAGAAAGGCCGCTGAAGCTAAAACTATAATACCTTCATTACCAGTTTGCCTGAATACAACCCAAGCCAACCAAAAAGAAGTTAAAAACATTGGAATCCCCATAATTTGACTTACATATCCCATCCACTTGCCTGGCTTTGGAAGAATATTAATTCTTTGAGGAATTATAGATAAAATTAAAGTAGGAAACGCTATACCTAGTCCCAAAAATAAGAAAATTAATGATGAAATTATTATTGGTTGAGATATACCCCAACCGATCGCGGCACCCATATATGGACCGGTACAAGGGGTTGCAACAATAACTGTAAGGAGGCCTAATAAAAATGAATTGGAGTATCCTGATTTATTAATATTAAAATTTCCAAGTCTTGTTAAAAAATTTCCTAACTCAACTCTCGAAATAAGGATTAAGCCTATAACAAAAAATAAGAGAGCTAATAAAGTTGACATCAAGCTCGATTGTAATTGCCAGCCCCAGCCAACAAACTGACCAAAGCTTTTCACTACAACTGTTGTAATCAATAATATTAACATTGAGATCTCAATCCCAAGAGTAAAAATTAAACCATGTTTCCAACTATTACTTTTTCCTGACTCGTTAATTAGTGACATCACTTTTAGAGCAATTACAGGAAATACACATGGCATAGCATTTAAAATAATACCTCCAAGAAAAGCCAAAAATATTGCCAAGAAAAAATTCAAAGGTTTTGTTTTATTAACCTCTATAAAAGAAACTTTATTAAGTTGAGAGCTGACATGAAAATAATTCTTTGAACCATTTTTAGATAATTGTAAGACACCAGAAACAAAATTAGAATCTTCTTTAAAGGCTTTAGGCCTATCAATAGTTAAATAAGATTCTTTATTATCAATTTTGAATATTTGATCGGCACTATAATTAATCAATCCATTTTGTTCAGGATAAAAATATACACTCTCGTATCTTTGAAGATTATCCCAAGATATCTTAAAAGTTTCGTCAGATATTTGTGCTCTTACATTAAAGTTGGCCTTTTTTGGAACCCTTTTAATCCATTCATCAATAGCCTTTTTTGCATTTTTTTTATCTAATACAGAAAATTTAGATAAATTTATATTAATAATAGTATCTTCTGGAATACAAATTTCATCACAGATTAAATAATTAATAGAGGCGGAAAAGCTTTCATCGCCAGAAATCGCTTTGCTTGCAAAAAATTTAATAGGTAATACCACTTCATCGTAATATCCATAACTTGTCAGCGGGTCTAGAGGAGCTATTTCAGGATACGGCCATAGTATTTCCTTAAATTCTATACCTTCTGGTAAATTCCAATTAATCTCAGGGGGAAGACCAGAATCTCCTGGATTTTTCCAATAAATATGCCAACCCGGAGTTAACTTGAATTTAAGGCCAACAATAAATTCTTTGCCCACATTAGATAAATCTTCTGCTAAAAGAATGTTTATTTTGGCATTTTTAGTTTCTGCATAATTCTCTTGCCCGACAGACTGCTGCAAAGGAAATAAAATAATTAAAACTAAAAAAAATTTTCTAAATATATTTTCTAAAACTCTCATTTAAGCTTAACAAAAATTAAATTATCATTATTGATTACTTATTCTATATAATGGTTAAGTTTGCAAAAGTTAATTATGTAAAAATTAAATGAGAAAAATTTTATTTATAATTGTATTTTTACTTCCTGGTCATGGATACGCCATTGATCAGAAAGAAATTGATGCTATATCAGATATTGTCAAATGTTCAGAAATTAACAACGACGATGATAGATTAGATTGTTTTGAAAAGAATTCGGAAAATTTAAAAACTATTTTCCCCATTTCAATTCTAGAAAAGAATGAAAGAAAAAAAGAAATCCTTAAAATTGAGAAAAAAGAAAAAGAAGGAAATTTTGGCATTCTACAAACTGTTAATCCTATTGCGGGAAACAAAAATAAAGATTTAGATTCTCTTTCTTCAACAATAACTAAAAATTACTGGGTAAATTTCGGTAAAATTAAGATTGAGCTAGAAAATGGTCAAATCTGGAAGCAAATAGATTCTTCCCCCTACAGAGGGCCAAAAAACTTGGAAGGAAAGAAAGTTGTTATTACCTCTGCCTCTCTAGGAAGCTTTCTTCTCAAGATTGATGGAATAGGAGGAAAATATCGAGTCCGAAGGGAGAAATAAATAGTAAATCAGCAAGAAATTACTGTCCTAGGAATTGAAACTAGTTGCGATGAGACGGGTGTAGCTATAGTCACTTTAAATCCATCTGGCGGCGGAAACATCTTATCAAATAAAGTAATCAGCCAAATTGATGAGCACTCTCCTTATGGTGGAGTTGTTCCAGAAATTGCATCTAGATCACATGTCGAACATATAGATAATCTTACTGACATAGCACTTAAAGAAGCCAAAAAAACATTTTCAGATATAGATGGAATTGCCGTTACAACTGGCCCTGGTCTTGTAGGCGGTTTAATAGTTGGCCTTACCTATGCGAAGGGTTTATCTTTTTCAACAAAGATACCACTTATATCAATAAATCATCTAGAAGGGCACGCATTAACACCCATGCTAACTGAAAAAATAGAATATCCATTTCTACTTTTGTTAATTTCTGGTGGACATAGCCAACTTTTAATAGTTGAAGAACTAGGACAATATGTACAATTAGGGACTACTCTTGATGATGCTGTAGGTGAAGCATTTGATAAGGGAGCAAAATTTATGGGATTAGGTTACCCAGGTGGGCCCGCACTTGAAATCTTAGCAAATAAAGGAGATGAAAATACTTTTGATCTACCAAGACCATTGCTTGGAAAAGATCATTGTAATTTCTCCTTTTCGGGACTGAAAACAGCTCTAATAAAATTATCAAGATCGATCGAACCTATCAACCAGGAAACGATGGCAGATTTGGCCGCATCATATCAAAGAGCAATTATAGATTGTCTGATAGACAGAACAAAAAGAGCAATAGAATTAACAAATGAAAAACGAACTGATCTCAAAATTAATAACTTAGTTGCTTCTGGTGGTGTAGCTGCAAATAAGAAAATCAGACAAGAATTAAACAACTTAGCAACAAGCCATGGAATGAAATTTACATCACCCCCTTTGGATCTTTGCACGGATAATGCTGCTATGATAGCTTGGGTAGGTTGCTTGAGGCTTTCCAAAGGTATTTCAAATAAATTAGATATTTCTGCAAAAGCTCGATGGCCATTAGAAGAAGTGAAAACCACATGAACTCAGATAATAAATTTAGAAATATATCTGTCGTTGGAGCTGGTGCATGGGGAACGGCTCTTGCAGAAGTAATTAGTAGGCAAGGAAATCAAGTAAATTTATGGGCTAAGGAACAGTCAGTAACTAAAAGCATTAATTCAAATAATGAAAACTCAATGTATTTACCGGACATTAAATTGTCCAAATTGATTATAGCCTTTAATAACATAGAGCAAATAACCAATTGTGATTTGATGCTTATGGTAACTCCAGCTCAATATATAAGACAAACTTTAGAAGATATAAAAAAAACTCTGAATGAAAATTTACCTATTGTTATATGCTCAAAAGGAATTGAGTTAAAAACTCTGAATTTAATGAGTGAAATTGTTAAAGAAATTATTCCAAATAACCCTCTATCAATCCTATCTGGTCCAAGCTTTGCAATTGATGTAGTTAACAACAAGCCCACAGCAGTAACATTAGCTTGTGAAAATGAAAATATTGGCAAAAGTATTGCTGAAAGCATTAGTCTTCCTACTTTTAGGCCTTACCTTAGCGATGATATAATAGGCGCACAAATTGGTGGAGCCACTAAAAATGTTATAGCCATAGCAGCTGGTGTAGTTGAAGGACAAAACTTAGGAGATAGTGCACGCGCAGCAACTATAGCTCGTGGTTTTTCAGAAATTAGTCGGCTTGCAATTGCTATTGGAGGTAAAGAGGAAACTTTAGGCGGATTATCTGGTATGGGAGATTTATTATTAACATGTAATTCTAAAACATCACGTAATTATTCATTAGGTATAAAATTGGGAAAAGGTCTTAGCATTGAAGAAGCCACTGAAGGACTATCTTCTATTGCAGAAGGTATGTATTCTTCAAAAGCAATAGTAAATTTATCAAAAAAACATAATATTGATATGCCCATAACCAATGCCGTTAATGATTTAATTGAAAAAAATAATTCGCTCGATGAAATTATTAGTAATTTATTAAACAGACCAATTGGGAGAGAAAAATAATGCTTTATTGTTTAGTTTGTTTAGACAAAGAAAATGCCATTGAAACAAGAATGGCAAATAGAGAAGATCATCTAAAATATGTTGTAGAAACCGATGTTGTAAAATATGCCGGACCATTTCTCTCTGAAAATGAAGACATGATCGGAAGCTTAATAGTAATAGATGTTGAAGATAGAGCAGAAGCTGAAAAATGGTCTGAAAATGATCCTTATAAAAAGGCAGATTTATTCCAAAGAACAGAAATTTTTAAATTCAAGCATTTGTTATAAGTTCAAAGATATTAAAAATCACTAACTATGCCATTTTTCTCCCAATCATTATAACGAGTTGGTTCAGGCCCTTCACGTCCATCTATTTCCTTTTGAACTATTTTGTTTTTTTGATCTTTTTTTCTTTCTTCAGCCTCTTTAAGAGCCGTTAAAGCATTTTTCTTTTTCAAAGCTTCAATATTTTCATGATCTTTAGACATAATCTCATATATAACTTATTTTATTTTAGTTCAAATTTTTAAGGTCAATTAATGAATAACAAATTAGGTGTCGATAGTAGAAAAAAATCTTCTAAAATATTAACAGATGTTTTGGAGAAATCTTTTTCTTTCGAAGATGCCTTCCAAAAATCAATAAATAATACAAAATATAAAATAAGGTCTGAAGATAAAGCTTTTGTTTATATGTTAACTTCCTCAGTTCTTCGTTTTCTTACACAAATAGATTTTACTCTTGATAAATTATTGAAGAAATCAATAAAGAAATTACCTGATAATCCTAAAATGTCTCTAAGAATTGGGCTGGCACAGCTTTTTATCCTTAAAACACCAAAGCATGCTGCGGTTAGTACCTCTGTTGATATCACGAAATCAAAATGGAAGGGGCTAGTTAATGCTATATTGAGACAAATTATACGCGAAGAGAATAATTATAAAAAAGTTTTTGAAGATGCTCCTAAATTACCAAATTGGTTATTAAAAAGATGGAAAAAAAATTGGCCAAATGATTACTTAAAAATTATTGAATGTATCCAAGAAATAAATCCTCATATCGATGTAGCTGTAAAAAAAGATATTAAAAAATGGAAGAACAAACTTGGTGCAGATCTTTTACCCAACAATATTTTAAGGTTGAATCAAGGAGGTCTGATTAATGAGAAAGAAGGATATGATCAGGGAGAATGGTGGATCCAAGATTATTCTTCACAAATAGCCATAAAATCTTTTTCTATAAAAAAAAATGAGGAAATCCTGGATTTATGCGCTGCCCCTGGAGGTAAGACAGCTCAAATGCTAGCACTTGGCGCCAAAGTATTGTCAATTGACCAAAACAAAAAGAGAATTGCTAAATTTAAGGAGAATATGAATAGACTTAAATTTAAAACCGAAATAATTGAAACTGATATTCTAAAATTTGAAACTAAGAAAAGGTGGAACAAAATATTATTGGATGTTCCATGTTCTTCTACAGGAATAATTAGAAAAAACCCTGATATTTTATATTCCAAAGAAGAAGGCGTAATTAATAATCTTATAAGTATTCAAAAAGAACTTTTACAAAAAAGCTGGTCTCTTCTAAATACAGGGGGTCAACTATTATATTGTAATTGTTCTTTAGAAACTGAAGAGGGAGAATTACAAATCAAAAAATTTCTTGAAAATAATCCTGACGCAAAAATAAATAAAATTTCTTCTGATGGACTTGATGATATCAATAAATCTTTGAAGAAAGAAGGATGGTTAAGAATTCTGCCAAATGATAGCAAAAAAGTAAAAAATATTGATGGTTTTTTTATAGCATGTTTAAAAAAAGTTTCTTGAAAACTTGCCTTGATTCAAAGCCTCTGATAATGAGTTTAAATGGACAAAAAAATTAAAATTGCTCCATCAATATTAGCAGCAGATTTTTCAAAACTGGGGGATGAGATTTCGGCAATAACAGATGCTGGGGCAGACTATGTTCATGTTGATGTTATGGATGGACACTATGTTCCTAATTTAACTATTGGACCCGAAGTAATTAAAGATATTAGGAAATGTACTGATATACCATTTGATGTCCACTTAATGATAACGCCCGTAAATCCTCTTCTTGAAGATTTTGCCGAAGCTGGATCAGATATAATTACTTTCCATCCTGAAGCGGAAGCAGAACCAAAAACTACTATAGAAAAAATAAAATCTTTAAATTGCAAAGTAGGAATATCATTAAATCCTTCTACTGAGACTGATGTTTTAGAACATATAATTAATGATATTGATTTAATACTCGTAATGACTGTTGTTCCAGGTTTTGGTGGACAAAGTTTTATGCACGATCAGTTGAACAAAATTGAAAGAATTAGAAATATGATTGGTGAAACTGGTAAAGAAATAGAATTAGAAGTTGATGGTGGAATTAATTTTGAAACGGCAAAATTGGCTATCGATGCAGGAGCGGATGTTCTTGTGGCAGGTACCTCAACTTTCGATGGAGGGCCTAAAAATTATTCAAATAATATCTCAAAATTAAGATCCCGGAATTAATAAAAATGAAAAGCATTAAAATCAATCGGGCACTTATTTCTGTTTCAAATAAGGATGGTCTTGAAGATTTAGCAAAAAATCTTGTTAAAAATAATATTGAGATTATTTCTACTGGAGGTACCAAAAAATTTCTTAAGGAATTGGATATTGATGTTATTGATGTATCCAGTGTAACTGGATTCCCTGAAATATTGGATGGGAGAGTTAAAACACTTCATCCAAATATACATGGCGGGTTATTAGGAATAAAAGGGAACAAAAAACACGAAAATACCTTAAAAGAAAACTCAATTGAGCCAATTGATCTCCTAGTCGTAAATTTATATCCCTTTGAAGAAACTATTCAAAAAGGTGCAAACTTTGCAGAATGTATTGAAAATATAGATATAGGTGGCCCTGCAATGATCAGAGCTGCAGCAAAAAATCATGAAAGTGTTGCTGTTATAGTCGACCCCAATGATTATGATTTAATTATAAAAGAATTAAATAATAATAAGGGTAATATATCTGAAAAGATACTTAGAAAATTAGCTCTTACAGCATACTCAAGAACAGCAGCCTATGACTCAAATATATCAAATTGGCTGAAACAGGAATTAGATTCTGGTAATCAAAGCTATAAAGCCTTAGGGGGAGAAAAAATACAGTCTCTTAGATATGGAGAAAATCCACACCAAGAAGCAGCTTTTTACAGTGATGGCACAAAAAGGTTTGGAGTTGTAACAGCTAAGCAATACCAAGGAAAAGAATTAAGCTATAATAATATTAATGATACTAATGCAGCATTTGAACTTGTATCAGAATTTGATCCAAATAAAAGCCATGCTGTCGCAATTATAAAACATGCTAACCCTTGTGGTGTTGCAAAATCAGACAATCAATTAATTGCTTATCAGGAAGCCTTAAAATGTGATTCAACTTCAGCCTTTGGAGGTATAGTTGCTTTTAATAAAAAACTCGAAGAAGAAACAGCAAAATTAGTTACTGAAATTTTTACAGAAGTCATAATTGCACCAGAGATTTCTGATGGCGCAAAAAAAATAATTTCCGGGAAAAAAAATCTTAGACTTCTATCAACAGGTGGCTTGCCAAGTCCTTTAGATAAATCAGACAATGTAAGAAGTGTTTCAGGAGGTTTCCTAGTCCAATCTAGAGATAATATTAATATTGATACATCCCAATTAAAGGTTGTAACAAATAGACAGCCATCTGAAACAGAACTTGAAGATCTTCTTTTTGCTTTTACGGTAGCCAAACATGTAAAATCAAATGCTATAGTCTATGCCAAGAATGGGGCAACAGTTGGAATAGGCGCTGGTCAAATGAATAGATTGGATTCCTCACGAATAGCTGCAAGAAAATCAAAAGATGCAGCAGATGCAATTGGTCAAGAAAAGCCTCTCGCAGTGGGTTCAGTTGTAGCATCAGATGCATTTTTTCCCTTTTCTGACGGACTTTTGGCTGCTGCTGAAGCTGGTGTTACAGCAATAATACAACCGGGTGGTTCAATAAGAGATGATGAAGTGATTCAAGCAGCAAACGAATCTGATCTAGCAATGATATTTACTGGATTAAGGCACTTTAACCATTAATTAATAACTAAGCTTTAAGCCAAAATAAAGAGACCGCCCTTCTGTTCCATAACCATAAATATCTTGATATTTTTCATCAAAAATATTTTTCACTTTTATATATAACTCTTTATTTAGGTTTAATTTTTTTAAGAAATTAAGATCCGTTCGAACCCACTTAGCAACATCTGTTCTTGGGTCGGTTTCCTTGCCATTATAATAAACTGAAATAGAAAATTCAGTGCTTTCATTCATTACAAAGTCTAAATTAATATTTGCCTTATTCTTAGGAATTCTAATAAGGATTAAGCCTTCTTCGTTTTCTGCATCAATATAAGAATAGCTCCCAGAAAGACTTAGATATTTTTTTACATTGAAGACAAAATCCAATTCTATCCCTTTTGAATAAACTTTCTTTATATTTTCATAAGCTCCTAGAGCATATGAAAAATCAATTAGATTGCTAATTTTTTGATCAAAATATGTAATCCCGAACTCATTTATTGTTTTCTTAGAAAAATATCTAAGACCAATTTCATATCCTTCACTTGTTTCTGGTAATAAGTTTTCGTTTGGTTTAGATGCCCCACAACAAAAAAATGTTGTTTGAAAAATAGTAGGAAGCTTAAAGCCCTCTCCCCAATTTGCCTTCACCCTCCAATCTTTAGATAGATCCATAAAAACTGTGACTTTCGGGATAATCTCATTCGATATATCTTCTCTTTTATCTTTCCTTAAGCCGAAAGAAAATCCAGATCCCTTAAATGGAATAACCTCATATAATAAAAAAAACGATTCCGTATTTAGCGAAACCTCAGATGTCGATGATTCTTCGTTTTCAATTCCATAAGTTAAATAATTATAGCTATTAAATTTGTAGTTCCCTAAATATCTTAAAGACTTTCTTTCGCCCTCAGCTAAAAAATTTTGTATATTGTTAGTAAAATATCTTCGGTTGATTTTTGAAGATCCAAAAATAATCGTATTGAGAAGTTTTTTATCTGAAGAATTTATCTTAAGAGACAAGGTGCCATTAAAATTCCTAGATTTTGTATTTTCGTCTCCATCTTTAACTCCTGTCAGAAAACCATAACTATCGTAATCAATATCGGATTCTCCATAGTTAATATTTGTTGATAAATCTACCCCCAAAAACCTGTGACTAGATTTTAACAAATAAGATTGGCTTCCAAACCCATCTTTTTCATAATTTCCGTCTTTTTTTTCCGCCTTAGAAATCCCTTTTGATTGATATGAATTAGCTGATAGAAAAAAATTATTTTCGTTTTTTGAAAAATTATAACCTGCACCGTATTTTAAAGAATTATGTTCACCAAGTTCAAACAGTAGATTTAATTTTGGATCAACTTTAGTTTCTTTCGTAATAATATTTATAATGCCACCTATTGCATCACTTCCCCATAAAGTAGATTGGGAACTCTTTAAAATTTCTATGCTCTCAATATTAGAGGTTAAAAGATTTGAAAAATCATAACCACCTCCTGGAGAAGAGGGATCATTAACAGAAATACCGTCAATTAAAACCAAAGTTTGACTACTTGGAGCACCTCTTATTGCTAATGTTGTGGTTCCGCCAAAGGCTCCTGTTTGGCTTATTGAAAGACCCGGAACCCCCTGCAACGCTTCGCCGACAAAAGTAAAACCTCTTTTGGCAATTTCCTCCGCAGAAATAACATTAACAGATGACCCTAGTTGGTAAATATATGACAATGATTTTGTAGATTTTACAATTATTTCTTCAATTTCTAGAGACTCTTCTATTTCAGATGAAATTAAAGTTTCGGATAAAATTAATAAATAAATAAATAAGACAAAAAACATCTTGGCCTCCTTAAAACTAATAAAACTAATTGTCGTTTCAAAGGTAAGACCCATATCGAAAGATTATCCCGATCTTAAGAAGAACGACCTAACGGCAGGTTTCCTGGCTTACATATTAACATCTTGAACGCCTTCCCAATTTCTCAGTGGCCAAATGTTCAAAACTAATGCCTACAGTTGCGGGAACAGCAAAGGATTTAAACCTTTTTCCCTATTATCCATTAATAAATGGCACCGCTAACCAAATTTATATTAAAATTTGTTGAAATTAACAAATAGATTAGCAAAATAGTTACATATAGTGTGTAACAAGTGTATAGTATGTAACTATTATTAACAAAGGGGAGTATATAATTAATTTATTTAAAGTAGGATAATAATGGAGCGGGCGATGAGATTCGAACTCACGACCCTCACGTTGGCAACGTGATGCTCTACCACTGAGCTACACCCGCTAAGACAACTTACATTATTTCAAAGTATTCTAGTTGTAAACAATCTTACTTAACTAATAATTTTTCTTATGTATAATAAAATAATGAATAAACAAGATCAGAGAATACAGCTAGTTGCCTCTACAGAATTTCGTCAAGAAGTAGATAAGTGGAGACGAAATCAAACCGATCTTCCTTCACATTCTGAATCCATAAGAAGGTTAGTGAAAATTGCTCTCAGATTAGAAAAAGGTGAAACAATGAAACTTTTAACTGCAATCATAAGACCACATAAATATAATGATGTACGCGATGCTCTTATAGCAATTGGTATTGAGGGATTGTCCGCAACTGAGATAAAGGGCTTTGGAAGACAAAGGGGGCAAACTGAGATTTATAGAGGAGCAGAATATAAAACGACTGAAATACCAAAAGTTAAAATCGAACTTGTTGTTCCAACGGAAAAACTTGAAGAAGTTATAGAAATAATATCAAAAACATCTGAAACAGGTAAGGTTGGTGATGGAAAGATATTTGTTACTGATGTTGATAGGGCAATAAGGATAAGAACTGGCGAAACACAGGAAGACGCACTTTAAAAAATGGAAATTAATCAATCAGGCGATTCAGAATCTTTTAACCAAAACTTAAAGACGGGAACTTATAATGTTATAGATTTAACAAGTGAAAATTTCGTTCAAGAAGTTATAGAAAAATCAAAATCTGTTCCTGTAATTGTTGATTTTTGGGCGCCATGGTGTGAACCCTGTAAACAAATAGCGCCCATTTTAGATAAGATGGTTTCAGCTGAAAATGGAAGAGTTATTTTAACAAAGATGAATATAGAGGATCATCCAGAAATTTCTCAACAACTACAAATTCAATCTATTCCAGCCATATTAGGTTTTCATAACGGTCAACCTGTAGATGGATTTGTTGGAGTTCAGCCTGAATCAGCTATCAAAAGTTTTGTAGAAAAGTTAGCATCACTAAACGGGCCCTCTGATAATGAAATAGCTTTAGAAAAAGGTAGGGAATTGTTTGAAAACAAAAATTACAATGATGCTCTTGAAATTTTTGGAAAAGTAGCCCAATTAGAACCAGAAAATATTTCAGCTTTATCAATGGTAGCTAATTGTTATTTAGGTCTTAGTGAAATTGATATAGCTAAAGAAATAATCTCCAACATAGACAACAAAGATAATGAAAGTAATCAGGATTATTTATCAGCAAAATCTCAAATTGATATATTAGAAAAAACTAAAGACAAAAGTATTGATGGTGAAGATATAAACAAACTTTTGGAATCTTTAGAAAAAACCCCTAACAACCACCAAATACGGTTTGATATTGCTTTAAACTTAATGGGCAAAGGAGAACATCAAGATGCTATATCTCATTTATTATACATAATTGAAAAAGATAAAATGTGGAATGATGAAGCAGCAAGAAAAAATCTGTTAGAAATTTTTAATGCTTTAGGTCCATCTAATGAGGTCGCTATTGAAGGAAGAAAAAAGCTTTCATCAATTTTGTTTAGCTAAATGAGAAGTTTTTACAAATACAATAAAATTGAAGATATAACTAATAAGATTTCTATTTTTCCATTGAATGGTGCCCTTCTTTTACCCAGATCTCAGTTACCATTAAATATATTTGAACCTAGATATCTTGAAATGATAGACAATGCAATTTCATCAGATCGTTTAATTGGAATGATTCAGACTCAAGAGAGCAACAACAATGAACTTTATTCCATTGGATGTTTAGGAAGAATAACTTCTTTTACCGAACTCCCTGATTCAAGATTAATTATTACTCTTAATGGAATTTGTAGATATAAAATAATACAAGAGCTTGACACCTTGACACCTTACCGACAGGTAAAAGTTACATATAACGATTTTGAAAAGGACCTTATTCCAGGATTTAATCAAGATAAGGCTGATAGAGAAAAACTTCTTGTGGTATTAAAAAAATATTTAGAAAAAAATAATTTACAAATGGATTGGGATGCGATCAAAAGTTCTCCAACCGAAACTCTTGTAAATTCTTTATGTACATTAAGTCCTTATAGCGCAGAAGAAAAACAAGCCTTAATTGAGGCAGAAGACATTCAAAAAAGAAATGAGCTTCTGATAGCAATGACTGAAATGGCACTATCGACAAATAAAGGAATAGAATCTATACAATAAAAATGAACAATAAAATCGATAAAGCCCTTCTAGATATATTAGTTTGTCCTCTGACAAAAAATAAGTTGATTTGGGACAAAGATAAAAATGAATTAATCAGTGAAGAAGCTAGACTTGCATATCCGATAATCGATGGGATACCCATAATGCTTCCTGATGAAGCAAGAAAATTAGATTAAAATTTTATCGAACCTGGTTTTTTTCCTGATAATAAACTTGTCCTTCTAATTATGCCGCCTTCAGCTTCTTTAATTAAAAAACTATTAATAGAAGTTGAAGAATTGAGTAATTTCATAATATTTCTTCTAAAACCTTTTGAAATAGAAGAATTAGAATTATAAACATTATTTATAAAATCAATTGAGTTTACCATACTTACACCTTCCATTTTTCTTAATCTTTTAAATGCCATATATGATGGAGTAGAGATTATATTAATGCCCAAGTTATCGGATTCTGCTATGGCATCTGCAATATATGAAATATCTCTTATTGATTGATTCCATGCTTGACCGGCCATTGGGTGCATCATTCTCGCTGCATCACCAATAAATATCAATCGATCATCTTTTTTTCCTTTTATAAGATACTTTTTTAATTCGAATGAAACTGGTCCCTCAGAAATCTTAATTTGACCAAACAAATCTGGGAGCAATGCATTTAATGTTACTTCAAGATCTTCATTTGCAAGGATATCATCAACAAAATAGCTATCGCCGGACCAAATCATTGAACTTCTGATGTTTTTTTTACCGCTTTCCAGAGGAAGAATTGCTAGAGGATTCCCTTTATAATAAAATTGATAAGCAATATTTTTATGATGATTATTATGCTCTAAAGTCGCAACAATAGATTTTTGATTATAATCTTTTTCATCATATTTAAGATTAAATTGATTTAAAATTTCTTTTTTTAATTTTTTGGTAAAAATTAAATTTTTAGTTATTATCTTCTTTTCTTTCTCCAATATAATATTGATATTTTTTGGTTCTATTTTTATATAATTAAGACTTTTGTAATGTAATTTTTTAATTTTTGAATCTTTTTCTTTTTGGATAGCGACTTTAATATCATTATATTTAGCAACATATGCTAAAGATTGATTATTATTGTTGGACTTGTCAAAAATTAAATTTCCTTTGACTTTTTCATCGCTCAAACCTCCTTCAACAACATTCATTTGTTCAACATCTTGATAAGGAAATTTAATATTTAAATAATTCAACATCTTTAAAGTTGAGGGAGATAATGCAATTGATCTAACAAAATCAACCGATTTGTTAACCTTTTCATTACCTATATGGCAAAAATTTTTATTTGACGACGACAATATTATGGATATTAGATCAGCTGTTATCCCGCTTCCGATAATAACAAAATCAAGAATTTTATTTTCGTTACCCATATAAAGATATTTTACGGCCTATATGCTTTTGTCAAACATTGAAAGAAAAAACCTTGCGATATAATTAAATTAAGCGCAAATATAAAAGTGATTCGATTACGAATTTATTATAATTTAATTTGAATATGAGTTTTGTATCAAAAATAACCTTTTATCCCAAAATCGCTTTTCGCTACATTTATAGACTCTTACTAAAAGTATTTTTTACTCTTCTTAATTTTTTTACTAACATAGGGTTGATTATAATTGGTTTTTTACTTGGTATCTCTATATTAAGTTACAACAAATTTGACCGAAGCATAAATACCTCTTCAGATGAAATCTCTACAAATGTAATAAACTTACCTGGATCATATATATCGGATCTTTTCATCCAAATTTTTGGCATTTCATCAATATTAATACCAATAGCATTAATTTTGAGTGGATTTTTTGCTATATTTAAAAGATCAAGAATATCTTGGAAAACAATAA
>CAXFAF010000012.1:0-37147 GCA_964001285.1 uncultured bacterium | reverse complement strand
AACTTCACACCAAAATTTCTTCCTGGTAAAGGAACTTCATTTTTGACAAATGAAGAATGATTTCTAGCCACTTCATCAAGAAGATTCTTACCAAATAATGATAAACTTATTTCATTTTGATTACTAAGAACAAAAATCTTTCTTAGAGAGAAATCAAGCATTTCATAGGCTTCAGTTGCGGTTTCACCTTGACCGATATCATTTTGCTCTTCAACATCTTTATAAGTCAATCTTGCTGAAAGATTATCCTCTGAATAGGAAACAGTTAAGATATTTCTTGCAGGTACGATTCTTGGAATATTCATTCCATTCTTAAATTCACCTGTAACTGAGTCTCTACCAAATGATAATGTTAGATTACCTCTATCAAAAGTAAAAATTTGACTTATTCCAAACTCATAACCTTCAAGTTCAGCATCTTTTTGTAGATAATTAGCCAGAATAAGACCGCCATGATCATCATGTTCTTCATGTTCTTCATGTTCTTCTTCGGTCTCATCTTGAAGATAAATATAATTATCGATATCATTTTTAAAGATATTACCTCTTAAAGAAAAATTATTGTTTTGATAAAATATGTTCAAATCAATATTGTTAGCAGTCTCAGACTCAAGTTCTGTATTACCAACTTCAAATCGACCAGTAACCAAATGAGCTCCATTCATAAATAATTCTACTGCAGAAGGTGCCCTTTCAACTCTTGCAAGGCCAAGGCTAACTGTGAAATTATCATTAACTTCTCTTGCAAAATTTACAGCAAAACTTGTCTCGCTGTAATCTTTATTAAAGTAGTCAATTTCCATTTCATGTTCGTCTTCGTCATGATGTTCGTCTTCGTCATGATGTTCGTCTTCGTCATGATGCTCTTCCTCATGATGAACAAGTGATCCTTTACGAGAAGCATCATCGTATCGAATACCGAGATCAAGATCAAACAATCCAAATTCCTTACACAAATAATAACCAATAGAGAGTTCTTCATTATCTGTTGGTCGCATAAATGCTTCAGCACCAATTATTGAAATTTCTTCTTCAACATAATTAATTGATAATTTTTGTTCAACCACATCATTTGTTAAATCAAAAATAAAACCAAATTCTTTGGATTTATTTTCAAAGTTTGTTGGGCCTTCAGAATGACCATGTTCATCATGCTCATCTTCATCATGATGTTCCTCTTCGTCATGATGGCCTTCCTCTTCAGCATGCTGCTCAGTATGAAGATAATCTGAAGATCTAAAGGAATAATTAATTTTTCTTAACCAAGAACTATTAACTACATATGCGCCTTCAATATCAAAGACATCGGACTCTGTAGTAGAGAAAATTCTTTCACCTTCATGCTCGTCCTCGTCATGGTGCTCATCTTCGTCATGGTGCTCATCTTCGTCATGATGTTCATCTTCTTCATGCATTCCGTGCCCATGTTCATCACCGTGAAAAGGAATTCCGAATAAACTTTCAGAATTCTTATAAGAAACACCAAAATACCCCCACTCACCAGTCTTAGATATCCCAAATCTCTGTGAAGTAGATTCAAAATCAGAGTTTTCCAGGTAGCCAAGATTTTCTTCGTCATGATGTTCGTCTTCGTCATGGTGTTCATCTTCATCATGATGTTCGTCTTCGTCATGATGTTCGTCTTTACTATGAATTATTGCACCATTAGGAATGTCATAATTATCAAATTGAGAATCTTTATAAGCTAAACTTATATTAAAACCTCCAATATTATTCTGATAAGAAAAACTTCCAGCCTCTCCATCATTAACAGATTGAGTTTCTAGACCAATATTTAACTCTAAATCCTTAAAATCCTCTCTAGCTATTGTATTATCAATAATATTAACAATACCTCCAACAGATCCGCTAGAATATAATAAGGATGATGGTCCTCTAACTATCTCAATTTGTTGAATATCATTTAAATCAACTTCATTCATATGATCAGCACCAACAGTAGAAACATCTCTCAATGTTTTTCCATTATTCATGATCTTTACTCTTTTACCTGACAAACCACGAATAATAGGATGACCAACAGCCACACCAAAATCTGAGGATTGAACACCTAGAAGGTTATCAAGCGACTCTCCTAGACTTAAAGTTGAGTCAAAAATAGTATCATTTCCATCTATCACATGAATTGGATCATCAAGATCTGAAAGATTAAGGTCAATATAAGATGACGTAACTATAATTTCGTCTGCTTCGATAGAAACTTGTTCAGCTTCATTCGAAAATAATTTATTGCTGTGTATTGTTAAAGCACCCACAAGCAAAAATGCTGTAATTAAATTTTTCATTTTAACCTCCTTAAAAATTTAAAAATGTTTAAAATTTTAAATTTTAGGAGGCGCTCTTGAGAAAAAATTGGTGAAATCAATTGAAATTACATTTTCTTTTATTTCAAATGACAAATGAACTAACGGAAATATATTTTTTTGAACAACTTCACCTGTTAATGGCTCAAATAATTCATTGATACAAAATTCACATCCTACTTCTTCATCAAAATGACCTGAGGAATAATGCTCCAAAGGATGAAGAATTAAGCTAGCTATAAATAATAACGGTAAAATAAGTAAATATGCGCTTTTCATATATTTCATTTGGATATTCATAGACATAAACGCATAAAAAATCAAAATTAAAGATAACTTTCTTATCTCCATCTTATATGTTAAGAAATTTTTATGGGCAGCCGTAGCTCAGTCGGTTAGAGCGCCTGATTGTGGATCAGGAGGTCCCTAGTTCGAATCTAGGCGGCTGTACCATCCTAAAACAGAATATCTGAATAGATAAAATAAACTTGAAAATAGTATTGTGCTTGAAAGCAACCTAAGATCAAAAGGAATAGCAGCAATATATGTTGAGGCCAGTGATAAACCACTCAAGCCCGTAAACCAAACAGAAAAGTTAACTAAGACATGCCATATACCAACTCCGATTACTCCAGATAAGATCATATTCTTAAAATTATAAATGGAGAATAGAGTCGTTATTATGCTTGTAGATATAATGCACAAATAAACAATAGGCATAGAAGAATACAAACCTAAAAATGGATCCGTTATAACCAAAACTCCAACGGGTAAGAACATTTGAATGTATTTATTATTCGTCATAAAAGGTAAGAAAACAGCACAGGCTAATATTGGAGTAAAGTTTGCAGGAAATCCTACAAATCTTGCTAGAATTAAGCAAAGTAATAATAGCCAACAAGATTTTAAGATTTCAGTTATATAGGTCATTAAAGTCTCTTATAATTTTTAATTTCTTTTATACTAGTTCAGATATTTATCCTAATTTTAAACTAATTTAAGCCTCGATCTTCTAAAAGTGCAGCAATATCTGGGTCGCTCCCTTTAAACTCTCTATACAAGTGCATAGGATCTTCTGTTCCACCTTTTTCTAAAATAAATTCTCTATACTTATTCGCTAAGTCTTGATTAAACACATCTCCCGAATCTTTAAAAGCTGCAAAAGCATCAGAATCAAGAACTGCAGCCCAAATATAACTGTAATATCCTGCGGAATAAGAGTGAGTGAATATATGCTGGAAATATGTCGTTCGGTATCGAGAAATTATTTCATCAATTAACCCAATCTTTTCTAAGGATTTCTTTTCAAAAGAATTTGTGTCCTGTAATTCTGTTGTTTTTAAAGTGTGCCAATCCATGTCTAAGAAAGAGGCGGCAAGATATTCCGTGTTAGCAAATCCTTGATTGAATTTACTAGCATTTTGCATCTTGGTAATTAATTCCTCGCTTATGACTTCACCTGTCTCATAATGCTTTGCATAAGATTTTAATAACTCTGGTTCACTTGCCCAATGCTCCAGAACCTGAGATGGAAACTCAACAAAATCTCTTGAAACTGCTGTTCCCGATAAACTTTTGTAGTTTGTATTGGTTAATAAACCATGTAACCCATGCCCGAATTCATGAAAAAGCGTAGTGACATGTTCAAAACTTAAGAGTGATGGTTTATCTTTTGAAGGAGGAGGAAAATTGCAAACATTCACTATGATTGGCCGTTCCTTCCCATCAAAATTCGATTGATCTTTGAAAGAACTCATCCATGCGCCTCCTCTTTTACTTGAGCGCGTATAATAATCCCCTATGTAAAGAC
Organism: uncultured bacterium; assembly: GCA_964001285.1. Lineage (GTDB taxonomy): Bacteria > Pseudomonadota > Alphaproteobacteria > MED-G09 > MED-G09 > AG-430-B22. Next base: position 33,013 of record CAXFAF010000012.1, on the reverse strand, counting down.
CAACATGTGAACCGTCTTTATCTTTAACTTCCCAAACTCTTGCATCAGGATGATAAAGATCAAGATCAAACTTTTCTTCAAATGTTAAACCAAAGAGTTTGTTGGAAGTCTTAAATATTCCATCAATAGCATTGTCCAAAGAGAAATAGTTCTTTATTTCTTCTTCATCAAGATCATATTTTTCTTTTCGTACTTTCTCTGAATAATGCCACCAATCCCATGAAGCAATTTTAAAATTCTGTCCTTCCTCATTCACCATAGCTTGCATTTCTTGAAGTTCATTTTTTGCTCTGTTCAATGCTGGTGTCCATAACTGACTGAGCAATCCATAAACCGCTTCAGGTGTTTTTGCCATCGTATTATCAAGCACATAATGGGCATGCGTTTCAAAACCAAGAATATTAGCCTTTTCAACTCTTAAGGAAGCAATCTTTGATGTAATGTCTTTATTGTCATAGTCGTTATTATTGTCGCCCCTCATTATGTAGCCATTATATAATTTTTCTCTTAGATCTCGACGAGTTGAATAAGTAAGAAAGGGGTACATGCTGCTTCTGTGAGGTGTAAAAACAAATTTCCCTTTATATTTTTCTTCGCCTGTTTTCTTATACTTATTTTCGGCTTCCAGTTGGGCTAAATCTATAATGTCTTCAGGTAAACCAGCGAGGTCATTCTTATCCAAAATAATTTCAAATTCATTTGTTTCTGCTAATAGATTTTGAGAAAATTGAACTGATAATTTTGTGATCTCTTGATTGATATCGGCATATCTTTCTTTTTCAGAGCCTTCTAAAAGGGCTCCGTTTCTTACAAACCTTTTATAAGTTTCTTCAAGAATCTTCTTCTCCTCTTTTGATAGCTCAAGATTATCAATATCCTCCCATAGAACTTTAACCTTTTTGAAAATATCAGGATTTAAGCTGATAGAATCAAAATGCTCAGAAAGTTTCGGGGAAATTTCTTTTTCAATTTCCTGAATTTTTGGATTAGTTGTAGATCCCGACAAATTGTAAAAAACGGAACTAACCTTATCTAAAAGAGACCCTGAGCGTTCCATTGCAATAATAACATTTTCGAATGATGGTTTTTCAGAATTTGAAATAATATCACTAATATCGTTATTGTGTTCTTTCATACCTTTTAAAAATGCAGGTACAAAATGAGTTTCCTCTATTTCCGAAAAAGGGGGAATCTCAAAAGGAGTATCATAATTTTTATAAAACGGGTTTTCCATAGCTTCCACATTAGAGAAAGAGGATAATAGAATATATGAAAAAAAAATAAAAGTTTTGAATTTTAATTTACTTCTAATTTCTATTTGGAAATTTTTCATTTTTAATTAACCTATTTGATGATGATCCCTTAGCTAATATAATTCCATCGGCGTCCATTAACTGCCCTTCTATAAATGCAGTGGATTTTCCTAGTTTAATAACAGAGGCAGATGTTGTCAAAATTCCGGGATGCGCTGGTTTAAAAAAGCTAACTTTTAATTCTAATGTTAAGGGATTTACTGAAAAATCTGCCGCCGCCATAGCCGCATGTGCCATAGTGGTATCGATCCACCCCGTGACATATCCGCCTTGAACAATATTTCCTGAATGACAGTGGCGAGTCTCAGCTAAAAATTCGAAACAAACCCTATCCTCATTTAACTCAAGTATTTTTTGAAATCCCATGCCTTGAAATAACTCAGCATTCTTCATTTTTTCTGAATATTCTTCAATGTTAACCATTTCTCTAACCAAAATCTGAATAATAAGGAACTATTTCATTCTCTATATTATCACCTACTGCATATAACAATTCCTCTAATTGACCAACTATAACACCTCCTGATTCAGTACTATGATAAGTTCCTTTAGCTATATCAACTACTGAAGAATTTTGATCACCTAAATGAGTATAATTTGTAAACCTCACTAAAACGATATCTTTTTCTGGCCAAACATAAATATATTGACCATGAAGACCCAAGGCTGAAAAGAAAGGATATTCCGTATCTCTAATTAATCCAAAACCGTCTTCAGAGAATGTTGATGTCCACCATTGATAGCCATAAGATGCTAGGTTATCTAACTCTGTTGTAGCATCTTTTATCCAAGATTCGGATACTATCTGGTTCCCTTCCCAGAGACCTTCTTGGGCTATCATAAGACCAAATTTTGCAAATTCACGAGGTGTCATATCTAAACCCGCATAAGTCAAAGTATTACCTGCCTTATCTGTCCACCAAGTTTCTTCGATATTTAATTTATCAAATAATCGACTATCAGCATATTCCTGGAAAGTCATTCCAGTAGCATTCTCAATAATCCTTCCAAATAACATTGAATCTTCATTTGAATATTGGAACGATTCCCCAGGGTCTCTTAATATTTCTCTTTGTAAAGAATAAGCAACCATATCAGACTGAAAATAAACACCTATTCCTGCATGATCTTCCATCCCTGACCTCATCCCTAATAAATTTTCTAAAGTTATATTATCCTGAGGTTTACCCTGCCATTCTGGTAAATATTTTGTGATTGGGTCATTGACTGAATCTATATACCCTTCATCAATGGCAATGCCTATAATTGTAGATGAAAAACTCTTAGCAACAGACCAACTTGTTGCTAAATCTTCCTTATCATAACCATCCGCATAATATTCTGCGATAATATTATTATCCTTTATCAAAATGGCTGCTTGGGTTTTAAAAAATGGAGTTTTTAGATAATCCATAAGAGCATCAACTTCCTGAGAATATAAACCAACATCTTCCGGCTTTTTTATTGCCCATTCAAAATTAGTTGAATTTGATACCAATTCCTTATCTGTAATGATAAAATTTGAATCACCTGAGATTGACCCATTATCAGGTAACTCTTTTACTCCAAGCGCTCTAGATAATCCTGAAAAAGATAATAAATTACCCTTTTCGCCAGTTGTAGAATTACCGCCAATTTCATAAGTATAATTTTCAGCACTATTAATAATTACTATTGAATCATTTGATAAGGTTATCTGGAAAGCATTCTTAGCAAATTTTGTTTTGCTAATTTCAAAACCATCAACAAATTGTATTGTATTGTCCCCACTAGTATCTACAATATTGATTTTAGCATTTGAAGATAATCCTTTAGAAAGTATGTAGACATCATCTCCTGATAAACCCCTATAAGTATCAGAATTACTAGGAACGATAAGATCACTACCTTGACTATAATTAATGGTCATTTTTTTTATGGAACAATCCACTCTCCATTTAATTTTCCATTATTATTTATATAACTAGCCCTTAAATGTCCTGCATGGTGTAAATACAAAACCTCTATACTTTGTATATCACAACTGACAGCAACAAAATTTTCAAAACCATTCAAACCTTGGTCGTCGTCTTCTTCAAATTTTATATCCTCTAAAGACTTAATTTTACTACCCGGCGATTCTATAACCCTGTAACACTCTCTGCTCATAGGATACATACTCTTCCATATATCCAGTAAGAATTCATCAGAGTCTATTATAGTTGCCTCTGCATCAAATCTAATTTGCAACCTATCTTTCCTCTCATATCCTAGAAGACTTATTTTGTTGTTATTTTGTATATCGGATATTTTTGAAGAGCGTTTATCAGTATGAAAGCGAATGGTTAATTTTTTCTCAGAAAAGTCCCGAATAACTATATTTCTGGTATTTGGAATATTTTTTTTATCGATCGTTACAAGATTTAATATATGTAAATCGTCATCCCTTCCTTTAATGGCAGTCCGGATTTTTGTCAAAGCATAGTTAAGGGCAAGATCAAGATCATCATTTTCACGAATACTCTTGTATATTTCTGACATTACCTTCTTCTTAAACTTCTAATAAAAGTACGCATTTCTACAACATTTTCATAATTCTCATGAGAAACTCTTATGAAGCCCTGACTCTCACCCATTGTGATTTCTTTAAAACACTGATTATCTTCTTCAACCAATGCTAGATTAAGTTTAGTTATCTTTTCTTTAAAATCTTCTGGAAGATCTTTTCGAATAATATGAGGTCCGTTCATGATAAGATCAGATAACCAAATAACCCTCAATTTACTCATATCAAGTAAACCTTTTTTAATCATATTCCTCAGCATACCTCTTGAATAGCCCTCCTCAACTGGTCCCTGTCCAGAAACCCAAGTTGCCCCAGCATCATATTGCCCATTTAAAACAGAAATTACTGCTTGCTCATGACCACCAGCAAAGCCTGTTCGACTGAAGAATTCAGAAGGGTTGAGTCCTCTTTGATACAATTCAAAACTAGGAACAAGATACCCTGATGTTGTATTTGGATCTGACCAACCCATAGATCGACCTTCCAAATCTGCAAGAGAATAAATATTAGAGTCTGATCTTACATAAATCGCAGATTTATACCCATCTGAACCATCGGATTCTCTTACAGTAACCACGGGCTCTATAGAATCAGGATCATCAATATAGATTGCTGCATAGGCTGAAGGCCCTACACTTGCATAATCAATTGTTTTACCTAATAAACCATGAATTATTCCAGCAACATCAGATGCAGGATAAAATTTAACAGGAATATTTAATTTTTCTTCAAGATAAGCTCTATAACATTCATAATTTTTTAATCTGTCAGCTTCGTTTTCCCCTCCAGATAGCCCAATTTTAAATTCTTTAACTTCTTGCCTCCATTCAGAAAAGGCAGATGAGGGATAGAAAACATTTATACAAAGTAAGAGCAATAGTAAGGAACGAAGTAGCATTAAGCCTCCAAAATTTATCTATTTAAAACATATACCTTAGTTACTTATCAACAGATAAATCACGTATACCTTGTGTAAGTTACATTTTATAGCTAAACTTTCTACATTAATAATAAAAAAAGTGGGGGGGGAATAGTATGAAACTTTTAAATCATACAACTAAATTTATATTTTTAATGTTATTGCCTATATTTGTGATTGGTTCAGCTAATGCACAAGATCAAGATATTGAAGAAGTTATTGTTTATGGAAAGGCAATTAAAGAAAGTCAACAAGCATCAATTGAAGCGAAAAGATCGGCTCCTAATTTAGCAGAAGTTATTTCGGCTGATGCAATAGGAAGATTTCCAGATGTAAATTTGTCTGACTCTCTGGGTAGACTTCCTGGAATATCAATTGAAAGAGACCAAGGACAAGCTAGATATGTTAGTTTCCGTGGTACTCCAAAACGATATACAACAACTGCATTTAACGGCATAAACATCCCTGGAGTTGAAAATGGTCGAATTCCTAGATTTGATTCTTACCCTACTGTGATTACATCCCAAGTAGTAGCTAATAAAGCTATTACCTCTGATATGCCTGGGGAATCAATTTCTGGATTTATTAACATTAAAACATTTAAACCTTCAGATGTAGATGGTTGGACTTTTGCAACTGAAATTGGAAGAGGCGAACAAGATCAGGGTAGTGGTGATGTCACTAAAGAAAATTTAAGAGTTTCTTATTCTGACGATAATTTTGGTTTTGTCGTTTATGGCTCTAGTAGTTCGGTTGAACAGATCACTGATAATCGTGAACCTACTTATGGTGGCACGGAAGGTGCTCAAACTCCTAATAGGATTGATTATAGAAGCTATAAGGTTGAAAGGGAAAGCGAAGCCTTTGGTGGAACATTTGAAAAATATCTCGAAAATGGCGGTAGGATATTTTTAACATCTCTTAACACTGAGTTTTTAGATAATGAAGAAAGAAATGATTTCCGCGTATATGTTAAAAATGGTACCCCAACAACTGGTTCAGGTTTTACTGGTAGCGCAAGAAGACTTTTCAACGACGCCTTATATATAAATAAGACAGAAATGACGACATTAGGAATAGAAACACCAGTAGGTGAGTGGGATATTGAAGCTCAAGTAAGTAAAATTGATACTACTTTTGATACTTATATGCCAATCGGTTACTTTATTGGCGGTGGCCAGTTAACGAATCTTTCTTATGATATTTCTGATCCACAAAATCCTATTGTTAATTTTGATGGAACCTATCGTGATGTTGATTACAGCACTAAGCTTCTTGTTGATGCAATTGGCGGACTTTATACCGAAACTGATCAATTTAAAATAGATATAAGTAGGGATAATAACAGAGGTCAATTAAAGTTTGGATTCCAATATGATGATAGAATAGCTACCGGTGGTGGAGCAACTCTTGCTACAATTTCAGTTTCAGGAGGGTATCCTGCCGATGTATGTAACCCAAAGGATTACAGACTTGGAGATTTTGCCACACCAAGAAATAATGATGTTGGCGCCTTCTATACTGATAACCCTGCATTAAATGAGTGTCTAAACACTGTTCGTCCTCCTCGTTCAGATTTCCCTGATGATGAAAAAATTAATATTGAGGAAACTTTAATGTCAGCCTATATCATGCAAACATTTGATATGGAGTGGGGTAGCATTATCGCTGGACTTCGTATTGAAGATACAGAATACCAAACTGTAGGCTATAGATTGGCTACTGTCAGCGGTGATATCGGCTATGAAAATATAGCTGCAGGAGCTAAAGAAGAATTAAATGTTAAAAGAACTTATACAAATTATTTACCAAGTGTTCATTTAAACTATGATTTAGCTGAGGATAAGAAACTTCGTCTATCCTATTCAACTGGTATCAGTCGTCCATCATATATTGAATCAAGAGCAGCAGCTTCAATTAATTCAATATCTCAATCAATTGCAGGTGGGAATCCTTTCCTTAAAGAAGAAGAGTCATGGGGATTAGATGCATCTTTTGAATGGTATTATGCAGAAGCAAGTCTTTTCTCTATAACAGTATTTCACCGTGAAATTGATAATGTGATTTCCGAGTCTAATGAAAAAGTTGATGGAAGTCTTTATGATGATACTGCTGAAGCTGGAGAATTATGGGATCTAGCAGCTTTTGGGAATGGTAAAGATGGTCAGCTTCAAGGTATTGAAGTCTCTTTTGTTGGAAGATTGGATAATTATATTGATGGGTTTTTCTCAGGATTTGGAGCATCACTTAATATTGGTATAATTGACTCAGAATATACAACACCTGAAGGCTTAACTTTTAATCTACCAGGTCAATCTGATACAAATTATAATGCCTCAATATTCTATGAAGATCATGGTTTATCTGCCAGAATAACTTACCGTTATAGAAGTCAATGGCTGGATGAAACAGAAACAGGAGCTGTATTTGGTCTTGGTGGGGGTGTTTATTGGGCACCTCAAATGCGCCTTGATGCATCTATAAGATATGATTTAGAGGAATTAACTGGTCAAAAAGCATCAATCTTTGTTGATTTCAATAATATTTCAGATGAATCGGATATGCGTTATACTGCTGAGCCATGGAATGTAAACCAAGTAGAGTCTTTTGGAAGAGCCTTTACAGCTGGTATCCGTTACTCTTTTTAAGAGTAGTTAATACTTAATCAAACCCCTATGAATTTATTTATAGGGGTTTTATTTTAACAGAGGACTAAATAACATGAAAATTCTTAAATATATTATTGCTATTATAATAATAGCCTCACTCTCCTTTTTCTGGTTTGGTGAAAAAGAAACTGCATCAATAGATCGACCCATTCCAGCAAACCTATCCGAAAATCTTAGGGAAGATTATAGAAAATTACCATTTACTGGTGCGCATAACTTTAGAGATTTAGGTGGTTATAGGACCCAAGATGGAAGAACTGTCAAATGGGGGAAAGTATATCGGTCAGATAATCTTCACTCACTAACAGATGAGGATGTTGACTATATGAAAAGACTTAATATCAAGTCAGTAGTAGATTTTCGTTCCGACGAAGAAAGAGAAGATGAACCGGACAGACTAACGCCTAATATGACTCAAATATTATTGCCTATTCAATTTCGACCGAAGGAAATAGACGATGGTACAACAAAGGATCTTATGAAAGATTTAACATTTGGAACTCTTGATTCCTCAAACTTACTTTATGATTTTAATATAGCTATAGTTAAACAATTCACTGAAGAATATAAACAATTTTTCCGCCATATAGTTGATAATAATGCTGAACCTTTACTGCTTCATTGTACTGCTGGGAAAGATAGGGCGGGTTTTGCTAGTGCAATGGTATTATCAATATTAGGAGTACCTAGAGATAAAGTTATTGAAGATTATTTGCTTACTAATACATATGTAAAAGAACATGTAGAAGCTGAAATGCTTGAAATAGAGCTTAAAACCTTTTTTAGAGCAGATAGCGATAATTTACGCAAAATAAACTTAGTTGAAGAAAGATATATTCAAGCTGCCTTCGATACTATTGATAGTCATTGGGGCGGAATGGGTAATTATATTTCTGAAGGACTAGAATTAACAGAAGCAGATTTAGCTAAAATAAAAGATTATTATCTAGAGTAAAAATGAAAAGATTAGAAAATAAAGTTGCTATCGTAACTGGTGGTGCTTCCAATCCTGGATTAGGGCATGCAACAATTCATAGATTTGCTGAAGAAGGAGCAAAGCTTGTTGTGACTGATATAGATGTTGAAGGTGGTAAAAAAACAGTAGAAGAAATAAAGGAAAAAGGAGCAGAAGCAATCTTTGTTAAACAAGATGTTGTTTCCTCTCAAGATTGGAAAACGGTTATAGATGCTACAATTTCTGAATATAAAAAGATTGATATTCTTGTAAACAATGCAGGTATAGCAGTTATTGGACCTTTTGAAGATTTTTCTGAAGAAGAATGGGATAAACAAATTGATGTGAATTTGAAATCTGTTTTCTTGGGTTGTAAGGCAGTAATTCCTGAAATGAAAAAGAATACATCTGGATCAATTATTAATCTATCCTCTATTGCTGGTCTTGTCGGTCTTCAAGCATGCGCCGCTTATAATGCGAGTAAAGGTGGAGTTAGATTATTAACAAAATCTTTAGCAATTGAATTTGGCGCATTCAATATTCGATGTAATTCCATTCATCCAGGTTTTATGGCAACAAACATGAATGACCCAAAAAAAATAGAAGAAAGAGGAAGGGATTTTGAAGCCATAATTGAAGGCATACCTCTAAAGGCGATGGGAACAGCAGAAGATATTGCTAATTGCGCTTTATATTTAGCATCTGATGAATCATCATATGTCACTGGAAGTGAATATGTAGTTGATGGTGGTTGGACCACTCGATAGCTAAGTTTTTATTGTATATAGTAATTTTCAAGCTAAAAATTATTCCTCTAAAACCTCATAAGATAGATCATCCATAGTATGTTTACCTCTATAGGTTAGGCTTTCAAATAATCCATTTGGATCTGAACCACTAAAGTCACCAGTTCGACTCCAATCATAAATATATTGCCTAAGAGAGATTCTCCAGTCTCCATCACGACATTCGTAATGATCAACATATCGACCGGCTACTAAGTATTCTGAACCACCCATTGACATAAAAGCGAGAACATATATTTCTCCCTTGCCTTTATTATTAGCTGAATCCACATCATAATATTCATTCACAACCGTATGAGTTGTATATTCCATGCCTGCTTGGCCATCCACTACGATTTTGCAGAATTCGGCATAATGACCATCATAACTTCCGTATCTGACTTCTGCATCATCATGAAAAGCCGATTTTAAGAGATCTAAATCTGATCTATCAACACCTCTTGAATAACAAGTTGCTGCCTTACGTACTGCTTGTTCCGCAATTAAATCTTCAACACTTTTAACTTTTGCCATTTTTCCCTCATTAAATTTATGCTTTATTAAAAACTATTAAGTATGTGTTCTCAAGATTAAATTAAGGAAAAGAAAATGGATATATTAAATTGGCTAGAAATTCTTGCTTTATTAACCGGTACATTATTGCCAGCACCACTATTGTCTTCAGCTTCAATGAAGCAAAGATTCATAGGCTTTAATATAATGATTATAGGAAATATTTGTGCTTTTACAGCACAATATGGAGCAGGCTTAGAAATACTAAGTATGGCTTGCTTGTTTTGGATCGTAATGTCAATACGAGGTGTATGGTCAAATAAAGATTATAATAAACCTTTAACGAACAATAATTGAATCCTCATTCCACGGAGTTAGTTTTTCTGTATCCTCATCTTGAAAAGCTTCAGGTAATTCTTCAACCATATGATAGGTTGCAGCAAGACGCCCAAAACCAACAAACCAAGCTACAGTAATAGATAATTCCACAATTTCTTCTTCAGAAAAGTGTTTTCTTAAATTATCGTAAACAGAATCATCTATAGCCAAATGATTAGTAGCGAAAAGTTCTCCATATTCTATAGCTGCCTTTTCAGCATCACTAAGGTTCTCAGCTTCCTGAGGTTTTTCAAGAGAACATACAAGATCTTCATCTATACCTGCCTCTACACCATCTTGATAGCGAATTGCCATACAGCTTCTACATTGATTATGAAAAGCTATTCTTAATCTAACCAACTCGACTAACCTATCTGGTAAAGCTCTATGAGTCTTGATTGCTCCTCCAAAAGCTACTAAGCCTTTTGAAATTTCTGGTGTATGCGCAAACATTCTCATAATACCTTGTTCTAAAGCAGTACCGCTGTCAGCGGCTGTCATTTCTCTTAAATCTTTGTCCCACTCATCTAATTTAAGTTTCTTAATTCTTGGCATTTGTATCCTCCTACTAAGATTATCATATCCAAGTTTTTACAATTATCTATAAAATTTATAATTTTTGATCAGCTGCCTTTGTTCCAGATATAACCATTGGTATGCTAATTAGAATCATAGCCATTGCAAACCATCCGACTAAAGAAAACCCACCGTAATCAGAAATATATCCCATAACCATAGGCCCAATAGCTCCGCCCATGGTAACAAAAGCTGGGTGTGCGGCAGCTAGTCTTCCAGTTGAATCTAAATTTGCCATTCCTCCAAGGAAGAATGGAGTCCACATAATAGGTAATAATCCAAAAATCGGGATAACAACAAAGAAAATTGCAGGGTTCCAAGCATTTGCAACAAAAAAGGCGCCTATAATCATTAAAACAAGAAAAAATATACTCGGCTTCATGCTGCCAAACCTTGCCCCAATAAAGCCTGCAATAAGAGGTCCTATAATCGTTAAAACACCCCCAATTGCAAAAGCGTTACCCATAGAAATGGTTGATATAGATAAACCAGCTCCTATTCTTTCGCCAAAAGTTAATAAACCCCCATGCGCTAAAAACGCAAAGGCAACACCAAACATAGCAATCCAACCAGCCTTACCTTTATATTGTCCTTTAACGGTATCTTCTTGAGAAGAACTCTCACTAAACGGAATTATCAGAATAAAAAGAAAGGCAAGTAAAGAAAAAATCAAATGCACAAAATATGCTCCATCCATGCCACTAGAAGCAATAATTCTTGGTACTACTAACGACAACAAAACACCTGCGGCACCAACTCCCGAATTTAAGAGTGCAAATGTCATCTGAGCATTTTGAGCTCTAGCAATTGTTGCCATTATGGTGGCAACTATTGCTCCTGAACCAATCCCGGCAATAATCCGAGATAAGAAAACCATATTTAGATCTGATGCATAAATAGTAAGGGTATGTCCAATAGCAACAATTATTGCCGCAAAAATAAAAACTAGCCTTTTATTTATTCTGTGGGTATTTCGAGAAATAATAATTGAAACTAACGAAATAGAAAATAATTCTAATGTTGCTATAGTCCCAATTTCTCCTCTTGTTGAATTTACAAACTCATCTGCAACAGCGCCTATCAGAAAAGCCATTGTAAATGGCGCACTAAATGCAGATAACAATAAACCTATAAGACCTATTTGTTCTTTTGGTCCAATTATGGGTTTTTGATCAAGAGTTTCAGACATAAAAGCTCAGCAAGTAATTTAATTACATTCTTTCAATTACAATTGCTGGCGCCATTCCGCCGGCTGCACACATTGTAACTAATCCAAATTGTGCATCTCTTCTTTCTAGCTCATCAACAATTGTATTAACAAGAATTGAGCCAGTAGCACCAATAGGGTGTCCTAACGCCATTGCACCGCCATTAACATTTATCTTTTCTCTATCCACATCCAAATCCCTGATAAATTTCTCTGTTACCACTGAAAAAGCTTCATTTACTTCAAATAAATCAATATCACCAAGTGTTAAGCCGGCCTTATCTAATACTTTTTTTGCTGCTGGAACAGGTGCATTTAACATTAATGTCGGTGAATCCCCCATGTTTGCCATAGCTTTAACTTTTGCCCTTGGCTTCATTCCGTTTGCTTTTGCATAATCTGGAGATGTTAAAAGAAGTGCCGCTGCTCCATCAACTACACCGGAACTATTTCCTGCATGGTGAACATGATTTATTTCTAAATCAGGGTATTTTTGTAGAACAAGTTTTCTAAAAGTTGTTCCATCTTCATCCAAAGGGTAATCAGCTAAAGATTCAAACGATGCTTTTAGTTCAGATAAACCTTCTAAGGTTGTATTTGGTCTCGGAAATTCTTCATGGTCTAAAGCAAGTGAGCCGTCTTCTTTATAAACTGGGACTAGGGATTTATCAAAATGCCCCCCTTCTAATGCCTTGGCTGCATTTTGCTGACTTACTAAAGCTAATTTATCAACATCTTCACGACTAATATTTTCTAAAGTTGCAATTGCATCAGCACAAACACCTTGATGAGGTTGAGGATGTACACTTCTCAGTCTTTCATTGCCGCTGTCCATAAAAGGAGATGAATTACTTCCACCTTGTCCATAAGTTGACATCATTTCTGTGCCACCCGCAATAACTAAATCTTCCATACCTGACATAACACTACTTGCAGCGATATTCACGCTAGTAATACCTGAACCACAAAACCTATCAAGTGTAACTGCACTAGCTTTGATATCATATCCAGCATCTAAAGCTGCCATTCTACCTAAATCACCACCTTGCTGACCTCTTTGAGAACTAGTTCCCCAAATTATGTCATCAACTTCTGCAGTATTTAAATCATTTCTTTCTGCTAATGCTTTTAGAACTGTTGCTCCTAGGTGTTGAGGGTGAATTCCAGTTAAAGCTCCTTTGCCTGGTTTTCCAATACCTCGTGGAGTTCTACACCCATCTATTATCCATGCTTCAGTCATTGTATTTCCCCTTTTAGAATAAGAATTTAAAAACGCTACTCACAATATAGTATAGAAATATTTAGTCTATAAATAATTACTTTGCCATATTTTCTTCATAATGTAGGCTTTTAATAAAATGTTTGGTTAGGGGAGTATATGGAATTTTATCTGCCTATTGCAGAAATGTCGATAAACCCAATTGGTTTCTTATGCCTTGGCATAATTGTAGGGACTTTATCTGGAGCTTTTGGCGTTGGTGGTGGTTTTTTAATGACACCATTGCTAATTTTCTTAGGCATTCCACCTGCCATAGCAGTTGCTTCAGAAGCTAATCATATTGTAGGTTCATCATTATCTGGAACAATAGGGCATTTAAGAAGAAAAGCGGTCGATATTAGGATGGGAAATATACTTCTTGCTGGAGGTATATTGGGTTCTTTTGTTGGTATATATATTTTTAATTCCCTTAAAGAAGTTGGGCTCGTAGATTTACTTATCACATCATCTTACTTTCTTTTTCTTACTGCCATTGGGTCTTTTATGCTTTATGAAAGTTTAGATAGTTTAGGTCTTTTAGGTCATAAAAAAAGAACTAGGTTTTATCATCACTCTTGGATTATGGGTTTACCTTTCAAGATACGTTTTAGAAGATCAGGACTTTATATATCACTAATTCCACCCTACCTCGTAGGATTTATAGTTGGTATTTTATCTTCAATTATGGGAGTTGGTGGCGGATTTATTATTATACCCGCCATGATTTATATCTTAAGAATGCCTACTTCTGTTGTTGTAGGGACATCACTTTATCAAATAATATTTATAACCGCTTTTGTTACAATCCTTCACGCGTCAACCAATCAATCTGTAGATATAATTCTTGCTCTTATTTTGTTGTTAGGTGGTGCTATAGGGGCGCAAATAGGTGTGAGATTGAGCAGTAAATTAAATGGCGCTGGATTAAGAATAGCTCTCTCTATTTTGGTCCTGGTGGTAGGAGGTATTATGGCTTCAGAATTATTTATTGAGCCTGAAAATCTTATAAAAATGATTTCTGGGAGTAATTTTGAATGATAAAGAAATTTCTCATAACTTTTTTCAGCATTCTTATTTTAATGGGACAAATGCCTCCTAATATTGTTATTGATGAAGGAGAAAAAGATATAAAAATTAGGCCTAATATTTCTGGAACAGAAGTAGTGCTCTATGGAGTTATGCCTTCAGGAAAAAAAGATCTAATTATTGAAGTTGTTGGTCCTGCAAGAAATATAACTTTAGAAGAAAAAAGAAGGTTATATGGATTATGGTTAGGCCTTGGAAGAGCTGATTACTATCAAGTACCTAGTTATTATAATATTATAAGTTCAAAAAAGTTGGATATTATAGCTGATCAAAAAGTTTTTGATAAATTAGGACTTGGATTAAACAATCTTCCTTTAGGAGAAGCCAAAATTACTAACAGTAAGACAAATCAGATTATTTTTAATAAGAACCTTAAAAATTATATGATAGAAAAAGGACAATTTGTTACCAATGAAGAAGATATAACAATTAAATCTGGACCTGGAAAAATAGGTATCTTTTCTACAGAATTCTTACTTCCATCAAACTCTCAACAAGGAAAATATTTTATACGGTATTTTATATTTCAAAATGGTGAATTTATTTCTTATGCAGAGAATAAAATCGATCTCAAACAGGCTGGTTTTAGTAGATTAATTTGGTTAACTTCAAAGAATTTTCCGTTGCTTTATGGAATACTTGCGGTAATCTTATCAGGTTCCTTGGGGTGGTTAATTTCAACTATCTTCAGGCGCCTTAAAATATCTTAGGAGAATTAAATGTTTAAAGACACACTTTTAGAAGGAAAAAGAATATTAGTAACTGGCGGTGGTTCAGGACTAGGTAAAGAAATGGCTAGTGAATATGCCAAGCTTGGTGCAGAGGTTTATATTTGTGGTAGAAGAAAATCAGTTTTAGAGGATACCGTAAAAGAAATAGCTGATGCAGGCGGAAAAGCAACGGCGCATGCTTGTGATATTAGGGTATCAGAGGCTGTAAATGATATGATTGATCAAATATGGTCGGATGGTGGTGCCCTAACCGGTTTAGTCAATAATGCAGCAGGAAATTTTATTTCACCAACAAAGGATTTAACTCCGAAAGGTTTTGAGGCTATCTCTAATATCGTTTTTCGAGGATCTTTTTATGTAACCCATGCCTGTGGTACTCGCTGGATAGATGAAGAAGTTAAAGGATCAGTTATATCAATTCTTACAACATGGATTTGGAATGGAGGTCCTTATACAGTACCTTCAGCTATGTCCAAAGCAGGTGTTAACATTATGACAAAATCTTTAGCCGCTGAGTGGGGAAAATATGGTATTAGATTAAACGCTATTGCTCCAGGTCCCTTTCCTACAAAAGGTGCTTGGGAGAGATTAAGCCCTGGTCAAGATACCGATGAAAGTGCAAGTGGTCTAGGTATACCTATGGGTAGAAATGGTGAGATGCAAGAATTAAGGAATTTAGCTACATTTTTAATGGCGGATGGGTGTGATTATTTAACTGGACAAACTATTGCTATAGATGGAGCTATTTATTTATCTTCTGGCGGTAATTTTTATCAAAGTCTTGATAAATTGAGTGATGAAGATTGGGATGGAATTAGAGATATGATTAGATCCTCCAATGATGCTGATAAAGCAAAAAGAAGTGTTTAAATAATTGTAGAGTAAATCAATATTGTTAATAAAAGTATGATTTGAATAATATTAATTGAAACACTTGTTTTATGAAGCGATGAAAATTCTTTTCCGGCATTAAGATCGCCCTGTATCATCAAATCACGATTTTTATTTATCTTTGTAACTAGGTGGTATCTAGAAAAAGCTGCCATCGATGCAATTATAAACATTACTATTGATTGGAAGATATTTCCTTCCAGAAGGAAGAGTAATCCACTTATTAAAGAGAGAATAAGGCCCCAAAAAAAATATTCAGGAAAAAGAATTCTTAATAAGATTCCTGCATTTTCTTTATCTAATCCTTTATGAACATTTCGAGCAATAGAAATGCTAAAGAACAACATTATAAATAATATTCCTGCCGCTAAAATATTTGCTAAAACTTCCACAAGTCTGATTTACTAAAATTCTTAATTGTGTTCAACAAAATTATGAAGCGCGAGGTAACTCATTCCATTTTGTCGTATATCTAGGAGATAAATGATGCGTACGAGACTGCCAATCACCATCTTTTTTTAAACCCGCTGCCGCATAGAAAAGTGTACCAGGGCCAAACCTTTCGTTAATACCATCTAAAGCCTTCATTCTAAAATCCGATCTTTGGTAATCAAAATTTTCAAATAAATCTTCTTGGTAAACTCTATCAGAGACCAAATCCATTAGCATAACTCCCGCTTGTTGATACAAATAGCCGTGTTTGAAAATGGAAGATAAACTCTCTTTGACTTTCTTTATTATGTAACCAGTATCGCTACAAGGATTGTTAAAACCAAAAATGGTACCGGCACTATACTGGGGCTGATTTCTAGAAAACCTATTGGTTCTTACAAAAATATATACAGCTTGCGTCCTGCTTTTTTGTAATCGCATTTTTTCACAAGCTTTAATCGTATAAAGTGATACAGCTTGTTCTAGATCGGTTAAATTATTAACTAAATTACCAAAACTTCTAGAAATCATTATATTCTTTCGGGATTTGAATTGATCAAGATCTAAACATGATATTCCTCTTAGCTCATAAACAATTCTTTCTAGAACCACACCTAAATATTTTCGTATTTTTTGAGGTGATGAATTCCTTAACTGCAACGCGTTACCTATTCCTATTAATCGCAATTTTGTTCCCCATCTTTTAGATATACCCCAAATATTTTCTACCTGAATATCCTCAAGAATTTCTATCTGTTTTGTTGACGAGCTTAAATCAAAAACAGAATCGGTATTGGATTTTTTAGCAAGAGAGTTAGCGATTTTTGCCAGTGTTTTTGTTGGAGCTAGACCTATTGAAACAGGGATGCCTGTCCATTGGGTAATATTGTCTCTTATACTTCTTAAATATTCAGTATAGTTTTTTTTATTCGAATATTTAAACCTGACAAATGCTTCATCGATAGAGTACACTTCAACATCAGGACTAAATATTCTTAGAGAATCCATAACTCTCCCAGACATATCGCCATAAAGCTGATAATTCGAAGAATATATATGAACGCCTTTTTCCATTAGCTTATGCTTATAATGATGAAAAGGCGCCCCCATTGGAATGCCTAAAGCTTTTGTTTCATCTGATCTAGCAATTATACAGCCATCGTTATTCGACAATACAATGATCGGCTGATCCAGTAAAAATGGATTAAAGACACGCTCACAAGAAACATAAAAGTTATTACAATCAACAAGAGCAAAAACTTTTTCAGGGTTAGACTTTATGGATAACACTGGTTACAACTCCCCAAATTTTTACATCGTTATTTTCATTCAATTCTATAGAACGAAATTTTTTATTTTCAGGGACCAAAAAAGTCTTTGGACCTTTTATCTTCAGGCGCTTGACTGTCAACTGTCCATCAATCGCTGCAATTACTACTCGGCCTTGCCGAGGCTCTAAACTTCGATCAACAACTAAAATATCACCATCGTGTATGCCTGCTCCTACCATAGAATCGCCAGAAGCTTTTACAAAAAATGTTGCTGTTGGATGCTTAACAAGATGTGTATTTAAGTCTAATTTTTCTTCCATATGATCATCAGCGGGAGATGGGAATCCTGCTGGAACCTTGCTACTATATAACGGAAGGGAAAGACTATTATTATTAATAAAATTCATAATACTATTAACCTTGCTAATAGGAACACGTATTGGTTTAGTTTTTTCACCAAACTTGCCTTGACCTTTTGGTCTCCCGGCCCCAATTCTTGATCCTCCTCGCGGCAAAATAGCTCCTTGAAAAAATTCATAACTGCTTTTTGAATAATGTACACTATTCAAATAATTATTCAAGAAAGAAATTAAGGTTTGATACAAACCTTTCCGATAACGGTTCTATTTCTAAGCTCATTTAAAGCTTCAGTAACATTTTCAAGAGAATACGCTTTATGTATATGGGGATTTAATTTACCAGACATTGCTAATTTATCAATCGATTCTAAATTTTGCTTGCCTTTCTCTGGATCCCTCCTTCCATATTCACCGCCACGCACACCTACAACCGAAAAACCTTTGATAAGAGGCATATTAACATTTACGCTCGGTATTCGACCTGAAGTAAACCCAATAATAAGGAGACGACCATTCCATCCAATACAGCGAACAGATTCATCAAAAACATCTCCTCCTACTGGATCGTAAATAATGTCAGCTCCACTTCCTGAAGTGAGTTCCTTAACCTTATCTTTAAATCCTTTATCAGGTAGCACATGCTGAGCACCATAAGTTTTTAAAAATTCTCTTTTTTTAGAAGAGGCAGATGTTGCAATAACATTGGCACCAAAATAATTTCCTAAATCAACTGCTGCCAAGCCAACACCGCCAGCAGCTCCATGAACCAATAAACTTTCACCATTTTCAATATTGCCTCTGCATACAAGAGCAACATATGCCGTTAAATAAGCAACGGTAAAAGACGCAGCTTGTTCCCAATTTAATGACTTAGGTTTAATTCTAATTAAATCTTCAGCAGCAATAATTTCTTCAGCAAAAGAACCAGTTTTTCCACTTACAATTACTTCATCACCAATTGAAAATGCACTTACAGCATTTCCTTTCTCAATAATTATACCTGAAGATTCCATTCCAAGAATAAAAGGGGTCTCAGGTTTATACTGGTATAAACCTTCAGTCATCAACAAGTCAGGAAAATTAACAGATGCAGCTTTCACCTGTATACGAATTTCATTTGCTTCAAGTTGTTTTCTTTCAACATCTACAACTTCTATTGAAGAAAAATCATTTGAAAGTGAATTAACAATAACAGCTTTATACATTTTATACTGACCTAATGCCTGCTACGATAAAATTAGTACAAAATTTAACAGCAGAATCTATGTCTTCAGTAGACATACTTTTTCTAACAAGTGTAAAGGCTATACCTTCAGCAACAGATTGAATTACCGAACAAAAATAATCAGGATTAACATCTGGAAGTATTTTTTCTTCTATCCCAATAATAATATCTTCTTTTAAAGATTCTAATTCTAGAGTCATCATTGGAGTTTCTACAGAAAATGCCTGAACATCATTTAAATTACTGCTCATAATCATAAAAATCTCAGAATGATCCCTAGCAAAATCAAAAAAAGGTCTGATTTGAGAATAAACAAATTCTTCTAGATTCTTTGCTTTTTTTCTTCGAGCCCTTAATTCTTGACCAATTTCAATTGCTGATTCATCTAAAGCAGCAATTAAAACTTCTTCCTTAGATTTGAAATAATTATAAAAGGTACCTGAAGCAAGGTCTGTATTCCTTATAATATCTCTAACCGTAGTCTGGCTTATTCCTTTTTTCAAAAAGATCTCAATGCCAGCCTTTATTATAATTGATCTATTATTTTTTTTATTTTCTTCTCTTTTGCTTACTTTTTTATCTTTTTTATTCATTTTATTATTTTTAATACATTCTCCGGAGGTCGACCTATTATTGCTAAATTATCATCAAACACAATTGGTCTTTCTATCAATATAGGATTTTCGACCATATATTTTGTTAATTCTTCATCAGTAAATTTATCATTTTCTAAGTTTTTCTCTTTATAGATAGACTCACTTTTTCTAATGATATCTCTTGGATTAACATCTAAAAGTTTAATAATCTTAAACAAGTCATCATATTTCAGAGGCGTTTTAAGATATTCAATAACCTCAACCGAAATACTCTTACTGTTGATTATTTCAAGTGTTTGTCTAGATTTTGAACATCTGGGATTATGTAATATTTTAAGACTCATTTTACTTTTACCTCTGTGTTAACTCCAATAGCCTCACTTATATTACTAAATCCATCTTTTTTTAAAAGCCTTGAAATGCCTTCATTAATTTCATTAATTAAACCCGGCCCCTGATAGATCATACCAGTATATAATTGCACTAAACTCGCGCCATTCTTAATCTTTTCATAGGCTTTTTCAGAAGAATCAATTCCTCCCACACCTATTAAAGGTATCTTACCTTTAGTATATTCATAAACATTTTTTAATTGCTCAGTTGAAATTTCGAATAAAGGCTTACCTGATAAACCACCATCAATCTCCTCACCATAACCTTTAAAAGGTCTTTTGAGTGTGGTATTCGAAATAATAATTCCATCGACTGAATTGATTAATAAAGTATCGCATAAATTCTTAAGATCACTATCTATAATGTCGGGCGAGATCTTTACTAAAATGGGTATATTTTTTATATCATTGTTAGCTTCAGAAAACTTTTTTAATTCCTTTGTTAATTCCGCCAAATTATTCTCTAATTGTAAGTCTCTTAGGCCAGGCGTATTTGGAGAGGAAATATTTATAGTAATATATGATACACAATCTGAAAAAAAGCTTAGCCCCTCTAAGTAGTCATTTATAAAATTATTGCTCTCTTTGTTTGCACCAATATTTATGCCAATAATTTCATTGCCTAAGTTTTCTAATAATCTTTTTTTGACCTCCTCAAATCCGTTGCTATTAAACCCCAGACTATTGATAACTCCCTTATGATCTTTTATCCTAAAAATCCTTGGTTTTGGATTTCCCTTTTGAGGTTTAGGAGTAACAGTTCCTACCTCTACAAATCCAAACCCTAGTTCTGACATTTTGTGAAAAACTTCACCATCCTTATCAAAGCCTGCAGCAAGACCTACTGGGCTTAAGAAATTTAGCCCAAAAATTTTATTGTTTAGTGTTTTATCTATATTTTTTCTACGAAAGGGAAATAATTTCAGTGAAAATAAAGTTAATCTATGAATTAACTCAGGATCAAAAAGAAAAAGAATTGGCTTAAATAAATAATACATTTATCTCTATCCTAATAAATTATAAAAATAATTGAAATAATTAATATTGTTATATTAGGAAGATATAGAATCTCTAATATAAGGGATAAGATCTTTATCAGCAGGTAAAAGATTACAATCATATAAATCTTTAGAAAAAGACCATTTTAACTCTTGATTTTCTTTAGCTATAATCACACCTTCCCATTCACGGCAAATATAAAGAAGTAGCAATATATTGAATTCGTTATATTCATTTAAAGAAAATGTTAAAGGTGAAAAACAAAAATTTTCCAAATCAATATTAATTTCTTCTTTTATCTCTCTTATTAAGCACTGTTCAGGAGTCTCACCCCCTTCTAACTTTCCGCCAGGGAATTCCCAATAACCAGGCATAAATTTATTTTCAGATCTTTTGCTAATTAAAATTCTGCCATCACGATCAACTAGTGAAATTGCTGAAACAATAATAAGATCTTTTTTTTCCATACTAAGATCTATAATCAGAATTAATTTTTACATACTCTTCGGTTAAATCACATGTCCAGAAGGAACTAGATCCATTTCCTAAACCTAAATCAATATCTAATAATATATTATCATTTTTCATATATTTCTGAGTCTTTTTTTCAGAATATCTTTTAGCTAAAGTTCCATTATTAATAACAAGATTATTTCCAATTTTTATTTTTAATTTTTTCGATTTAAATTGTTCTTTAGTTTTTCCAATTGCCATTATTATTCTGCCCCAATTTGGGTCTGAACCAGCTATTGCAGTTTTCATTAGAGGAGAGTCAGCTATAGACTTTGCAACTTTTTTTGCTGATATTGCGCTTGAAGCACCTCCAACTTTTATTTGTATTAATTTTTTAGCACCTTCTCCATCTTTAACGATCTGTATTGCTAAATCCTTCATAACTTTTTCAAGAGATTCTCTAAATTTTGTTAATCTTTTATCTCCAATTTTATTTATAGGCTTCACATCTTTGTCCTTCATAGCTCGACCTGTAGCAAAAGCTAAAACTGTATCATTAGTAGATGTGTCACTATCAACACTTATCGAATTAAAACTATCCCTTAGACATAAATTGATTAGAGTTTGAAATAATTTTGGGTCTATCAAAGCATCTGTGAAAATAAAAGCTAACATTGTAGCCATATTTGGAGCAATCATTCCTGAGCCCTTGGCTATTCCTGATATAGAAATATCTACATCATCAATTTTTACTGTTGTCCCGCTTCCTTTTGGAAAGGTATCAGTTGTCATTATAGCTTTAGCCGCAGATTCAAAATTTCTAGACCTTCCTTTAAAAGATCTTTTTATGGCTTTTAGAATTTTTCCAATCGGGACTTGTTCACCTATTACTCCAGTTGAGCATATATATAAATCTTTTTTCCTACAATTAAGTATTTTGGCAGAAATGTTAGCCATTGATTTTGTGTTATCAGTTCCTTTTTTTCCCGTATAACTATTCGCAATTCCTGCATTAACAACAAGGCCTCTTGCAAAACCATTTTTGATATTTTTTTTACAAAATTGCACTGGAGCAGCTAGCATTTGTGATTGAGTAAATGCTCCAGCAACCGCAGTACCTGCATCAAAGGAAACTGTAAGAATATCCTGTCTTTTTTTGTATTTCGTATTTGAAACAGCCGTTCCTATGTTAATTCCCCTTATTTTAGGTAAAGAAGGAAAATTATCAGGCGCTAATGGTGATTTTTTCAATTTCATATTTAACCTTAAAAATAACTATAATTAATGATTTAATAACCCAAACAAGCTTATAGATAAACATGAATTTTTTTTGTTTGGTTGACAATCTATGATTGTATTCCTACATGATGTTTAAAAATAAAAGAGTAATTTAATAAAATGCCAAGTTTAAATTCATTATTGAATAGGGTTTTCGGCTCAAGCAATGATCGAAATCTTAAAAAATACAATAACCGAGTCACAGAAATAAATACATTAGAATCAATTTATGAAAACTTAAGTGATGAAGAATTAAGAAACAAAACAATTGAGTTTAAAGAACTACTAACACAAGGTAGCTCCTTAGATGAAATTTTAAATGATGCATTTGCCGTCGTAAGAGAGGCCAGCAAAAGGACACTTGGTCAACGTCATTTTGATGTACAAATTGTAGGTGGATTAGTACTGAATGAAGGAAAAATAACAGAAATGAAGACTGGTGAAGGAAAAACACTAGTATCCACTCTTCCTGCATATTTAAATTCTCTTTCTGGTAAGGGAGTTCACATTGTTACTGTTAATGATTACCTCGCTAAAAGGGACTCTGAATGGATGGGTGTAATCTACAAATTTTTAGGACTGGATGTTGGTGTAATTTACTCTGGTCAAGATGATAAAGAAAAAGAGAAAGCTTATTCAGCAGATATAACTTATGGAACAAATAATGAATTTGGTTTTGATTACCTTAGAGATAATATGAAGCATTCTATTGACCAAATGTTTCAAAAAGACAAAAATTTTGCAATCATAGATGAAGTTGACTCTATTTTAATTGATGAAGCAAGAACACCGTTAATTATTTCCGGTGTAATAGAAGATAAGTCTGATCTTTATGTTAAGATTGACCAAATAATCCCATTAATTAATGACGAAGATATTGATATTGATGAAAAATCAAAATCCATAAATCTTACTGAAGAAGGTAATGAAAGATTAGATAAAATACTAATCGACAAAGGATTCTTGGATAATAATTCTTCAATTTATGATATTGAAAATGTCGCCCTTGTTCATCATATTAACCAAGCTCTAAAAGCTCATAAACTTTTTCATAAAGATACAGATTATTTAGTCAAAGATAATCAAGTTATAATAATTGATGAATTTACAGGAAGAATGATGGAAGGTAGAAGATTTTCAGATGGTCTGCATCAAGCATTAGAGGCCAAAGAAAATGTTCATATACAACCTGAAAATCAAACATTAGCCTCAATAACTTTTCAAAATTATTTTCGTTTATATGAAAAATTATCTGGAATGACAGGAACGGCTTTAACTGAAGCAGAAGAGTTTATGGATATATATGGATTAGGAGTTGTATCTGTCCCTACAAATGTTCCAATAATGAGAGAAGATTCAGATGATGAAATATATAGAACTGAAGAAGAAAAGTATGAAGCTATAATAAAAAATATTTTGAAATGTAATAAGAGAAATCAACCTGTTCTTGTAGGAACTGTTAGTATAGAAAAATCCGAAATTTTATCGAAACTGCTTAAATCTAAAAATATTAAACACAATGTATTAAATGCAAGGTATCATGAACAGGAAGCCCAAATTATTTCTCAAGCCGGTAAACCAGGCTCTGTTACTATCGCTACAAATATGGCTGGTAGAGGAACCGATATTCAACTAGGCGGTAACCCTGAAAATTTAGAAAATACTGAAAAGAATACAGAAGAATTAAAAAAAATTGTAATTGAATCTGGGGGTCTCTTTGTAATAGGGACTGAAAGACATGAGAGCAGAAGAATTGATAATCAACTGAGAGGTAGGTCCGGAAGACAAGGTGATCCAGGTGAATCAAAATTTTATTTAAGTCTCGAAGATGATCTAATGAGGATTTTTGGATCAGATAGATTAGACACTATACTTCAAAGACTTGGACTTGATGAAGGTGAAGCAATTGTTCATCCATGGATTAATACCGCCCTTGAAAGGGCACAAAAAAAAGTTGAATCAAGAAATTTTGATATTAGAAAGAATTTATTAAGATTTGATGATGTAATGAATGATCAAAGAAAGGTAATCTTCGAGCAGAGGCTAGAGATATTAACGCAAAGTGATTTATCTGAAATTGTTAAGGATATGCGTCACGAAATACTTTTCGATATTTTAGATCAATCTATACCAGAAAAAACTTTTATCGATGATTGGGATGCTGATAAACTCGACAAGGATATAAAAAGGGTTTTTTCAATACAATTACCAATACATAAATGGTTTGAAGAAGATGGTATAGATTCAGATATTATTAGAGATAAATTAGTACAAAAAATTGACATAGAGTATGACAATAAATCTAAAGAATTTGGTGAAGACTTATTAAAAAACCTTGAAAAAACAATAATACTCCAATCCATAGATCAGAATTGGAAAGATCATTTGGGACAGCTTGAAAATTTAAGGCAAATAGTTGGTTTAAGGGGCTATGGTCAAAGAGATCCTTTAAGTGAATATAAGTCAGAATCCTTTGGACTCTTTGAAGAATTGTTAAATAACTTTAGAGAGGATGTTACTAGAATCTTATTTCATATCCGTATGGCCTCTGATGAGAGTTTAAATAAAATTAATCAAGAAAGTATAATTGATCATAAGGCTTTAAAAGAAAATGTTTCCCCAGATTCTAGAATGAAGAAAAAAAATAAGACTATAAGAACTAGAAATAATAATGAACCCATTAATCCAAATGATCCATCCACTTGGGGTAAAGTTGGAAGAAACAGTCCGTGTCCATGTAGATCCGGAAAAAAATATAAAAATTGTCACGGTTAATTTTTAATTACAGATTTTGACCAATTTTGATAAATTTTTCTCTTCTTTTTTCAATTAATTCTTTTTCATTAAAATTTCTGAGTTCATTTATTGACCGGATAATAGCTGATTTAATTTGTGAAATCATGTGAGTTGGTTCTCTATGAGCACCTCCAACGGGCTCATCAATAATTTGATCAATTATTCCTAGCCTCAGAAGATCTTGAGCAGTTATTTTCATCGCATTTGCAGCTTCTTTAGCTTTTTCAGAGCTTCTCCATAAAATTGAAGCTGAAGCTTCAGGAGAAGCTACTGTATATATTGAGTGCTCAAGCATTAAAACATTATTTGCTGCTGCAAGTGCCATAGCACCCCCTGATCCTCCTTCACCTATTATTATTGAAATAACTGGAACTTTAAGTGAAAGAGTACAATCTGTAGAACGTGCTATAGCTTCAGATTGCCCTCTTTCTTCGGCACCAATTCCTGGATAAGCTCCCGGAGTATCAACAAAAGTAATTACTGGGATATTAAACTTTTCAGCTAGGCGCATAAGTCGTATTGATTTTCTATACCCTTCAGGATGGGCCATACCAAAATTGTGTTTTAATCGTGAATCCGTATCGCTACCTTTTTCGTGACCTATTAGCATAACGGAAGTGTCATCCATTTTTCCTAAGCCGCCTATTATAGCTTTATCTTCACCAAATAACCTATCACCTGCGAGGGGAACAAAATTATCAAGCATGCCTTCAATATAATCAGAAAAATGAGGTCTATTAGGGTGCCTAGCAACTTGAGTCTTTTCCCATGTGTCCAAGTCAGAGTAAATTTTAGTGAGTAATTCTTGAGCTTTTTTTTCAAGTTTTGTTATTTCATCTAAAGATATATCATCTTGTTCAGAACTTAATCTCGCTTCATTTAATTCTCTAATTCTTCCCTCAATTTCCGAAAGAGATTTTTCAAAATCTAAATAACTAACCATTACCTACCCACAATATTAGATGTAAATTGCAACTGAATTCAGTTTAAGTCAACCAAGAGATTTTTCCAAAGGATGGCTTTTTTTAACAGATTCAACAGTCTCTGAATCAATAACATGTGTATATATCTCAGTAGTTGAAATATTTGAATGCCCCAAAAGTTGCTGAATTATCCTTAAGTCGGCACCTTTATTTAATAAATGAGTTGCAAAAGCATGTCTCAATTTATGCGGCGTTAATTTGTTTTTACTAAATCCAAGTTCGTTTGATAAACTAGAAAGGATTTTATTAATAGAATCTCTAGTTATATGACCTAAAACCCCATGCGAAGGAAATAAAAAAGATGATGAAGGAGGAATTGAAGCTATCCATTCTTCTAATGCTTTAGAAGTTTTTGCAGTAAAATAGGCATTTCGCTCTTTTCGACCCTTTCCAAAAATTTTTAATATTCTTTTTCTTACATCAATGTCTTCTATCTTGATATTAACAAGTTCACTCACCCTGACACCAGTTGAATAAAGAAGCTCTATTAAACACTTAATTTTTAATCTTTTATTTTTTTTTGATTCGCTTTCATTCTTTGTCGGGATTCGTCTTATATGCTTTAATAAAGTCTCAATTTCTGATTTAGTCAAAACTGAAGGTAAGCTTCTTTTTATTATTGGTTTTTCTATAAATTCCATTGGGTTTTCTTTTAAATATTCCTGTCTAACTTCAAATTCAAAAAATTGTTTGAAAGTCGAATGGAATCTAGCCCTAGATGTATTTTTAAAACCTTTTTCTTCTAAGTTTTCAAAAAAATCTTTTAAATGATCATAATTTAATTTTCTCAAAGATATTGACTTAAAATTATCAGTATTCTCTTCAATCATATTGAAATGATATTTTTTAACTCTTGAGGGGAAGACATATTTTTTAAACCATTTGCGATTATATAAATATAAACTTAAAAGTTTAAAATCTCTTTTATAAGAAAAAATTGTGTTATTACTTAACCCTTTCTCAACACTTAAATAGTCAAAAAAAATTTCTAAAATTCTATTTTGATCCCGCCAATATTTTTCCCAATTTGAATCTATCATTTTAAATCTTTATATATTTTAAATTAATCTATAAATATTTCATGCTCATTTAAAACTTTTTTTATTTCTTTAATCTCAGGTTGGCCATTGTTTTCGATATAAGAAGCAAGAAAGAAAATAGCTGCAAAAACAAACAAAAATATAATGTATTTCTTCATTAATAACCTTAATTACAAATTATATATGTTTTAAACCTAAATTTGGTATAAAAATAATTTACTAGATAAATTTTATCTATTATTAGGACTAATTTAATGCCAAATAATAACTTTAAGAAAATTACTTTAACTGGAATGATGGGTTCCGGAAAAACGATTATAGGCAAGTTGTTAGCAAAAAAGATTTCCATACCTTTCTATGACTCTGATGAAAGAATTGAGTCGAAATTAAATTTAAAGATTTCAGAAATTTTTTCTAAATATGGTGAAAAAAGATTTCGTCAAGAGGAAGAGTTAATTTGCAAAGAACTTTTAAATAAAAATGATTTTGTTTTAGCGCTTGGAGGGGGTGCAATTTTAAATAAGGAAATTCAAAAACTAATGTTGGGCAAAACATTGTCTATTTGGATAAAAACGAATATAGATGTTCTATTCGAGAGATTAAAAAACGATAGATCAAGACCGTTACTTAATGAAGTAGATTTAAAGAAAGAAATTGAAAAAATAAGTTCAGATAGAAAACAATTTTATTCTAAAAGTGATATATGTATAGAAAACAATGATGACGATATCGATCAAGTTGTTAAAAAAATTATAGCAAGAATCAATAAAAATTAATTATGGAAAATATCAAAAAGATAAAAATAGATTTGAAGGATAACCCTTATGAAATAATAATAGGGTCCAAGTTAATTGATAGACTTCCTGATATTATTTCAAATTTTTTAGGAAGAAAAAATATTTATATTATATGTGATGAAGGCGTAGGCTCTATTATCTTGCCAAAAATTAAAAATGTCTTGGATGAATCAGGCTATAATGTTTTTGTCTCATTAATACCATCTGGTGAGACTAGCAAAAATTTTAAAATAGTTGAAAATACTATATCTGAACTCCTTGATAAAGGAATAGAAAGATCTGATACACTTATAGCGCTTGGAGGCGGAGTGATTGGTGACCTAGCAGGATTCATTAGTTCTATTATATTTAGAGGTATTGATTTTATTCAGATTCCAACCACCCTTCTTGCACAAGTTGACTCTTCTGTTGGAGGTAAAACAGCTATAAATGTTAAACAAGGAAAAAACTTAGTTGGAGCTTTTCATCAACCTAAAATAGTAATATCTGATGTTAATTTACTTACATCTTTACCAGAAAGAGAAATAAAATGTGGTCTAGCAGAGATCATCAAATATGGTGTTTTAGGAGACAGAAAATTCTTTGATTGGCTAATAAATAATAGAAACGATCTACTAAACTTAAATCAAGAAAAATTAATTATAGCAGTTGAAAATTCTTGTTCGATGAAGTCAGAAATAGTTCAAAATGATGAATTTGAAAAAGGTGAACGAGCATTATTAAATTTAGGTCATACATTTGGCCATGCCATAGAAAAACATTTTTCTGGTAATGATCTAGTCTTACATGGAGAAGCAATATCGATTGGTATGACTTTTGCAGCAAAATTTTCTTCTTCTCATGGTGAATTACCTCGAGAGGAATGCGAAGAAATAATTAACTTACTTAAAGACTATAGCTTACCAACATCTTTAGACGATATTGATGGTAACATTTCTCAAGAAGAAATTATGAAGCTAATGAAGCATGATAAGAAAAGAATTAATGAAAAAAATACATTAATCCTTTTAAAAGAAATTGGAAAAGCCTACATAAGTGATGATATAGATGATAAAGATCTTATGGACTTTTTCAATCAGGAGAAAATTAAATAATGCTTATATCAATAAGTATTCTTATAGGATCAATCTTCGGTCTAATAATTTTGTCAGCATTCTTTTCCGGATCAGAGACTGCATTAACTGCTGTCTCAGAGGTTCGAATGAAACATCTTTCTGAAAAAGGCGACAAAAGAGCAATTATTGTTGAAAAATTAATTAATCAAAGGGCGCATCTCATAAGCACAATGTTATTGGCTAGTAATTTAATTAATATTCTTGCATCTGCAATAGCAACAAGTCTTTTTATTACAATATTTGGAGATTTTGGCATTATTATCTCGACTATTATAATGACTACTTTAGTGGTTATTTTTGGAGAAATTCTTCCTAAACTTCTTGCTCTTAAGTATATCGATTATTGGGTACTTGTATCTTCATATTCAATTCAATTAACTTTGAAAATCCTTGGCCCTATAGCTACTATAGCGACAAAAATTTCCTATTTATTTGTTAAGGACAATGGGAAAATATCCCTTCTTGTTGATCCTCATGACGAAATAAGAGGCCAAATCAACCTCCATCATGAAGAAGGAATGGTTAAAAAAGGAGATAAAGATATGCTTGGCGGAGTTTTAGATCTTCCAGATGTATCAGTAGAGGATGTTATGACCCATAGAAAAAACATCCTAACCATTGATTGTGATACAGATCCCCAAAAAGTCTTATCTACTATGTTAGAAAACCCTTTTACTCGCGTTCCTATTTGGAAAGATGATAAAGATAACTTTATAGGAATATTACATATTAAAGACCTCTTAAAAGAAACTATTTCAAACAGAGACTTTAAGTTAAATGAAATTTTGGTAGAACCCTGGTTTGTACCAGAAACAACCAGTTTAAAAGAGCAATTATCTGCTTTTTTAGAAAAAAAGACTCATATGGCTTTAGTGGTAGATGAATATGGTGCATTAATGGGATTAATTACACTTGAAGATATTTTAGAGGAAATTGTTGGTCAAATTACCGATGAACATGATGAAGAAGAGGATGATGTATTACCTGAACAGTCAAACATAATAAAAGTAGATGGTGATGCTAGTATTAGAGATATAAATAGAGAATATGGATGGAAGCTCCCTGATGAAGAAGCTGCAACAATAGCAGGTTTAATTATCCACGAAACAAGATCAATACCAAAAGCCGGAAGCATTTATAGCTTTCACGGTTTTAGGTTTAAAGTACTAGAAAGAAATCGAAATCAAATTACATTAATAAGAATTCAAAAAGAATCATAATTAACGTATTAACTTCACTCCGACATACATTAACCTTCCTCTTGCATCATGCTGTCTTGAATCATAACTGAAATTCGCTGCATCAAATACAAGTGGTGGGTCTTCATCTAAGACATTAATCCCACCAACAGAGAAACGAATCTGGTTATCATCAAGATCTAAAGTATAGTTATACTGTAAATCAATACTGAACCATTCATCAATTTTTTGCGTATACCCTCTTGCCTCAGCTGTCGAAGATAAAGCTCTTGTTGTTTTGTAATCAGAAATATGTTTTCCATAAATTGCTAACTTATGAGCGCCACTATTAAGAATAGCAGATAAAGTCATTTTTGTTTCTGGTAATGATCGCGCAAAATTATCATGGTTAAATAAACCAACAACATCTTGAGTTTCACCTTTAGCATTAGGAATCTCATATTTATTCATATGCGTACCACTTAATCCTAATTCGATTTGCCCTATATCAGTATCAAAAGAATAATTAACCTCAAAATCTATTCCATCTGTTTTTACATTTGATGCATTAAAATAGCCGGTTGTGACACCTATTAATGTTCCATCAATTGTTCTCTTTACCTTTGGATCTAAGGGATTAGCTGCCACTATACCTTGTGCACTTTCAATAGTGATAACGTCGCTATAGTCTATAGACCAATAATCCAATTTTAATTCTAAATTTGATTGAGGACGCCAAATTGCACCAACATTAAAGTTATCAGACTCTTCTGGTGATAGATTTGGGTTACCATCTTGTGCAATACGAATAAATGTTGTTCCACCTTTTGGCGCACCATCAACGGTAAAATCTTGAATACCTTGCAAACCAACTCCACTTGAATAGAGTTGAGCTAATGACGCTTCCCTAAAGGAAGTGCTTGCTGAAGCTCTTAAAATTAAATTTTCTGAGACCTCATATCGTAATGATATTTTTGGATCAAAGGTACTATCGTCTTCTAACTCCTCATACCTTACTGCGCCATTAATTTGTAAAGAATCAGATACTGGAACAGATATTTCTGCAAAAAGAGCTGTTGCATCTCTACTTGCACTTGACTCAAGACCGCCACCTAAGAAAAGAAGGTCAGCTGGCTTAGTAAGATTTCCTTGAGCATCGAATTCAACAATTGAAGCTTTATCCCTTTTTAAATCAAAAGCTTCTTCTCTGTATTGAAGTCCAAAAGCAATATCAATATTAGAACCTACTTCACCAGAGAAAACCAAATCAATAACATCAAGCTCATTATCAGACCATGTTTCTTGTGCTGTTGATATCCATTGCCTAAGTGAAGCTGAATTCGCTGAAGGATCAAAAAGATTCCAACTTTCTGTACCACCAGTTCCACCTTGCCCTTTTATAGCAGCGCTAAATCTTGTTGTACTGGTATCAGGTTGGCTGAAATAATGTTCTGTTTCACTGTGTGTATAACGGAAATCCCAATCAAAGCCTCCTACATTGCCTGTTAAACCAACAGAAAACCTTAAATTATCAATATCTCTTGGTGCGTTTGGTGATGGAAATGCAGATCCTAAAGCTCTACCTAACCATAAAACGGGAACACCAAATGGATTTCCTGCTTGTCCAGGAAGTATTGCTTTAGAAGGACTTAAATAAGAAAGAGCAGGATAAGAAGGAGACTGAGGATTATCATTAACTTTTATGCTTGAAAATAAAACATCCGCATTAAATTCCATTCCGTTTGATAAACTGCTTTTAATAGAACCATAAATATTCTGATGCTCCTCATCATTAACAATGTTAAACCTTGGCCCATATAAAAATCCACATCTTGAGCCACTTGCTTGAGGAATTAAAAACCCTTTGTTTTCAACGCAATTCGCATCAGGCACATTAGTGAAAGGCGCATATGTTCCTGCATATGGCCCAGAAGCGACCGATGAGGGGCCAAACAATAGGAAACTGTTTCCTAGGCCACTTATTCCTAGCTGAGTTGATTCTGGTCTCAAAGCACTAGACATAGGGGACCTTTCTAGCATATCAGCTGCTATTACAATGTTTGTATTATTAAACTCTGTGCCAAAGATTACACTGAATCGATCATCTTCTTGGCTACCAAGATCTGAAAACTGGTGATTATAACTAACTTCAAGCCCAGTAAAGTCTCTTCTAAAAATATAATTAACAACACCTGCAACTGCATCAGAACCATAAACCGAAGCCGCACCTTCTTTTAGAACCTCGACTCTTTCAATGGCAATTAGAGGAATAA
>CAXFAF010000011.1:0-41379 GCA_964001285.1 uncultured bacterium | reverse complement strand
ATCCACAACAAGAATTTTTACAAGTTGATACAACAAATATTTTATTTATTTGTGGTGGAGCATTTGACGGTCTAGAAAAAATTATTGGCGATAGAGGCACAGAAAGGTCAGTAGGTTTTGGAGCTGAAGTAAAAGATAAAGATTCAAGAAAAACTGGTGAGATTCTTAAAGATCTTCAGCCAGAAGATTTATTAAAATTTGGTTTGATTCCGGAATTTGTTGGTAGGTTACCTGTTTGGGCCTCTTTAGAAGATTTGGATGAGGAATCTCTTGTAAGAATTTTAACAGAACCAAAGAATGCTTTAATTAAGCAATACAAAAAGCTTTTTGATATGGAAAATGTTGAGCTAAAATTTTCAGATGATGCGTTAAGCTCAATAGCTAAAAAAACTATGACTTATTCAACTGGAGCTAGGGGACTAAGATCTGTTATAGAATCTATATTGCTCGATACCATGTTTGAAATTCCAACGACTAAAGGTGTTACCGAAGTTGCTATTTCTGGTGAGGTTGTGGAAGGAAAAGCAAAGCCACTATATATTTATGGCGAAAACAAAGAAGAAAAAGAACAGTCGGTTATTTAATTTTTTTTAAATAAACCTTGATACTGTTAAATTTATACCAATATATAATTAGTAATGAATATCTTTGGTTCTCTTTTTGAAAGAATCGAAGGAGAATAATTTAAGGATTAATTATGAAAGATAATAATGAGATAAATAATATACCTGTTTTACCATTAAGAAACATAGTTGTGTTCCCTAATATGGTTGTACCTTTATTTGTTGGAAGAGATAAGTCAATAAATGCTCTTGAAAAAGTTATGGATAAAGATCAGGAGTTATTATTTTTAACGCAAAATAATTCTGAAGTAGATGATCCTGGAAAAGACGACCTATATAAAATAGGCACAAGAGGAAAGATTTTACAATTACTTAAATTACCAGATGGAACTGTCAAAGTCCTTGTTGAGGGCAAAGATAGATGTAAGGTAGAAAATATAAAGTTTTCAGAAGAATATATAAATGCAAACATTACTCTTTTACCTGACCTGAACAGCAATAAAGAGACAATAAGGGCGTTGGCTAGATCAGTTAAAGATAAATACGAGAATTACGCAAAAATTAATAATAAGGTATCTTCTGAAGTTCTCACTTCGGTTAAAGATATAGAAGAAGAGAATAAACTGGCAGACACAGTGGCTAGTCAGATTGCTATCAGCATTAAAGAAAAGCAAAAAATCCTTGAAGAATCTGATTTAGAGAAAAGACTTAATATGATCCTTACTTATATTGAAGGAGAACTATCTGTATTACAAGTTGAAAAGAAAATCAGAAGAAGAGTTAAAAACCAAATGGAAAAAACTCAAAAAGAGTATTACCTGAATGAACAAATGAAGGCTATCCAAAAAGAATTAGAAGATGGCGAAGGGGGAGCCACAGAGGATATTGCCGAACTAATTGAAAAGATTAATAAAACTAAGCTATCGAAAGAGGCTAAAGAAAAAGCAGAAAATGAATTAAAAAAACTAAAACAAATGAGTCCTATGTCTGCCGAAGCAACTGTTGTTAGGAATTATCTTGATTGGTTATTAGATATTCCTTGGGGAAAAAAGAAAAGAATTAAAAAAGACATTAATAAATCTCAAGAAATCCTTGATAAAGATCATTATGGTCTTGAAAAAGTTAAAGACAGAATTACTGAATACCTTGCTGTCCAAAATAGATCTTCAAAAGTTAAGGGACCTATTCTTTGTTTGGTAGGGCCTCCGGGAGTAGGAAAGACATCTTTAGGTAAATCTATAGCTAATGCTACTGGTAGAGAATTTATAAGAATGTCTCTTGGAGGCGTAAGAGATGAAGCTGAGATTAGAGGTCATAGAAGAACTTATATTGGTTCAATGCCTGGAAGAATAATTCAAGCACTTAAAAAGGTAAAAACCACTAATCCTGTTTTTTTACTAGATGAAATTGATAAATTGGGGCAGGATTTTAGAGGCGACCCTGCTTCAGCTCTTCTGGAGGTTCTTGATCCTGAACAGAATAACACATTTAATGATCATTATTTAGAGGTTGATTATGATTTATCTCAAGTAATGTTTGTAACCACAGCAAATACTATGAACATTCCCGCACCATTATTAGATAGAATGGAAATAATAAGGATTGCAGGTTATACGGAAGAAGAAAAACTTGAAATTGCTAAAAGGCATTTATTGAAAAAAGTTAAAGATAATAATGCTCTTGAAGAAAAAGAATTTGATATATCTGATGATGTTATTAGATCAATAATAAGAAATTATACAAGAGAGGCAGGAGTTAGAAGTCTTGAAAGGGAGCTCAATTCTTTAGGAAGAAAAGCGGTTAAAGAAATTTCTCAAAACAAAAGTGATTCGCTAAATGTAAGTTCTGAAAATATTTCAGATTATTTGGGTGTTAAAAAATTCAGATATGGAAAGAAAGAAAATGATGATTTAATTGGTGTTGTGACCGGGCTTGCATGGACAGAAGTTGGTGGAGATATTCTAAATGTTGAGGCTGTAATGGTTCCAGGACAAGGCAAAATCAGAACAACAGGTAAACTTGGAGAAGTTATGAAAGAGTCCATAGATGCTGCCTCTTCATTTGTTAGATCAAGGGCAGTTAGTTATGGAATTGAACCTCCGATATTCCAAAGAAAAGATATTCATGTACATGTTCCGGAGGGAGCGACACCAAAAGATGGCCCTTCAGCGGGTGTGGCTATGATTATAGCAATTATCTCTGTAATGGCAGGAATCCCTATAAAAAACGATGTCGCTATGACTGGTGAAATGACTTTAAGAGGAAGAATCTTGCCTATCGGTGGATTAAAAGAAAAATTATTAGCGGCTCTTAGATCGGGTATTAAAACGGTATTAATTCCTTCAGAGAATGATAGAGAATTATCTGAAGTTCCTGAAAACATAAAAGAAAAGCTAGATATAAAATTAGTTTCTACAATAGATGAAGCTTTAGAGTTGGCGTTGGTCAAAAAGCCTGATGCAATAGATTGGGATGAAGATGCTTGGCTAGCTGAACAAAAAAAATTAACAGATAATCAATCTAATTTAACTGCACACTAAAAAAAAAGATTCAATTTTTTTTGACCTTGATAGGTGATTGGGAATAAATTTAACTATATTCAACAAACTAAAGAGGGTGAAAATGAATAAAAATGATTTAATTGATGCAATTGCAAGCCGTTCTGGTTTAAGTAAGGCTGACTCAGGAAGGGCACTCGAAGCTTTTTGTGGTGCAGTCACTTCTTCCTTATCAGGTGGTGGTAATGTAAAAATTACTGGCTTTGGAACTTTTTCTGTAAGTCATAGAGCAGCCACAACAGGTAGAAACCCAAGAACAGGTGAAGCTATTCAAATAGCAGCATCAAAAAATGCTAAATTTAAATCCGGTAAGGGTTTAAAAGAAGCTGTTAATAGATAAAATAACCAAAGACAAAACAGAATTTATTTTATATAGATTAATGTGAATTGTCTTTGGGCGGTTAGCTCAGCTGGTAGAGCATCTGGTTTACATCCAGAGGGTCGGGAGTTCGAGCCTCTCACCGCCCACCATTGTTCTTAAAAAGGTCTAGTTTAAGTGTAGACCTTTTTTAGTTTCAAGGGTTGATTTAAACTCTCTTCCCGCTTAAAAGTTAATTTAAATGGGGGGTGTAGCTCAGTTGGTTAGAGCGCTGGCCTGTCACGCCAGAGGCCGCGAGTTCGAGTCTCGTCACTCCCGCCATTTTCTTCATTGAAAGATATCAAAAGATTAGTTAGGCTCTATTAAGTAAAATATATAGGTGCGATATGACCAATAAAGAAGATCTTAATAGAATTTTAAAATTGCAAAAAGAAGCTCATTTGAGAGACGGCCCTTTAACAATTGAGAAAAGAAAAGAGTGGATCGATAAATTAATTGATTCAATAATAAAGTATCAAGATCAAATACCTCAAGCCATATCGGATGATTTCAGTCATAGAAGCATTACTAGTTCATTATTAACTGATGTAGCCTCATCTATTACATCTCTAAAGATAGCCAAAAGTAATCTTAAAAATTGGATGAAACCTTCAAAAAGAAAAGTTTCACCAGCAATTCTTGGTTTATTAGGTGCAAAATTAAGAGTTGAATACCAGCCACTGGGGACAGTAGGTCTTATAAGTCCTTGGAATTTTCCAGTTGTTCTGACATTTGGCCCTTTGGGAAGTATTTTTGCAGCAGGAAATAGGGTTATGATAAAGCCTTCAGAATACACACCTAAAACTTCCGATTTAATAAAAAAAATGTTTGAGGAGAATTTTTCTGAAGAAGAGGTTGCAGTTGTAACCGGGGGTCCTGAAGTTGGCGCAGATTTTTCTTCACTCCCTTTTGATCACTTATTATTTACTGGCGCAACATCTATTGGAAAACATGTTATGAGAGCTGCTTCAGAGAATTTAGTGCCAGTTACATTGGAATTAGGTGGTAAGTCACCAGTTATTTTATCAGAGAGTTGTAACATTGAAGTTTCTGCAAGAAGAATAATGGCAGGAAAAACAATGAATGCAGGACAAATTTGTTTGTCACCAGATTATGTATTATTACCAGAAAACAAACTTGAAGGTTTTGTGTCATCTTCAAAGGATGCTGTTACAAAAATGTTTCCAACATTAAAAGATAATGATGATTATACATCCTTAATAAACGAAAGACATTATCTTCGTTTAAAAAATTATATTGATGAAGCAAAGCAAAGCGGGTGTAAAATTGTAGAGATAAACCCTTCTAATGAAGATTTTGAACAACAAGAGCATTTTAAGATACCTCCAACATTACTTATTAATCCAAATGATGACTTGAAGGTTATGCAGGAGGAGATATTTGGTCCTGTCTTACCAGTTAAGACATATAAGGATTTTGACGAGACGATTACATATGTTAACAAAAAGGATAGACCTTTAGGATTGTATTATTTTGGTAAAGACGATGATGAGCTAAGTACAGTTTTAGATAAAACAACTTCAGGAGGAGTTACGGTAAATGATGTTATTTTTCATGTATCTCAAGACAATGCTCCTTTCGGTGGAGTTGGTCCCTCAGGAATAGGCTCTTATCATGGTGAAGAAGGTTTTAAAAACTTTTCTCATGCAAAGACTATCTTTACTCAAACTAACATGGACAATTTAATAGATGTTTTTAGACCTCCTTATGGAAAAAAAGCTGAAAAAGCTCTTAAAGATCAAATTAAACCTTAATTTTAAAGGGTTATAATGCCTAAAATAAATAGAAATGGCGTTTATATCAATTATGAATCTTATGGTCAGGGACCTACAGTTTTTTTAACACATGGCTTTTCTGCAACTTCCAAGATGTGGGATGATCAGATTGAAGAATTATCTAAATATTTCAATCTTGTTGTTTGGGATATGAGGGGTCATGGTCAAACAGATTATCCTAAAGATCAAAACTTATATAGCGAAAAAGAAACAATTGAAGATATCTATGGAATATTAAGTGATTTGGGTGTTAAAAGAGCTAATATCGGAGGCATGTCTTTGGGAGGGTATATGTCTTTGGCTTTTTACTACAAATATCCTGATATGGTTAATTCATTAATCATTATAGATACTGGACCAGGGTTTAAGAATATTGATGCAAGAGCGAAATGGAATGATTACGCATTGTCTCAAGCAAAAAAATTTGAAGAAATTGGTTTAGAAAGCCTTAGAGGAAAGAGTAAAGAAATGAATCCTGATAACCATAAAAATGCTTCTGGTTTGGTGCGAGCTGCTAGAGGTATGTTAACCCAAAAGGATGATAGAATAATTAATGAGTTAACAAATATTTCTGTCCCATCTCTTATTATTGTTGGAGAAAATGATAAGCCATTTCTAGCGTCTACGGATTATATGGCAAAAAAAATTGAAAATTCCAAGAAAGTAATAATTCCTGATGCAGGTCATGCTGTTAATATTGATCAACCAAATATTTTTAATAATGAAGTCATAAATTTTTTATCTTAAATAAGATTTTTTTCATTAATTTTATATAGTTAGTAATTCTTGAGCTATTAGAATTAATTTAATTCATAATTTCTTCGAATTTACTTGGAATATTAATAATAATTCCTATATATAACCATGTAATCTCATCATGAATCGGTTATATATGAGTTGCTATTTCGGGGGTATTATTAAGGAGAAGTTGGATGGGCTCCATACTAAGTGATTATCTTCCAATATTGATTTTTATGTCATTATCAGGATTTGTAGTTGCGGCACTTTCATTACCTCCTATTTTGTTTGCCCCTAAAAATCCAGATAAAGAAAAACTTTCCCAATATGAATGTGGTTTTGAACCTTTTGATGACGCAAGAACAAAATTTGATATCAGGTTTTACCTAGTAGCTATACTTTTCATTATTTTTGATCTGGAGGTCGCTTTTCTTTTTCCATGGGCAGTTGTTTTTGGTGATCTTGGGATATTTGGCTTTATCTCGATGATGATATTTTTAGGAGTTTTAACAATTGGCTTTATATATGAGTGGAAAAAGGGAGCCTTGGAGTGGGATTAATGGTCGAAGAAAATATACAAAAACTATCGGCTGAAATTGACAATAAGGGCTTTTTTGTAACTTCTGCTGAGGCCCTTATAAATTGGGCAAGAACTGGCTCTTTACATTGGATGACCTTTGGCTTGGCGTGTTGCGCTATTGAGATGTTTCAAACAAACGGACCGAGATATGATCTAGAAAGATTTGGTGCCGCACCGAGGGGTTCTCCAAGGCAATCAGATGTTATGATTGTAGCTGGTACATTAACTAACAAAATGGCTCCAGCTATTAGAAAGGTTTATGATCAAATGCCTGAACCTAGATATGTCATTTCTATGGGTTCTTGTGCTAACGGAGGCGGGTATTATCATTATTCTTATTCTGTTGTTAGAGGTTGTGACAGAATATTGCCTGTAGACATTTATGTTCCTGGATGCCCCCCAACTGCAGAAGCATTGATGTATGGAATTCTACAGTTACAAAAAAAAATAAGACGAACCGGAACTATCGAAAGATAAAAAGGGGAATTCATGAAAAGATATAAGTCCCCAGATATCCTTTTTAAAGAAATTGATAATGTTCCATCTTTACAATCTTCAATTCTTTATAAAGAAATATTTGACAAAAATCTGACTCTTTTAGTAGATCATTCGAATATAAAAGAAGTGTTAAAAATTCTTAAGGAAGAAGAAACCTTTAGTTTTACTCAATTAATAGACTTATGTGGTGTTGATTTGCCAGAAGAAGAGAAGAGGTTTCAAGTAGTTTACAACCTTCTTTCGATGAAAAATAATTCTAGAATTACGCTTAAAGTTTTTACTGATAGCAAAAATTCAGTCCCATCAGTGAAAAAGATTTTTCCAGCAGCAGATTGGTATGAGCGAGAAGCTTTTGATTTATTTGGAATTATTTTTGAAGGTCATGATGATTTGAGAAGACTTTTAACTGATTATGGTTTTGAGGGCTATCCCTTAAGAAAAGATTTTCCATTAACAGGTAATGTAGAGGTTAAATATGATCCTGAACAAGAAAGAGTTGTTTATGAAAAAGTTAATTTAAAGCAAGAATTTAGAGACTTTGATTTTGAGAGCGCTTGGAAAGGTTTTAAGTATCCTAAAAGCGATGAATTAGATGAATAAAAAAGAAAATGAAAAGTTTAGAATAAATTTTGGACCTCAACATCCTGCTGCACATGGTGTTTTAAGATTAATTTTAGATCTTGATGGCGAGGTTGTTGAAAGAGTTGAGCCACACATAGGGTTGCTTCACAGAGGTACTGAAAAGTTAATTGAAAATAAGACTTATCTTCAAGCTTTACCTTACTTTGACAGGTTAGATTATGTAGCGCCTATGAACCAAGAACATGCATTTGCTCTGGCAACAGAAAAATTACTCAAAATTGATATTCCATTAAGAGCACAACATATAAGAGTTCTTTTTTCAGAAATAGGAAGAATATTAAATCATATGATTAATGTTCCTGCCCAAGCTATGGATGTTGGGGCCTTAACACCGACCTTGTGGGGTTGGGAAGAGAGAGAAAAATTAATGACATTCTATGAAAGGGCATGTGGATCCCGTTTACATGCCGCTTATTTTAGAACTGGAGGTGTTCACCAAGATTTAGACGATAGTCTAATTGAAGACATATATGAGTTTTGTGATCCTTTCTTAAAAGTTGTTGATGATTTAGAGAGTTTGCTAACAGAAAATAGAATATTTAAGCAAAGAAATGTAGATATAGGGGTAGTTACAAAAAAGGATGTTCTTGATTGGGGTCTTACAGGTGTTATGGCAAGAGGTTCTGGATATGAGTGGGATCTAAGAAGAACTCAACCATACGAGTCATATGAAGATTACGACTTTCTGATACCTGTTGGTAAAAATGGAGATAACTATGATAGGTATTTGGTGAGAATTGAAGAATGCAGACAATCTATATCAATTATGAAGCAAGCCATTGAGAAAATGGTTCCCGGTCCTATAATTACTGATGATAGAAAAGTAGCTCCACCAAAAAGAGCTGAAATGAAAGTTTCTATGGAAGCATTAATCCATCACTTCAAATTGTATACAGAGGGATATGATGTGGGTCCCGGTGAAATATATGCTTCAATTGAAGCTCCAAAGGGCGAGTTCGGTGTTTATTTGGTTGCTGATGGCTCAAACAAACCTTACAGGTGTAAGATTCGCGCACCAGGCTTTGCCCATCTACAAGCTCTTGATTATCTTACTAGAGGTCATTTATTACCTGATTTATCTGCTGTTTTAGGATCCTTAGACCTTGTTTTTGGTGAGGTAGACAGATGACAGTAAGAAGATTAACAGATGATCAAAATATTGAATTTTCTTTTAATATAGATGATATGCAGAGTATTAAAAAACTAATTGGTAATTATCCTAAAGATAAAAAACAATCTGCCGTAGTCCCTTGCCTATTTTATGCCCAAAGAAAAGCTGGCGGATGGTTACCTGAAAAAGCAATTTTAGCCGTTTCAGAATTATTAGACATGCCTAAAATAAGAGTCCTAGAAATTGCTACATTTTATTCTATGTTTAACTTACAACCTAGTGGAGATCATTTTATACAAGTGTGTGGAACCACTCCATGTTGGTTAAGAGGTGCTGAAAAAGTTAAGAAAGCTTGTGAAGATTTTGTAGGTAAACAAAGAGAGGTTTCAAAGGAAGGGCTATGTTGGATAGAAGTTGAATGTTTAGGTGCATGTGTTAATGCTCCAATGATGCAAATTAATGATGATTATTATGAAGATCTTGACTACGAAAGCACTACTAAAATACTTAAAGCTCTAAAAAAAGGCGAATCAATTAATAAAGGGTCTCAAGTTGGTCGAAATTCTTCTGAACCTTATGGGAAAGATTAGATGTTAAATTATAAAGATAAAATTTTTAACAATTTATACGGATATGAACCAT
Source organism: uncultured bacterium (assembly GCA_964001285.1). Taxonomy (GTDB): domain Bacteria; phylum Pseudomonadota; class Alphaproteobacteria; order MED-G09; family MED-G09; genus AG-430-B22. The sequence goes on along the minus strand of CAXFAF010000011.1, from coordinate 31,893 downwards.
GGAATCTTAGTGATGCCAAACAAAGAGGCGATTGGGATAATACAAAAGACTTATTGAACAAGGGAAGAGATTATTTAACGGAACAGATTATTTCTTCTGGATTAAGAGGAAGAGGCGGCGCAGGTTTTTCTACGGGCGTTAAATGGTCATTTATGCCAAAAGAACCAACAGGCAATACCCATTATTTAGTTGTAAATGCAGATGAATCAGAACCTGGGACTTGTAAGGACAGAGATATAATTAGAAATGAACCTCATAAATTACTTGAGGGGTGTGTAATTGCTTGTGCGGCTATGGGTGCACAGGTTTGTTATATTTATATAAGGGGTGAATTTATAAACGAAAGATTAATTCTTGAAAACGCCTTAACAGAAGCTTATGAAGAAGGTTTTGTTGGTAAAAATGCGTGTGGAAGCGATTTTGACATCGATATTTATATTCATCATGGCGCTGGAGCATATATATGCGGTGAAGAGACGGCTTTACTAGAAAGCTTAGAAGGAAAAAAAGGAATGCCAAGGTTAAAGCCTCCGTTTCCAGCTGCTGCAGGACTTTATGGGTGCCCAACAACAGTTAATAATGTTGAAAGCATTGCTGTTGTTCCAACTATTTTAAGACGTGGAGCTAAATGGTTTTCTTCTATAGGAAGAGAAAATAACACTGGTACTAAAATATTCTGTATTTCTGGGCATGTTAATAATCCTTGTAATGTTGAAGAAGAAATGGGTATTCCCTTAAAAGAATTAATTGAAAAACATGCAGGAGGTGTTATCGGAGGATGGGATAATCTTTTAGCAGTTATACCAGGGGGCTCATCAGTTCCCATGATACCAAAAGAAATTTGTGATAAAGTTTTGATGGATTTTGATTCACTTCAATCAGTTCAATCAGGTCTAGGAACGGCAGCGGTTATTGTAATGAATAAATCTACCGACCTAATTAAAGCTATATCTAGGATTTCATATTTTTATAAACATGAAAGTTGTGGACAATGTACTCCTTGTAGAGAAGGAACAGGTTGGTTGTGGGAAATGATGGAGAAGATGGCAAAAGGGGATGCCAAAAAAGAAGATATTGATGTTTTGTTGAGTCTTACAAAAAGGATAGAAGGACATACGATTTGTGCACTAGGAGACGCAGCAGCTTGGCCTATACAGGGGTTAATTAGGCATTTCAGACATCATATTGAAGATAGAATTGATACATACCAACGAGGAAGTAATAAAAGCCATGGTTAGTATACAAATAGATGGGAAAGAGTTTGAGGTTGAAGAGGGTTTAGCAATCATTCAAGCATGTGAATTAGCTGGTGTAGAGGTCCCAAGATTTTGTTATCACGAAAAATTATCTGTAGCAGGAAATTGCAGAATGTGTCTTGTAGATGTAGAGGATTCGAGAGGAATGAGTCCTAAGCCTATTGCTTCATGTGCTATGCAAGTTTCTGAAGGTTTAAAAATTTATACAAAAACTGAACGAGTAAAGAATGCTCAGGAAGGAGCTCTTGAGTTTTTATTGATGAATCACCCTTTAGATTGTCCAATTTGTGACCAAGGTGGTGAATGCGATCTTCAAGACCAGTCTATGGCTTTCGGGTTTGGCTCTAGCCGTTTTGAAGGAGACAAAAGAGCTGTTGAAAATAAAGATATGGGCCCATTTATTAAGACGGAAATGACTCGATGCATACATTGCACTCGTTGTGTAAGGTTTTCCTCAGAAATTTCTGGCAACGATGAAATTGGATCTATTGGAAGGGGTCACGATATGGAGATTACTACTTATCTAAATAAAGCAGTAGAATCTGAGCTATCAGGAAATGTAATAGATTTATGCCCTGTTGGAGCCCTAACATCAAAGCCATTTGCCTTTACAGCAAGATCTTGGGAATTAAATAAAACGGAAACAATTGATGTCATGGATGCTATGGGTTCAAATATCAGAATAGATTCAAAAGGCCTTCGGGTTATGAGGGTTTTACCTAGGTTAAATGAAGATATTAATGAAGAATGGATTACGGACAAGGCAAGATTTTTTTGGGATGGGTTGTCTCTTCAAAGAATTGATGTCCCATACAAAAGAGTAGACGGATCATTAAAAAGTACAACTTGGGAAGAGGCAATAAATATTGCGGCTGAAAAATTATCAAAAACTGAACCAGATAAGATCGCTGCAATATCTGGTGATCTTTCTAATATTGAATCGATTTATGCGCTAAAAAAACTAATGAATAACCTTAATTGTAAAAATATAGATTGTAGACAGGATGGTACAAAAATTTCAGGTTCAAGAGAAAGATGGTTATTTAACACTACTTTTTCTGGAATAGAGGATTCTGATGGCTGTTTAATAATAGGATCTGATTTAAGAAAAGAAGCTCCATTACTTAACTCAAGAATTTTAAGAAAATCACGCACCTCTAATTACAATATTGGAGTTATTGGTTTTGAAAATGATTTAACATATGATTATAATTTTCTTGGAGAGAGTCCATCTATAGTTGAAGACTTGCTTAATGAAAAAATTGACTTTTCTAAAGATCTAAAATTGATGAAAAACCCTTGTATGATTATTGGACAAGGGGCACTTTTAGGTTCTCATGGAGAGGATTTTCTTAATTTATGCATTAACCTTGCCCACAAATACAATTTCCTTACTGATGGCTGGAATGGTTTTAATGTTTTACATAATGCAGCTTCTAGACCCGGGGCAATGAGTATAGGGTTTTTACCTGGTGATCTTGGAAAAAGTACTGAAGAGATAATTAGAAGTTATAATTCTAACGATCTTGATGTGCTTTACCTTTTAGGCGCAGACGAAATAAAGCTAAAAAACAACAAAGATTGCTTTATTATTTATCAAGGTCATCATGGTGATGAAGGAGCCCATAATGCAGATATTATTTTTCCGGCACCTGCATTTTGTGAACAAAATGGCCTATATATGAACACTGAAGGAATAGTTCAAGAATCTATTAGATCCATTTATCCATTAGGTGAGGCAAAAGAAGATTGGGAAATATTTTTTCTATTATCAAAAGCCTTAAGTTTTGATCTTGGATATAAAGATCAAAGTGAACTTAGGAATATGATTTTTGAGGAATTTCCATTTATTGACCCTTTTAATGTGTCCAGAGAATTACCATTTCCAAAAAAAGTAGATTTTAAAAATATTAACGGACATGAGTTTAAAGAAGTAATTGAAAATTATTGGACAACTAATTCTGTTGTGAGGGCTTCAAATAATCTTTCAGTAAGAAATAATTTTAATAATGAAAATAGTGATGGTTAAGTGATATGGATTATATTCTTTCAATACTATTCATTTTTTTACAATCCTTCCTAGTAATTTTTGCCGTTTTGATGATGGCTTATTTTGGAATATATGGAGAAAGAAAATTATGGGCTGCCGTACAATTAAGAAAAGGTCCTAATATTGTAGGTCCTTTTGGATTGTTACAGCCTGTAGCAGATTTTCTAAAATTACTTTTAAAAGAGCCAATAATACCGGATAAAGCTAATAAAATTATATTTGTTATGGCACCAATTGTGACTTGTTTTGTAGCCTTATCAGCTTGGGCGGTTGTTCCTTTTGCAGATAATTGGGTAGTTGCAGATATAAATGTAGGAATACTATATATCTTTGCTATATCTTCTCTTGGGGTATATGGAATAATTTTAGGTGGATGGGCATCAAATTCAAAGTATCCTTTTATGGGCGCAATGCGCTCGGCTGCTCAAATGGTTTCTTATGAGGTCTCAATTGGTTTTGTTATAATTACAGTACTTTTGTGTGTCGGATCACTTAATTTGACTGATATAGTTCTTGCCCAAAAGAAGGTTTGGTTTTTTATACCTCTCTTTCCTATGTTTTTAATATTTTTTGTTTCGGCTTTAGCTGAGACTAATCGTCCACCTTTTGATTTACCTGAGGCCGAAGCCGAATTAGTGGCAGGTTATCAGGTGGAATATTCTTCCTCATTCTTCCTGCTTTATTTTCTAGGAGAATTATCAGCAACCTTTTTAATGTGTGCTATGATAACGATTCTTTTCTTAGGCGGTTGGTTACCACCGTTTGATATAGCAATATTTAATTTAGTCCCAGGTGTTGTTTGGTTTATGTTAAAGGTAGCTTTCATTTTCTTTATGTTTGGTATGGTCAAAGCATTAGTTCCAAGATATAGGTATGATCAACTAATGCGTTTAGGTTGGAAAGTTTTTCTTCCAATTTCACTTTTTTGGGTTGTTTTAACGGCAACAGTTTTGTTTGTTTTTGATATTGCGCCATAGGTTTAAAATGAAAAAATTTATTTATATATTTAAGAACCTTATTCAATGGGATTTTATTAAAGCATTTATAACTGCGATGAAATATTTTCTTTTTAGGCCAAGGGTTACCATTAATTATCCTTCTGAAAAAGGAAAGTTGTCACCAAGATTTAGAGGACAACATGCCCTAAGAAGATATCCTAATGGTGAAGAAAGATGTATTGCTTGTAAATTGTGCGAAGCAGTTTGTCCAGCTCAGGCGATTACAATAGATGCCTCTCCTAGAAATGAAGATGGCATTCGAAAGGCAACAAGATATGATATCGATATGGTTAAGTGTATATATTGTGGATTGTGCCAAGAAGCTTGCCCAGTAGATGCAATTGTAGAAGGTCCTAATTTTGAATTTGCTACGGAAACCCGTGAAGAATTATTATATACCAAAGAAAAACTTCTTGATAATGGCGATAGGTGGGAAGTCTCATTAGTAAGAAATATTGAAAGGGATGCACCCTTTAGGTAGTGATAATTAAATGTTTGCGGCAATTTTATTTTTTCTTTTTTCTTTTATGATTTTAGGCTCTGCGCTACTCGTAATTTCATCAAAAAATCCAGTAAATTCAGTTATCTTCCTAATATTTTCCTTTTTTAATTCTGCGGCTATTTTTTTGATAGCAGGAGCAGAATTTTTAGCTCTAATTATGTTAATTGTTTATGTGGGTGCAGTGGCTGTTTTATTTTTATTTGTAGTTATGATGCTTGACCTCAATTATGAAGATGTAAAAACAAAAGCAAGTAGTTATAGGAAGACAGGTTATTTTATTGGCACTATCTTGGCTGTAGAAATAACATTGTTATTTTTGTATGAATCAAATTCACAATCTTTATTAATATACGAGAATAATAATCAAACAGAGTTAACAAATACTGAAATGATTGGTTTAGTGATATATACCGATCATTTTTTTCATTTTCAGATATCTGGATTAATACTTTTAGTCGCCATGATTGGCGCAATTGTACTAACTTTAAGACATAGAGATTATGTAAAAAGACAAAACATTTCTGATCAAGTTAAGAGAGATCAAGAAAAAAATATTGATTTAGTAGATTTATCATTTGAGGAAAAAGATTGATTTTTGAAATAGGCATATATCATTACACAATATTAAGCGGATTCTTATTTTTTACAGGTGTTTGCGGTATTTTTTTGAATAGGACTAATTTAATAATTATACTTATGTCATTAGAATTAATTTTACTTAGTGTAAGTATAAATTTTATTTCTTTTTCAGTTTTTTTAGGAAATATTACTGGTCAAATTTTCTCATTATTTATTCTGACAGTAGCTGCAGGAGAAGCCGCAATTGGATTGGCAATTCTGGTCGTATACTTTAGAAATGCTGGTAATATAGATGTTAATAAAATCAATAAGATGAGTGGTTGATGGAATTATCTCTAATAGTCTTTTTACCACTTTTAGGTGCTTTAATATCTGGATTTTTAGGTAAGCACTTAGGATTAAGATTAAGTCATTTTATATCATGCTCATTAATTGTTGTGCCCTTTCTTTTATCTTCTTATTTATTTTATCTAACTTTAAATTTAAACCAAACTTCCAATGTTTTTTTAATCGATTGGATTGTATCCGGTAACTTAAAATCAAGTTGGTCTCTTAAATTTGATACACTTACATCTGTAATGCTTGTTGTTGTGACCTCTGTTTCCGCATTAGTCCATATCTATTCTATAGGATATATGAGTCACGATCCTCATCAGTATAGATTTTTTTCTTATTTGTCATTTTTCACCTTTGCAATGTTAATGCTTGTAACATCGGATAACTTATTGCAATTATTTTTTGGTTGGGAAGGGGTTGGCCTCGCATCCTATTTGCTGATTGGTTTTTGGTATAAGAAACCTTCGGCTAATGCCGCTGCTATGAAGGCATTTATTGTTAATAGGGTAGGGGATTTTGGTTTTTTATTAGGTATTGCTATGATTTACTTATCGACCAGCTCGATAAGTTTTGATGAAATTTTTTCTAAAATTCATAGCGTTGATCAAACTATCATAAATATTTCTTGTTTATTATTATTTTTGGGAGCAATGGGCAAATCAGCTCAATTATTTTTGCATACTTGGCTACCTGATGCTATGGAAGGTCCTACCCCGGTTTCTGCTCTAATTCATGCAGCAACAATGGTTACTGCGGGAATATTCTTGATTGCCAGGTGTTCACCTATCTTTGAGAATTCTTCATTAATTTTATCGGTTATTATTATTATAGGCGCGTCTACCGCTTTTTTTGCAGCGACAGTTGGTTTGGTTCAAAATGATATTAAAAGAATTGTAGCTTATTCTACTTGTTCTCAATTAGGATATATGTTTGTAGCACTTGGAGTAGGGGCATATCAGGTAGCAATTTTTCACCTTTTCACGCATGCTTTTTTTAAAGCTCTTCTTTTTTTAGGCTCTGGATCTGTTATTCATGCTATGCAGGATGAGCAGGATATTCAAAAAATGGGTGGGTTATATAAGGTTATTCCATTTACATGGATATCAATGCTAATAGGAACTTTAGCCTTAACAGGAGCGCCATACTTTTCAGGATATTATTCAAAAGATGCTATTATCGAATCCGCTTTTGCAAGCCATTCATTTGGCAATGAATACGCCTTTTATTTGTTAGTTATTTCTGCTTTTCTTACTAGTTTTTACTCTTGGAGATTAATCTTTTTAACATTTCATGGCACAAACAGATCATCACAAGAAATAATAAATAATGCCCATGAAAGCCCTTTATCGATGACGATACCTTTATTTTTTCTTAGTCTTGGAGCGTTGTTTTCTGGTTATTTCTTTGTAGATTTTTTTATTTCACATGATTTATTAAAACTATGGGGAAATTCAATATATACTTTACCAAGTAATCATATATTAGAAGAAATTCATCACTCTCCATATTGGGTAAAAAAACTCCCTTTGATTATGATGTTATCCGGTTTTATCTTTGCAATTATCTTTTATTTAATCTTTAAATCATTACCCTCTTTAACTGCTAGAAAGTTTTCTTTTATTTATAAGTTTTTCCTTAATAAATGGTATTTTGATGAGCTTTACGATATCATTTTTGTTAAACCATTGAAAAAAATAGGTTTATTTTTATGGTTAGTTTTCGATAAAAGAATTATTGATGGGTTTGGGCCTGATGGTATTTCTTCTACAGTTCTAATTATATCAAGAAATATAAGTAAACTTCAGACGGGTTATGTCTATCACTATGCGTTTGCAATGCTTATAGGTCTTGGGATTTTAATAACCTTATTTATGTTTGGTAATTAATATGGTTGATTTTCCTATTCTATCTACTTTAACTTTTTTACCTTTGGCAGGGGTCTTGTTTATCATACTCGGAAAAATAGTTAATCCAGAAAATTATGAGAATATATCTAAATATGTTGCCTTAATAATATCGCTAGTAGTTTTTCTCTTATCATTTCTTCTATTATATAGTTTTGATAAATCTTCTATAGATTTTCAATTTTTTGAACGCCATGAAATTATGAAAGGTTTAATGACCTATCAAATGGGCATTGACGGTATTTCAATTTTATTTGTTTTGCTAACAACTTTTCTTACTCCTGTTTGTGTAATAGCAAGTTGGAACTCTATCAATGATCGTGTTGATTATTATATGGCCTCCTTTTTAATTCTTGAAACCCTTATGATTGGGACATTTTGTGCATTAGATATTGTTTTGTTTTATTTGTTTTTTGAAAGCGTGCTTATCCCAATGTTTATAATTATTGGAATATGGGGAGGAGAACGAAGAGTTTATTCGGCGTTTAAGTTCTTTTTATATACTTTATTAGGTTCGGTATTAATGCTGGCCGCAATTATTTATATTATCTTAATATCTGGAACAACAGAATTACCTCTTATTTATGACCTTTTTAATATTGAAAAAGGTTTCATAGAGCACCTACTTTGGTTAGCTTTTTTTGCTTCTTTTGCTGTAAAAATGCCTATGTGGCCTCTTCATACTTGGCTTCCTGATGCTCATGTCGAGGCTCCAACTGCTGGGTCAGTAATTCTTGCCGCTATTCTTCTAAAGATGGGCGGTTATGGTTTCTTGAGATTTTCATTACCTCTTTTTCCAGACTCAAGTTTATTTTTTTCTGATTTTATTTTCTTCCTAAGTATCGTCGCTATAATTTACACATCTATAGTCGCATTTGTTCAGGAAGATATAAAAAAGTTAATAGCATATTCCTCAGTGGCGCATATGGGATTTGTAACTATGGGGATCTTTACTTTTACAATTAATGGCATTCAAGGGGGTATTTTCCAGATGTTTTCTCATGGCCTTATTTCTGGGGCTTTATTTTTATCGGTAGGAGTCATTTATGAAAGAATGCATACGAGAAAAATAAGTGATTATGGAGGGGTTGTAATGGTAATGCCTAAATTTGCCGTAGCTCTTATGATTTTTACTCTCGCCAATGTTGGCTTACCTGGTACAAGTGGATTTATAGGAGAATTTTTAACAATTATCGCACTATTTTCCGTAAACAAAGTTTTTGCTATTTTTGCGGCTACCGGTGTAATTCTTTCAGCAGTTTATGGATTATGGCTTTATAGAAAAGTTATTTTTGAAAAGATTTCGAACGATTTAGTTAAAACTTTAAAAGACTTAACCTTGAGAGAAAAATCTATTTTATTTCCGCTTGTAATATTGATAGTTTTATTTGGTATCTATCCTTTACCTGTTCTCGATTTGATATCAGTATCTTCATTAAATTTATTAGATAATTTAAATTTTTCTGGAGGCCCTGAATAATGTCTGAGCTATTAATTAATTTAACAATTATAGCCCCTGAATTGATTCTAGCTTCAGTTGCTATGGCGTTGCTTATGATAGGTTCTTTTTTTCAAAAGAATTCAATTAATATTATTATTTCACTATCCTTTTTTACATTAATAGCACTTTCTATAAGTGAACTATTTGCATATTCAGGCGTACAGTTTGCATTTAATCTTTTTTTTATTGAAGATAATTTATCAAGATTATCAAAGTTTTTAATTTTCTTTTCTGCTTCAGTTTCAGTTTTAATGGCCTCTAATTGGTTAAGAAGTTACGACAAAACAGCTTTTGAATTTCCAATTTTAATTATGTTCTCAACTTTAGGAATGGCATTAATGGTATCGGCTAATGATTTAATTACTTTATATTTAGCAATAGAATTACAAAGCTTACCACTTTATGTTTTAGCTACTTTTAATAGAAACGATGTTTATTCATCTGAAAGCGGAGTTAAATATTTTATTTTAGGAGCTTTATCTTCAGGTCTTTTATTATATGGTTCTTCTTTAATTTACGGTTTTTCTGGAACTACTATTTTTACTGAAATTTCTCAATCGACTTACAATTCAAATGAATTAGGCTTAATAATAGGATTGGTGTTTTTAATTTCAGGCGTCATATTCAAAATATCTGTTGTTCCTTTTCATATGTGGGTTCCAGATGTTTATGAGGGTGTTGCTACTCCAGTAACCGCATTTTTTGCTTCAGTGCCAAAAATGGCAGCAATTGTAATGCTATTAAGGCTTTTATATGTTCCATTTGATTCATATATTTTAAGTTGGTCTCAGATAATAATTTTTGTATCACTTTGTTCTATAGCACTAGGATCTATAGTGGCTATTTGGCAAACAAATATAAAAAGGTTAATTGCCTACAGCTCTATTGCTCATATGGGATTTGCAATTTTAGCTTTATCGACTGGTAAATCTGATGATGTAAGTAGCATATTGATTTATATGATTATATATGTGGTTTCTAATATTGGTTTTTTTGCTTGTTTAATCAATATACAGAATAAATCTGATAGATCTGTCGAAAATATTACTGATTTATCTGGTTTATCAGTTAAAAACCCTGCATTAGCCATTTCTATTGCTGTTTATATGTTTTCATTTGCAGGGATACCGCCTTTGGCTGGGTTTTTTGCAAAATATTTTATTTTTATGGAAATTATTGAAGAAGGATTAATTTCCTTGGCGGTTTTTGGGCTTATAGCAAGTGTAATAGGTGCCTTTTATTATATTCGCTTTGTAAAAGTTATGTTTTTTGATAATTCTGAAGAATCTATTAAATATTCATTTTCGGGCTCACTACGATTAATTAACCTTGTTTGTGTTATATTTATAATTGCATTTATAGCTATAATATCTATTACACCATTAGTAGAAATCGTCACAGATGCATCATTAGCGTTGAATTAAAGTAGATTAAATGATCTCAAAGAATATAGAAGTTTTTAAATATAATGAAATCGATAGCACTAATAATGAAGCTCAAAGATTGATTGAGAAGAAAGATGACTTCCCTTTTTGGGTAGTTGCTGATACCCAAACTTCTGGAAGAGGAAGAAAAAATAGATTTTGGTCTTCATTAAAAGGAAATTTTATGGGGACATTAGTTTTAAAAATTTCAATTGAGAAACAATTTATTCCTCAGCTATCTTTTATTACTTCTTTGGCTATAAAGGAAACAGTTGATTTATATAAAAAATCTAAAGGTTTTAAAGTTATGGTGAAGTGGCCTAATGATATTATAATTAATGACCGAAAATGTGCTGGAATTTTAATTGAGAATCTAAAAGGTAAAGGAAAAGACTTTGAATTCTTAGCAATAGGGATTGGGGTAAATCTTATTTTACACCCTAAAAATACTGCCTTTAAATCTACAAACTTACTAAATGAATTGGGAATTAAAATAAAGAGAGATGATTTTCTTATTAAATTAAGTGAAAATCTAATCAATAAGATGAATTTTTGGGAAAAAGGTAAAAACTTCCCCATGATTTTATCTTCTTGGCTGGAAAGTGCTTACAAATTAAATGAAGTAATTTCCATGACTTTACCTGATGGAAAAATAATTGAAGGAATTTTTTTAGGTCTTAATGATGAAGGTGGTTTAATCTTATCTCATGAGAATAAAGAAACCGTTTTTTATACAGGGGAAATATATGAGAACCTTTAATTATGAGTGAAGTATATTTTTTGCCGTTAGGAGGAACCGGAGAAATTGGAATGAATCTCAATCTCTACGGCTATAAATCTCAAAATAAAGAAGAATGGATTATGATTGACTGTGGTGTAACTTTTTCGCAAGCAGGTCTTCCGGGAATCGACCTTCAAATGGCTGATCCAAATTTTATAGCTAAAAAGAAAGAAAATCTTCTGGGAATTATTTTAACACATGCTCATGAAGATCATATTGGTGCCATGCCATATATCTGGCCCCATTTTAAATGTCCCATTTATACAACTAAGTTTACAGCTTCACTTCTTGAAGAAAAATTTATTGAAAATCAAATCTCATTTGAAGAAAAATTAATAATCATTGAAGATAATCAGGTATTTAATATTGGCTCTTTTGGAATTAAAGCCTTGGGTTTATCTCACTCAATACCGGAAATGAGCGCTTTATTTATTGAAACACCAAAATTAAATATATTCCATTCTGGAGATTGGAAAATTGATTCTGAACCTGTTGCAGGAGGTTCTTTTGATCAAAATAAATCAGAAGAATTAAGCAACCTAAATGTTGATCTTCTTGTTTGCGATTCAACAAACTCTATAGTTCCTGGAAGATCTGGATCTGAAGCAAAGGTAAGGGAATCCCTTATTGATATAATTTCAGAAATAGAAGGAAGGATTTTTTTAAGTACTTTTGCATCTAATGTAGCCAGATTAACTTCAGTTGCTCAAGCCGCAGAAAAGAATGATAGGCAGGTAGTTTTGTCCGGCATGGGGATGCACAAGATAGTTAATGCAGCAAAAAAAACTGGATATCTTGAGGGTATACCCAATTTTATTGATGAAGAAGATGCTGGTTATTTGCCAGCGGAAAAGACTTTAATTTTATGTACTGGAAGTCAAGGGGAATATCGTGCAGCCTTATCTAAGATTGCTCGTGATGAGCATAGAAATCTTTACGCTGAAGAAGGTGATACAGTAATTTTTTCTTCAAAAATGATACCGGGAAATGAATATGGAATTTTAAGATTACAAAATATGTTTGCTAAAAAAGGTGTTAATGTAATAACAGAAAAAGATAGCTTTGTTCATGTATCAGGTCATCCGTGCCGTGAAGAATTGTTAGAAATGTTTCAGTTATTAAAGCCAAAATATATGATACCTGTTCATGGTGAACATAGGCATTTAAGAGAAAATGCGAATATTGCGGAAGAATCTGGAATTGAAGCTTTAGTTATAGAAAATGGTGACCTTGTTAAATTAAGTGATAATGGATTTGGAGAATTAAATACCGTTGAAAGTGGTAGAATTCAAAAAGATGGCAATATTTTAATTCATGATTACGAGTCGCCAACAAAAGATAGAAATAAACTCTCTTTTTCAGGAATTATAATTATAAGTATTAATATTCAAAATAATAAGATTAAGGGGAAGCCTTTAGTTAATTCTATTGGGCTTCCTGATTATAATCATGAAGGAATTCCTATACTTGATTTAATTCAAGAAAGAGTGTCAAGAATGTTGTCATCAAATAAAGCAGATAAATCTCTTGAAAATAGAATTAGGAATGCGGTTACTAAAGAAATAAATTATATTTGGGGAAAAAAACCTTTTGTAGAGGTAATTATTCATTACAATTAGCTTATATTTTCAAATATCATTATAGTAAAAATAATTTAAGGTTTAAAAATGTATTGGTCTAAATATTTTATCCCTACAAGCAAGGAAGTGCCCTCAGGTGCGAAAATACCCTCACATCAATTAATGATTAGATCGGGAATGATAAAGCAAGAAAGTGCCGGTATATATAGTTGGCTTCCTTTAGGGCTAAGGGTTCTTAAGAAGATAGAAAAGATAGTCAAAGAAGAACAGGAATTGGCAGGTGCAATTGAGATTTTGATGCCAACATTACAATCCTCCGATTTATGGATCGAATCAGGAAGATATGAAGGTTATGGCGAAGAGATGCTTAGAATTATTGATAGACATGATAGCACTTTGATTTATGGGCCAACAAATGAAGAACAGGTTACAGAAATATTTAGATCTTATGTTAAATCTTATAAGAGTCTTCCCTTAAATCTTTTTCATGTTCAATGGAAATTTAGAGATGAAATAAGACCTCGCTTTGGACTGTTAAGAGGAAGAGAATTCTTAATGAAAGATGCTTATTCTTTTGATATAAGTGAGCAGGATTCAAAAATTTCATACAATAAAATGTTTGTAGCTTATATGAATACTTTCAAAAGGTTAGGAATAAGAGCAATACCTGTAGTAGCCGATAGTGGACCGATTGGAGGAAACATTAGCCATGAATTCTCTATTATTGCAGAAACTGGAGAAACAGAAGTTTATTTTGATAAACGAATTCATGAAGTGAAATATAATGATATTAATTTCTCTAATGAGGAAGAATTAGAAATATTAGTCAATAAGTACACAAGTTTTTATTCTTCCACAGAAGATAAGCATGATGAAAAAATATTTTCTTCTGAGGTTATGGAAGAAAATCAAAAAAAAGGAAAAGCTATTGAGGTGGGTCATATATTTTCATTTGGAACAAAGTATTCTGAGCCAATGAGAGCATTAATAACTGATGAGAATGGAAAGAATATCCCTGTTTATATGGGTTCTTATGGGATAGGTGTATCAAGATTAGTTGCAGCCATCATTGAATCTTCCCATGATGAAAAAGGTATTATATGGCCATCTGAAGTAGCGCCATTTGAGGTCGGAATAATTAATTTAGGTTCAAATGATAAAAGCTGTTTAGAAGCCTGCGAAAATATTAAAGAGGAAATAGAAAAGAATGGTTATCATGTCATTGTTGATGATAGAGATGAAAGTACAGGAAAAAAATATACGGATATGGATTTGATAGGCATTCCCTACCAAATAATTATTGGTCCTAGAGATCTAAAAAATGGCAAAATTGAATTTAAAAAAAGATCTGAAGATAAAAAAGAATTATTGGAAGTTAAGGGAATTACTGCAAAATTAATCTCTAAAATTGTTTAAAGGAGATAAAACTGAGAAAATTTTTATTAGAATTGTGGATCTCGAAGAGGTATCTAAGACCTAAAGGAAAAGAGGGCTTCTTTTCAGTAATAACTTTAATTTCCTTTTTAGGAATAGCTTCAAGTGTAGCAGTTTTAGTTGTTGTTATGTCTGTAATGAATGGCTTTCGAACAGAATTAATAAACAAGATTGTAAATATAAACGGTCACATTTTGATTAATCCTATAAATCAAGAAGGTATTAAAGATATAGATCCTATTCAAGAAATCCTTTCCGAAATAGATGAAGTAGAAAAAACGATACCTATGATTGAGGCTCAAGTATTAGCAATGGGCGAAACTCAATCTTCAGGAGGATTATTGAGAGGCGTACCGGCAAATGATATTTCTAATATAGATATTGTTTCTTCAAACATTATTTCTGGAAACCTTCTTGGTTTATCTAGCGAGGGGGCTGTAATAGGCTCTAGATTGGCTTCTGCTTTATCTTTAAATGTTGGAGATAATATTACGATAATGTCTCCCAGGGGTATTTCCTCTCCTTTTGGAACTATACCCCGATCATATTCTTATGATATTTCGGGAATCTTCGAAATAGGAATGACGGATTATGATTCAAGTGTAATCTTTCTTGATTTATCAGTTGTCCAAAAATTTTTAAACTTAGGAAATGTAGCAGGAGTTATTCAAGTATTTGTAGATAAACCATCTAAATCAATATCTTATAAAGAAAAAATAGATTCTAAATTGGATAAATTTGATGTTATATCTTGGGATTGGACTCAAACAAACGCAAACCTGACAGAAATGTTATTGGTAGAAAGAAATGTAATGTTTTTAATTTTTGCTCTCTTATTGGTTATTACTGGCCTTAATATAGTTTCGGGTTTAATTATTCTAGTAAAGGATCGATCGAGAGAGATTTCAATATTAAGAGCTATGGGAATGAATAAGTTAAGTATAGCAAGATTATTTGTTTTAACTGGGGCTAAGATTGGTTTTTTTGCAACTTTAATCGGTTTATTTTTAGGTGTGCTAGTGAGCGTTTATGTTGAAGAAATTAGAGTTTTTATAATGTCTATCTTAGATATAACTTTATTTAGTCCAGAGGTTTATTTTTTAGTAACAATGCCTTCAGAGATACATTTACCGGAAGTCATTTCAATCGTTATTTTATCTTTTACTCTTTCTATATTAGCTACAATCTACCCTGCTTTGAGATCAGTTGCAAAGGACCCTGCTGAGGCATTAAGAAATGACTAACATTCTATCTTTAAAAAATGTGTCCAGAACTTACTTTATTAAAAATACGGTTATAGATGTTTTTAATGATATTAAAATAGATATAAAAAGGACTGAAAAGGTTGCAATTGTTGGTCCTTCTGGCTCAGGTAAAACTTCTATACTAAATATTGCTGGTTTAATCGAAAGACCTAACACTGGTAAAGTTTTTATAAATGACAATGAGGTAAATTGGTCTTCAGATAAGGGGATATCAGAATTAAGAAAGAAAAATATTGGTTTTGTTTTTCAATTTAACAACCTCTTGTCAGACTTCTCTATTCTAGAAAATGTAGCTATGCCGATAATAATAAGTGGGATGAAAAAAAATTATGCTTTAGAAATTGCAAATGACTTTTTAAAAAAAGTTAACTTATCTCACAGATCAAAAAATTATCCTAATCAAGTTTCAGGAGGTGAGCAACAAAGAGCCGCAATAGCTAGAGCATTAATTAATAAACCTTCATTAATTATTGCAGATGAACCTACAGGAAATTTAGATGGGAAAACTGCATTACAAATTATTAATTTATTTGATGAATTAGTTGCTGATTCAGGTTGTAGCTTATTTTTAGCGACCCATAATCTTGAAATTGCCAATTTACAAGATAGAGTAATAAATATTGAGAATTTAATTTGATTGTTAATCTAAAGTATGAAAAATGAAAACTATATTCCTTTAAGAACAACCTCTCAGTACTCTCTTTTAGAGGGAGCAATGAAAATTGAGAAAATTGTCAATAAGGCCCTTAATCATAAAATCCCAGCAATAGGTTTAACTGATAGAAATAATTTATTTGGAGCTTTAGAATTTTCTGAAAAGTTAATTGACAAAGGTATCCAGCCCATCGTCGGGTGTAATTTGACTGTATTCGACGGTAAATTAGAGGGTTCTGTAGTTTGTTTGGCAAAGAATAATGAAGGCTATAAAAATCTTATAAAACTGTCTTCAGAATTATTTCTTACAAACGAAAATGAAAGAATTGGTTTAGATAGATTGTTTCAACTTAATGAAGGTCTTTTGGTTTTAACGGGTGGTTATGGCGGTCTAGTTAATAATTATTTAAAAGTTGGATTAAAGAAGGAAGCTTTTGAGTTAACAAAATTAATTAATTCAAATTTTGATAAAAGATTTTATATAGAAATGCAAAGATTAGGCTTGGATGATTGTGAAAACGATCTATTGGATATTGCTGATGATATAAGTCTACCTATAGTGGCTACTAACCCTGTATTTTTTGAATCCAAAGATAATTTTATATCGCATGATGCTCTTATCGCAATCAAAGATTCTACCACAGTTAATAATTCTAATCGTGATAGATTAACACCAGAATTCTATTTTAAAACTCCAAAAGATATGAAGGAGTTATTTATCGATATGCCTGAGGCAATCAATAATACAATTGAAATTGCTTTAAGGACCTCTTTTAAGGTTAGTAAATCAAATCCTCGTCTTCCTAAATTTAGTGGTTTAGATACAGATGGTGAAACAAAAGAATTACGAATACAAGCTGAATATGGTCTTAAGAAAAAGATTGAAGAAAATGATATAAAAGATAAAGATTTATACTGGGAAAGATTAAATAGCGAATTAGAAATTATAATATCTATGAATTTTCCTGGCTATTTTTTGATTGTTGCTGATTTCATTAAATGGGCTAAAAACAAAAATATCCCGGTTGGACCAGGAAGAGGTTCTGGAGCCGGATCTCTTGTGGCGTGGGCCTTAACTATTACAGATTTAGACCCTATTAGATTTAATTTGATTTTTGAAAGATTTTTAAATCCTGAAAGAATTTCTTTACCAGATTTTGATATAGATTTTTGTCAGGATAGAAGAGAAGAAGTTATAGAATATGTGCAAGAAAAATATGGAAAAGAAAGCGTAGCACAGATTATAACATTTGGAAGTCTTCAATCTAGAGCTGTTTTAAGAGATGTAGGAAGGGTTTTAGGTTTGCCATATGGCCAGGTTGATAGAATATGTAAACTAGTTCCCAATAATCCTGCTAATCCCACGACTTTAAAAGAGGCAATAGACGGAGATATTAGAATAAGGGAAGAAAGAGATAATGACGAAGATATAGCCTCTATGTTGGAAATAGGATTAGAGCTCGAGGGTTTGTATAGAAATGCATCTACACATGCCGCAGGATTGGTAATTGGCGATGTTCCTCTGCAAGACATTATACCTTTATATCGTGACCCAAGGTCAGAAATGCCTGTGACTCAATTTAATATGAAATGGGCAGAGGCATCTGGTTTAGTTAAATTTGATTTTTTAGGATTAAAAACTTTAACAGTTATTGATAAGACAATTAGCTTGTTGAAAGAAAAAAAAGACATTGATCTAGATATTTCAAAAATTTCCCTTAATGATAAACAAACATACAATTTGCTTGGAACTGGGAATACGATCGGAATATTCCAACTTGAAAGCACGGGTATGCAAGATGTCCTTAGAAATATGCAACCTGATTGCTTTGAAGATATTATTGCTTTAGTAGCCCTTTATAGACCAGGACCTATGGACAACATTCCAAAATATATTTCTTGCAAAAAAGGAGAAGATAAACCTGATTATATGGAAGAAAGATTAGAAACAATTCTTAAGGAGACTTATGGAGTAATTATTTATCAAGAACAGGTAATGCAAACTGCCCAAATTTTATCTAATTACTCATTAGGAGAGGCTGATATTTTGAGGAGGGCTATGGGGAAAAAAATAAAAAGTGAAATGGATTCCCAGAAAGAAAGATTTATAACTGGCGCAATAAAAAATGGTATAGAAGAGAAAAAAGCTGATTATATTTTTGAACAAGTATCAGAATTTGCCGGATATGGTTTTAATAAATCTCATGCAGCTGGCTATGCACTAATTGCATACCAAACAGCATATTTAAAAACGCATTATCCTGAATATTTTTTGACAGCATCTATGTCACTAGAAAAAGATAATACTGATAAATTAAGTATTTTTGTTAATGATGCAAAAAAGCTTGGAATAAATATTTTGCCTCCAGATATAAATAAATCAAAAATGGATTTTGATGTTGAAGGTAATGACATCCGGTATGGCTTAGGAGCTATTAAGAATACTAGCCAGAAAGATATGATAAGCATAAATAATGAAGTGATAAAGAACGGAAAATTTCATGATCTTTATGACTTCTCTCAAAGACTTGATGCGAATATTTTATCTAAAAAGAATTTGGAGTTCTTGTCTTTTTCTGGGGCCTTTGATTCCGTTGAAGAAAATAGGAATAAGGTTTTCCAATCAATAAATATTTTATCAAGCATTTCTAACGCAGCTATGGAAAAAAACCTCAATAAGCAAGATTATTTATTTGAAGAAGAGTTTAATAATTTCAATCATATACCACTTCCTGAGGTCGATAAATGGACAACCTCTGAAACATTAGAAAAAGAATTTTCAGCTATTGGATTCTATCTTACTGGCCATCCTTTATCAGAGTATAAAAAACTGATTAAAGATCAAAAAATTAAATCCTTTAAGGATATAAACAATAACACAACTAATTATAAAATTGCGGGTACAATTTCTTATGTTACTGAAAGAAAATCGCAAAAAGGTAGAAATTTTGCTTTTATTGGTTTGACTGACGAGGAAAGCCAATTTGAGGTTACTATTTTTTCTGAGCTACTTTTCAGAGTAAGAAGCATACTAATCCCTGGTATTTCAATTGTCGTAGAGGTTGAAACCCAAAGAAATGAAAATAATTTAAGATTATTGGCTGTAAATATTTATCCCTTAGAAGATTTATTGAAAAAGGATATTGGCGGTTTAAAGGTTTATGTAAATAATACTGAAACAATTTTACAGATAAAAGATAGGGTTGAATTAACAGGTGATTCAGAAATTTTAATTCATGTTTTAATCGAAGGAGAAGATGTATATCAAACTGAATTAAAATTAGGGGAAAACTTTAAAATAAATCCGGCTATAAAGTCTTCTTTAAAAGAAATTGAAGGTGTTTTAAAAATCGAAGAAATGTAATTTTTAGTTGCAGTTTTTGTATTATTGATATTATATCCCTTTCATTACGCACACGAATATAGCTTTTCCAGGCAATCCGGTGCCATTAGGTAAATGTTCGTGGAGGTTTAACCGGTAAAGGAGGATAAATTGGCATTACCTGAATTTTCAATGAAAGAACTGCTTGAGGCAGGTGTTCACTTTGGGCATCAAACTCACAGATGGAACCCTAAAATGAAAGATTATATTTATGGGGAGCATAATAATGTCCATATTATTGATCTTTCACAAACAGTTCACATGCTAAGAAATGCAATGGTTGCAGTTAGCGAAGTGACAAAATCAGAAGGAAGAATCTTATTTGTTGGAACTAAAAGACAGGCCTCAGAAATTATTTCTGAGACCGCAACTCAATGTGCTCAATATTATATAAATCATAGATGGTTAGGGGGTACTTTAACTAATTGGAAGACTATATCGAACACAATAGAAAGGCTTAAATCTATTCAAAAAACTCTTGATGATGATGAAAGTGCTGGGCTAACAAAAAAAGAATTACTTAAGCTTACGAGAGAAAAAGATAAGTTAGAATTGTCTATAGGCGGAATTAAAGATATGGGTAGATTGCCCGATTTGATTTTTGTGATTGATACAGTTAGGGAACAAATTGCAATCAAGGAAGCTCAGAAATTGAATATTCCCATTGCAGCCATAATAGACACAAACAGTAATCCAGAAGGAATTACTTATCCAATTCCTGGAAATGATGATTCTGCTAAATCAATTAAACTATATTGTGAGTTAATTTCTCAAGCTGCTTTAGATGGTATTTCAGTACAAACCAAACAATTCAAAAAAGAATTAACAAATGATGAAGAGAAATTAGAAGTGGATAATAATGCCAAGAATAATAAAAAATCAAAAGATACAGATAATGAAAGCAAAGATAAAAAATTATCTAAAGAGAGCAAAACCAAAGAAATAGAAAAAGAAGAACAAAGTGAAGAGGTTAAGGCTGCTATTGATTTATCTAAAGAAGAAAAAAAAGATTAACTTAATTTATATAAAGGAGATTTTATATGTCTGAAATTACTGCCAATTTAGTTAAAGAATTAAGAGAAAAAACGGGCGTTGGTATGATGGACTGTAAAACTGCTTTATTAGAGAATAATGGTGATATTGAATCATCTATAGACTGGCTTCGAACAAAAGGTATTGCTAAAGCTGCTAAAAAAGAAGGAAGAGTAGCTTCAGAAGGCTTAATTGCCATAGAAAAAGATGAATCTTTGGCTGCAATAATTGAAGTAAATTCGGAGACAGATTTCGTCGCTAGAAATGATGATTTCCAAGAAGTTGTAAAAACATTAGTAAAATTAGCTACTTCAAGTAATAGCTTAGACGATCTATTGACAAAAAAAATTTCTGATAAAGATTTATCAGTTAAGGAATACATAACTGAAATGATCGCATCTATAGGAGAAAATATAAATTTAAGAAGAATGAAAAAAATTACGAATGATAATGGAATTATATCTTCTTATATTCATAGTCAAGTAGTTGATGGCATGGGAAAGATTGGTGTGTTAGTTAGTCTTGAATCAGATGCAGATAAATTACAATTAAGTGATTTAGGAAAAAAAATTGCTATGCATATTGCTGCAACAAACCCTATTTCAATAAATATTGGTGATATTCCAAGTGATATATTAGATAGAGAGAAAAATATTTTAATTGAAGAAGCTAGAGCATCAGGAAAGCCAGAAGATATCATTGAAAAAATGACGGAAGGTCGGTTGAAAAAGTTTTATCAAGAAAGTGTTCTTTTGGAGCAAACATTTGTTGTTGATGGTGAAAGTAAGATTGAAGAAATTCTTAATTCACTAGATAAACCAGTAGTTATATCAGAATTTATAAGAATGGGATTAGGCGAAGGAATTGAAAAAAAGAGTGAAGATTTTGCAAATGAGGTCGACTCCCTTATATCTTAACAATAATTAATAAAAGAGGTTTAGATGAATAAAACCAATTTTAAAAGAGTTCTCCTTAAAATATCAGGAGAATCTTTAATGGGTGTTGGTTCTTATGGGATAGACGTTTCTACAGTTGATAGAGTTGCGAAAGAAATTGCTCAAGTATGTAAATTAGGCATTGAAATTTGTTTAGTTATAGGCGCAGGAAACATTTTTCGAGGATTGTCCGGTGCAGCAGCTGGCATGGATAGGGCGAGCGCTGATTATATGGGTATGTTAGCAACAGTGATGAACTCTCTTGCTATGCAAAACTCACTCGAAAGATTAAATGTTCAAACTAGAGTTCAATCAGCTATTTCAATGACCGAAGTTTGTGAGACATACACAAGAAGAAGGGCTATACGGCATATGGAAAAAAATAGAATTGTCATTTTTGCCGCAGGAACAGGAAACCCTTATTTTACAACTGATACCGCTGCTGCTTTGCGGGCAAGTGAAATGGATTGTGAAGCAATTTTTAAAGGTACGATGGTTGATGGAATATATGATAAGGACCCAAAAGAGCATAAGGATGCAAAAAAATTTCAATCAATAACATTTAGTGATGTGTTGTCTAAGAACTTAAGAGTTCTAGATTCATCAGCTGTTTCTCTTGCAAGAGAGAGCAATATACCGATAATAGTTTTTTCAATTAATGAAAATAATGCTTTTCTAAATATTATTAAAGGAAAGGGTAATTGCTCTATCGTTAAGGAATAAAAGAATGAATGAAATAAATAAAGATGATTTAAGCAAGAGAATGGATGGGGCTATAAGTTCTTTTAATGGAGATCTTGCTGGATTGAGAACTGGAAGAGCTTCTACTAGTATGGTTGATGGTATATTAGTTGACGCATATGGACAAAAAATGCCACTTGATCAGGTTGGAAGTATTTCTGTTCCCGAAGCAAGAATGATATCTATCCAGGTTTGGGATAAGGGTCTTGTTGTTGCTGTTGAAAAATCAATACATGAATCTGGTTTAGGATTAAATCCTCAAGTTGATGGTGAATTAATAAGAATTCCTATTCCTGAGTTAAATGAAGAAAGAAGAGAAGAATTATCTAAAATTGCTGGAAAATACGCTGAGCAAGCTAAAATATCTATTAGGAATGTCCGACGAGATGGTATGGATGAAATAAAAAAAATTGAAAAAGAAGGATCAGTCGGAAAAGATAGAGCAAAAGATTTAGAAGGTGAAGTACAAGAATTAACTGATGATTATATAAAAAGGATTGATGATATTTTATCTCAAAAAGAATCAGAGATAAGACAAGTATAATCTATATGGAAACTCAATTATCAAAAGATAAAAAAAAGAAAATTTCTCATATAGCCATAATAATGGATGGAAACGGTAGATGGGCAAACTTAAGAGGTTTACCAAGATTTGAAGGACATACTCAGGGCTTAAAAACTTTAAGAAAATTATTAAAAGATACAAAAAGTCTTGAATTGGATTACTTAACAATTTTTAGTTTTTCTATAGATAATTGGAAAAGACCTGAAGAAGAAACTTCAAGGCTAATGCTATTGTTAAAAAAATTTATTTCTAACGATCTTTCAAATTTACATAAAAACAATGTTAGAATAAAAGTCATTGGTAGCAAAATTGGTATACCCAAAGATATACTAAAACTTATTAAGGGCGCAGAAGAATTAACGCTTAATAATTCTGGCTTATATTTACAAATAGCATTTAATTATAGCGGAAGAGATGAAATTGTTAATACCACAAGAAGGATAGCTATTGCCGCTTCCAAAGGTGATGTGGATCCTAGAAATATTAATAAAGATATTTTTGAAAGCAATCTTTATACAGCAGGTGTTCCAGATCCTGATTTGATAATTAGAACTGGTGCAGAAAAAAGAATATCTAATTTCTTACTTTGGCAATTATCTTATGCTGAGGTCTATTTTGAGAATTGTCTTTGGCCTGATTATGATAAAAGCAAATTAGACATAGCAATAAATGATTACATGAATCGCTCCAGAAGATTTGGCAATATAATTAGTGAGCTGAAATAAATGTTTTCAGACATAAAAATAAGATCAATTACTGCATTATTTTTAGCCTCAGTTTGTTTTGTGACTCTTTATCTAGGGGGTATCTATCTTAAAATATTCCTTTCATTAATTTCTGTTGTTTTATTTTTTGAGTGGATGAGAATTATTTCAAGAAATCATTGGATATTAAGGGGTTTTGTTTCTATTTTATTTTTTATCTTAGTGTTTTATTCTGAAGGTTATAATGCAATTGATTTATTAATTGTAGTATCTGGAATTTTAATATTATCCTCTTTTTCATCATTCTTCAGTATATCTTCATTTTGGTCCTCTTTTGGTTTTTTTTATATTTTAGCAAGCATATCAATTATTGAGCTAATGAGGAGTACAGAAAAAGGATTAATCGGGATACTAATTGTTCTCTCAACTATTATTATTTCCGATATTAGCGGATATATATTTGGAAAATTATTATCAGGCCCAAGGATATTTAAAACAATTTCACCCAACAAAACTTATTCTGGCTTTGCGGCTTCATTAATATTTGGAGTTTTTTGGTTTTCAATTCTTTCTATTTCATTTTCAAATTATAATATTTTTGGCTATTTAATTGTTGGTTTTCTTATAGTTCTCTCTTCAATATCCGGAGATTTACTTCTTTCATTTTTAAAAAGAAAAGTAGATTTAAAGGATTCAGGGAGTTTTTTACCAGGTCATGGCGGATTATTCGATCGGGCTGATAGTATCTTGTCAGTTTTTTTCCTTTTATTACCGCTTTCAATTTTATCTGGGAATTTAGAAAATCCTATTAAGTTAATCTTAGGATAGGAGTTATGAATAAGCTTTCAATATCTATTTTTGGGGCTACTGGGTCTGTAGGTTCTACAACCGTAAAAATTATTAGAAATAATCCAGAAAAATTTAATGTTAAAGTACTCACTGCTTATACTAATATTAGTAAATTAATTAAGCTAGCCAATGAATTAAATCCAGAAATAATATGTTTTAGTAATAATAAAGACCTTCAGACAGTTAAAGACGGGGTCAAGAATAAAAAAACGAAATGTGTGTTTGGAAGTGATGGCTTAATTGAGTGTGCTCATGTCAAAAGTGATGTTGTAATTGCGGGAATCGTTGGCTTAGCAGGCCTAAAGCCTCTGATAGAGTCCATAAAAAGGTCGAAAAAAATTTGTATCGCTAATAAAGAATGTTTTGTCTCTGCGGGTTCGTTAATTATGTCTGAAGCTTTAAAAAACAATGTTAAGATTTTACCTTTGGACAGTGAGCATAGTGCAATATTTCAGTTACTTGAAAATAATAATAATGAAGTCGAAAAAATATACTTAACAGCCTCTGGAGGACCTTTTTATGGTTTTTCAAAAAAACAATTATTAAATGTTAAGACTCAAGACGCAATACAAAACCCTAACTGGAAAATGGGGAAAAAGATTTCTGTTGATTCAGCAACATTAATGAATAAAGGATTAGAAATTATCGAAGCTAAACATTTATTTAATATTGATGAAAATAAAATCAAGGTCTTAATTCATAGGCAGTCTATTGCCCATGGAGTTGTCTCTTTTAAAAACAATACTATATTAGGGGCATTTGGACGACCAGATATGACGCATCCGATAAAATATGCAATTTATTGGCCTGAATATTATGTAGATTCTTTGCAAGTTCTAGACATTGAATCTTTAAATAATCTAACATTTGAAAATATAAATGAAGATAAATTTCATGCTTTAAGGTTGGTAAGGTCAGTACTAAAGCAAAATAGTGAGGATGCAAAGATAATATTGAATTCATCAAATGAAGTTGCTGTTAAAGCATTTCTTGATAAAAAAATTGATTTTCTAGATATTTTGGTTTTAGTTGAAGAAGCTTTAGAGTATGTTTCGAAATCTTTAGGAAACATGGATTTAAATAATAACGATAATCTTGATAATATTTTATATCTAGATAATGTAGCGAGAATTAAAACCGAGGAATTAATAAAGCAGAGATTTTAATGGATATTATACAAAACATAATTATGTATTTTCCTACTGTTATACAATACTTTTTAGCTTTTGCATTTTTGATAACAGTTGTCGTTTTTATTCATGAGTTGGGACACTATTCTATAGGAAAATGGTGCGGAATAGGAGTAGAGACTTTTTCGATAGGAATGGGAAAACAAATTTGGGGAAAGCGTGACAAATCAGGAACTTTATGGAGAATAGCAATCCTTCCTATAGGGGGTTATGTTAAATTTTATGGAGATGAAGATCCAACAGGTAAGAAATCTCATTCTAATGATGATAAGGCAAATGACCAAAATTTTCATAATAAATCTGTTTGGAAAAAGATTGCTACAACTGCAGCGGGCCCTTTATTTAACTTTATTTTAGCTATATTAATTTTTTCTATGATTTTCTTATTCCGTGGCGAAAGTTTAGTCCAACCTTTTATAGGGGATGTAGTGAAGGGATCTCCAGCTTACAATTCTGGTTTGAAAACTGGTGATGAAATTATTTCTGTTAATGGAGAAGATATATTTTCATTTAATGATTTAAGAGATCATGTAATGCAAAGTTCTAATGAAGAGCTAAGTTTAACTTTAATTAGGGATGGTTCCCAAATAAATATATCTCTTGTGCCTGAAGTGGTGGTTGCTAAAGACAGATTTGGGAGTGAATATTCAAGCGCAAGAATTGGAGTAATGGGAAGTCAAAACCCAAATCATATGGAATTGATAAGGTATGGATTTTTTGAATCTTTTTTTAGAGGGACTAAAGAGACCTACAACCTATCTTCAAAAATATTAGTATATTTGGGTAATCTTATCTCTGGACGAGAATCTATTGATCAAATGGGCGGGCCTATCAAAATTGTTCAAATATCCGGTGAAATATCAAATTACGGGATAATTCCTCTTTTAGCTTTAATAGCTGCAATTTCAGTAAATTTAGGGATTATAAACCTTCTCCCTATACCTGTTTTAGACGGCGGTCATCTTCTTTATTACTCTTTTGAAGTTTTAAGAGGAAAACCTTTAAGTCAAAAGACTCAAGAAATAGGGATGCAAATAGGAATGAGCTTATTAATTGCATTAATGATATTTGTTACATTTCTTGATATAAGTCGTTTATAGAATATAAACAAAAAGGATGATTATGCTTAAATACAATCTATCGGTATTTATAAAGGCTGTATTTATAATTACCCTTTTTTCTTCACATTTATTTAGTCAAGATCAAGGCGTAGTCCAAGAAAATCAAACATCACAAATATATGAAAGAATAATGTTTATTGAAGTGAGAGGATCACAAAGGATTGAGGCAGACACTATTCGTTCTTACATGACGGTAAAGCCAGGGGATTTTTATGATGATGCTGAAGTTGATAGATCGCTAAAGATTCTTTTTAATACAGGTCTATTTGCTGATGTTGCAATAAGATATGAGAATTCAGGCTTAATCGTTTTTGTTATTGAGAACCCAATAATTAATAGAATAGATTTTGAAGGTAACAAGGCTTTAAAGGATGATAAGTTTGAAGAAGAAATAGAGTTAGCCCCAAGATCTGTTTACACCAGGTCCAAGGTACAAGCAGATGTACAAAGGTTAATTGAGCTATATAGAAGGTCTGGTAGGTTTTCAGCATTTATTGAGCCAAAAGTTATTAGACAACCTCAAAATAGGATAGATTTAATTTTTGAGATAACTGAAGGCCCAACAACGGGTGTCTCATCAATTAATTTCTTGGGAAATAGAAATTTCCGAGATAGAAAATTAAAAAGTCAATTAGTTACTAAGGAATCTAAATGGTGGAGGTTTTTCTCTTCTGATGATTCATATGATCCTGACAAAATGGCTTATGATAGAGAGCAAATTAGAAAATTTTATCTTGATGAAGGTTTTGCTGATTTTCAAGTTGTATCTGCTGTAGCTGAACTTACAAAAGATGGAAAAAACTTTGTAATAACATTCGTTCTTGATGAGGGGCAGATATATGAATTTGGAGATTCTTTCATAGAAAGCTCGCTTGAGAATATGAATACCGATGATCTTTTGTATCTAATAGAACATAGAAAAGGAAATCAATACAAAGCAACAGATATTGATATGACCGTTGATGCATTAACTCTTGCTGTTGGTGAAGAGGGTTATGCTTCTGCAGAAGTGAGACCAAGAGTAAGAAGAAAAAGGAATGAAGGTATTGTAGATATTACATATATTATTGAAGAAGGCCCAAGAGTTTACATTGAAAAAATTAATATTAACGAAAATACTAGAACTCGAGATGAAGTTATTAGAAGAGAATTAAGAGTATCTGAGGGTGACGCTTATAACAAAGTTTTAATAGATAGATCAGAAACAAAGATTAAATCTCTTGGATTTTTTAGAGAAGTTGAAACTACAATTAGGCCAGGTACGCAAGAAGATAGAATGATTGTTGATTTTGAAGTTGAAGAACAACCAACAGGTGAGCTATCTCTTGGTGCAGGCTTCTCTTCTGCCGAGAGCTTACTTTTGGAGATTGGCATTTCAGAGAGAAATTTATTAGGAAGAGGGCAATCTGTTAGATTAAATATTTCTACTTCAGAAAGAAGAAAGCAATTTGAGATTGGATTTACTCAACCATATTTCTTAGGTAGAAGACTAACGGCTGGATTTGATATTTTCCATATTGATAATGATTATAGAAGATATTCTTCATATAGATCTACTCAATCCGGTGCTTCTATAAGAGCTGTATGGCCCATGGCAGAATATGCAAGTTTATCAGTATTTTATAGATACCTTAAAGAAGAGATAGACAGTTATTTCTTCCAAAGTGGTTATAATTTAGCAGATGATTATAACGCTGACAAATCTGAAATAGGATATAGCTATGTTATTGATACCAGGGATGATCCTATCGATACAACCAGAGGATGGACATTTTCTGTAGGGCAGGATATTGCAGGGCTTCTTGGAGATTCGGAATATGTTAGAACGAACCTTGGTGGACGATATTATTATGAAATAGCTAGAGATTGGGTCTTAAATGTGGGAGGTAGCGCAGGATACATATATAATTATGGAAGTAAGGATTTAAGAATAAATGATAGATTTTTTAAAGGCGGTAATACATTTAGGGGTTTTGATAGGGCTGGTGTAGGACCTAAGGAGATTGTCACAGATAGACCAAGAGGAGCAGAATTTTTTGCAATCGGTACCTTAGAAATTACCGTGCCATTAGGGCTGCCGGATGAATTTGGTTTAAGAACAGCTTTCTTTACAGATTTTGGTATATTAGGTAAAAACGATGATGAGGATAGAGTTCTTAATACTTATCGTGCTCAAGAGTTATTAGGTGATATAAGCAGTCCTTTTTACAATTTAACTAATTTACTAAATCAAAATTATTCTTCGATGGATGAAGCCTGTAGAAATGATAGCATAGGTTTAAATGAATTATATGGAACTTTATGCACAAGATTTGTCGATGATGCCACTTTTAGAGCAACTGTTGGTGTTACACTAAATTGGAATTCTCCATTTGGACCAATTAGATTTGATATTGGCAGAGCTATAGTTGATGAAGATTATGATGATGCAAAATTCTTCAGATTTAGTGGTGGTACCAGGTTTTAGTCATTAATTGGTATTAAGTAACTTGCTGTAACATATCTTTATTGGTCAATTTTTATTGATTGATCTAAGCATCTTCTACAGTTATGTTAAAAACTCTTAATTACTGTGGAGGAGAGATTATGAAAAAATACTTTGTTATAGTTTTAATAGCTATTCTTTTGACTGGTTATTCTGAAAAATTAGAAGCTGCAGAAGATATTCTGTTCATTAATTTACAATATATTGTTGGGCAATCAAAGGCCGGATCTTCTCTGAGGGAGCAAAGTGAAGAATTAAATAGTGAGATAATTAATTTAAGAGATGAAATAACGAAGTCTCTGCAAGAAAAAGGGAAAAAGTTAGAAGATGAAAGAACTCTTCTTTCACCTGAGGTTTTTCAAGAAAGAGCTGATGAGCTTAGGAAAGAAGCTGAGGAGAAGCAAAATGAATTAAATGTTAGGCTTCAAAAAATTCAACAAGCAATTCAAAGGGCTTCGAATTCAATTGATTCAGTAATCAGTCCTATTTTGACTGAAATTGTTAACGAAAAAGGAGCTAAGATGCTTCTTGAAAGGCAAACACTTTTATTTGCTGATCCAAAACTTGATGTATCTGCAGAAGTCATAAAGAAGCTTAACAGGAGATTACCAAAGATTGATGTAACTGTTGATCAAGATTAATAATTAGTTCTTATGAGTGAAAATAGATTTTTTCAAAAATCTGGGCCTTATAAATTAAAAGAATTATCTAATTTAATTGAAGGGATTTTAAACTCTTCAGATAATTCGGATATATTAATAAAGGATACATCTCCATTAAATACTGCTAAATCATCAGATATTACTTTTTTTTCTAATTTATCTTTTAAGGACGAATTAATAAAAACATCGGCGGGTGCATGTATTATAAAAGAAGATCATAAAATTTATGCGCCTGATAAATTACCATTAATTATTTGTGAAGATCCTTATTTTGGTTTTGCATTAGTTTCACAAAAATTTTACCCAAAAGAATTATCTACAAGTTACTTATCAGGATTAAAAGATAACTCCACATCATCTATTTCTGAATCTGCGGTCTTAGAAAAAAATGTGATTATTGAAAAGGGAGCAGTTATTGGGGATGGAGTAAAAATTGGTAATAATTCATTTATTGGTTCTAATTCAGTTATTGGAGCAAATGTCCAAATTGGAAAAGATTGTTATGTTGGAGCTAATGTTTCAATTACCCATACATTAATTAGTGATAATGTAAAAATTCATAATGGAACAAGTATTGGTCAAGATGGCTTCGGTTTTGCTATGTCAGCTTCAGGACATGAAAAAATTCCACAAATAGGGCTTGTAGAAATAAAAGATAATGTTGAAATTGGCGCAAACTGTACAATTGATAGAGGAACTTCTGAGAATACAATTGTAGATAGTGGAACAAAAATCGATAATATGGTTCATATTGGTCATAATTGTCAGATAGGGAAAAATTGTATTCTTACTGGTATGGTTGGTTTAGCTGGCTCTACAATTCTTGAAGATTTTGTTGTTATGGGCGCCAAGTCAGGTGCTACCGGCCATTTAACTATAGGCAAAGGGTCTCAAATTGCAGCTAAAACAGGGGTAACAAAAGATTTACCTCCAGGACAAAAATGGGCTGGTTGGCCAGCAAGAAATTTGGATACATGGAAAAAAGAATTGATTGCATTTAAAAAGTTATTAAGGAAATAAAATAAACAATGAGCATTAATGATCCATTAAAAAAAGCCCAAGAGGTTATGAATTTAATACCGCACAGGTATCCTTTTTTACTTGTAGATAGGATTGTAGAATATGATTCTGAAAAGCTTATAGCAATTAAGAATGTTACAATTAATGAGCCTTTTTTTCAGGGTCATTTTCCTGATAGGCCAATAATGCCTGGTGTAATGATAATTGAGGCAATGGCACAGGCCGCTAGCTGCTTAGTAGTTTTAGAAAATGAAGATAGCAGATCGGATAATCTTTCCGTTTTCCTTATGAAGATTGATAAGGCAAGATTTAGAAAACCGATAACACCTGGCGATCAGATAAAAATAGAGGTAGTAAAAGAAAAAAGTAGAGGCGATATTTGGCAATTTTATGGCAAATCATTTGTAAAGGATGACTTGGCTTGTGAATCTAGTTTTGCTGCTATGGTTGTAAGATTAGATGGTGATAATAATGAATAAAATTCATGAAACATCAATCGTTAGCTCTTCTGCGAAAATTGGAGAAAATGTTTCTATAGGACCTTATTGCAAAATTGATAAAGAAGTTACTATTGCTGATAATGTAACGATTTTGTCACATGTATCAATTTCAGGAAAAACTTATATAGGCGATTCAACCAAAATATGGCCTTTTGCGGTGATCGGCTCTGAACCACAAGATATGAAGTATGATGGTGAAAATGGATCACTTGAAATAGGTGAGAATAATAATATTAGAGAACATGTAACAATGCATTTTGGCACTAAAGATGGTGGAATGGCAACAAAAATAGGTGATAATAATTTATTTATGGTTGGCGCTCATATTGCTCATGATTGTAAAGTGGGTAGTAACTGCGTTTTTGCAAATAATGCAACTCTAGGTGGGCATGTAGAGGTTGGTGATTGGGCTATTTTAGGTGGCTTAGCAGCCGTTCATCAGT
>CAXFAF010000010.1:0-44062 GCA_964001285.1 uncultured bacterium | reverse complement strand
ACCAAAGATAGAAAAATGCAAAAATAAAGACCCAAACCAAATCAACAAAATGCCAATAAAGACCTAATGTTTCAACAATTTCATAACGACCTTTTTGCCAAGTAAAAAATCCTCTTTTTCCCGTATCATAATCACCTCGCCATACTTTTCTTACATTTATAAATAAGAATAAAACTCCTATGGAGACATGAAAACCATGAAAACCTGTGACCATAAAAAACACAGAGCCAAATTGGGGCGCACCAAATGGATTCTCCCATGGTCTTACGCCCTCCATAATAAGCTTA
Source organism: uncultured bacterium (assembly GCA_964001285.1). GTDB lineage: Bacteria > Pseudomonadota > Alphaproteobacteria > MED-G09 > MED-G09 > AG-430-B22. Next base: position 43,775 of record CAXFAF010000010.1, on the reverse strand, counting down.
GTCCACTCAAAAGCCTGCATTCCAACAAAAGAAGCTCCTAAAATTGCTGTAATCAATAATAATATAGCTGTCTGTTTTCTCTTTTTTTGATAACCACTTCTAACAGCCATAGCCATTGTCCCACTACTTGTAATCAATATAAAAGTCATTATCGCTATAAGTAAAAGAGGTACGCTTACACCTCCTACAGTTAGAGCGAAAACTTCACTAGGATTTGGCCAAGGAACTGTGGTAGACCAACGAGCTGTCATATAACCAATTAAAAAACAGCTAAAGATAAATGTATCACTTAAAAGGAAAATCCACATCATCGCTTTACCCCAAGGAACACCTTTGAAAGCCCTTTGATCTGAGGCCCAGTCATGTGTCAAACCCTTCATACCATCAGGTAACGGTTTTATTGAAGTTGTTGAAGGTTCGTTCATTTAATAATTACTCCTGATTAATTAATTATGTAGCTGACAAAAGGCCAAATAATGCTAACCAAACCACAAACAAATAATGCCAATAAACAGCTGTAGAACTTATTGTTGATTTAAGATTAGTATAAGAGATATCTTTCTTAAAAATCTGTACAACAGACCAAGTCCATACAACTAAGCCTCCCAACAAATGAAATATATGCAGACCAGTAAGCATATAGAAAAATGCAAAAGAAGGATTTGAATCAACAAAATATCCATAAGCTATTAGTGAATTCCAAACTAAAATTTGACCTATTATAAAAATTAATGCACATAAGCCTGCACCAATTAAATAATATCTAGCTTGATCAAAAATTAATTCCGTAGATAAATTCTTGGCTCTTTGAAATAAAACACTACTTAGAAATAGGACCCCTGTATTGAACCAAAGCATGCTAGGTTCTGGTAGAACCCTCCAGTCGCCATATGCCATCCTTCCAATATAAGCAACAAAAAATAAGCTAAAAAGTGAGGTAACCGATGCCAAAAAACATATTAGGGCAACACGAGATGAATCAAAGGAAAAAGACCTTCCATTATGTAGATTATCCTTCTTTTCTTGAGAGGGTAACCATGGTTTCTGAGCTAAGGTATCAAATATACTCATGTTTTTTCCGCTTTTATCTCTGTTCCTTCATAACCTTCAGCTAATTCAACATCTGAATTTGGAACATCTTGAGGAACAAAATCATCTTTGGCACCAGGGACATTAAAATCATATGGCCAACGATAAACAATGGGTAAATCAGCTGCAAAATTTCCATGACCTGGGGGTTGATCGGGTGTTCTCCATTCAAGAGAATTAGCTTTCCAAGGATTCATTTCAGCTACAGGCCCATATTTCTTACTCCAGAAGAGATTAATAAAGAAAAAGATTTGAGCAAAACCTGTAATTAATGCTGTTAAGGTTATAAAAACATTTAGATCAGCTGCAGATTGAGTGTAAAGGGCTTCAGTTTGACCCATTTCATAATATCTTCTTGGCACCCCAATTAAGCCCAAATAATGCATAGGGAAATAAATTAAATATGACCCAAGGAAGGTAAACCAAAAATGCAACCTACCTAAAGTTTCATTATACATACGACCTGTCATTAAAGGATACCAATGATAGATAGCTGCAAAAACAACTTGTACTGGCGCTATACCCATCACCATGTGAAAGTGTGCCACAACAAAATAAGTGTCGGACAAAGGAACATCAACTATAACATTTCCAAGAAATAACCCTGTAAGTCCACCGTTCAAGAAAGTAATGATAAAAGAAATACAAAATAACATTGGTACAGTAAGCGTTATATTTCCTTTCCACAGGGTAAGAATCCAATTGTAAACTTTAATAGCGGTAGGTACTGCAATAATTAATGTTGTTGTTGCAAAGAAAAATCCAAAATAAGGGTGCATTCCACTTACATACATATGATGGGCCCAAACAATAAAGCTAAGAGCTCCAATTGCAACAATTGCCCAAACCATCATACGATAGCCAAAAATATTTTTTCTAGAGTGAACAGATAAGACATCAGAAACAATACCAAAAGCAGGAAGAGCAACAATATAAACTTCGGGATGACCAAAAAACCAAAATAAATGCTGAAATAAAATTGGACTTCCGCCACCATAGCTAAGTTGTTCTCCCATCTCCACTAGGGCAGGCATAAAAAAACTTGTCATTAATGTCTTGTCAAGAATCATCATAATTGCACTTACCAGCAAAGCTGGAAAGGCAAACATAGCAAGAACTGTAGCTGTAAAAATTCCCCATACAGATAATGGTAGCCTCATTAAGGTCATACCTCTTGTTCTCGCTTGAAGAACAGTAACAATATAATTTAATCCACCCATTGTGAAACCAATTATAAAAACTGCGAGAGAAACTAACATTAGGATTATCCCACTTTCTTGGCCAGGTGTGCCTCCAAGAATCGCTTGAGGCGGATATAATGTCCAACCTGCACCTGTTGGACCACCTGGAGTAAAAAAGCTAGCTACAAGTATTATGCATGCCAATAAGAAGGTCCAATAACTAACCATATTAAGATAGGGGAAAACCATATCTCTCGCGCCCACCATTAAAGGGATTAAATAATTTCCAAACCCACCAAGAAAAAGAGCGGTTAGGAAATAAACAACCATAATCATTCCATGCATAGTAATAAATTGGTAATAAGTTCCTTCACTAATTATAGAAAGTTCCGGAAACCCAATTTGCATTCTCATAAACCATGAGAGAACCAGCCCAATGAGAGCTATAGCTGTAGCAGTACAAAAATATTGGATGGCTATGATTTTAGCATCTTGAGAAAAAACTACTTCAGTCCACCAACTTTTAGCATGGTACAAATCTTGTTCTTCAACTTCTCTTTCTGGAATTATAGCATCAGACATTTATTACCTCTTATTTATATTCAATTTCTGCAAATTTATTAACCTTTAAACCAATAGATTCAACTGAATCTTTGAATGTAATTTGATCAGACAACCACTCATTATAAGATACCTCATCATCAACCGAAACAAATCCACGCATTGCATGATGTCCTACTCCACAAAGCTCTGCACATAATATTTCATATTCTCCAGATTTCGTAGGAGTAAACCAATAATAAGTTATCATTCCTGGTACCATATCCATCTTGCCTCTGAATTGTGGTACATAAAAATTATGAAGAACATCTATCGATCTTAATAAAACCTTAACAGGTTGATCAATGAGAAGGTGAAGATCATCACCTTGGATTAAAATGTCGTCTTGACCGTTAGGATCATTAGGATTTAACCCAAAAGGATTTTCATCATTTATGTTTCGAGCATCACTTGTTCCTAATATTCCATCCTCACCAGGAAGTCTAAAACTCCAATACCATTGTTGTGCCATAACTTCGACTGGAACAACATTATCTGGAGGATTGACATATTCATCCCATACTACCAATCCTGGGGCTAAAAGAGCTATAACACCTATTGTGGTTAGTATAGTAAGTGTCCATTCAGTTTTTTTGTTTTCAGGTTGGTATTCTCCTCTACTTCCAGGTTTTTTTCTGAATTTGACTATGCAATAAATCATAAAACCTAATACCGCAGCAAAGACAAATCCGGTTATTGCAAAAGTTAATTGTATAGTGAAATCTATTCCGCCCCAATTTGAAGCTATTGGTGTCCACCACCAAGGACTAACTAAGTGAAATACTATAGAACCAAGTACAACAAGAAACATGACAAAAGCAATCATTGAAAAGGACTCCTTTTAAACTAATTATATATTCTTATTTATCTGCAAAAGAAAACCTGAATATACTAATTATGCACAAAAGTACTTATAGTAACTTTAAAGTCAAGATAAGACATTGCGGAAGATTACTTAGTAATATATTAATTTATCGTCGATTTTATAAAGGATTATTTAAGTAAAAGATTATGTTGTTATTTTTCAAAAAACTAATTGAACTTTTTAAGGTTAGAATAAGCTTAACAATAACATTATGTGCTGTTTCTGGCGTTTTTATAATGCCCTACAATAGTTCTTTTACTTTAAATGAATTTATAATCTTACTCATTTGTACTTTTATTTCTTCTGCAAGCATTAGTGCATTTAACCAATATTATGAAAAAGATTTGGATATATTGATGCCCAGGACATCTCAGCGACCATTTGCCACAGGTTTTTTTAAAAAAAGTAAAGGGTGGTTATTTGTCTTTTTTACACAATTGGCTTTATCATTATTAATTGCTGGGTATTATCTAAATATCGCCACAGCAACTTATTTATTACTCGGTGCCTTTTTCTATGGTTATGTTTATACAATTTTACTCAAAAGATCGAGTATCTATAATATAGTAATTGGCGGCCTTGCAGGGAGTTTTGCTGTTTTAGCTGGTTCGGCTTCAGTGAGCCCGATTTTATCTATTCCTGCAATAATGCTTTCTTTGATTCTATTTCTATGGACCCCTCCTCACTTTTGGAGTTTAGCAATAGCAATTGAAGAAGATTATTCTAAAGCTAATATACCAATGCTACCAAATTTAATAGGGGCAAAAAGTTCTTCCTATGTTATTTTGTCTCAAACAATATTATTGGTTATAATATCTTTTGTTCCTTTGTTATTTACTATGGGAAAAATATATTTAACTCTAGTCCTTATTGGTGGCATATATTTTCTATGGAAAAGTATCGTTTTAGTAATAGATACAACACAGAAAAATGCAATGTCTAATTTTTTTGCTTCCTTTGTTCAATTGGGGCTATTACTTTTTGCTTGTATAATTGAAGGTGTGTTAAATTATCTATAATTTATAATTACTTGAATTAATTTATTATTTATTTTAACAATGATTTAAAATAAATATTTATGGTTAATGGTGAGAAGATTGACTAAATTTGAACAAATAACAAAAAATGGTGCTTACGAAGCAGTAGCTCCTGATGATTTTGCTTCTATGATGGAAGTTGATCGTTATGGAGATAGATCAGAAGATTTTGATAAAATTATTTCAGCAACGCATGATCATTTTTGGGACCCCTTAGATGCAAAATATATCGATTTTTCTGAAAAATTTGATATTGAAAATAAGCTTCTAATGCCCGAAGAATTTTTACCTGAAATTCAATGCCCTTCTGTTATGAAATTAGATAAAAAATCTAAAATAAAATTAGCAAACGAAAGTGTAAGATGGCAGATGTCTTCTATTTTACATGGTGAGCAAGGCGCTCTTAATTTATCTGCAAGTCTTTGCCATATTTTAAAAGATCAGGGTGCCCAAGAATATGCAGCAAATCAAACACGTGAGGAAGCCAGACATGTAACTGGTTTTGCTAAATATATTAAATCACGATGGGGCAAACCTCTTCCTGTGGGCCAGACATTGGGTGATCTTTTGACTGAATTAGTTAATGCACCTGAAGTTTATAAAAAAATTGTCGGAATGCAGATATTGGTTGAAGGATTAGCTATGGGCGCATTTGCTACAATTTATCAACATTCTCATGACCCTGTTTTAGTTAAATTAATGCAGCTGGTAATGACCGATGAAGCATTTCATCATAAATTTGGAAAAATTTGGGCCGACAAAACAATTCCTAAACTTGATGAAAAAGAACAAAATATAATCGAAGACTGGGCAGCAAATTGTTTTCAAATTCTTTTGTTTAATCTTGTAAATCCTGAACAAAAGAAAATCATATATGAACAATTTGGTTTGGATTGGAAACAAGTTCTCAATGAATTGCATGAAATAATTTCTGATGATACTCGTAGAGAAGCAATGAGTGATTCTACTAATATATTTAGGGTTCTTGTTAAAACTCTTTTAAAAGCTGGTATTATTACTGATAGAACAAAAGATTTTTACTCCGTTTATGTAAATTTAGATGAGCTCAATGCTGAGGGTGATAGAATGGTTGGAGATGATATTGCTGATGAAGGTTTAGAATATCTTAAAGAAATTAACTTCAAAAACCCTAAAAGAAGTATTGCAGCAGAATAAATAATTTTATTATACAATCGGATCTATTGGTGTAGGGCAAGTAGATTCCTTCTCAATTATTTCAGCAGCTAAGAAACAAAGATCTTCCCTATATAATTCTGAATAAATTTGTATTCCTGTTGGTAACCCATCAGATACACCAGTTGGTAAAGCTATAGAAGGAAACCCTAGGCAATTTCCCGGCACTATAAAAGCAAAGCTCTTTTTTAATGTATCTATACCAGTATCTGGATCAAGATCTGTATCAATAGGCCATGGAAGGTTTGTCCATGTGGGTCCTATACATACCGAATATTCAGTTAAAAACTCTGACCACAATCTCCTTAGTCTTTGTCTTTCAATCAAAGCTTCTTCTAAAGGCACAATATTATCTACAAATTGTTCTCCTGCGCGTTCTAAATAATCTGCTGTTTCCTTTTTAAAGACTTCTGGTGGGACCACCTGAAATATCCCTGGGCTTAAGATACTTGCCCAAATTTCAAAAACTCTTTCGAGTTCGGGTGCTTCTACCTCTTCTACGATCCATCCTTTATCAGACAATATTTCCTTAGCCCTTTCTAATTCTATTTCAGTTGCTTTTGGAATATCAAAGCCAGGTATATTTTTTACTATTGCTGCTTTAAATTTTTCCGGTAAAGGCCCTGATAAAGGTATATCAACAGAATCAGGATCAGATATATGTCTTCCTGATAATATAGATAATCCCGTTTTAAGATCACTAACTGATCTGGCCATTGGTCCATCAGATACAAATGACCGAGAAACACCAATATCCTTTGGTTCTATTGAAGACGCAAATGGAATTCTACCAATAGATGGTTTTAATGAAGCGACACCGCAACAATAAGCAGGATTACGAACCGAACCTCCAATATCATTTCCTAAACCAAAGGGTGTCATACCAGTGGCAAGTGCGGCAGCTTCTCCACCACTTGAACCACCAGGAGTCAAATTTGGATTCCAGGGGTTTTTAGTTCTTCCGCGCAATGGATTATCTGTATCTAGTCGTAAGCCCAATTCTGGTAAATTTGTTCGAGCAATTGGAATTGCGCCAGCTTTAATCATTCTATCAACAATTGGAGCGTTATTAGGTGGCATAGCCTCAGCTAAAATTGGCAGTCCTTGAGTTGTTGGAGTTCCTATTAGATCTATATTTTCTTTTACAGTGAACGGAACGCCATGGAATAGTCTCTCACGATCTTCATCTGACGCATTATCAGCTGCATTAGCTGCTTCTAAAGAAGATTCTTTTAAGATAATAGTTATTGCATTTATATGAGGATTTACTTCAGAAATTCTATTTAAATGAGCTTCAACGACCTCTTTGCTTGATACTTCTTTTTTACTAATCAAATTTGCTAAATCTGAAGCACTTTTCTTACATAATAAGTCCATTCAATCACCATAAATTAGTGTTAATTGCTATAAGCCCCATTCTCTATCAAAAGGTCTTCAATCCTTTTAAATCTTTTGATCTTTGCCCAATCTAACGCAGTCCTGCCAGTTAAATCAGTATCATCAGGATATGCTCCACCATCTAATAACGCCTTTACTGAGTTAAATTTTCCTTCTCTAGAAGCAATAATTAATGGAGTTTGTCTATTTGGTCCTAGTTTATTTGGATCTCCCCCATAGCTAATTAATGTCTTGATTAAATTGGGATCATCTCTAAAGACAGCTAAAGATAGGGCCGTTCTATTATCTTGATCTTTTATATTAACTCTTGCCCCCTGTTTTAATAAATATAGTGCCATGTCCACTCTAGACCTTTCTATAGCTAACAATAATGCTGGTACTTCATCAAAATCTTTCTCATTAATTGATGCGCCCGAATTAAGGGCAGCTACTAAATCCTGCAATCTCCCGGTTTTAACGGCTGTAACAAGGGCCCCTTCTTTAAAAGGACTATTATTTAAACTATTTCCATATTGAGCACTAACTTTATTAAAGGGTTGAAAGCCTAATAAAAAAATCAAAAAAATTAATTTAAAATATAGTTTCATATTTACCTTTTGTTCAACTCTTTAAGACCAGTTTATTTTATAGATTTTTAATAAGTCTTATTATACACCTATAAACATGTTTCAGAAATATCTTTTAATTTTGTTAACTGCCGGATTGGCTTCTTTAATATTATATGGGTTTGGTACATTTTTCATTTCTTCAAACCGAAATTATCATCAGAATCAAGTAGTGACGCAAGTGGAAAATCAAGATGGTATACCTGGGGGCCACTTCAACCTTAAAACACATGATGGTAAAATTTATAACTCAGAAGAAGATGAAAAAATTAAATTAATATATTTTGGATTCACTTTTTGTCCTGATGTGTGTCCAATAACTTTGTTAAATATGGCAAATGTATTGGACCTTCTTAAGGCTAACAATGTTGATAATATAATAACTCCATTATTTATCACAGTTGATCCTGAAAGAGATAATGAAGAAGTTCTTTCAAATTATGTTTCTGCATTTCATGAAAAAATCATTGGTTTAACAGGTTCTTCCTCAGATATTGAAAAAGTAACATCTGACTGGAAAGTTTATTACAAGAAACAAGAAAATTTTGATATGCCTGATAATTACACTGTAAATCATCTTGATATAATATTTATTGCAAACAAAAACACAGATTTTATCGACTTCATTAAACCCAACACTCCCGCTGAAGAAATAATTGATAAGTTAGCTAAAATAGTACCTAGCTTAGATTTTAATTAAATATCTAAATTTGCTACCAAATCCCCAGACTCGATACTATCTTGAATAAATTCTCTTCTTTTAATAACTTCGTCGCCCATAAGGTCAGCAAAAATCCCGCTATTATCTACCCCAGAATCAATCTTAACACGCAAAAGTCTTCTAGAATCTGGATCTAAAGTAGTATCCCATAATTGCTCAGCATTCATTTCTCCCAAACCTTTATAACGCTGAATTTGTAAACCTTTTCTTCCTTCAATAAATATTGATTCAATTAAATCTATTGGACCATTAATTACATAACTTCTTCCTTCTCTTTCAAAAATATTTGAAGATTCATGATTGGCAAAAGGAAAAAATTGATTAATTTCTTTTGATAATTTTTCTAATCTCCTTGAATCTGAAGAATCAAATAATCCTCTTCCTATAGACATATTCTCACTAACACCTCTAACCTTTCTTGAAACAAGAAGCCCGTTCTCATTATCATATTTTGAATCCCAATCAGCATCTAAGTCATTAAATTTTTTTGTTAATCTTTTAGATATTTCTTCTAACATTTTATCGGAAATTTTTATTGGTTGTTTAAAAGCTCCACTTATACAAACAGTCTCCACAAGACTTTGATCATATTTATTAGGCAGAGCATTTATCAATTTTTTAAATTGCCTACTCTTAGTTACTAAATCAAGTAAGTCATTAGACGCTATAACCTCTCCATTATTTAAAATTACTGAAGAATCATTAATTCCTGAATTTATAAGATAATTATCCAGATCATCATCATCTTTTAAATAAGTTTCTGAATTTCCTTTCTTTGCTTTGTAAAGAGGTGGTTGCGCAATATATAAACATCCATCTGTTATTAACGGTCTCATTTGTCTATAAAAAAAAGTTAAGAGTAGAGTTTTGATATGTGCGCCATCGACATCAGCATCAGTCATTATAATTACCTTTTTATAGCGTAATTTTTCAGTTTTGAAACTTTCATCATCTTCATCATCTTCATTAATAGAATTACCAATTCCTCCTCCAAGTGCTGTTATTAATGTAGCTATTTCATTAGAAGATAAGACTTTTGATAATCTAGCTTTTTCACAATTAATAATTTTACCCTTTAATGGAAGAATTGCTTGAGTAGATCTATCTCTACCTTGTTTGGCAGATCCTCCTGCCGATTCACCCTCAACTATAAATATTTCACACTTTTCTGGATCCTTTTCTTGGCAGTCAGCAAGCTTACCGGGTAATGATGAAATATCTAAAGCTCCTTTTCTGCGAGTAAGATCCCGTGCTTTCCTTGCCGCTTCCCTAGCAGCGGCAGCTTCGACAACTTTCCCAACTATAATTTTTGCTTCATTTGGATGTTCTTCAAACCAATTAGATAAAAGATCATTAATAAGGCTTTCAACAACTGGTCTTACTTCAGAAGATACCAATTTGTCTTTCGTTTGGCTTGAAAATTTCGGATCAGCAACTTTAATTGACAAAATACAAGTTAAACCTTCTCTAATATCTTCACCAACTAATTGAACATTTTCTTTTTTAGCTAAACCTGATTCTTGCGAGTATGAATTAACTACTCTAGTAAGAGCAGATCTAAGGCCTGCTAAATGTGTTCCTCCATCTTTTTGAGGAATATTATTGGTAAAACAATTAACTGTTTCATAATAACTATCGTTCCACCACATAGAGATATTTACTTCAATATCATCCTTTTTTCCTGAAAAACTAATAGGAATTTCCATCATTGGTTTTCTTGTTTGGTCTATATGCTTAACAAACTCTTCCAATCCACCCTCGTAGGACATTATTTTCTCCCACGGTTCATCTTTTCTTTTATCTTCTAAATGAATTGATATTCCTGAATTTAAAAAAGCTAACTCCCTTAATCTTGTTTCAAGAGTCCTTCTGTTGAACTCGGTCATAGTAAAAACCGATTTAGACGGATAAAAGGTAAGTTCTGTACCTGTTTCACTTTTGCAATCTTTTTTTACTTTAAGCGGTTTGACTGTTTCACCATTCGTGAAAGACATAAAATGTTCTTTCCCATCCCTTTTAATTGTTAGATCTAGTTTTTGAGATAATGCATTAACAACCGATACTCCAACACCGTGTAAACCGCCGGAAACCTTGTATGAATTCTGGTCAAATTTACCACCTGCGTGTAATTGTGTCATAATAACTTCCGCAGCAGATACACCTTCATCTTTATGAATTTCTGTTGGAATACCTCTTCCATCATCTTTGACTGTTACAGATTCGTCTGCATTCAATATAACTGAAATTTTTGTACAGTGCCCCGCTAAAGCTTCATCTACAGAATTATCAACAACTTCATAAACCATGTGATGTAAGCCAGACCCGTCATCAGTATCGCCTATATACATACCCGGACGCTTCCTTACTGCCTCAAGGCCCTTTAAAACCTTTATTGACTCTGCGCCGTAATCGTCCTGCTTTTTGGGCTTTTTCTTAGGTTGTTTCTTTGGTGATTTATTTGCCATAATATTACCTTTTAAATTTTCTTATTTTATTTCGTTCATATTAATAATTTCTAAATCTTCTAATTTTTCAAAAATTGAAATATCTGTTCCTGTCATAATAATTTGTGAACCAATATTATGGATTTGTTCAAAAAATGATTGTCTTCTAATTTTATCAAAATGTGCCAACACCTCATCTAATAATAAAACTGGATATCTGTTGGTGAAATTAGATACCAACTCTAGATGTGACAATATAATTCCCATTAATAGAGATTTTTGTTCACCAGTAGAACATTTCTTTGCTTCAATTTTTTTATTTCTTTCAAAAACGATTAAATCACTTCTATGAACACCATCATTGGTTCTTTTTGAAAAAAAATCTTTCTCTCTATTATCGTTCAATTTCGCACAAAGAATACTTTTTGCTTTTTCTTCATTCCATGAAGAAACTAGGCCCTCAACAAGACCAGAAAGCTCTAAATGTGCTTTTGGCCAAACACTATGAAGGTTAGATCCTAGTATTTTATTAAGACTGCTTATAAATTTTAATCGTGTTTCAGCTATTATTATAGAGACATTTGCCATTTGATATTCGATAGCATTTAACCATACATCATCAGTTCTTTCATTTTTAAAAGATAAATTTCTTTCTCTCATTAGTTTCTCATATATTTTAAGATTTTTAGTATGATCCTTTTCATAGATAGCGCATAAGCGATCAATAAATTTTCTTCTATAAGAGGGTGTTTCATTAAATATTCGATCCATAGATGGAGTTAACCAAGAAACAAGAATAATTTTTGGCAACACGCTAGAGCCTGAAATTTTTTTTTCATTAACTTTAATATCCCTACCCCTTAATTGTTCTTTAATTCCTGATGATATCTTATATTTTTTCTTATCTGATAAAACTTCTGCGCTTATCCCCCAAGGTTTAGAATTATTATCTTTTATCATTTCTGAAAAACTAGCATTTCTCATGCCTCTACCTGGCGAAAACAGTGAAATAGCCTCTAAAATATTTGTTTTCCCAATTCCATTATCTCCAATTATGCCAACAGGTTTTCCAGAAAACTCTAAACCGAAATTCTCATAAGAACGAAAATTAATAATTTTAATAGACTTTATTTGGTCGCAGGATTTATCTTTTTTTGTGATTTCTATATTTATATCTTGAGACACTCTTAAAAAGACCTTTATTATACTCTCATTGGCATTAATACATATGTTGTATGCTCATGAGCTGAATCTTTTATCAATGCTGGAGCTCCTGGATCTTCTAAATTAAAAGTCATCGTATCCCCATCAATTTGACTAGCAACATCAAGTAAATATCTTGCATTAAATCCAACCTCTAAATCATCAGATTCATATGTAACATCAACTTTTTCTACTGCTATTCCTGCATCTGGGTTGGTAACAGTTAAGGTTAAAGAATTATTTTCCAAAACAAATTTTACTGCTTTAGATTTATCGGACGAAATTGTTGCAACTCTGTCAATTGAAGAGGAAAAATCTTTTGTTTTAACTTCCATAATCTTAGAATTTGTCTTAGGTATTACTCTTTCATAATCAGGAAAAGTTCCATCTATTAGCTTAGAAGTTAAAGAAATATTTGTTACTTCAAATCTTATTTTTGTATCAGAAACAAATAAATTTACATTTCCTTCAATATCTTCAATTAGCTTTCTCACTTCACCAATTGTCTTCCTCGGAATTATTATACTTGGTATATCATCTGCGCCTGAAGGCAGTTTAGATTTAATGCAGGCTAATCTGTGCCCATCAGTAGCTACACTTCTTAATTCGCCGTTAATGGCATGAAAAAAAATACCATTTAAATAATATCTTGTTTCTTCAGTTGAAATTGCAAACTTAGATTTATCAATCATATTTGCTAGGTCTTCTGAATCTATCATAAAATTACAGGTCATTTCACTTGCAGACATCTCAGGAAAGTCTTCGATAGGTAAGGTAGATAATTCAAAATTAGATTGCCCACATGAAAATTCTAATTTTTCATTTTCTTTAGTTGAAATATCGATAGAAGAGCTTTCGGGTAATTTTCTTACAATATCGTAAAGTGTATGGGCAGAGGTTGTTATCATGCCACCTTCTAAAGTATTTGCTTTTTCAAGTTTTTCTATAATTTCTAAGTCTAGATCCGTAGCGGTTAAAGTTATCCCATTATCATCAGCGATAATTTTAACATTAGATAAAATTGGAATAGTATTCCTTCTTTCTACTACACTTTGTATATGGCTAAGACTCTTAAGAAGAATATCTCTTTCAATTGATATCCTCATAAATTCAATACTCCTTATTATTATAGTGATTAAACCAAATTAATTCACGAATCACTTCTAAATTATAGCAGAAAACTGAGAAAAATCACTTAAGAATCAATTTTCGAGGGAGCGGCGTAGAACCTCAACTTCTTCATCAATTGCTACATCACTCACCCTTAAATCTTCAACTTTTTTTACTGCGTGAATAACGGTAGTATGATCCCTCCCGCCAAATTTTCTACCTATTTCAGGTAAAGAACGAGTAGTTAAAATTTTGGATAAATACATAGCAATTTGTCTTGGTCTGGCAATTGTTCGTGACCTTCTGGCAGATAGTAAATCAGATAACCTAAGATTATAATAATCTGCTACTTTTCGTTGAATATCATCAATTGTAATTTTTCTTTGAGATGCCCTGATAAGGTCTTTTAAAACCTCCTTCGCCATATCAATACTCAATGGTCTATTTGCAAAAGAAGAGTAAGCGATAACTCTATTTAAAGCCCCTTCTAAAACCCTAATATTTGAGTCAATTCTTTGTGCTAAAAATTCTAGAAGATTATCAGGAATTATAATTTCAGGATTTTCTGTTATATGGGATTCTGCCTTAGATTGCAAAATACCCAATCTTAACTCATAATCCGAAGGATGAATATCTGCCACCAATCCCCAGCCCAAACGAGATCGAATTCTTTCTTCAATTCCATCCAAATCAACGGGCGATCTATCAGCTGATATAATTACCTGATGATTATGATCGACTAGAGTATTGAAAGTATGAAAAAATTCTTCTTGAGTAGAATCCTTTCCAGCAATAAATTGTATATCATCTATCATTAATACATCAACAGATCTAAATTGTTGTTTAAACGCCATGGTATCTTTAAATCTTAGGGCTTTAATAAATTGATACATAAACTTTTCAGCTGATAAATATAAAACTTTTCTCTCAGGCCAATTTTTATTAATTTCAAGTGCCATTGCATGCAATAAATGTGTTTTACCTAGACCAACCCCTCCATATAGAAATAAGGGATTGAATGATACATTTCTTGATTCAGTTATCCTTCTGGCTGCAGCATAGGCAAGTTCATTTGAAGGTCCAACAACAAAATTCTCAAATGACAGTCTTTCATCTATAGGAGCGCCAACAGAAGAATTGTGGTCCAATAATCCTTTTTCCGAACTTTTTAATGAAACATTATTACTTACTTGTTGGGCTTTTTTGTTATCTGCTTCATTTTCATTTATATTTCTCGTGGAAACTTCAATAACAACCGATTTAATTTCTCTAGATTCTTTAAGTAGTAAAGCTAATATCCTTTCTGCATAATGACTATCGATCCAATCTCGCATAAATCTTGTTGGAACGAATAAATGTAATTGGCCATTTTTAAATTCTCCAAATTGGATATTTCGAAACCAACTCTTAAATGTGGCTTCACCAATTTCTGCCCTTAATATAGATAAAGAACGTTGCCAGCATTCTTTAATTTGATTTTGATGAGAAATATTTTCTTCCAATTCTTAGCGCCCTTAAATTTATTCTACAATATCAAGATGATTGTAAAATTTAATGTAAAATTTTATGTAGAAAAAAAATTACAATTCAGACTAGCCTCGACTCAAAAATGATGCAACATGATTCATCAAAAAATATAAATAAAATTAATTTTTTTTTTGACTTTTAACTTTTAACTTAAAGATCTTATTTTTTTTGAAAGCCTGGAAACTTTCCTGGAAACATTTTTTTTATGAAGAATGCCTTTTTGTGCAAGTTTCATAAGTTTAGGTTGGACAATTTTTAAAAAATCTTGGGCTTCATTAATTTTACCGGCATCAATAGCTTCTTCAAGTTTTCTAATATAAGTTCTTACATTAGTTTTCAAAGACTTATTTCTTTCAGTCCTTTTAATTATTTTTCTTACCATTTTTTTGGAAGAAGATAAATTAGCCATAAATTAACCTTTTTTTATATTGGTAGGTTTTATATTTGCTTAATAATAAAGCGTCAAGTATTCAGTTACTCATCTTTAAAGTTAGGTTTTCTTTTTTCTATAAACGCAGCCATTCCTTCGGTTTTATCTTCTGTGGCAAACATTGAATGGAATAATCTTCTTTCAAACCTAACACCTTCAGAAAGCGTAGTCTCATATGATCTATTAACACTCTCTTTGGTCATCATAGTCGCAATTAACGATTTATCTGCAATTTGTTGAGCGATCTCAATAACATTATCAATAAAGCCATCTTCTTCCAAAACACGACTGACTAAACCAATGCTTTCTGCCTCTTTTGCATCCATCATTCGACCAGTTAAACACATATCCATTGATTTAGATTTTCCTATAAATCTAGTCAGTCTTTGTGTACCTCCTGCACCAGGACTTACGCCTAGATTAATCTCTGGTTGTCCAAATTTTGCTGAACTTGATGCAATAATAAAATCACACATCATTGCTAGTTCACATCCCCCTCCTAAAGCATAACCAGCAACAGCTGCTATTGTTGGTTTTCTACATCTTGAAATTCTTTCCCAATTTCTTGTTATAAAATCCTCTTTATAAACATCCATATAAGATTTGGGTTGCATTTGTTTAATATCCGCACCTGCGGCAAACGCCTTTTCAGATCCAGTAAGAATGAGGCACTTAAGAGCAGGATTTTCTTCATATTTATCTGCAGCTGATGAAAGTTCATCCATCAATTCATCATTAAGTGCATTAAGAGCATCAGGTCTATTGAGTGTAACTAAAAATAAATCCCCTTCCGCTTTGGTTAAAACATTTTTTTCTGTCATAAATTCCTCTTACCAAAATTATTAAATACTAATTATATATAAGGATTATAAATTATAGCTATAAAATATTTATTTAATCTTAATTTTTTTGACAGTTAGGACAAAAAAATGTCGAACGATTTGATTGAATAGCTCTCATAATTAACTGAGAGCAATTTTTAGTAGTGCAAATTTTTCCCTCACGATTATAAACATCAAATGTATTTTGAAAATATCCCATTTTACCATCAGTATTAGTATAATCCCTCAAAGAAGAACCTCCCAAATCAATAGCATCTCTAACAATCATTTTTATATTCTTTACTAATTCTTTAAGTGGTTTTTTTGGCTTTGATTTTTTATCAACTAAATCTTTTGCTAACAAAAACGGTGACACTTTTGCCCTAAACATTGCTTCACAAACATAAATATTCCCTAAACCTGCTATTATCTTTTGGTCCATTAAAGCATTTTTAATATTTCTATCTTTTTCATGAAATACTCTTGCAATACTTTCAGCATTAAACTCACTAGATAAAGGCTCAAAACCTAAATATTTTATCAACTTGTATTTTGATGGCGGTTTATCTGTTAACAAAATATAACCAAATCTTCTTGGATCATTATAGATGACAACAAAATCCTCTAGATTCATAACTACATGGTCATGTTTAAGTTTCTTTAAATTTTTTTTATCAGATCTTTTGACTATTCTATAACTACCTGACATTCCTAAATGCGAAATTATTGTCGACCCATTAGATAGACTAAAAAGAATATATTTTGCTCTTCTATTTACATCGATAATTTTTTTGTTAATTATATCTTTCTTAAAATTTTTTTTATAAGGAAATCTTAGCTTCTTTTTTGATAAGTGAACTTTCAAGATTTTTTGATTTATAAGGGAATTTTTAAGTCCTTCTTTAATAGTTTCAACTTCAGGTAATTCTGGCACAATTTTTCCTTTCTATCTGGAACAAATTAACTCTTCGAGTTATGTTCGCCTGAAGGGATTTTTATTTCAATGAAAAAAAATGATTTTGGATATAAACAAGTAAACAAAAAAGAGCATTATGATCTAATACAAAATATTTTTACTAATGTAGCCAGTAATTATGATCTAATGAATGATTTAATGTCTTTAGGGCTTCATCGCTCTTGGAAGAAAGAATTCATAAGCATGATAGATATTGCTAATAAAGATAATTTAAGTTTTGTAGATTTAGCAGGCGGAACTGGGGATATTGCAGAAAAACTTTCTGATAAATATCCAAATAGTACAATTAGAATAATTGATAAAAATATAGATATGATTAATGGAGGAATTAATAAAATTAATTCACTAAAAAAAGTTCAATTTATTTGTGGAGATGGAGAAAATATTCCTATCAGTGATAATTCTACTGACTTAGTAACAGTATCATTCGGTATAAGAAATATGACTGACAGAAATAAATGCTTAAAGGAGTGTTATAGAATTCTAAAACCTAATGGTATTTTTTTATGCATGGAATTCTCAATACCTGAAAACTACACATTAAGAAATTTATATGACGCATGGTCTTTTCTTGTAATACCAAAACTTGGTAAGCTAATTAATAAATCTGAAAAATCATATCAATATTTAGTTGAAAGTATAAGGACATTTCCAAGACCTAAAGAATTTGTGGAAATGCTTAAACAAAATAATTTTAATAAAACATCTATAAGGCAATTAAGTGGCAATATTGTTTGTATATATAAATGTAGGAAATCCTGATGTATGACTTTTTTAGAATTTTTAGACTCTTTAGTGGTTTAAGAGCTTTGATGGCCGAAGAATCTTTGTTTCCTAAAAGTGCAGTTAAGGATATGCCTTTTTCAATTAGATTCATAAGAAAAATTCTATTTATTAGTCGCCATAAAAAAAGAGATTTATCAAAAACATTGCAAGATCTTGGGCCAACATGGATAAAGTTGGGGCAATTTTTATCAACTAGACCAGATATTATAGGAAATGATCTCTCTTTAAAACTTAAAGACCTTCAGGATAATATTGAACCGTTTGAAATAGAAAAAGCTAAAGAAATCTTAGAGAATGAATTTGATGACCAATACAAGGAGTTCTTTTTAAGTATTAAGCCTTCAAAGACTGCAGCATCTATAGCTCAAGTCCATAAAGGAAAAATTTTGTTAGATGGAAAAGAGATAGATGTTGCCATTAAAATATTAAGGCCAAATATTGATAAAAGAATTAAAAGAGATCTAAATTATTTTTTTGCTGCAGCAAGAATTTTAGAAAAAATATCTCATGAAGCAAGGAGACTCCGATTAGTAGAGGTTATAGAAACTCTAGAAAGAAGTTTAAGTATAGAAATTGACTTAAGACTTGAAGCTGCAGCTCAATCAGAAATTAAAGAAAATACAATTAATGATGATTATTTTGAAGTGCCATCAATTATGTGGGACTTAACAAGAAAAAATATTTTAATTTCTGAATGGGTAGATGCAATACCAGCAAAAAATATAAATGCATTAGATAAAGCAGGTTATAATTTTAAAAAGATAGGAAAAAATATTTTAAAGACTTTTCTAACATTATCTATCAGAGATGGTCTTTTTCATGCTGATATGCACCAGGGGAACTTATTTATTCAAGAGAATGAAACAATTGTAGCAGTAGATTTTGGAATAGTCGGATATCTCGATTTTGAAAGCAAACAGTATTTAAATAATATTCTATTAGGTTTTATAAATAGAGATTATGATAGGATTGCTAAAGTCCATTTTGATGCTGGATATGTACCTGAAAATGAAGATAGAAAAAAATTTTCTCAGGCACTCAGATCTATAGGCGAACCTATTCAAGGAAAGGAGGCTAATGACATATCAATTGGCAATCTTTTAACTCAACTTTTTGAGATTACAAATCAATTCAATATGAGAACACAACCCCAACTTCTACTTCTTCAAAAAACTATGGTTGTAATTGAAGGAGTAGCAAGAGAATATGATCCAAACTTAAATATATGGACTGAATCTGAACCAATACTAAATGAACTTAATTCACTAGACTATAATCTCAAAAAAAATATGCCTACAGGAACTGATGAAATTATCAAGCGTGCAAAAGAAACTATTCTTAATTTACCCAACAATATTGAGGGAGTTAAAAAAAATATCAATCAATTAGGAAAAATAATTGATTACAGGGGCATAAAAATTCATCCAGAAAGTATTAGTGTTTTAAAAAATAAGAAGAATAACTTATTGTTTTATATAATTATTTTTCTTTTGATTGCTTTGATAACAATTTCATTATTATAAATATCAAAATATCCTACACATTTAAATTTAATAGATTTATATTCCTTTTCACTATTTATAAAAATTATGAAGAATATATTACTTATAATTACAGGCGGAATTGCTGCATACCGTTCTCTTGATCTAATAAGAGAATTAAAGAGAGATGGTAATAATGTTACATGCCTCATGACAAAAGGTGCTTGTGAGTTTGTACAACCAATTTCATTTGCAACACTTTCTAAAAATAAAGTTTACACTGAACTTTTCGACTTAAATAGTGAATCAGAAATCGGCCATATTAACCTTTCAAGAAATGCAGATTTAATTGTAATTGCTCCTGCAACTGCAAACATCATTTCTAAAGTAGCTAACGGTGTCGCTGATGATTTAGCAAGTACTGTGATGTTGGCATCAAATAAACCTGTCCTAATTGCTCCATCAATGAATGTAAAAATGTGGGAAAATGAAAACACAGTTAAAAATGTATTAAAACTTAAAGAAAGAGGTTTTTATTTTGTGGGCCCAAATGAAGGTGAAATGGCTTGTGGAGAAATAGGTTATGGAAAAATGGCATCAATCACTGAGATTAATGATGAGATAAAGTATCTCCTAGAGCCAGGGCCATTAATAGGTAAGAAAGCATTGGTTACTTCAGGCCCAACATTAGAAAAAATTGATCCTGTTAGATATATTTCCAATCAATCGTCTGGGAAACAAGGCCATGCTATTGCAAAAGCACTTAAACGTTTTGGTGCAGATACTACTCTAATTTCTGGACCAGTAAATATTAAGGATCCTGAAGATGTTAAAGTAATAAAAATACAATCTGCAGAGGAAATGCTACAAGCATGCAGAAAAAGTTTACCGGTTGATATTGCAATTTTTGCAGCAGCAGTCTCAGACTGGAGGGTATCAGATCCATCTAACAAAAAGATCAAAAAGAAAGAACAAAAACATGATTTCCTAACTATTAACTTTTCACAAAACAAAGATATCCTAAAGGAAATAAGTTCTTCATCAAATAATAGACCAAAAATAGTAATTGGTTTTTCATTAGAAACTGAAAATTTGATCGATTCGGCCAAAAGCAAATTAAAAGATAAATCATGTGATTGGATAATTGCTAATGAACATTTTAATGGAAAAGAAAGTGTTTTTAATAGTGAAATGAATTCTGTAAAATTTATAGATAAAGATAGTTTTGAAGATTGGGGATATCAAACGAAAGATAATGTTGCTGATAAGATTTGTTTAAAAATTTCTAAATTCTTTAATGAGGCTGCTTAGTGAAAGATGAACATGACCTCGAACACTATTCGCGCCAACTAATTCTCAATGAAATAGGTCCTAAGGGACAAAAAAAAATTAATAATTCAAGTGTCATTATAATTGGATTGGGAGGCCTTGGGTCTTCTGTCCTGCAATATCTATCCGCCGCAGGAGTTGGGAAAATAGGTTTAGTAGATTATGACAAGGTAGAATTATCTAATTTAAATAGACAAGTTATCTATAGGCGCGATGATATTAAAAAAAACAAAGTTGAGGTTGCAAGAGAATTCTCGACCAAACTTAACCCATCATTAAAATTAAAAACCTATAACGAAAAAATAGAAGAAAAAAATATTCGTGAAATAATAAAAGACTATGACTACATAGCAGATTGTTCAGATAATTATGAAACGAGACTAGTTATCAACGATGCATGTTTTTATTTAGAAAAAACTTGGGTTATGTGTTCTGTAGGCAGTTTTTTTGGTCAAATATCAACTTTCCAATCACATTTGAAGGATAAAAATAAAACCCCTAATCCATCTTATAGATGTCTTACAAATGATAAAATTCTCAATGAAGATGATTGTAATAATATTGGCGTCTTAGGTTCTGTTGCAGGAACAATGGGAGCTCTTCAAGCTACAGAATTATTAAAAATTATTATTAATAATAAAAATAATTTAATTAATAAAGTTTTGATTTTTGATTTATTAACGCTACAAAATAAAATTTTGAAATTGAAATGGGATCCAAATAACATTTTAAATGGAAAAAATTCTAAGAAAAATGAATATAATTAATTTAGTAATATTACAAATCTTTTTTATACTAAGTATATTACTTTTTAATGCCTCGGCCTTTTCTCAAAACACCTCAACCGAATGGCTATCTTTAAAATACAATAAGACTTATATAAGAACAGGTCCCTCTAAAAAACACAAAGTATTATGGACTTATAAGAAGAGCGGCCTTCCAATTAAAAAAATTAGGAAAAAAGGGGATTGGTATGAAGTATTAATGCCGGATAATATAAATGGGTGGGTAAACGAAAATCAAATTTCAAAAAAAAGAAAGGCAATTATAATAAATGACAAGTTGGTTAATATTTATAAAAAAGAATCCTTAAGTTCTGAAATAATCGCTAAAGCAGGTAAGAACATTATTGGCGAGTTAATAGGTTGTAAAAAATTATTCTGCAAAATAGATTTTGATAAGATTGAAGGATTCGTTGAAAAGAAATACTTATGGGGTATTAATCAAAATTGATGGAGCGATTTGAAAACCAGCCGCTCCATCAAATTAAAATTTAGTTAATTATATCAAGATCTGCATTCATGACTTTATTCCAAGCAGAAATAAAATCTGAAACAAATTTCTCTTTAGAGTCTTCTTGTGCATAAACTTCAGCTATTGCTCTGAGTTGTGAATTGGAACCAAAAACAAGGTCTACTCTTGTAGCAGTTTTTACTTTTTCACCTGTAAAACGATCACAACCGTTATAATATGATCCCCCATTAGGTTTCCATTGAATGTTCATGTCCAACAAATTAGAAAAGAAATCATTCGATAATGCATCTGGATTATCAGTAAATACCCCATGTCCATCTTCGCTAATTCCTAATGACCTCATACCTCCTAATAGAACAGTCATTTCTGGTGCAGTAAGCCCAAGAAGATGAGCTTTATCAAGTAATAATTCTTCTGGAAAAACATTAGAATTAGATTTTTGATAATTTCTAAATCCATCTGCAAATGGTTCTAGAACAGCAAAGGATTCAGAATCAGTTTGATCTTCATTTGCATCCCCTCTCCCTGGAGTAAAAGGTACGCTTACTCCTGAAGCTTTTTCTATACCAATATTACCAGCAAGAACTATAACATCGGCAACGGAAGCTCCAGATTCTTTAGCAATATCATCCAAAATACCTAAAACACGAGCCAATTGTTCTGGCTTATTAGCTTCCCAGTCTTTTTGTGGCGATAATCGTATACGAGCTCCATTAGCGCCTCCACGCATATCTGAACCCCTGTATGTTGAAGCACTAGCCCAAGCGGTTTCGACCATTTCTTGAATACTTAGACTACTATCAGCAATAAGTTTTTTAACTGATTCTATATTATAGTCGGTATTGCCATCAGGAATAGGATCTTGCCAAATAAGTTCTTCTTCAGGAACTTCAGGTCCAAGATAACGCTTTTTTGGCCCCATATCCCTGTGTAATAATTTAAACCAAGCACGCGCAAATGCATCAGCAAACTCATCAGGATTTTCATGAAAGCGCTTAGATATCTTTTTGTATATTGGATCTTCTTTCATAGCTAGGTCAGCGGTTGTCATCATTGTTGGGACTTTTAAAGATGCGTCCTCTGAATCAGGCGCAAGATCTTCATCATCAGGATTCTTTGCATGCCATTGATGAGCTCCAGCTGGGCTTTTAACCAATTCCCACTCATACTTAAACAACAAATCAAAATACCCATTATCCCATTGAGTTGGATTAGCTGTCCAGGCTCCTTCAATACCACTTGTTATAGCGTCACGCCCTTGTCCAGAACCATGTGAATTCTTCCATCCAAATCCCATTTGCTCTATTTCAGCACCTTCTGGCTCGGAGCCTACATTATCTTCAGAACCAGCACCGTGAGCTTTCCCAAATGTATGCCCGCCAGCAACTAATGCAACTGTTTCCTCATCATTCATAGCCATTCTAGCAAATGTCTCTCTAATATCTTTTCCACTAGCTACTGGATCAGGATTGCCATCAGGACCCTGTGGATTAACATAAATTAAGCCCATTTGAACAGCGCCTAGAGGATTATCAAGATCTCGTTCACCAGTATAGCGTTCATTTCCAAGCCATTCATTTTCTTTTCCCCAGAAAATATCTTCCTCTGGAGCCCAAATATCAGGGCGTCCTCCACCAAAACCAAAAGTCTTTCCGCCCATGGATTCAATAGCCACATTACCTGCTAAAATTAACAAATCAGCCCAACTTATTTGATTGCCATATTTCATTTTTATAGGCCATAAAAGTCTTCTTGCTTTATCTAAATTTCCATTATCTGGCCAACTATTTAAAGGAGCAAATCTTTGTGCTCCTGTTCCACCTCCACCTCGACCATCAGCAATTCTGTAAGTACCAGCCGCATGCCAAGTCATACGAATAAAAAAACCTCCATAATGACCATAATCGGCAGGCCACCAGTCTTGAGAATCTGTCATTAGATCATTAAGATCTTTTTTTAGAGTATCATAATCAATTTTTTTAAACTCTTCTCTATAATCAAAATCTTCATCCAAAGGATTTGATTTTTTATCATGCTGATGAAGGACATTTAAGTTTAATTGGTTCGGCCACCATTGTTTATTTGATGTTGATCCTAAGGTATGATGAGATTCTGCCATTACTGGGCATTTATCTTCGTTCTTTTCATTCATAGTAATTATCTCCTAAAATCATTAGTTAACCCTGAATTTTGAATAAATTATTTATTTTTTGTAAAAATATTATGGTTTTGGGCATACATTATATTTAACTATTTTCTTTTGTATTTCAATATAAACTAGAAAATTAATCTTTTCCTTACTAACGTCAGATTAATATGGTAAAGGTCTCAAAAGAGATAAGAATATGAAACAAAAAGATAATTATAATTATGATGATCTTATAAAATGTGCAAATGGTGATTTATTTGGGCCAGGAAATGCTCAATTACCAATGCCCCCCATGCTAATGTTTGATCAGATTAAAAAAATTTCTTCTGAAGGGGGTGAAAGTAATAAGGGTATTATCTTGGCTGAGTTAGATATTAAGCCAGATTTATGGTTTTTTGGTTGCCACTTTGTTAATGATCCTGTCATGCCTGGTTGTCTTGGGTTAGATGCTATGTGGCAATTATTAGGGTTTTATCTTGGTTGGCTTGGAGAAAAGGGTAGAGGAAGAGCAATTTCTGTGGGAAATGTTAAATTTTCTGGAATGATCTTGCCTGATACTAAAAAATTAGAATATACAATTAATCTCAAGAGGGTATTAACAAGTAAATTAGTTCTTGGTATAGCTGATGGAATATTATCAGCTGATGGAGAAAATATATATGAGGCAACTGATTTGAGAGTTGCTTTATTTAAGTAATTAATTTTTAAAGGGAAATTATGAGACGTGTAGCAATAACGGGTATGGGTATTGTATCTTGCATAGGTAATAATACTCAGGAAGTTACAGCAAGTTTAAGAGAGGGGAAATCTGGAATCACTAAATCTGAAGAGCATATAGATTTGGGATTTAGAAGCCAAATATATGGTAAACCTAATCTTGATCCTGAAGAATATCTTGATAAAAAAATAAGGAGATTTATGGGTATGGGAGCTGCATGGAATTATATTTCTATGCAACAAGCTATAGATGATTCAGGTTTGGAAGAAAAAGATATCATTAATGAAAAAACTGGAATTATTATGGGATCTGGTGGCCCATCAACAAAAACACTAGTTGAATCTGCAGATATAACAAGGGATAAAGGTCCAAGACGTGTAGGACCTTTTGCTGTTCCTAAAGCAATGTCCTCAACAAACTCTGCAACATTAGCAACCCCGTTTGGAATAAAAGGAGTAAATTATTCAATTTCATCAGCTTGTGCGACTTCCTCTCATTGTATTGGTAATGCCTATGAATTAATTCAATATGGAAAACAAGACACTATGTTTGCTGGAGGAGGTGAAGAATTAAATTGGGCTTTATCTGTTTTGTTTGACGCAATGGGAGCTATGTCTTCGAAGTACAATAGCACACCGGAAACTTCAAGCAGGGCGTATGATAAAGATCGAGATGGATTTGTAATAGCTGGTGGGGCAGGTGTTCTTGTACTTGAAGAAATGGAAAAGGCAAAAGCTAGAGGAGCGAAGATATATGCCGAAATTGTTGGTTATGGAGCAACCTCAGATGGGCACGATATGGTTCAACCTTCAGGAGAAGGAGCTGTAAGATGTATGAAAATGTCTATGGAAAATTTAGGCTGTGAAGTTGATTATATTAATCCACATGCTACATCAACTCCTATTGGCGATGAAAAAGAGGTTGAAGCTATTAGAGAAACATTTAAAGACAAAATACCAGCTATAAGCGCCACAAAATCCTTAACAGGTCATAGTTTAGGAGCTGCTGGTGTTCAAGAAGCTATATATTCTATCCTAATGATGCATAATGGTTTCATTGCTAAATCAGCCAATATTGAAAATATCGATCCAAAATTTGAAGACCTTCCGATAAATAAAGACACCATTGAAAATGTCGAAATAGGTTGCTTACTTTCTAATAGCTTTGGTTTTGGCGGAACCAACGCTTCATTAGTGTTTAAGAATCCAAAATTATAATTAATTAAATATAATGACCACTGATTTAATGAAAAATAAAAAAGGATTAATAATGGGAGTTGCCAACGACCATTCTATTGCTTGGGGTATAGCTCAAACTTTATATAATAATGGGGCAAACCTTGCTTTTACATATCAAGGGGATACTTTCAAAAAAAGAATAGAACCCTTAGCTAAAAAAATTAATTGTGATAAATATCTTATAAATTGTGATGTATTAAACCAAGATGAACTAGAAAATGCCTTTAAAATAATAAAGGATGATTGGGGAAATATTGATTTTATAGTTCATTCTATAGCGCACTCAGATAAAAATGAACTTAATGGAAAATATATAAATACTTCAAGAGAAAATTTTCTTAATACCCTCGAAATATCTTGTTTTTCGCTTACAAATATTGTGCGGGTATTTGAACCTATAATTAATGACAATGGGTCAATATTAACATTGACTTACGGCGGATCAGAAAAAGTAATTCCTAATTATAATGTAATGGGTGTCGCTAAAGCAGCTCTTGAGTCTTCTGTGAGATATCTGGCATCAGATTTAGGTGAACGAGGAATTCGTATTAATGCTCTATCAGCAGGCATGATGAGAACTTTAGCAGGATCAGCTGTAAAGAATGCTCGCGATATGTATAAATTTGCAGAAAAACACAAACCATTAATGGAAATTCCTCTTACATTGGAAAACATAGGTTCTTCGGGCTTATATTTATTATCTGATTTATCAAATGGTGTAACTGGAGAAATACATTATGTTGATCAAGGCTATAATATTATAGGAATGCCCAAAACCGATCATCTTTGATAAAAGCTATTCTTTCTCTTCTTTTGGTTTATCTTTCTTTAATTTTTCTTTCTTTTCTGTTTTGGGTTTATCTTTTTTTTTAGATTTATCCTCTTTGACTTTTAATTCTTCTTCCCCGGTTTCTTGATTAATATTTTTCATAGAAAGTTTAACTTTGCCTCTATCGAAACCTACAAACTTCACTTTCACTATGTCCCCCTCATTAACCATATCCGTTACTTTGTTTACTCTTTCATTTGAAAGCTGTGATATATGAACAAGCCCATCTCTTTTTCCAAAGAAATTTACAAACGCACCAAAGTCCATAATTTTAACTACTTTTCCTTCATATATTGTCCCCATTTCAGGTTCTGCAACAATTGAATTAATCATTTCGAGGGCCTTTTCTATTGCTTCAGCATTATTTGAGGCAATTTTTACAATTCCTTCGTCATTAATATCTACTTTTGCTCCACTTTCCTCTACAATTTCTCTTATAACTTTCCCTCCAGCTCCAATAACTTCTCTAATCTTGTCAGTCGGAACATTAATGGTTTCGATTCTTGGGGCATTTGCATTTACTGTTTCTCTTGCTGTATCTATTGCCTTAGCCATTTCGCTAAGAATATGTATTCTTCCTTTTTTTGCCTGACTAAGGGCCGTTTCCATAATGTCTTTAGTAATACCTGTTATCTTAATATCCATTTGTAATGAAGTAATTCCATCATTTGTACCGGCAACCTTAAAATCCATATCCCCAAGATGATCCTCATCACCAAGAATATCTGATAATACTGCAACCCTTTCTTCTTCTTTAATGAGACCCATAGCTATTCCAGCAACGGGTTTAGTAATCGGAATTCCTGCATCCATCATTGACAAAGAAGATCCACAGACGGTGGCCATTGATGAAGATCCATTTGACTCGGTAATTTCAGATACCAACCTTATGGTATAAGGAAACTTTTCATATTCTGGCATCACAGCCTTTAATGCTCTCCAAGCTAATTTTCCGTGACCAATTTCACGCCTTCCAGTAAAACCTGTACGTCCTGTTTCTCCAACAGAATATGGAGGAAAATTATAATGTAACATAAATTGTTCTTTATAAGTTTCGTCCAAACCATCAACAAA
This sequence comes from uncultured bacterium, assembly GCA_964001285.1. Lineage (GTDB taxonomy): Bacteria > Pseudomonadota > Alphaproteobacteria > MED-G09 > MED-G09 > AG-430-B22. Next base: position 15,716 of record CAXFAF010000010.1, on the reverse strand, counting down.
TTTTTCGTCATCTCCTGTTCCAAGAGTAGTTACAACTAAAGCTTGTGTTTCACCTCTTGTAAAAAGCGCTGATCCATGAGTTAATGGTAAAATACTTACATCAGATTGTATTGGCCTTACGGTTTCAAGATCTCTTCCATCAATTCTTTCACCAGTATTTAATATATTATTCCTGACAATATTTTTTTCTATATTTTTAAAAGCAGATCCTATTAGAGTTTCACTAAGCTCATCCTGTTCATCAACATTGTCTGAGGAGAGTTCTTCAATAACTTTACTTTTTATTTCTGCTATCAATTCTGTTCTTTTTTGTTTATCTGCTTCTTTGTATGCGTTTTCTAGCTTGTCCTGAATTATTGAATTGACCTTTTTCTCTAATTCAGAAAGATCTTTCTTTTCAAAATCTCTAGGTTCTTTTGCAGATTTTTCAGCCAAACTAATTATTGATTCTATAATTGGAGAAAAATTCTCTTGACCAAAAGTTACTGCACCAAGCATAATTTCTTCAGATAATTCTTTTGCTTCAGATTCTACCATAAGAACTGCATCTTTAGTTCCAGCAACAACTAAATCTAATTCCGAATTATCCATTTCTGTTTTTGTAGGATTAAGAATATATTCTCCATCCTTATAGCCAACTCTTGCTGCACCAATTGGGCCCATAAAAGGCACCCCAGAAAGAGTTAACGCTGCAGAGCAGGCAATCATAGCAACAATATCTGCATCATTTTCTGTATCATAGCTGATAACTGTAGCAATAACTTGAGTTTCACATTTAAAGCCATCTGCAAATAACGGCCTAATTGGTCTATCTATTAAACGTGAAACTAGTGTTTCCTTTTCTGAAGGCCTCCCTTCTCTTTTAAAAAAGCCACCGGGTATTTTTCCTGCTGCATATGCTTTTTCTTGGTAATTAACGGTTAAAGGAAAAAAATCTAAATCTTTTTTTTCTTCTCTATCCGCTACTACCGTAGCCAATACCGAAGTACCGCCATAAGTTGCGATAACAGATCCGTGAGCTTGTCTAGCCACTCTACCAGTTTCTATGGTTAATTTTTTTTCACCCCATTCTATAACTTCATTTTGAATATCAAACATTTACTTTCCTATATTGATCTTTTGTCAGATCTCTCAACTAAATAATATTACTGAATAAAACTATCTTCTAAGACCTAATCTTTTTCTTAAATCATCATAACGAGCTTCATCTTTAGACTTAATATAGTCCAAAATATTTCTTCTTTGATTGACCAATTTCAACAATCCTTGTCTAGAATGATTATCTTTATTGTGATCTTTAAAGTGCTCGGTTAGATTCTTAATTCTTTCAGTTAAAACTGCTACTTGTACTTCGGGTGAACCTGTGTCACCATCCTTAATAGCAAATTCTTTTATTATTTCACTTTTTCTATCTGAATTAATCGACATCAAATACTCCTTAGATTAAAAATTTCCTCAGAAAAAACTTTCTTAGGTTTGAAAGAATTTTCACCTACAATGGCAAGTCCTATAGGTTTCTTATTATTTAATAAAAGAACCTCACTTCCCAAACCAGAAAACTCGATTAAATTATTATTCAAAATAATCTGACCCTGTTGGAATCTTTCAGCTTCTAAATCACTTATAGGTAACGCCGGGATGTCGTCCAGCACTTCACTTAAAGGAATAAGAAGATTTCCTCCAACCATTCCAGCTGGCGCAATATGCACTAAATTTTCAATGTTTTCTAGTGAAAAAGTGTTTTCTAATGAAAAAGGGCCAACTTCTAGTCTTTCAAGCATATTAACTGTGCCCAAAACTCCTAATTCTTTGCATATATCTCTTACTAAGGATCTAATATAAAAACCCTTACTACAAGAAATTATAAACTCTGAATCCTTATTTTTATTATATTTAGAAAGAATTAAATCATAAATTTTAACTTTTTTTACATCTAAAGAAAATTGTTCTCCACATCTAGCTAATTGATAGGCTCGTTTGCCATTAACTTTAACTGCAGAGAATCTAGGGGGTTTCTGATAAATTTCACCATCAAAAACTTTTATAACTTTTAACAAACTTTCTTTAGATGGCCTCAAATCAGACCTATCAATCACTTCTCCTTCCAAATCATGACTACAGGTTTTTACTCCCCATTTTATAGAAAATTTATATTTCTTCTTTGCTTCCATTAAATAAGGGATAGTTTTTGTGGCTGCTCCAAATGCAACTGGTAAAACACCTGATGCAAGTGGATCAAGTGTCCCAGCATAGCCAATTTTTTTTAATAGAAATTTTTTTTTGATTTTTTTTAAAGCTGAGAATGAGCTAATTTCTTTCGGTTTGTATATTGACATCCATCCACCAGAAAAATGTTTTTTTTCTGAATAATTATCTTCATTTAATCCTGGTATCATTTTTAACCTTTTCAGAAGAAAAAATTTTTTCTAGTTTTTCAATTTCATCAATTGATTCATCAAAATGAAAAGAAATCTCGGGTACATATTTAAGTTGAACTTTTTCGGCAATTTTTTTTCTTATAATTTTCTTTGCTGAATTAAATGCATCAATAAAACGAGCTATTTGCTTTGTATCAGAAGGTATAAATAAAAATTTTGCATTTCTAAGATCAGGTGAAACATCTACATGAGTTATTGTTATTATGTTTTCATCTAGGATATAATTCTTACTCTCTCCTCTAACTAATATTTCATTAAGAGCTGCTCTCAATATTTCTTGGACCCTCATCTGTCTTTGTGAAGATTCATTACTCTGTACAAAATTATTCTCATTCATTTTGATATAATTTAATTAATTTTTCTCTTTATTTCTTTAACTTCGTAACACTCAATAACATCTTTAACCTTTATATCTTCATTATTATCAAATGCTAATCCGCATTCCTGACCAGATTGAACTTCTTTTGCATCATCTTTAAACCTTTTTAGCTCAGAAATTTTTCCTTCATAAATCACCACACCATCTCGAATTAATCTAGCATGCTCACCCTTTTTAACAGTTCCTTCAGAAACAAGGCATCCTGCAATATTACCAGTTTTCGATATTTTAAATACCTCAAGAACTTCAGCATTACCTATAATTGATTCCTTGATCTCAGGATCAAGTTTTCCTTCTAAAATAACCTTAATATCATCTAATAAATCATAGATAATGGAGTGATATATAATATTAATTTCTGCTTTTTCTGCCAAATCTTTAGCTTGAGAATTAGCTCTTACATTGAAGCCAAAAACTATCGAATTAGAGGTTTCTGCTAATGAAATATCACTTTCCGAAATAGCCCCGACACCTGAATGTACAACTCTACAAGAAATTTCTTCATTCCCAAGACTAATTACACCATCCTTTATTGCTTCAGTAGATCCATGCACATCAGCCTTAATTATTACAGGTAATTCTTTTTTAACATCATCTTTAATTTTTGATAACATTTGTTCAATATTTGATTGAGGAACATTCGGCGCAGATTTCTTATTTTGCCTTTCTCGGTAATCAGAAATTTCTCTGGCTCTCGCTTCATTTTCCACTACAGATAAAAAATCTCCTGCATTTGGTGTATTATTCAAACCCAATACTTCAATTGGATCACCAGGATAACATAGATCAATTTGTTCTCCTCTATCATTTAGTAAGGATCTTACTTTTCCCCAAAATTGTCCTACTATTACAATATCACCTTTTTTTAATGTCCCTTTTTGTACTATTGTTGTTACTACCGGACCACGACCTTTATCTAATTTAGATTCAATGACAAAACCTTCTGCTTGTCTATTAGGATTAGCTTTCAAATCTAAAATTTCAGCTTGAAGATTTATAGCCTCAATCAGATTATCTATTCCTTCTTTTGTTTGTGCAGAAAGTTCTATACATTGAATATCCCCTCCTAACTCTTCTACAATCAATTCATGTTCCAATAGATCATTCTTTGTTTTTGCGGGATTTGCTTCCGGTTTATCAATTTTATTAATAGCTACTATAATAGGCACATCAGCTTCTTTAGAGTGATTGATAGCTTCAATTGTTTGTGGCATAACGCTATCATCGGCGGCAACAACTAAAACAACAATATCTGTAACTTTCGCTCCTCTAGCTCTCATTGAAGTAAATGCGGCATGACCTGGGGTGTCTATGAATGTAATCTTATTATCATCATAAGAATCTATTTGATATGCACCTATGTGTTGAGTTATACCACCAGCCTCAGATGAAACGATACTTGTTTCCCTTATAGCATCTAATAATGAGGTTTTCCCGTGGTCAACATGCCCCATTATTGTAACAACCGGGGGTCTTGGTTCTTTGCTTTGTTCAGAATCTTCATCGACTGATAAACCTTCCTCAACATCTGACTCAGAAACTCTTGTTACAGTATGGCCAAATTCTTCTGCTATTAGTTCAGCTGTATCAGCATCGAGAAAGTCATTAATTTTAACCATAACACCTTGTTGCATTAGTGATTTTATTACATCCACTCCTCTTTCGGCCATTCTATTAGATAATTCTTGAACAGTAATAGACTCGGGTATAACTACATTCCTTGAAATCTTTTCTTTAGGCGTATCAACTGAAACAGTTTTCTTTTTTGCCTTTTCCTGTCTTCTTCTAAGTGATGCTAAAGATCTTTGTCTTTCTTCTTCATTCAAAGCTTCAGAAATTGTTAGTTTCCCCTTCCTTCTTTTTTGAGGTTCTTTTCTAGATTTTTTATCGGTTTTACCTTGCTCATCCTTTTTAGATTCTTTCTTTTTGGTTGATGTTGATTGATCTTCTGATTGTTTTGATGAATAAGCTTTTTTCTTAACACCTTTCTCAAATTCATTATCAACCGGAATATCGGTATTCAATTCTGTTTCTGCTTGATGTTTTCCAGTTTTTTTACTTTTAGTTTTTGAAACTTTTTTTATTTTTTCTTCTTTGCTTTTCTTTCGATCATCCGCATCTTGAAGAGCTTTTTCTCTAGCCACCCTTTCTTTATCAGTTAATTTACTTGTAAGTTCTGAATCAGTTGGTTCTTTAATTTTCCTTGTAGTCACAGAATTTGATCTAGTTTTAATTTTTGGAGCGCTTGGTTTTCTTGTTTTAGATATTTTTCCTCTTTTAGATTCTACTACCACAGCAGAAACTCTAGAGCTTCTGTTCCTTGATCCTATCTGGCCTTTAGCGGATAAAGAGCTAGCCTTTAAAGAAAGAGTCTTTTCTTTCTTTTCTTTCTTTTCTTTTTTATTATCTTCAGACATTTTTTATTAACCAACAGATTTAAAATAAATCAACTATTTCCCTTCCGAGAAAGGGTCTTCATTATCATCAGATTCCAATTTATCTTCTTCATCAAAATTATCTTCTTCAATAATATCTTCTTCTATAATTCCAATTAACTTTCTAGCTTTCATTATTAGTTCATTTGCATAATCTTCACTTAAATCAAATGATTCCAAAATACCAGATTCATGAGTTTTTTTTCCATCAATATATTCATCCCAACCAATAAGATCGTCAGTAGAGCAATAGGCAAAGTCTTCAAGGTTTTTGACATCATTCTCGCCTAATTTAATTATCATTTTCATACTTAATTCTTCCATTTCTAAAAGATCATCTTGCACTTTTAAATCTTTTCTTTTTTCTTCAAGTAATAAGTTTTCTTTTTCTAAATAATCATTTGCACGAGCTTGAATTTCTTGAGAAGTTTCTTCATCAAATCCAGAAATATTAGTTATTTCATCAATTTCAACCATTGCAACTTCTTCAATTTCAGAAAATCCTTCAGTAACCAGTAATTGGGCTAGTAGCTCATCTACATCCAGTGCCTCTATGAACAAATTGGTTCTTTCTTGGAATTCGTTTTGTCTTCTTTCAGATTCTTGATCTTCAGTAAGTATATCAATTTCCCATCCTGATAATTCAGATGCCAATCTAACATTTTGACCTCTTCTTCCTATAGCCAAAGATAATTGTTCTTCTGGAACTACAACCTCCAATCTTTCATCTTCATCATATAAAACTACTTTCTGAACTTCTGCTGGTTGAAGAGCTTTTACAACAAAGTCCGCAATATTGTCAGTCCATGATAAAATATCTATTTTTTCACCTTGTAATTCATTGACTACAGCTTGGACTCGACTTCCACGCATGCCAACACATGCTCCCACAGGATCAATACTAGTTTCTTTAGAAAAAACAGCAATTTTTGCTCGACTTCCTGGATCTCTCGCAACACCAATAATTTCAATAATTCCGTCATAGATCTCGGGAACCTCCTGAGCAAAAAGATTTGCCATAAAATCAGAATGAGTTCTTGATAAGAAGATTTGAGGCCCCCTTAATTCTCTTCTAACCTCATAAATGTAGGCCCTTACTCTATCCCCCGGTCTGTAGCCTTCTCTTGGTAACAATTGATCTCTTTTAATTATTGCTTCTGCTCTTCCTAGATCAACAATTACTGAATTATATTCTACTCTCTTTACTACACCACTTATTATTTCACCGACCCTATCCTTAAATTCTTCATAGTGCCTCTCACGCTCAGCATCTCTTACTTTTTGTACAATCACTTGCTTTGCACTCTGAGCAGCTACACGACCAAAATCAATTGGGGGTAACTCCTCTTCAACAGGAGGGCCTCCAACTGAAGCTTCTTTATCAATTTTTTTAGCATCCTTTAGATTAATTTGACGAAAATTATCTTCTACCTCATCAACAACATCCAATAAACGTAAAAGCTTAATAGTTCCAGTTGTTTCATCAATATCAACTCTGATTTTATTTTCAGCACCATATTTTGAGGCGGCAGCTTTTTCTATAGCTTCAGACATAGCAGAAATTACTATTTCCTTTTCTATAGATTTTTCTTTTGCTACCGCGTCAGCGATTTGTAATAATTCTAATCTGTTAGCACTAATTCCTGTCGGTGACATAAAAATTTCCTTTCAAATAAATTAACCAATCACATTTGGCGTAGGAGGGTTGTCAGAAGCCCAAGATAAAATAATTTCTTTCACATCAATTGGTTTTAAATCATATTCTCCTGAAATTTCCTCAGTATCATTATCAATATATATATTAATTCCTTCTTCAGATAACCCAATTAATCTTGCTTCAAATCTTCTGGGAAGATTATCGTGTCTAAATAACTTCACCTTAACATAATTATTCGACCATATATTGAAGTCTTTCTTTCTAGTAAGCGGTCTTTCAATACCGGGAGATGATATTTCTAGAGAATAATTATCATAAAGATTTGGATTTTTATCTAATTGCTCTTTAACAATACTATTAACAATTTCGCAATCGTTTAGTGACATATTAAATTCTTTATTTTCGGCTAAAATTTGGATTTGGATCTTTTTATTTCCCTTAATTGAAACCCTTACAAGATTATATTCAGAGTTAGAAAAAATATCTACAATCTCCTCAACTATAATGTCTTGGCCCTGGGGTACCAATAAATGTTTAAATTCACAGTTCATAATTAACTTCAAAATAATAAAAAAAGCGGGAGATTTTTATTCACCCACTTCGTAATAAACCCGAAATATGAGTTATATATTGCAAATAAAATATTAAAAATCAAGAATTTAAAAAAAGAGAAATTAAAGATTTAATTTTAAAGTTTTGTGAATTTGAAATAATAGGGATTCTTATTTTCTTTTAATGCTTTCATTTCATATTTCGAATTAAAATACAAAAAATTATTCCTTCTGCAATCTATAGGTTTTTGAACATCCCAAAGTAAGTTTTTATCATTAATTAAATATCTTAGTCCCCAAAAGGCTAGGCTACGGTCATCGGTATAGAAAAAGATACATCCTCCATCTTTTAGACATCTTGAAATTTCTCTAACACTTTTATTATTAAGAAAACGTCTTTTCCAATGTTTTTTCTTTGGCCAGGGGTCTGGAAACATTATCAATATGTCATCAAATAAAGAATTATGTGATTTTTCTATAAAATCTAAGGCATCTCCATAATATAATCGTAAATTCTTTATTTCATATTTTTCTATTTTTAATAATAATTGGGCAATACCTTTTTTATAATATTCTATGCCAATATATAAATTATCTGGATTAGAAAGAGCACTATTTAAAAGAATATCTCCAGTACCAAAACCTATTTCTAAAATTTTTTTATTATGCCTTTTTAACTTTTTTATATTACAAAAAGATTCAATAGAAAGTTTATGAAGGTTTCTTTCAAAAGCTATCTTTTGCTTAGTTGTTAATGGTCTATTCCTTGAGCTAGCAAATTTTTTTAAACCCGCGTTCTTAGAGTAGTTCATCTTGAAATTCTTCAGCTATATCAAGTTTTTCCCAACTAAAATTGCCATTTTTATCTGGTTTTCTTCCGAAATGACCGTACGCAGATGTTACTGAATAAATTGGGTTATTTAAACCCAACATATCAATTATTCCACGAGGAGAAAGATCAAATCTGTTTTTAACATAGGATTCTACTTTATTGGAATCAACCTTATCTGAACCGAATAGATCAATATAAACAGATAAAGGCTCGGATACCCCAATCGCATAGGATAATTGAATAGTGCATTTTTCCGATATCCCACTATGAACTATATTTTTAGCCAAATATCTTGCTGCATAAGCCGCTGAACGATCAACCTTCGTTGGATCTTTACCAGAAAATGCTCCACCGCCATGCGGTGCAGCGCCACCATAAGTATCAACGATAATTTTTCTTCCAGTTAGACCTGTATCGCCTACCGGCCCCCCAATGACAAATTTTCCAGTTGGGTTAACTAATAATTTAGTTTTATCATTATACCAATTATCTGGCATAACTTTTCTACACAACTCATCTATTTCTGATTTTATATATTCTTGAGATGTTTCTTCAGTATGTTGAGAAGAAACAACTATAGAATCTACATATACTGGCTTATCTTCTTCATAAAAAAGTGTTATCTGAGATTTTGAATCTGGAAGAATTCCTTGAATCTCATTATTATGTCTCATTCTAGCCAATTCACTTAAAATACAATGAGAATAATGTAATGTTGCAGGCATTAATTCCTGGGTTTCATTACATGCATATCCAAACATAATACCTTGATCACCTGCTCCTTCAGAATTACCCTCTTTTGCATCTACACCCATTGCAATATCAGCCGATTGTTCATGAAGAAATATTTTTATTTCTACACTTTCCCAATTAAAATCTCCAAAATCATAACCTATATTCCTGATAACATTTCTTACTAAAGAAATAATTTCTTCCTCAGTAATAATAATTTCTGATTTAATTTCACCTGATACAACAACTAAGTTTGTTGTTACCAAAGTCTCAACTGCTACTCGTGAATTCTTATCAATTGTTAAATATGCGTCTAATATAGTATCAGAAATTTTATCACAAATTTTGTCAGGGTGACCTTCCGAAACTGATTCAGAAGTAAAAAAATAATTGTTCTTTTTTATACTCATATTAATTTCTTCTTTTTGATATAAATAAAATTAACAAGGATAGTATCAATACACCAAAAAACAAATAATCACCAATTATAGAATATATTGTTTTTTTTATTTTTTTAGGAAGAAGAGAAACAATTGAACCTCTCTTATTTAAATCAATTTTTTCAATTACTCGCCCATAAGGATCAATTAATGCTGAAATTCCTGTATTAGCCGATCTTAAAATTGGAACCCCTTGTTCAATTGCCCTAATTCTGGCAATGTTCAAATGCTGGTATGGTCCAGAACTTTGCCCAAACCACGCATCATTAGTAATATTAATAATTAAGTCTAAGTCTTTATTATATGGATTAATTTCTTCTGGAAAAATTATTTCATAACAAATAGCTACCCTTGATTTCCCGACTGAAGTGTCAACAAGCTCAATATCTTGTCCCTTTTCAAAACCAATATCGCCAGAAATAATTTTAATAAATGGAATCTTAGACAAAAAGTTTTTAAAGGGTATAAATTCACCGAAGGGAACAAGATGTACTTTGTTATAAATGTTTTTAATATCTGATTTATTATTAATAAGTAATGCAGAATTCCTAAATGAATTATCTCTATATGTAATATTACCAACTAAAAGTTGTGAACCAGCAGAGATATTTTTTACTATTAAATTAATTGTTTCTTTATTTTGTTCTAATAAGATTGGGAGTGCACTTTCTGGCCATATTGTTAAATCTATATTCTCATGCCGAGATAGCTCTGTTAGATTAGAAATTGTTTCGAATAAGTCTTTTTTATAGATCTTATCATCTTGAGAAATATTAGGTTGAATTATTGCAATTCTTTTACCTTCAACAAATTTATTCTTATCAATTTTATAATATCCAAAAACAAAAATTAAAGGAATAATACTCATTAATATAAGGGAATAGAAAAGATTTTTTTTACTGCCAAAAAAAAGAATAAATTGAGTTGATAATATTAAAAGGAAACTTGCTAAATATTGTCCGGTGATTGAAAAAATTTGCATTATATTTTCATTAAACAATAAGGAATGTGAAAAGATATTCCATGAAAAACCTGTTAAAATATTGCTTCTAAGATATTCGCCAAAAGATAAACAAGCTGCCAAAGAAATACATTTACTTATTTTATTGTCCCAAAAAAGTGTAGGAAATAAAAAGCTAGGTAAAGTAAATAGCACCATAAGCAGCGGAAGACCAAACAATGTTACATATTTAAATGCTTCAAGCTCCTGTTTATATTCAAAAGCAGATATGATCCATGAGAAACCAAAAAGATAATAAAAATAAAGAAATCCGCCTAACAAAATAACCAAACGATAAAATCTTCTAAATTTTTCCTTATTTTTTATTTTTGAATCAATTGTAATAAATAGGAGAGGAAATATAAGAAAAATAAGGAATAAATAATGCCAGGGGGCCTGCGAAAAGATAAGAAATGCCCCTAAAAAACAGCATGTTAAGAATGCTTTAAACATGATAAAAAATTATAATTAGATTAATCATCAAAACTTTTTTTAGCTTTTATTCTTAATCTAACTTTTTTAATTTTTCTTGAGTCTGCATCAGTAATTTCTATCTCAAAACCTAAAGGATGTTTTATTAACTCTCCTCTTTGAGGCACTCTTCCCGCCAAAACAACAACTAAACCACCAATAGTATTAATCTCTTCATCGATGTCTTCAGTAAATAATGATTTACCTATTAAATTATTTATTTCTTCAATAGAAGTTCTTGCATAAGTATCAATATGATTTTCAAATATTTTTATTCTATCTAAATCTTCCTCAAACAATTCGTCCTCGATTTCACCAATAATTTCTTCAATTAGATCTTCGATTGTAACTAAACCATCTGTTCCGCCATATTCATCTATTACTAATGCCATATGTATTCTTGAGGTTTGCATTCTTACTAACAAATCCCGTGACTTCATCGAGGGAGGTACAAATAGAATTTCTCTTAAGAAATTTTCGAGCTTTATTTCATTAAAGTTATCATCAGTAAATACGCTAATTAAGTCTTTCATATGAAGCATTCCTATGGGATCATCCAAGGTTTCCCTGTACACAGGTATTCGTGAGTGGTTAGAATCAGAAAAAAGTTTAAGAACATCTTTAATCTTTGCATCTTTATCAACACCAATAATATCTGCCCTTGGAACCATGCAATCTTCAACCCTCGAAGTGCCAAATCCTATTACATTCTGCAGCATATTTTCTTCTTCTTGAGTAAAGCTTCTTACTTTATCATCTGAATCTTCAAGAATATTATGCAAATCTCTTTTATTCTTAGATTTAAAAGTTTGGAATATATTTATTTTTTCAAATATCTTTTTCATCTTATATTTCTTCTTCATAAGGATTAGAAAAACCGATCTTTTTTAATATCTGTATTTCCTGACCTTCCATTAATTTAGCTTCATTCATCTTATCATGAGTAAAACCCAAGAGATGCAAAAATCCATGAACAACCATGAATGCAAGATGGCTTTCAAATGATTTTTCTAACTCTTCACATTCTTTATCAATAGTATCTTTTGAAATTACAATATCTCCAAGCATAATTTTCTCTGAATGTTTTACATTATTCTCCAAAGAAAAAGATAATACATTCGTAGGTTTATCAATATTTCTATATCTTTTGTTAAGTTCCTTAATCTCTCCATCACCTGTTAGTCTTACACTTACTTCACAGTTAGAGAATGATGCGAAGCCCTCCAAAACAGATTTTAAAATATCTTTAACAAATTTTGCTTGTTTTTGGTTCCAATCATCAGAATAAGATATATATAAAGATTTTTCTGACATTATTTATTTTTTAAAAGCCTTGAATACGCATTAACAATCTTATCGACTAATCTATGCCTAACAATATCCTTAGGTAGGAAATTAATTTTTTTAATACCTTTTGTTTTGGGTAAAATTTCAAGAATTTCCTTTAATCCTGAAGAATTCCCAGAAGGTAAATCAATTTGTGTTATGTCCCCCAATATCACCATCTTTGAATCACGTCCCAATCTAGTAAGAAACATTTTCATTTGCATATTTGTTGTATTTTGGGCCTCATCAAGAATTATAAAAGCATTTTCTAAGGTTCTTCCTCTCATAAAAGCTAGCGGAGCAATTTCAATGACATCCGATTCCATATAATTTTCTAAAATTTTTTTCGGCATCAAATCATTTAAAGCATCATATAAAGGTCTTAGGTATGGATCAATTTTTTCTTTAAGATCCCCCGGCAAAAAACCTAATCTCTCACCAGCTTCAACAGCTGGTCGAGAAAGAATTATCTTTGACACATCATTATTAAATAAACTTTGAACCGCAGCAGCTACTGCTAGATATGTTTTACCAGTCCCAGCAGGCCCAATACCAAACACTAAGTCATTATTGTTAATGGCCTCAATAAATCTTTCTTGGTTTTTTGATCTTGCAAAGATCTTTTTATTTTTTGTTTTAATTAAGAATTTATCTCTACTAACCCGTTCAGACTTAAGAAATACATCAATATCGTTTAAGCCAGTCTTTATACCTTTGTCTAATTCTTTATATAATTCCATAATCTTATCTGCGGCCATTAAACTTGATTCATTATCACCGGAAATCTCGAGAACATTTCCTCTATAAGAAATTGAAACATTAAAATATACTTCAAATTTAGCTAGATTTTGATCATGGCTGCCGTAAAGTTCTGTTAAAAAAGAATTCTTTTCAAATTCAATAATATGTTTGTTGTTAATTTTTTTATCAAGTTTAATTTTTTTCATATTAAAGAATTTCACCAAGAAGGCTGTTTGCATTAATTTTTTTTATCTTCAAATCAATAATATTACCAATTTGATATTTCTTAGATTTAAAATGGACCGATTGTAAGTAGGGCGATCTTCCAGAATAATAACCCTCTGCATTAATCTTTCTTTCAACTAAAACTTTAAGAGTTTTGTTTATGAATCTAGTATTATATTCAAGCATATTTTCTTTTATGGTTTCTTGAAGAGTAATCAATCGGTTTGATTTTATATCTTCTTGAACTTGATCATCCATTAGTGCTGCCGGTGTACCAGGTCTAGGAGAGTATTTGAAACTATATGCATGAGCATACCCTATTCTATTAACTATATTTTTAGTCTTTTCAAAATCTTCTTCAGTCTCCCCAGGAAAGCCAACTATAAAATCTCCAGATATTGCTATATCTGGTTTAATTGATTTTAATTTATCTATGATATCAATATATTCTTTTGTAGAATAATTTCTGTTCATTTTTTTTAAAATTCTATCCGAGCCAGATTGTATAGGAAGATGAAGATATGGTTGAAGCTTTCTTAAAGAATTAAAACTTTTTATAAGCTTATCATTCATATCTTTTGGATGGCTAGTGGTAAATCTTATTCTTTGAATATCTAATTTGGACAACTCATAAATTAGGTCAGCAAAATCTATTTTCTTATTATTAGATGAGACATTCGACCAAGCATTTACATTTTGACCCAATAAAATAATTTCTTTTACACCATCAGAAATTAATTGGTTTGCTTCTTTTATAATTTGATTTATTGGTCTTGATGTCTCAACACCGCGAGTATAGGGAACAACACAAAAAGTACAAAATTTATCACATCCCTCTTGGACTGATAAAAATGAACTAACATCAGCATTTCTTTTTATTCTTTTTGGCAATACATCAAATTTATCTTTTTTAGGAGGTTCAATATCAATAATTGTTCTTTTTTTATTGCCTTTATTTTCTTCAAATTCTTTAAGAATTTCGGGAAGGTGATGATATGTTAATGGTCCAAATACTAAATCGATAACAGGAGCCCTTTTGACTAGCTCTTTTCCTTCCGCTTGAGCGACACAACCTGCTACTGCAATTGTAGTGTCAGTAGTCTTTGTCGCTATTTTCTTTTTTATTCTCCCTAATTCAGAATATATTTTTTCCGTTGCTTTTTCTCTAATATGGCATGTATTTAAAATAATTAGATCTGCATTTTCAAAATTATCAACGGTCTTATAGTTGTGGACTTCAAGCATTTCCTGCATACGATTTCCATCGTATACATTCATTTGACAACCAAAATTTTTGACATATAAGCCCTTTTGGGTATTTTCTCTAAGATTCATATTTTTGATAACTTTATTGCTTTTTTCTTCCATATAGCTCGAGTCTATGATCAATTAATTCAAACCCTAACTCTTCAGCTATTTTCTTTTGTAGAACTTCAATTTCTTCATTTTGGAATTCAATTATTGTACCGTTTTCAATATCTATTAGATGGTCATGATGTTCTTTTTCTTGAAAATTCTCATATCGCGATCTACCGTCTCCGAATTCATGCTTTATTAAGATTCCTGACTCTTCAAATAACCTAACTGTTCTATAAACAGTAGCTACAGATATGTTGTTATCTATGGCAATAGCTCTTTTGTGAAGCTCTTCAACATCAGGATGGTCGTTCGAGCCGTCCAAAACTCTTGCAATAACTCTCCTTTGCTCAGTAAGCCTAAGTCCCTTTTCTTCACACAGCTGCTCTATACTCATTATTTAATCCTTAAGTTAGATATAAGCATTAATTATATAATTTTTGCAACAATAACCCATTTTCAGAATAATTTTTTTGCTTATAATAATTATTTAAAGTTTTTATGAAACTAAAACCTATCTTAGAATAAAATTTTAATGCTGGTTTATTGGATTCGTTAACCTCAAGGAAACATTTAACTATTTTTTTATCAGAAAAGATTCTTTCTAATTCAATTATCATAAACCTTCCGAGCCCCTTCCTTCTGTATTCTTTTAAAACCCCTATAGACAAAATTTCGGCCTCATCAATTAAATTTCGATAAAGACAGAATCCAATAGGCATAAAAAATTTATATAAAATAAGGCCTTGCCCGCTTCCTTTTTTTAATAAATGCCTTACCTCTGAAAAATTCCATTTCTCAAGATTAGTATTATTTTGGAGATTAACTAATATTTTCATATTAGATAAATTTAATTCTTCAAAACTTATTTTTTCTTTTTCATGTACCATGAAGTATTTACTTTTTCAGCAGCTGGTTGAGAAAAATAATTAATATCATTCAATTCTCTAAGCTTGCTATTTTTCTTTTTAATTTTAGAAGCTAAAATAATTGAAACTTCTTCAAAGTCTTTTTCAAGAATTTCATACTTTTCTTTAAATCCAAAATTACTTTTATGAAAAACACTTTTTACAATAAAAAATTCACTTGGAGAAAAAGAATTTTCAATTTCTTTTTTTTCTTTTTTTTTAATA
>CAXFAF010000009.1:0-50381 GCA_964001285.1 uncultured bacterium | reverse complement strand
AAGAGTGCCTAATGTCCCATCATTTAATTGTATAATATCTTCATTTTCTATTGTGCTATCAAAAAGGAGAATGATTCCGCTTACATAATTAGATATAATTTTTTGTAAACCAAATCCAATCCCTACCACTAGAGCAGAAGTTAGGAATGCTAAACTTGATAAATCTACACCAAGTATATTTAGACCAATTATAATAAATAAAATAAACAAAATTATTTTAGATATTAGAGATATCCTATTAATTGTGTTTGAATTGAATATTGAAGAATTTAATCTTGATAGTTTATTTATTCCCTTATCAGCCAAATCAATCACAAACCCAGTAATTGAAAAGAACGCCGTTGATAATAAAATGAACCTTATGCCATCATAAATAGAATAACTATCTTCACTTATAGAAATTGATAGCGTTTCAGAGTCTAAAATGCTTTTAAGTGGTTGAAGAAATGAAAGGTTATCTAATGAAAATAAAATTAATAATGAAAATACCAAAATGGATATGGCCAAAAATAATCTTGGTATAAAAATAGCAAGAGCTAATTTCTTAAAAAAAGTTTTCATTTAAATTTAATTATCAGATTCGCGGTATTTATTTATTATTATTATTATATTAGTGTTGTAAATGTATCTGCTATTATTAAGTAGATTAAAAGAATATTAACAACTGGAGTAATTATTATGGAAAATACTGATATTATCATTACCGCTACATTTGATGTTGACCCCAAAGAACTAGATGATTTAATGGCGAAATGTAAACCACTTATAGATGGCGCTCTCGAAGAGGAGGGTTGTCAGGATTATAGCTGGACTTTAGATCCATATGTACCTGGGCGTATATGGGTAATGGAAAGATGGGAAAGCGAAGAATCATTAAAAAAACATTTTGAAGATGAATGGTACAAAAATATGGGAGCAACTTTGAATGAAGTAGGTCTTTTAAATTCTTTCTCAGCAAAATATAAAATAGTAAAACAGGAGCCTGTTTATGATGATACAGGAACTCCAAGAGCTGATTTTTTTAGTGAATAAAAATAAATGAGGTAAGTTATGAGTGATGAATATGAAATAAGGCAATTAGTAGAAAAATATGCTGATGCTGTTTGCCGAAGGGATAAAGATGATTGGGCTTCAACTTGGTCTGATGATTCTCTATGGAACTTGGGTAGTGTTCCGCCTGTAAATGGAAAAGAAGCTATTGTTGATTTATGGGTTAATGCTATGTCAGGCTTTCCGTATGTTGCGCAATTAATCCAAAACGGTACTACAAATGTTAATGGTGATGAGGCTTCTGGTCGATGGTATATAGTTGAACACATCCAGACCAGCGAAAAAGATGATGAAGGAAATATTAAGGGATTTTTTAATATAGGCGTTTATCAAGACAAGTATGTCAAAGAGAATGGAAGCTGGCTTTTTAAAGAAAGACATTATTCTGTCCTTTATAATGATAATGGAACTGGAAATATGACTGGTAAAGCAAATCCATACCCAGATTTGATTTAAATAAATTAATAGTAATGGGTAAATTGTCATTTACAGGAATAGGGGTTTCGGATCTCACTAAATCATCAAAATTCTATCAAGATATTCTTGGGCTTGAGGAAAAAGGTTTATATAAGGATATAGAAATTGACCTTGCTGATGGTAATAATTTTTTTATTGATGAAATTGTTTTGGGTGAAAAGGATAGTGAAGAAAATTTATTAATCCTAATGAATTGGCCCAACGAGAATAGGAGCTATAGTGGCTTGAATTCTAAAATTGTTTTTTCGGTTGAAGATGCAAAAAAAACAATAGATTTAATACGTTCTAATGGTGGAAAGATTGATAGAGAAGCCTTACCTCATTACACTTTAGAGGGCGGTTTAGTTGGATTTGCTCGTGATTTAGATAACAATGTAGTTGAAATAATTCAATGGGCAGATTCATAGTAATTTTAAATACTTATTAAAATTCAGCAAAATCTTTTCCAAAAGGAATAGTATCTTCTTTATATACTGGATTAAGTTTATATGTTAAAGATCTAAGATAATTAGATAATTCATCATTTGTTATATTTGGTTCTAAAGAATTGAATTCTATAGGATCTCCTATAATTAAGGGTACAGAAGAATTAATGCGTCTTCTAACTTCATGAAATAATAAAGCCGACCTTAAGGTTTCACTTATATGGCTTGCTAAATGAAATAATCTACTATTTTGTCCATAAAAATATATTGGAACTATTGTTGCTTTACTTTGTTTAATTAATCTAGCAGTAAAGTTTCGCCATTTAGGATCATATGCTTCTTTTGTAAATACAGTATTTGTTGTTGAAACTGTACCCCCAGGAAATACAACAATTGTACCTCCATCATCTAAAAAATTTCTTGCAGTTTTTCTTGTTTCAATATTTGTCATTAAGGCTTCCCTTGTTCCAGAAAAATCTATTGGAAGAAGATATCCTTTTGTTTCCGGTGCCCTTAGTAATAGAGCATGCGTTAAAACCTTGAATTCGTTCCGGATCATTTTTGAAATCCAACAAATAACTAACCCATCGAGTACGCCAAAGGGATGATTGGCAACGATTACTAGAGGTCCTTCTTTTGGAATATTTTTAATTTTACTCTTATCAAATTGAACATCTAATTCAAGTTTATCCATGCAGCCATCCCAAAAGCTTTCCCAGTTCTGTGGGTTTGTTTGATAGTCTCTATAAAGTTTATATAACTTAGGTTGACCTGAAAAATATTCTATTGACCTTATAAAGGCTTTCCTTGTTCGAGAATCTTCCGGGTTCGCATAACTAAAATATTTTGTATCTAAATATTCCATGATTAATCTTTTTTATCATCATTTGTTTTAGTGATAGTTGGCATGTGCCTTAAATAGTCCCCTTCATTAATTCTTTTCAGAGTATATTTAGTTGTTGTTGATGGCGCAAACAAGGTTTTGTTCTTTTTCTTTAAAATTGGCGCTAATATTAATCCAGCTATAAATCCACCTATATGAGCTGAATATGCAACACCTGACTGTCCTTGATCTAAAACATTTATAAATTGTAGTGTCATCCAAATTCCAAGAACTATAAAAGCTGGTACAGTAATTAAACGAACAATAAAAACTATCCACATAAAAACCCATATTTTTGCTCTGGGGAACATAATTAAGTAGGCGCCAAGAATTCCTGCTATTGCGCCACTAGCTCCAATCATAGGAATTTGACTGCTTGGATCATAGAATATTTGAGAAAGAGCTGCAGCAAATCCGCATAATATATAAAAGATAATAAATCTTATTTTTCCAAAACTATCCTCAATATTGTCACCAAAAATCCAGAGGTAGACCATATTTCCGATCAAATGAGTAAGATTGCCATGAACAAACATTGAGCTTATTGCCGTGAACCATTGGTTATTTGTATTATTTAAAAAATTTGTAGGTGTAATTCCGAAAAATCTTACAAAGTTATTAAAGTCAATAGAACTTAAACCCATTTGATAAATAAATACAAAAGAACAAACTGCTATTAGAAACCATGAAATAAAAGGTTTTGTGTTGGTTGGGTTATCGTCACGAAAAGGAAAAAAGAACATTAAAACAAAACCTTACATTGATTAATTAATAGTTACATACAGATACAAGAGTTGATTTCAAATATACAGTAAAATCAGTCATTTTATCTATTCATTTTACGTATTTAATATGACAAAAAAAATAACAACAATAATTCTTGCTGCTGGAAAAGGTACTAGAATGAAGTCTAATTTACCGAAGCCTTTGCATTGTTTGGCCGGGAAACCAATGCTTTCTCATATTATAGATAATTTGCATGACTGTGAAATTGATGAAACGATAGTTGTTATTAATAAACAAAGTGATCTTTTAAAAAATTATATTTCTAAAAATTATCCTCAAATTCAAACAGTAACTACAAAAGAACAAAAGGGCACTGGCCATGCAGTTAAATCTGTTTTTAATGAAGTAGATTTATCAAATAGTGATGGCGTAATAGTTGTTTTTGGAGATACTCCGTTATTAAAAAAATCGACAATAGAAAAATTAAAAGAAGCTGCGGTTAATGATGATCTATCGATTTTAGCTTTTACAGCAGATAATCCCAAAGGTTATGGAAGGGTTATTTTGAATGATAATAATCTGCATTCAATAGTCGAAGAAGCAAACACAACTGAAAAGAATAAAAATATTAAGCTATGTAATGGCGGTGTAATGGCCTTTAAAAATAATAATATAAAGGACCTTTTGAATTTATTGAAAAATGACAATTCAAATGAAGAATATATTTTATCCGATATGGTTGAGATAGTTAACTCAAATGGAGGTTTTTCTAAATATATTGAATGTGATCAATTAGAATCTTTTGGCGTGGATACTAAAAATGGGTTAGCCAAAGCAGAAAAGGAATTTCAAAAAAAATTAAGAGAAAAGTTTATGTCTGAAGGAGTTACTATTCTCGATCCGGATAGTGTTTTCTTCCAACATGATACAATTATAGAAGCTAATGTTGAAATCCAGAACAATGTCTATATAGGAAAAAATGTTCATATCAAAGAAGGTGTAACAGTGAGGGCATTTTCTTATATTGAAGATTCGGTTATCCACGAAAATGCCACAATTGGACCATTTTCTCGTCTTAGGAATAATGTATCTATTGGAAAGGACTGCAAAGTAGGGAATTTCGTGGAAATCAAAAATTCTAATTTAGAAGGTGATGTGAAAGCTAGTCATCTTACCTATATCGGAGATTCTTCGGTAGATGAAAATGCTAACATTGGAGCAGGCACAATAACCTGTAATTTTGATGGAAAAAATAAAAACAAAACTCATATAGGTAAGAATTCATTTATTGGATCTAATTCTTCTTTAGTTGCGCCTGTCAAAATTGGAGAAGGGGCTCATATTGGAGCAGGATCTGTAATTACCAAAGATGTAGAAAAAGGAAGCTTAGTGTTAACTAGAGCTCCATTAAAATCTGTATCAAATTGGGCAAAAAAAATTTTAGGGAATGATTAGGAGAATATTATGTGTGGAATATTTGGTGTAGTTAGCTCTAACGGCGATGTTCAAGATAGAATATTTGATGGATTAAGAAGGTTAGAATACAGGGGGTATGATTCCTCTGGGATAGCCACTATAAACGAAGACACTATTCACTGTGTTAAGTCTCAAGGGAATCTTGATCAACTTCAAAAAAAATTAAGTAATGAAAATTTAGTTGGCGGCGTTGGAATAGGTCACACAAGATGGGCGACGCACGGAATCCCAAATGAAGTAAATGCTCATCCGCATATAACTGAAGAGGTTGCTGTAGTACATAATGGAATTATAGAAAATTATCTATCCCTTAAAAACCAAATAATAGAAACCGGTATAACATTTAAAAGTGAAACTGATACTGAAGCTATCTCGCACCTAATAACACTTTATATAAAATCTGGCATGAATAGTTATGATGCCATAAGATCAACCACCGAAGACATACAGGGCTCATTTGCTCTTGCAATAATTATAAGGTCTGAACCAAATAAATTATATGCCGTTAGAAAAGGCAGTCCTTTAGCTATAGGTTCTTCAGAAAAAGAAAATTATATTGGATCTGATGGTTATTCTCTTGGAAATTATTGCAATGAGGTTACTTACCTTAAAGATGGTGATATCGCTGTATTAGAAAATGACTCATTTGAAATTTTTGATAATAAAAATGAATTTATTCAAAGAAAACCTCAAGGTATTGATAAAAGTGTTACCCTTGCAGAAAAGGGTGTTTTCAAACACTTCATGTCAAAAGAAATACATGAACAGCCGAATGTAATTCAAGATTCTATTAGTCACTATATTAATAATGATGACCTCACTGTTAATTTACCAAAATTGCCTTTTAATATTTCAAATTTAAAAAATATAACATTGGTAGCTTGTGGAAGTTCTTATTATGCCGGTCTTGTTGCAAGAGAATGGTTTGAAAAGTTTTCAAGAATTAAGGTAGATGTCGAAATTGCTTCAGAATTTCGATACAGAGAAACCCCAATGGATTCTAGTGGGTTAACTTTATTTATATCTCAATCAGGTGAAACGGCTGACACTTTAGCTGCATTAAAACATTGTAAAAGTTTAAATCAAAAAACTATCTCTGTTGTAAATGTACCTAACTCTTCTATGTGCCGAAATTCAGATACCTCCCTTAAAATATTTGCCGGTCCTGAAATAGGGGTGGCCTCAACAAAAGCATTTACTTGTCAATTAATTGTTCTTGCGTGTTTAGCTATTCATTTAGGAAGATTGAATGGAAGCTTAACTGATCAAGATGAAAATAAATATGTTAAATCATTGATGGATATTCCTAGATTAATATCAAATATTCTTGATAAAGAAGATGAACTTGAAAAAATTGTTAAAGATTTAAATCCTATTAAAAATGCTCTTTATCTTGGAAGAGGGCAAATGTTTCCTGTTGCTCTAGAGGGAGCTTTAAAACTTAAAGAAATTTCATATATTCATGCTGAAGGATATCCGGCAGGAGAAATGAAGCATGGCCCAATAGCTCTACTGGAAAAAGGTTTGCCAGTTATAATGAGCGCACCATCTTTTAATTTATTTGATAAAACGGCCTCTAATCTTCATGAGGTAATAGCCCGTGATGGAAATGTTCTTTTGATAACAGATCAAGAAGGAGTAAATTATTTAGGTGATACGGCCAAGAAGATTAAAACATTTGTAGTAGATAAGGCTGATGTTATAACGGCGCCTTTTATTTACACAATTCCATATCAGTTATTTGCTTACCACACAGCATTAATCAAGGGTACGGATGTTGATCAACCAAGAAATCTAGCTAAATCCGTAACAGTGGAGTAGAAACTAAAGGATGACCTCATCTCCTTCCTTATAGTAAATTTGTGTGTCTCCTTCTTTTAGTTCGTTTATTCCATTTTCTTTAATTAACAATACTTTATTAATTAATCCTTTTAATTTTTGCGGACTTGTTCCGGTAGCCATTATCTTTTTAGCCCCTAGTATTTTAGCAACCTTCAAGGCTTTTTTTAAACCCATTGAAAGAGTTAAGAGTCCAATAAACTTAACAGGGTCTATAGTAATAAGCGCAACATCACATTTTTTATTAATTTTCCTTAAAACAGAAAAGTTACTTATATGACTCTCATGATAAAGTATTTTTTTATCTTTATTTTCTAAGAAAAAACAAAATGAAGACCATGTATAAGGAAAACCTGCAGGATAAGGAGATAATAAAAAGGGACCAATTTCAATCGGATGATTATTAATACATGTTGTAACATTTAAGAATCCTCTTTTATTTAAATTTTTTTTTGCTCTTTTAGTCGTGATAATTTGAATATCTTTATTAAGCTTATTAAGGCTAGGAAAATGGAGGTGGTCAATAAAGGGGGCTGTTATAATAACAGCATCAACATTCTTTACATCCTCATCAGTTAAACAAGATGAATCTTCTCTTTCTCTTTGTAAGAAAATAGATGAATTAGGATTGAGTTTTCTATCTAACCAGGGATCAACTAAAATTGAAAAATTATTCTCTTCTATAAACCAGGTTTGATAATCGTCTGCTTTTAAGATTTTCATTTATTTATTATTAAATTCAAGACCTCGCAGATCACCCTTAGATCTCCATTTCCTTAATAAAGAAAAGAATTCTATAGGACCTCCGCCATAAGTATTATTTTGAGGTGTTTGGTTTATCTTGCCTTCATTATTATAATAACCAGGTGTACAATTTTCTTGAAACGATGCTGTTAATCTTGCTTTTTCGATAATGGTATTAATCCAACTTTCTTCAGCTTCTTTTGATGTCTCTATTCTTGTTGAACCCCTCTTGCTTGCCTCTTTAATTATATAAGCCATATGGATACTTTGCTCGTCTAATGAATAAGTATATGAAGCCGTAAAACCAGACTGAGCATGACCAAAGAAGAAACAATTTGGAAAGCCTCTAGAATGCATACCGTGGAAAGTAGCAAGACCTTTTTTCCATTTATCAGAAACAGTTAAATTATCGACACCTTTTATTTGATACCCCGATCTTCTGCTGTAATCGGTACCAACTTCAAAGCCTGTAGCAAATATTATACAATCCACTTCATATTCTACATCATTAAAAATGATACCGTTCTCTGAAAGCTCCTCAAGTCCTTTTCCGTCAGTATCTATTAGGTGGACATTATCGCGATTATAAGTTGCTAAATATTCATCGTGAAAACATGGTCTTTTACAAAATTGATTATAGTAAGGTTTAAGGGATTCAGCTGTTTCCTTATCATTAACAATTTCTTCAGCCCTCGCTCTTACCATTTCCATTTTTTGATAATCTGCTATTTGTAAGGCATTTGCTAGATCCATATAATCCGATACCTTTTTAGTCATAAATTTTCTAAATCCTGACTTATACATATCTATTGAAAAAACTGACATTAATGCCCAGATACCTATTTTAAACCTTGAAGGAGCTTTATCTCTTAGATTACCAAATAATAGACGAAATGCCTCTGTCCAACCGTCAGAAACTAGATCTTTTTTTACTTGTCCTCCTGTTAGAAGTGTTTCAAAATTATCCCTTCTTTTTTGATGCCAACCTGGTTTTTGATTTAGTAACCATTCTGTGTCTGTAGGTCGATTATTTCTAACATCAATAGAGGAGGGTGTTCTTTGGAAAACAAATAGTTCTTTTGCCGATTCACCTATATGGGGAACACATTGTACTGCCGTTGCCCCAGTTCCGATTACCGCAACTCTTTTGTCTTTAAGATTAGACAAGTTTCCGTTTGAATCTCCGCCTGTATAATCATAATCCCATCGACTAGTATGAAATGTATGCCCATTAAAATTATTAATACCTTTTATGGCCGGTAGTTTCGGTCTATTTAAAGGACCATTTGAATGTACAACAAATCGTGCTTTGATTTTATCTTTTTTATTAGTACTTACAATCCATCTATTTATATCTTCATCCCAGACAGTTGATGTAACTTCAGTTTGAAGACATGCATTATCATATAATTGGTATTTTTCACAGATTATATGACAGTATTCAAGGGTTTCAGCAGCATCGGTATATTTTTTCTTAGGAATAAAGCCTGTTTCTTCCAATAGAGGAAAATATATATATGATTCAATATCGCATGATGCCCCTGGGTACCTATTCCAGTACCATGTACCACCAAAATTTCCTCCTTTTTCTATAATTCTAAAATTATCAATACCCGCCTCTCTTAATCTAACAGCGGCAAGCATTCCTCCGAAACCCCCACCAACAATTAGGACTTCTACTTCATCTTCGAAAGGATCTCTTTCTAGTTCTTTATTAATATAAGGATCTTCAGCAAAATAAGAGAATTCACCAGAAATTTCCTGATATTGATCATTTCCATCTTGACGAAGTCGTTTATCCCTTTCAATCCTATACTTTTTAGCTAAAGCATCTGGATCGAAATCATATGTATTTGTTTGAATAGCCATTTATAGTTTCCATTGAGTTAAATAATAATAAAATTCAAAATAAAGACCATAAAAATTATTATTAAACTTATATCCTTTATATATTAGACTAATTTTTATGAATCCAGAATTTCAGCATGCTTATGTTATAACAATGCAAAATATATTTTTGTTTGGTTTCTTGATTTCGTTATTACTAACAATAGTTTTAAAGAGAAAAAATAGTGATTATTTTTTAACATCTCTACCTTTATTTGCTGTAACCGCCCATCAAGTAGAAGAATATATTATATCGCCACTATTACTTGGCGATAATTATCATTTTTTAAATTGGGCTTATCAAATAGGTTTAGATATATCATCTTCAGAAGTTGTTTTTGTTAATAGTACTGCTTATCTTTTCCCTCTAATTCTCTATTTATTCAAACCTTCCAGTAAACTATTTTCTTTATTTTTTCTATTTGGTGCAGGAGCAGCTCTTGCAAATGGAATGTTTCATTTGGGAGTTGCGACTTTGCAAACGGACTATAGCCCTGGGATGATAACGGCTCTTTTCTTGTTTTTGCCAATATTTATTAAATCGGTATTATTGGCATCAGAAAAACTTGTTTCATTTCGCTTAATATTTGTTCTAAGCTTATACGGATTTATACTTCATTATGTAATGATATGGATTGTTAATATTTTATAAATTATTAATATTTGGTGATTAATAGATAACTTAATTTTTAAAAAGGAGATGTTATGTTCAGTCATGTAATGGTAGGTGCAAACGATATAGAAGAGTCAAAAGTATTTTATGATAATTTGCTTGGTGTTTTAGGGGCACAACCTGGAATTCCTGTTCCTAATTTAACAGGTCAACAAAGATATTTTTATTTTCTTGATGATGCTACTTTTTGTATTTCAGAGCCTATAGATGGAAATCCTGCAACTTCAGCTAATGGGGCTACAATAGGATTTAATGTAAAAGATGAGGAGCAGGGTAATGCTTGGCACAAAGCTGGTATTGAAAATGGTGGAACTTCTATTGAAGACCCTCCGGGCGTTCGTGAATACGATGAAGTTAAGATATTTTTAGCTTATCTTAGGGACCCTTCTGGCAATAAATTATGTGGATTACTTAGGCTTTAAGTAAATTGATATGGTTTAAGATCTTCTTGAGCTTTTGTTCTAATTTTATGCCATTGATTACCACCATAATAACTTAAGCTACCTGGTTCAGCTTTGCCTTCACCATTATAATAGGTAATGCAATCTCTTAATTTGCCTGACAAGATGTCTACCTCTTTACAGTGTTCGGCATACTCGTTTTCAGTATTTTTATTAACATCAACAATATTCTTTTTATTTTCTTTTAAAGTATTGAGCATCCAAACAATGTAATCACTGTGATGTTCTATTGCATCAGTAAAATTAAAACTACCGCCTCCTCCCTGTGGACCTGTTACAATAAATAAATTAGGAAACCCATTACTATGAATCCCTAAAAATGTTTTAGTGCCTTCTTTTCTAGCTTTTTCAGAAAGGGAGATTTTGTTTTTACCAATAACTGTATTAAATGTAGCTGCTTCCATCCAATTAAATCCGGTAGCATAAATTAATACATCTAATTCATATTCTTTATTATTATGTATTACGCCACTTTCATTAATTTTCTCTACACCGTTTGGTGATGTATCAATTAGATTTATATGAGGTAAATTAAAAACCGATAAATACTCATCATGAAAGGCAGGTCTTTTACATCCATAAGGATAATAAGGTTTTAACGCTTGTGCAATAATAGGGTTTTCAACCGTTTCATCTACGCGTGATCGGATTTGTTCCATAATTCTAAAATTCTTTCCTAATTGTTTATCAATATATTCTTTAAATGAGATCTTTCGATTATGCTTTTTTCTTTTTTTAAATTCTTTTACTTTACCAGAAAGATAATCATCATTTGCCTGTATAGCTGTTCGTCCTGAAGATATCTTTGAGAACCTTTCTCTTCGCGCTTTTGCCCAACCTTTTTCTTTTTTCCACTCCTCAATTTCTTCTTTTGTAGTTTCCCTTTGATCACGAACATCAATTGAACTAGGTGTTCTTTGAAACACATAAAGCTCCTTAACAATTTTTGAAATTTCAGGAACAACTTGAACTGATGTAGCTCCCGTCCCAATTATACCTACTTTCTTATCTTTTAAATTTATGTTGTAATCCCATCGCGATGTATGGAAGGATTTTCCAGAAAAGGTTTCCATGCCTTCAATTTTTGCTAATCTTGGCGCTGTTAGTAACCCATTCGCTAAAACAACATAATTTGCCGTCATTTTATCGCCTCTATCAGTAGTAATACTCCATACCTTTTTTTTATCATCCCAAATAGTTTTCTCAACGGTAGTATGAAAGAGGCATTTATCATAAAATTTAAATTTCTTTGCCATACTCTGACAATATTCCATTATTTCAAAACCAGATGCAAATTTCATTGTTGGGAAATAATTCATTTCATCTAGAAGAGGTAAATAGCTATAAGATTCTACATCACACGCAATGCCTGGATAACGATTCCAATACCAAGTACCACCTACATCACCTCCTTTTTCACAAAATCGAACATCTTGATAACCTGCTTTTTGCAATTTGTACCAAATAAGTAGGCCTGCAAACCCAGCTCCAACTATAAGAATTTCAGTATGATCGGTAAGTTTTTCTCTTTTTACAGGTTTACTGGAATAAGGATCCGCAAGATATCTAGAGAATTCACCTTTCATATCCATATAATTGGCAGCACCAAATCTTTTCTCTTTAAATTCCTTATATTTTGCTTGTTCTTTTGCATCAAATACTGCGCCAACAGGTTCATTAGGCAGGCTTTTAGATTTTATATTACTATTAATGGAATAGCCTTGCCCTTTAATTTTTTGAGTAGCTAAAGAAGCTTTTGTATTGAATATCTTAAGCCCTGTTTTAGGATCTATTTGTATTGCTTTAGTCATTTTCTTTTTATTATAGTAATTTACGATATAATTGATAATTCTAATCTATAACAAAAAGGAAAATATTATGAAAATTATTTTACTATGTTTTGTATATATTTTTTTATCTAACAATATTCTTGCAAATGAATGCCAATATTCCAAATGGGGAAGAGATGATCAAAAAGGAAATGCTAATTTGATTACTGATGAAAGTGTTTTGAATGCTTCTTCTTTAATTAGAAAAGGTAAAGTCTATAGTTTAGGTATAACGATTGATTCAAATACACCTGCATATCCCCCAAGGTCTTTATCAATACAAGTTGTTCAGCCAAATCAACAATTCGGTGCTAAAGCCGCTCCAAATTCTTCATATAATGATGATATTTTTCAAGGTTGGTTTGGAATAGGCTCTCAGCTAGATGGTCTTGGTCACATGGGTAATCCTGATGGAATTTTTTATAATTGTAATGATGGAAAAGATTTTACAGATATTAGTGGATTAAAAAAGTTAGGTATTGAAAATGTACCCCCACTAGTTGCCAGAGGTATAATTTTAGATATGGCTTCTTACTTTGGTGTTGATTATTTAGAAGGAGGTCAATCTTTTACAGTTGAGGATGTAAAGGCTGTAGAAAAAAATCAATCCACACCCATTAAAAAAGGTGATGTGGTTTTATTTCATACAGGTTGGACGGATGCAAAATTTAAAAGTGATCCAGATTTATGGGGTTCGGTAGAGCCTGGTCAAAGTCCTGAAGTTGCAGAATATCTTGCCTCAAAAGGTGTAGTTGCTGTTGGGGCAGATACTTGGGGGTTAGATGTAATTCCTTCTGCTGATCCAGATAAGGCATTTCAAGGACATGTAATTCTATTACAAGAAAACGGAATATACATTTTAGAAACTATGAATACTGGTCCTCTAGTAAATGATGATGTTTATGAGTTCTTTTTTGTTTTAGGACATGCAAAAGTAAGAGGAGCTGTTCAAATGTATATAAATCCCATTGCTATTAATTAATAAAGAGAATTCCTTTGAAATTTAAATCCTTTTATATTGCCTTAACTCTGAGTCTTTTATTTTTATTTACATATATAATTTTGGGTTATTACGGAATTATTCTTGGTCTAGAACCTAAAGAAAGTATTGGCGATATATCAAGATGGTGCGAAAGAGTTAGCGGTGGTATTTTCAGAGAACCAGCAAATGCTTTAAGTAATATCGGTTTTATGATTATGGGCCTCCTAATGTTTTGGGTTCTAATCAAAGATAAGACTGGATTAAATTCTAACCAATTTAATGGACTTACACCAATATCAACACTTTATGCAGGGGCAAGTATATTCTTGGGTCCTGGGTCCTTGCTAATGCATGGAACACATACCGAATGGGGAGAATGGGCTGATAATCTAAGCATGATTATGTACATAATTATCCCTTGGCTTTTAAATATTAAGGAAATGGGAAATTGGTCTATAAAACGCTTTTTTTCTACCTATTTCTTAATCGTTTTAATTTATGCTGTATGTAGGTGGTTTTTTGGTTCGGATTTAGGAATTAATCTTGATTTATTTGGATTATCAATAGGTTTATGGGTTATTTCAGAAACTCTTTTTCGTTTTTGGTCGCCTACATTTAGATGGTTATCTGGTTTTGTAGGTTTCTTTGTTGCAGCAATATTTGGAATTTTACCGAATGAAATATTTAATAATTTGAATGAATATTGGTGGGTAATATTATTTTGGATACCTGCTATTTTTTCTATTAGAGCACCAACAGTTAAAAGAGATTACTCTCCTTGGTTTTTTACTGGAATGATTACATATGTATTTGCTTTTATTATTTGGCTTCAAGGATATCCAGATACACCTTATTGTAATCCTGATTCATTGATTCAACCGCATGCGATCTGGCATTTAATGACAGCATTTTCAACTTGGTGTTTCTTTAAATTCTTTAGAACAGAAGAAGCAAAGCTTAATTAAAATACATATTTAATCGATGCGCTTATTGTTCTGCCTGAATTAAGAAATAGATCTAATTCTGGATCATTTACAGTTTTACCGTTAACTGAAGCCCAATCATAATATTTTTCATTTGTTATATTGCGTACTGCAAAATTAAGGTCAATATTATCACTTAAATTCGCATTAAAAAATAGATCAAATGTAGTACGTCCAGGTGTTTCTACTAGGTTATTACAGCCTGACCTTCCGCAAACTGGAGCAAGGCCATCTATACTAGCTTCTGTAATATTAGCAAAGCCTCTGATATTAAATCTTCCACTATCAGAGCTCCAATTTAATCCTAGTATTGTTTGATCGGGATCGATAGATATGAGTTCCTTACCGTTTTGTTCGCCATCACTATTTGAATAACCTAAATACAAGGAATAGTTGTCGTTTAATAGAGCTTGAACTTCAAGCTCAAACCCATCAATTGTTACGCTATTAAGATTAACATATTGATAAATAGAGATTCCTCTTGGTGTTCTTCCAGTAATCTGACTATCAATGAAATCTTCATAGTCATTTTCATAATAAACTAATGACCAATTTACTCTCGATGATCCAAAAATATTATCGCCTCTCAAGCCAATTTCATATCCATCACTTTCTTCAGAATCCAAATTTGGATTTGGTGCAAGACTGTAGAAGAAAGCAAAATTAGTAAATGATATATTTGCGCTTTCATAGTCAGGGCTTCTAAAGCCTTCAGCATATTGTGCAAAAATAGATAAGCTATCAGTTACATCATAAATAAATCCTAATTTTCCTGAAACAGCGCTGTCGTCAATATATGACAGAGTATTTCTTGCTACATTACTTCTATTAAAGAGCTCATCAACTGATGGTTTTAATTCATAGGAGTCATATCTTGCTCCGATAACAATGCTTGCTTTTGAGGTAATTTCAATTCTGTCAGAGAAATAAACACCTTGTCTAATGGTTTCAGTATCTGGAAATGTTTTATCAGGATATGTGTGGCCACCAATATTATAATTTAACGCTCTTGTAATGAGATTTGTTTCATACCTATATCTTGGCCTTTCAACATCAATTGACTCATACTCAATTCCATAAACTATCTGGTGCCTTACGCCTGACTGATTAACAACTTCCTTGTAAAATTCTGATGATATACCAAAAATTTCTTGGTTAAATTGAAAATTTTGATACTCAGAGTAGGGTGTTGGCCTCGCTCTCATACCCATTTCAAAAATTAATTTTGATTTATTAGTAATTTGATCTTGTTCAGTTTTTTGAGCAAATGCAGTTATTCTACCTTCATCGAAAAACATATTTGAATTATTGAAACCTAATTCAATAGAATACCTATGTCTGCTTGACTCATCTGTTCCAAGTGCTGATGAAGTTTGTGTTGGGGTGGGAAAGAAGCTAAACCCTGTTTCGGTTGATAAATCCCAATCATTCTTCCATTCTTGGATATCAGCTGTAAAAGTTAGGTCAAAACTTTCATTAAGAAGAAACTTAAGTTTAGCTAAAACACTATTTGACTCACCAGACATACTGTTTGGCTCAATGTTTGCTTGGTTGTGTAAATTTCTTTCATGAGTATCTCTATGAGTAACCTGAATTAAACCTTCTACATTATCTCTTACAAAAGCGCCCAGAAGACCAACCTTTGTTGAGTCCGTTGAGTCGTCAAAAGATACTGTTGAGGAAAGATAAGGGTTATTACTTGAAGCTAGATCCGAAGCATCTTTCGTTGTATACGCAATTGCTCCTGCCAAACCATCGGACCCATAAAGAGCAGAACTAGGTCCTTTTAAGATTTCAACTTTTTTAACTAGGTCTACATCTACAACATCTCTTCCATATCCAACATAAGAGTCAGGAATTCTTACACCATCTATTAAAACATTAACTCGCTTACCTCCAAGGCCACGAATCCTGAAACCTTCATTAAATATTCTTCCATAACCATCACTTCTTGGCGCGGTTACTCCAATAGTATTTTCAATTAAATCAACAATATTGTTTGCTATTCTTTTTTCAATTTCATCAGATTTAATTAAAGCAACTGAGCCAATTACTTCATTTAAAGGGACTGGTGCCCTTGAAGAAATAACTGTTATTTCTTCTATATCATTTGGTGCTTTAAGATTTTGAGCATTTAAACTATTTAAGCTTATAATACAAACTATTGTAAAAATAAGTGCATTTAATTTAATTTTTTTCATGATTTATCCTTATTAATAAACTCAGTTGAGAATGAGAATCATTATCATTTACATTAGATTTTATATAATGTAAACAGTAATAATTATGTTAAAGAATGCCCTAAAGCTTTTGTTTTTCTTTATTATTGTTAACTTACCAATTAGTATGTTTTCATGCGAAATAGCATCTAATTCATCAAAAATAACAGTTGCTGGTGGATCAATTACAGAAATATTATATTTCCTGAAAGAAGAAAGTAGAATTAATGCTGTTGATTTAACATCGAATTATCCTGAAGAAACTAAAAACTTTCCATCCATAGGATATGTCAGGAATCTATCTGCGGAAGGTATACTTTCACTTAAACCAACGCTTATTATCGGTGAGGATGATATGGGGCCACCTAGTGTAATAGATCAAATTAAACGAACTGGTGTTGATATAAAAATTTTAAATGAAACGCATTCATCGGATGGAATAATCAAAAAGATTAAATGTATTGGTACAATAATTAATGAAAGAAGCAAGACTGACAAATTAGTAAATAAATTAATAATTCCACTCAAGCAAGAATTAGATCAGGTATCATCTAGACTATCTGAGCAAAATATAAAAGTTATGTTTATTTTAAATATGGATAGCGGCTCACCGGTGGTTGGCGGAAATAAAACTTCAGCTGATGGCTTTATTAATATGATAGGAGCTAAGAATGCTTTTAATTCTTTTGATGGCTGGAAACCTGTTGGAACAGAATCTATTATTAAGGCATCCCCAGATTATATATTAATATCAAATAGGGGCTCACATTCATTTGAGGACTTAAAAATATTAGCCGATCATCCTACGGTTAAATATACACCCGCAGCAAAGAATAATAATATTATAGCGTTAGATGGTATGGAAATGCTTGGATTTGGACCCAGAACAATTCAAACCGCTTTAAAGTTATCTAACAAATTTTTAGTGAAAAATAATGAATAGTTTTTTTTCATCAATTTATGAAATTAAGTATATAACTTTAAAACAAAAAAAATTATTACTTCTTTTTTTTGTAATTCTTTTAATAAGTTTTTTTGGTGCCTTCTCTTTTGGAAGTTATGACTTTTCTATATTTTCTTTAATTAACGGAGATAACTTATTAATAGAAAATAAAATCTTTTATGAAATTAGAGTGCCAAGAGTAATTCTAGCTGGATTAGTTGGAGCAAGTTTGGCTGTATCTGGGGCTTGTCTTCAGGGTTTATTCAGAAACCCATTAGCTGATCCAGGTTTAATAGGTGTATCGGCAGGAGCGGCGTTAGGAGCGTCACTAATAATAGTATTTGGAAGTTCAATAGCATCAAAATTTATTCTTTCTACATTCTTATTACCTCTTTCTGCATGCTTAGGTTCGGCATTAGTAATATTTCT
The DNA here is from genome assembly GCA_964001285.1 of uncultured bacterium. GTDB lineage: Bacteria > Pseudomonadota > Alphaproteobacteria > MED-G09 > MED-G09 > AG-430-B22. The sequence continues at coordinate 32,355 of CAXFAF010000009.1, read as the reverse complement.
TCTTTTTTTATTAACCAAAGGTTTTGGTTACCAAGGAATTACTTATATGCTTCTTGTCGGAATTGCTATTAATGCTATTGCTTCAGTTGGTATCGGTATTTTAACTTTTATAAGTTCTGATTCACAATTAAGAAGTTTAACTTTTTGGACTATGGGCAGTTTTGGCGGAATAACTTGGCCATTATTATTACCTGCAATCTTAATTATAATAACATCATTTATTTTCTTATCACCTGTATTAAGAAATTTAGATATTCTTCAATTAGGTGAAGCAGAAGCAAAGAGGTTAGGTGTAAATGTGCAAAATCTAAAATTTAGAATAATTTTTACTTCTGCTGCTTCCGTTGGAGCTAGTGTTGCTTTATCAGGAATGATTGGTTTTGTTGGTTTGATAGTACCACACTTGGTACGCCTTATTTCAGGGGTCAATCATACATATGTAATAATTGGCTCTGCCTTAATTGGCTCTTCATTAATGATTTTTGCTGACCTTTTAGCAAGAATAATAATTCAACCAGCCGAATTGCCTGTTGGCTTGATCACTAGCGCCATTGGTTCTCCATTCTTTTTATGGTTAATTTTTAGGATAAATAAATTATGAGTATTAAATCCGATGAAATATTTTTATATTACAATAAAAAAGAAATCTTAAATAATATATCTCTAGAAATAAAAGAGGGCGAGATTATTACCTTACTTGGTCCAAATGGTGCAGGAAAATCAAGTTTATTAAATATTATATCTGGTGATTTAAATCCAGATGAAGGATCTGTTTATTATGATAATAAAGAAATTAATAGAATTTCTATACAAGAAAGAGCATTTATCCGGAGTGTTATGGCTCAGTCTCAACCAATTGTTTTCGATTTTAATGTAAAGGAAATTGTTGAGATGGGATGGTTAAATAGAGGTGATATTAAACATGCTAATCAACTTAATAATTCATTAAAAAAAATATTAATAGATTGCGAGATAGAAGATTTAGAATTAAGAAAATTTAATACTCTCTCCGGAGGTGAGCAGAAGAGAGTACACTTTGCTCGGACTCTTCTTCAATTATGGCGTGAATCTAAATCTTTTGATTCAAGATACTTAATGTTAGATGAACCAACTTCAAGTTTAGACTTATCTCACCAAGTTAAAATGATGAATCAAATTAAAAAATTAGCAAATAATGGGGTAGGTGTATTATTAATTTTACATGATCTTAATTTAGCATTTAAATATTCAGATAAGATTGCAATTATAAAATCTGGAAAAATGGTTAGTTATGGAGATCCAAAAAAAATAATTGAAGAGGATTTGTTATCTGAAGTTTATGAAATCCCTTTGACTATTGAAGAAAAAGAAAACAAAATTACTATTAATTATGTTTAAAGAAAAATGTTAAAATCTAAATATGAAAATGAAGCTGTAAATTTGATGAGATCAAATAACATTGCTATTTTGTCAACTTTGTCAAAAAAATTTGAAGAATTTCCTTTTGGTAGTTTTATTACTTATGTCACCGATCAGAATAGATCCTTTTATATTTATGCTAGCGACATTGCAGAGCATACAAAAAATATTTTAAATAACCCTAAATCTTGTTTAACAATCTTTAATATTACTAAGGAAGAGGATAAACAAAATAGCTCAAGATTAAGTATAATGGGTAATTTCAAAAAAGTTACTGAATCAAAAGATTTAAATCACTGTAAGGAAAGATTTTTTAAATTTCTTCCTAAAAGTGAAGATTATTCGAAAACTCATGATTTTAATTTTTATAAACTTAACCCAAGAGAGGTTAGGTGGATTGGTGGTTTCGGTGAGATAGCATGGCTTAAAGATGATTTTTGGAATTTAGAAAAACCTGAATGGGCTGACGAAGAAATATCAATGATAGAGCATATGAATGAAGATCATAAGGATGTTGTGATTTCTTGTCTTAAAGGAATCCATAATATAAATGATGAAAGCGCCTTGATGATAGGAATATCAATTGATGGTTACTATATAGAGTCAAAAATGAATATTTATTACTTACCGTTCGACAATCCCTGCCTTAGCTCTATCGAAGTAAGAGAAGCGCTTGTAGAGCATGCAAAAAGATTTAAAAGTTAAAAAAATCCTTTCAATATTATAAATTATTTGCTGTAAATAAAGACCTTAAAATTATATCAGGAGAAATTATGGCTGATGTCGGTATTTCATCACTAGTTGGGTACATACCCAAGTTAAGATTATTAAGAAAGTCGGTAACTGAGGCGAATGCCTGGTTAGCGCCCAATCTCTTAGGAAAAGGCAAGGGAACAAAATCCATCTCTAATTGGGACGAGGATAGTGTTACAATGTCTGTTGAGGCAGCAAGAAGATTGCTTGGACCGGAAGATGATAGATCTTATGTAGATAATTTGTTTTTGGCATCTACAACTTTGCCCTTTGCTGACAGACTAAACTCCGGAATTGTAAGGGCAGCCTTAACTTTAGAAGAATCTACACAATGTACCGATATATCATCTACATTAAAATGTGGTACAACAGCATTAATAAATGCAATTTCATCTGTTCAATCAGGAAAAAGTAATTATTCATTAGTTTTAACTTCCGATAAGAGAAAATCAAGGGTTGCAAGCGCTCAAGAATTAGATTTTGGTGATGCATCAACAGCCATATCGGTTAGCAATAAGGATATTATTGCAAAAGTATTAGCAACTGCCTCAATTTCAGTTGATTTTGTTGACCATTTTAGAGGTCCGAATGAAGAATTTGACTACAATTGGGAAGAAAGATGGATACGTGATGAGGGTTATTTAAAAATAATGCCAAAATTAATTAATAATTTACTTGAAGAAAATAGTATAAACCCTTCAGAAATAAGTAAATTTATACTTCCATGTGTTTTTCCTCGTGTTCCTCAAACAATTTCTAAAATATGCGGAATAGATCCAGAAAATGTAGTTGATAATATGGCTTTGAATATTGGTGATACAGGTTCATCTCATTCTTTATTAATGCTTACTCATGTACTAGAAAATTCTAGCCCTAATGAAAAAATCCTAGTTTGTTCATTTGGTGGAGGTGGGGATGCAATTCTTATTGAAACAACAGATTTAATTAAAAAGTTTAAAAATGAAGAGTCAATTTCATCTATGCTAGATAGTGGAGTAGAAGAAACTAACTATATGAAATATTTAACTTTTAATGATTTAGTTAAATGGGAAAAAGGGATGAGAGGCGAAATTGATAGAAAGACGGCGTTAACAACTTTATATCGACATAATGATGCAATTATAGGTCTAGTAGGAGGTAAATGCTCTAAAACAGGTACCATTCAATTTCCACCTTCTAGAATATCAGTTAGTCCAAATAGTCCGGATATTGATACACAGGAGCCTTATAAACTAGCTGAGAAAAAAGCTAATATTCTTTCATGGTCTGCTGATTATTTATCCTTCTCAATTAATCCTCCAAATTATTATGGGATAGTTTCCTTTGAAGAAGGTGGAAGAATTATGATGGATTTTACTGATGTTGGAGAAGGAGAGATAGAATCTGGTAAAGATGTTAAAATGGTTTTTAGAATTAAAGCTGTTGACGAAGCAAGGGGTTTTACAAGGTATTTTTGGAAAGCTGTACCTATTTAAAGCAAATTATGGTAAAAAAAATTATTAAAAACGGAGAAAATTATGGCTTCAGGCATTAAAGATAAAGTCGCAATCCTTGGAATGGGGTGTTCAAAATTCGGAGAAAGATGGGACACAAGCCCAGACGATCTAATGGTTGAAGCATATATTGAAGCATTAGATGATGCAGGAATCGAACCTAATCAACTAGATGCAGCATGGTTTTCTCATCATATTGATGATATTGGGGCAGGTAAGGGTGGTACACCTATGTCTGTAGCCCTAAGACTTCCAAATATTTCTGTTACTAGAGTAGAAAATTACTGTGCATCAGGCTCAGAAGCTTTCAGAGGAGCAGTGTATGCGGTAGCCGCTGGTGCTGCAGATATTGCAATAGCTTTAGGTATGGAAAAACTAAAAGATACTGGTTATGGAGGCTTACCAGCCACTAATTATGGAACATTCGGGCCACAAATTGGACCGTCTGGTTCTGCGCCAGGTAATTTTGCCCAACTTGCTTCAGCTTATAGAGCTAAACATGGCGTTTCTGCAGAAGATATGAAAAGAGCTATTGCTCATGTATCTGTTAAAAGTCATGCAAATGGGGCTAAAAATCCAAAAGCTCATTTACAAAAAGAAGTTACAGAAGAGCAAGTAATGAATGCACCTATGATTGCCGAACCTCTTGGTTTATTTGATTGTTGTGGTGTTTCAGATGGTGCTGCTGCTGCAATTGTTACAACACCTGAAATAGCAAAAAGTTTAGGAAAAGATAATCTAATTAGTGTAAAAGCTCTTCAACTTTCGGTTTCAAATGGTTTGGAATCTCATCACAACACTTGGGATGGATCATATTTTCATACTGTAAGAATTGCAGCCAAAAAAGCTTATGCTGAGGCTGGCATTACTAAGCCAAGAGAAGAAATTTCTATGATGGAAGTACATGATTGTTTCTCAGTAACTGAATTAGTGACAATGGAAGATTTATTTATTTCTGAAGAAGGGCAAGCTGTTAAAGATGTCATGGATGGTTTCTATGATGCTGATGGGCAAGTTCCTTGTCAAATTGATGGAGGCCTTAAATGTTTTGGGCATCCAATTGGTGCATCAGGTCTTAGAATGCTTTATGAAATGTATCTTCAATTACAAGGTCGTGCAGACAAAAGACAATTAGAAAACCCAACAATTGGATTAACACATAATTTAGGGGGTCAACCCGCTAATAATGTTTGTTCTGTAGCAATTATTGGTTCTTTATAATTATTTAATCTTTTGGATAGTTATCTTCTAGTGCCTTAAGGTAACCGGAATATTTTGGCTGATCTATACTTAATTTAGCCATTGTTGTCTTAATTAGATGTTGTTGTAGAAAATGATTTTCTAAATCAATTTTTTTATTTTTAATTCGTTCACATAAATCTTTGTTTAATTCTTTAATATCACCATCAGCATTTAGGATTTCATTTAAACGCTCTTTTTCAAGTCTTTCATAATTATCAATTAGTTTTATCTCCCTGATGCATATTTTAAGTGAATTCTTAGCTACAAAGGCAAAAAATCTATTATGACCCTTAAGTAAAGGAATAAGATTGTTATCTAAAGTATCAATAATCTCCTCCAATAATGATACTTCAGGAGGAATTTCACTCTTTAAGGAAAAGATATAATCATCAAGGTTATCTGAAACCAATTCTTTAATATCTTCAAAGAAATTTGCTATAGCATCTAAAAGCTCATATGTTGATGGTTCGCTTCTCATATTTATAATATTATCTTTCTGATTAGATCAATTTCAGTTTCTGACGATCTTCTTCCAATTGATGCCCTATCAATAGATTTATCATAACCAGATCTGTATATTTCTATCATATTTAAACACATAATGCCCCATTTTAAAGTTCCTAATATTTCCCAAAATCTTGCTCTATTCCTATCTATTTTTTCTCCACTTTCTTTCTCATAAGACTTGTACATATCTTCCCTGTGACCAAAACCACCTACAGCTAAATCTATCTTATTAAACCTCCAGCTATTTACGCATATCCAAGATAAATCTTCATAAGGATCGCCTATGTGAAATATTTCCCAATCCAAGACTGCTGATACATAATCTTTTTTTGATATAATTAAATTACCATTCCTAAAATCACCGTGGACTAGTTTTAAAGGAATTTCTTTAGGAATATTATCCTTTAACCAACTTAATGCATATTCAAAGACTGGTATTTGTTGGCCATGATTTCTATATGATTCTTCATATCTTATAATTTCTTCATAAGCATCTGACGTTCGAATATTATCAATACTTGAAAAAGGTATACTATGAATCTTAGCTATTATTTCTCCACACTTACTAGCTAATTTAGGTCTAGTAGCATCAAATGATTCACTATTAACAATTCTATTTCCTAATGTTTCACCATCAATAAATTCCATGAAAAAACCTTTTCCTATATCTTTGTTATCGATAACTTTTAATATTTTTGGTACAGGAACATCGAATTTGAATGCCAGATCCATAATATTTGCTTCATTAATAACACCTACAAAATTGTTACTTTCTTCGTCTTTTGTATTTCCGTCAGGAGTTCTACGAAATACAAGATCTTGATCATTTTCTTTTGTTGTTATAGTAACTTTCCAAGATTCATTACTAGAACCACCAGAAAGTCTTTGAAGACTTTTGATTGATATAATATTAGGAATAAAATCACTAATTATTGGATATAATTTATTTTTTAAATTTTCCATCTTATAAAAAAAGTTAAAACACTATTATCAATAATTATTTTTATGCTACAAGATAAATATGTCTGAAGAAAATCCTCAGAAAATACCTTTAATGAGAAGATTTAGAAATTACTTCTTAACTGGTTTAGTTGTTGCCGCTCCAATTGCTATAACGATATGGGTTGCTATATGGTTTGTTGAAAGTGTTGATTCTTGGTTTGCGCCATTTATTCCGAACGCCTTACAGGAATCTCCTTACAGTTTACCTGGTTTAGGTCTAATTGCCTCTATAGTAATTCTGACAGCCTTAGGTGCCTTAACGGCGAATTTTTTTGGTAGAACAGTTTTAGAATATGGAGAAAGCCTAGTTGATCGTGTCCCCGTAATTAGAAATATATATGGGGCTTTGAAACAAATTTTTGAAACCGTTGGAACCCAGTCTAACAAAAATTTTAGTGGTGTAGTTTTATTTGAATATCCAAGAAAAGGTATATGGGCACTTGGGTTTGTAACAACTGAAGCAAAAGGAGAAATTGCTGACAAAAAGGGTGATAATTTATTATGTATTTTTGCGCCCACAACACCAAACCCAACATCAGGCTATTTATTGTTTGTTCCGAAAGAAGATACGATAGAAATGGATATGACCGTTGAAGAGGCTGCTAAATTAATTATTTCAGCTGGGTTGGTTGTTCCTGATCAAGATTAGCCTGCATCAATTAATTTAAGTGATTCATCTTTGCCAAATAATTTAAGAAGCAATTTGTAATCATCATTGAGTTTTTTATTGTCCACAATTTCTCTAGCATTTTTATTAGCAATTTCTAACAAATCATTATTTTCATTTAAATTAGCTATTTTAAAAATATGAAAACCTGATTGTCTTGTTCCTAAGATCTCTCCTGATCCTCTTAATTTTAAGTCTTCTTCTGCGATAATAAATCCATCATTTGTTTTTCTTAATGAATTAATTCTTTTTTTAGCATTTTCGCCTAAAGGAGTTTGGTAAAGTAATAGACAGCTTGATTTATCTTCACCTCTTCCAACTCGTCCTCTTAATTGATGCAATTGTGATAACCCAAATCTCTCAGAGTGTTCAATAATCATAACTGTTGCCTCTGGTATATCTATTCCAACTTCTATAACAGTAGTTGCGACAAGAATCTGAATGCTACCGTTTTTAAATTCTTCCATTATTTTTTCTCTTTCTTCAGCCTTCATTCTTCCGTGAAGAAGTAAAACATTATTTGGGTATATTTTTTCTAAACTTTTATATCTTTTTTCTGCTGCAGCAAGATCAATTTTTTCGGACTCTTCTATTAAAGGGCAAACCCAGTAAATTTTGTTATTACTATTTATAGCCTTTTCTAAGGATTTAATTGTTTCTTTGAGTTTGCTTAATGGCTTAGCAGCAGTTTTAATTATTTGTCTTCCTTTAGGTTTTTCAGTTAATTTTGATACTGACATTGATCCGTATGTTGTTAATTCGAGTGTTCTTGGTATTGGAGTGGCAGTCATTAAAAGAACATCCGGAGGTAATATTTGATTCTTTGAAGTTAGTAACAATCTTTGATGAACCCCAAACTTATGTTGTTCATCAATCGTAACAAATCCTAAATTATTAAATGTTACATCCTCCTGAAACAATGCATGTGTTCCAATAATAATATTTGTTGTACCATTTTTAATATTCTCATAAATTTCCTTTTTTTGTTTAGTATTTGTTTTACCGGTTAAGATATCTATTTTGTGAGTGTTGGTATTTATTAAGTCATTAAATGATTCAAAATGCTGTTGGGCTAGTATTTCTGTTGGAACCATAAAAGCTGCCTGCTTTCCATCGTAAACTGCTTTTAAAATAGCTAATAATGCTACTAGAGTCTTTCCTGAGCCTACATCACCTTGAAGAAGTCTTAACATTCTATAGGGCTTTTCCATATCTCCAGATATTTCAATAAAGCATTGTTTCTGAGAATTTGTTAGTGTGAAGGGTAAGTTATTGACGAATTCATTAATTAATAAGCTATCTGACTTAATAGAAATACCTTGTTGATAATTAATTTCCTTTGATATCAAATAAAGTGATATTTGATGTGCAAGCAATTCATCATAAATTAACCTTTCTTTTGATGGATTTAAGCTGGTTAAATCAATATCGGTTTTAGGATTATGTGCAACTTTAATTGCCTCAGAGAAAGAGGGCCATTTATTTTTCTTTAATAATTTAGCATCATGCCACTCGTTAATTTTTGGAAAATTTGTTATCAATTTTTGGATATTTGTTCTTACTACTCTATTGGTTAATCCCTGTGTAAGAGAATAAGTTGCTTCTACCTTAGGTAAATTTTCTAAATTATCTGAATGAACTATATGATCAGGATGAGTTATTTGTTTATTATTCTTATATTCATCAACTAAACCACTGACTAGGATTTCTTTTTCTAAAGGTAGCAATTCTTCAAGATAATCTTTTCTAGAATTAAACCAAACGAGAGTAATTTCACCACTTTGATCATAACAATCAACTTTATAAGGAATATTTCTTCTGTAAGAAGGTGTGTGCTTTTTTACAATACATTTAATGGTAGCGACTCTTCCAATTTCGGCGTTATTAATATTTGGTGTATACGACCTATCTATAAACCCATTTGGTAGATGCCATAATAAGTCAATAACATAATTTCCTACTAAATACTTTAAACGAGACTTAAGTTTAGGACCTATCCCTTTAAGGGTATCTAATGGTTGAAATAACTGATATAGAAACTGTGATTTCATGGTTTAAAATACTAGTATAATAGAAAAATGAAAATTTATTTGAAAAAATTATTCTTTAAAGCATCTCACAGAGGAACTAAGGAGATGGACATAATATTAGGAACCTTTGCAAACAAGCAATTAGAAAGCATGACTAAAAATGATTTAGCGTTATTTGATGAATTGCTAGATATTTCCGATCCTGAATTATACAAATGGCTTACATCTGATAATGAAGAGATTATTCCAGAAAAATTTAGGTACCTTATAGATAAAATATTAAAAAAATAATCCATAGATGTTAACTAAAGAATTTATAAGTGAATTTGCTAAAAAAAAATCTGACAAAAAGATTAATAAAATCTTATCTAATATACCTCATGGTTCTGAACCATTAATTATTTTTGAACTATGGAAACACTTAAGAAGAGATATTATTTTTATTGCAGAAAACAAAAAAAGATATAACCAAATTAAAGATATATTAAATTTCTTAAATATAGAGGATTGTCATTTCTTTCCTGAGTACGATACAAATATTTATGATCGTATTTCTCCAAATAAAAATATAAAATCTGAGAGAGTAAAGAGCTTAATTGACCTTAATGAAGAAAAAGAGCCAAAGTTAGTTCTAACTACAGCTCAATCTAGTATTCAATACTTAGTAGATAAAAGCGAAGGTTTATATAAGAAGTTATCATTAGATAAGAATTCAAATTACAATTCTGAAGATATAATTAAGTTCTTAAGTGATAATGGTTACAATAAAGTATCGTATGTTAGGGAAATAGGGGATTATACAGTAAGAGGTGGAATAATAGATTATTATTCACATGGCTCTAAACTTCCTATTAGGCTTGATTTTTTTGGTGACAAACTTGAAATTATTAGAGAATTTGATCCTATTACACAAATCTCATCGAAAGAATTTGAATATGTAAGTATTTACCCTTGTAATGAAATTATCTTAAATAAAAAATTAATTGAAAGATTTAGATCTAACTTTAATCAAGAGTTTGGATCCAAAAACAAAGAATCTAAACTTTATGAAAGTATTTCTAATTCTATTCTTTATCCAGGAATTGAAAGTTGGTTGCCACTATTTTGTGATAATAAATCAACTATTTTTGATTATTTAGATAATCCGATTTTAATAATTGATAATGAAATAATTGATTATTTAGAAGATTTTGAAGAGAATATTAATTCTCAATTTATAAATAGATTAAATTTTGATGAAGTTGAAAAAGGAGGGGATAAATACTTTGCTTTAAAACCCGATGAGATTTTTCTAAATTTAAATAATTATAAGAATTTACTAAATACTTTTGATACAATCAAACTTACAACATTGAATGACCCTAAAGGTACTAATCTATATGGAGAGTCTTTAGATAGCTTTTATTTAACAAATCTAAATAATCAGATTAATTATGAATATCTAAAAGATACAATTACTAAGAATTCAAGCTTTAATAATAAACTTATACTAGCTTGTTCAAGCGAGGGCTCTAAAGTTCGTTTAATTAAGATATTAAATAACCAAGGAATTAGTAATTATAGCCTGGAAGAATGGTCTAAAACAAAAAGTAGCAACAAATTTGGGATAGGTGTTTGTGTTCTTAATTTAGGAAAAGGATTTTCATTAGGAAATAATTTTTTTATTTCTGAACAAGATATATTTGGTGAAAAGTTTTATAGAACAAGAAAAGTAGATAATAAGAACTTTTTAAAAGATGTTTCTAATATAAATCCTGGTGATTTAATTGTTCATATTGATCATGGCTTAGGAAAATTTACAGAATTGACAAATATAAAAATTGAAGAATCAGAACATGAATGTCTTCTGCTCGAATATAGAAATAATGATCGATTGTATTTACCTGTTGAAAACCTAGAGATGCTTTCAAAATATAATTCACACGATGAAAATATAACCTTAGATCGTTTGGGCGGCATATCCTGGAAAAATAAAACTAAAAAAATAAAAGAAAACATTATGATCCTTGCAAAAGATTTAATCGATATTGCAGCGAAGAGGAAAGTTTCAAAGGCAATAAAATTTAATATCAATAATAACTATTACGACGATTTTTGTTCAAGATTTTCCTATGAAGAAACAGATGATCAAATGAATTCTATAGATAGTGTTTTATCAGATTTATCTAATGGCATTCCAATGGATAGACTAATTTGTGGTGATGTCGGATTTGGAAAAACTGAAGTGGCAATAAGAGCGTCTTTTTTAGTAGCGTTAGAAAGTAAACAAGTAGCAATATTAACTCCAACCACATTATTAACAAGACAACATTATGAAACATTTAAGGATAGATTTAATGGTTTGCCAATTAATATTGTCGAATTATCAAGACTGACTAAAAAAAAGAATGAAAATATAGAAAAAATTAATAATGGTGAGGCAGATATTATCATTGGAACACACTCCCTACTATCTGAAAAAATAAATTTTAAGGATTTAGGTTTATTAATAATTGATGAAGAACAACATTTTGGCGTAAGGCATAAAGAAAAATTAAAAAAACTAAGATCTGATGTTCATGTTCTCACACTAACAGCAACACCAATACCAAGAACGATGCAATTAGCAATGACTGGTGTTAAAGATTTATCAATTATTGCTACTCCTCCAATAGATAGAAGGTCTATAGAAACATTTGTTTTTAAAAAAGATAATATTGTTATTAAAGAAGCGCTAATAAGGGAGAAAAGTAGAGGAGGGCAAAGTTTTTATATTGTTCCTAGAATTAAAGATATTAGAGAAATTGAAGAGTTTATTAAAAAGGAACTTCCGGAAATTAAATATGTAATAGCTCACGGTCAAATGTCATCCACTATGTTAGAAAATAGAATGCACGATTTTTATAAAGGTGAATACGATATATTGATATCCACAAGCATTATAGAATCTGGTTTAGATCTTCCCAATGCAAATACAATAATTATTCATAAGGCCAATTTATTTGGTCTGTCACAATTATACCAAATTAGAGGTAGAGTAGGGAGATCAAACATTAAGGCATATGCTTATATTACATATGAAAGTGACTTTCATTTGGGAGACAATGCGCTTAAAAGACTTGAAGCTATACAGTCACTTAATTCACTAGGATCTGGTTTTAATTTAGCCAGTTATGATCTGGATATAAGGGGTTCAGGAAATATTCTTGGTGAACAACAATCAGGACATATAAAAGAAATAGGAATCGAGCTGTATCAGGAAATGTTGGAAGAAACTATTTCAGAATTAAAAAATAATAATGAAAAAATTGTCAGTAAAAAGTGGTCACCAAAAATATCTATAAATTTACCTGTGTTAATTCCAGAAGTTTATATTGAAGATATAAATATCAGAATGGAAATTTATAGAAAACTATCAAACATAAAAGAGGAATCCGAATTAGAGCTAATGGAAATAGAATTAATCGATAGATTTGGAAAATTTCCTAAAGAAATTGAAATACTATTAAGAGTAATATTAATCAAAATTAAATGTAAAAACCTTAATATTGAAACAATTAAAGACAATAAGAACGGTTTCATAATACAATTTAAAGATAATATTTTTAATAATTCAGAAGGTTTGATTCATTATATATCTCAATCTGAATATGTTAAATTACACCCTGATGAAAAATTAATCTTTATGAATAACAAGGGACTAAATATATTGGATTTTATAGATTCTAAATTAGAAGATTTAAATGTAATTAATGTTAATTAGCATCAATATCTCTAAAATTTGGCTTTCTCTTTTCCCTAAAAGCTCTAACTCCTTCTTTGAACTCTTCTTTATTGCAAAAAACCTCTTGAGTATCTCTTTCGTATTCCAACTGTTCGTCTAAAGTTGAAACTAGGGCATTATCATGAGCTTTAACTACGGCCTTTAATCCTGAAATAGCGCTATCAGATACTTTTTTCGCAATTTTGGTAGCTTCATTTATTAAATTATCGTCATCAACAACCTTCCAAATTAGACCCCATTCAAATGCTGTTTTTGCATCTAAATCATCACCAAGTAACGCCAATCCATTTGCTTTTGCACGTCCTATTAAGTTTGGAACCAACCAAGAGGCGCCAACATCGGGAATTATTCCCAATTGTGGCCCAAAAACTAATTTAAAAATTGCGCTTTTAGAGGCTATTACAATATCACCACATAAAGCTAAACCTACTCCTCCACCTGCAGTAACTCCATTTATAGCATTGATGATAGGTTTTTTTGAGTTAACAATTTTTCTTACTAATGGATTAAATCCTATGTCCATAGCATTTGCTGTCGCTTTACCTGCTGACCAACCTTCTTCGTGAGGCCAACCTCCATCCATTAAATCTGCTCCTGCACAAAAGCCACGACCATTTCCTGTTAGTATTATAGACCTAATATCATTATTGCTTTCACATTCATCAATAGAAGAAATTATTGTTTCAACTAAATTTCTGTTTAAACTATTTAAAGCTTTGGGTCTGTTTAATTTAATTAGACAAATTTCGTTATCGATAATTTCTTTAGTTAATACATCTTCCATTTTATTTTCCCTTTTGAGATATCTTATTGAAAAGTTTGACGAATGTATCAGAAGATTGTGCACCTGTAACAATCATACTGTCATTAATTATATAGGTAGGTACACCAGCTATACCTAGATCACGATAGGACCATTCTTCTAATTCTATTTTTTTTCGATCGGTTTCATTTTCCAGATCTTTTTTAATTTTATCAGAATCTAGACCTAAATTTTTTGAAATTTGTACCAAAACATCATTGTCGCCTATATCTAGTCCTTCTGTAAAATAAGAATAAAAGAGTGCGTCTAGTGTTTCATTTTGCTTATCTTCCTTTTCTGACCATTTAAGCAATCTATGAGAATTAAGTGTGTTAGGTGTTTTATTAATTTTATCGTAATTAAATTCTATACCTAGATTTTTTCCTGCCTCTGTTATTCTAAGACCTACTTCTTTCGCTGTAGTCTCTCCAAATTTTCTTTCAATATATTTTTTTCTGTCGACACCATCTGGTGGCATAGTAGGATCTAATTGGAAAGGTTTATATGATATTTTAAAATCTTTAACTGATGTTAATTTAACTGAGTTTTCTAACTCTTTTTTTCCTATATAACACCAAGGACAAATTGTATCTGAAATTACTTTAATATTAATCATTTTTACCAAAAATTATTTATGATCTTGTCAATTTTAGAATCGAAAGGCATAACTGTCTAGGATAGAAAAAAAATGACTTATTTAGTTGATACACATTGTCACTTAATTTTTGAAGATTTTAAAGACGATCTTCACGAAGTTATTAGTAATGCATTTGATTCAGGTGTCAAAGGAATGGTTGTTATATCAACTCAAGAGAAAGAATTTCAACCAATTTTAGCCCTCACAGAAGAATATGATAATATTTTTTGCTCCATAGGCATTCACCCACATTCTTCAGAGGAGCACAAAGATATCTCTAAAGAGAAAATATTGAATTTATCGAAAAATGATAAAGTCATTGGAATAGGGGAGACAGGACTAGATTTTTATTATGAGAATTCAAATAAAGAAATCCAAAGAGATTTATTCAGGAAGCATATTAGTGTTTCAAGGGAAACACAGTTACCTATAATTATTCACACTAGAGACGCTGATTCCGAAACAATAGAAATATTGCAAGAAGAAAGCCAAATTGGTGCTTTTCCAGGAATAATTCATTGTTTTACAGCTGGAAACGAGTTAGCGAAAGTTGCAATTGAGCTTGGTTTTTATATCTCTTTATCCGGCATTGTAACATTTAAGAATGCTTCTGATTTACGCGAAACTATAAAAGATATACCTCTTAATAGGTTATTGGTGGAAACTGATTCACCATATTTATCGCCGGAACCTGTGAGAGGTAAAAGAAATGAACCATCTAATGTAGTACATACAGCTAATTTTCTTTCTAATTTTTTTAATATAAAGAAGGATGAGTTTTATAATAAGACCACTGATAACTTTCACAATGTATTTAAAAAGGCCTCACTAAGAAATGAATAGTGTTATTAAAACTACTATCCTTGGGTGTGGTTCATCTGGTGGTGTTCCTCGAATTAATGGCGATTGGGGTGATTGTAATCCCAAAAATAGTAAAAATATAAGGACAAGATGCTCTTTATTAGTTGAAAAGATTACAAATAACAAAAAGACAACAGTTTTAATAGATACATCGCCAGATATGCGCCAACAGCTATTAAAGGCTAATGTTGAGCATTTAGACGCAGTCCTTTATACGCATGATCACGCTGATCAAACTGGCGGAATAGATGATTTAAGGGTTTTTGCGCTTATGAAGAGAAAAAGAGTAAATGTTTATTTGGACCAAGATACGGCTGACAGGTTAATTCCTAGGTTTAGTTATTGCTTTAAAAGTGGAGAAAAACCAGGTTATCCATCAATTTTAGCAGAAAATATTATAAAACCTTATGAAGAATTAACAATTAATGGACCCGGAGGGGATATTAATTTTATTCCTTTTTTGCAGCACCATGGCTCTATATTTTCATTAGGTTATAAGTATAATAATGTAGCTTATTCAAGTGATGTGGTAGAATTTCCTGATAAATCATTAAAAATAATAAGTAATCTAGAATATTGGATTATTGATGCACTTAGAAAAACTCCACATCCAACACATGCTCATTTAGATTTAACCTTAAAATGGATTAATGATTATGAATGTAAGAAAGCTTTTTTAACTAATATGCATATTGATTTAGATTATGATTACTTATTAAATAACTTACCTGATAATGTTTTGCCGTCATATGATGGTTTATGTTTTAATATAGATACTTAATTAAACTTTATACATAATATATATTATGCGCAAATGATTAAACTTATTATAAAAAGATTAGCAGTAGCTATACCTACCCTCATTATTATAATTGCATTCGTATTTTGCCTTATGAGATTAGCTCCTGGAGGCCCTTTTACTAATGAAAGAGCTTTGCCCCCAGAAATTGAACAAAAAATTAATGAAGCTTACGATCTTGATAAGCCTTTAATTCAACAATTTGGTTTGTACCTATCGAAAATTGCAAAAGGTGATTTAGGGCCTTCTTATAAATATAAAGATTTTACAGTAAATGAGTTAATTGCTAGTGGATTTCCTGTAAGTTTGACTCTTGGTTTATCAGCAATACTTTTATCTTTGTTTCTAGGGTCTTTTCTCGGAATTATTGCGGCAATTAAAAGAAATACAATTTTTGACTACTCTGTTATGGGTATTTCACTAGTAGGAATTTGCATTCCTAGTTTTGTTTTAGCCCCTATCCTTTCATTATTTTTAGGTCTTTATCTTGGATTACTTCCAATTTCAGGATGGAATGGTGGAAA
Organism: uncultured bacterium; assembly: GCA_964001285.1. Classification (GTDB taxonomy): domain Bacteria; phylum Pseudomonadota; class Alphaproteobacteria; order MED-G09; family MED-G09; genus AG-430-B22. Next base: position 15,877 of record CAXFAF010000009.1, on the reverse strand, counting down.
TATAAGCAATTTAATATTACCAATCGTATCATTATCTTTGCCACAGATTGCTGTTATCTCGAGAATGATGCGAGCAAGTACAATAGAAACTCTTAATTCAAACTTTATTAGAACCGCTAGAGCCAAAGGATTACCTAGAAAAAGAATTATAAGTAAGCATGTAATAAGGTCTTCGATACTTCCGGTGATTGATTATTTGGCCCCAGCTACTGCGGGATTGATGACGGGATCTATAATAATAGAGCAAATATTTGGTTTGCCTGGAATTGGTAGGTATTTTGTTGTTGGTGCATTGCAAAGAGATTATACGCTTGTTAGCGGTGTTATGATCTTATATGCATCTTTATTAATGTTTTTAATTCTTCTTTCTGACATCTTAAGGGCTCTACTAGACCCTAGAGTAAAAACACAATGAATTCACTTAATCATAAAGAAGAGTTATTAAAAAAAGCCCTATCAGTTAAAGGAAGTTCATTACTTTCGGATGCTTTTAGAAGGTTATTAAAAAATAAAGCCTCATTAATTAGTTTAATTATTTTATCCTCTATCGCCCTACTTTCTATTTTTGGACCTTTTTTCTTAAAATATGACTTTTACGAAACTGATTGGAACTCAATTTACTTGCCGCCAGATTTTTCAAGTGGACATTATTTTGGAACTGACGGTAACGGAAGGGACTTACTTGTAAGAATTCTATATGGCGGCAGATTAAGCCTGACTATTGGGATTATAGCTACCTTAGTTAGTGTTCTAATAGGAGTTACCTATGGAACAGTTGCTGGTTTCTTTGGAGGCAGACTAGACACCGTTATGATGAGAATTGTTGAGATACTATACGCAATGCCTTATCTAATTTTCGTTATAATATTAATGGTTATTTTTGGAAGAAATATCTACTTACTTTTTTTAGCTATAGGCGCTGTAGAATGGTTAACTATGGCACGAATAGTCAGAGGTCAAACCATATCTATAAAAGAAAAAGAGTTTATTGAAGCTAGTAGATCACTAGGTCAATCATCTCTTTTTATAATATTAAAACATATTATTCCAAATTTAGCTGGTACTGTAATAGTTTATATAACTCTCATGGTTCCATCTGTAATTATATTAGAAAGCTTTTTATCTTTTTTAGGCTTAGGTGTTCAAGAGCCTTTAACATCATGGGGAGTATTAATTTCAGAAGGTTCACGAGATATGGAAACAGCTTGGTGGTTGTTAATTTTTCCTGGAATATTCATGGTTTTAACTCTTGCATCTTTAAATTTTATTGGTGACGGTCTAAGAGATGCACTAGACCCAAAGGAGTATTAATATGAACAATCTTCTTGAGGTAAAGGAATTAACTGTTGATTTTGATACATCTAATGGTCTTTTTAGAGCTGTTGACAATATCTCATTTAATATAAATGTAGGTGAATGTATAGGCGTGGCAGGTGAATCTGGTTCAGGAAAAACGCAAACATTTTTCTCAATAACGGGTATTTTATCTGATAATGGTTATGCAAATGGTTTAGCTAATTTTAATAATTTAAATTTATTAAATCTTAGTGAAAAAGAATTATCTAAAATAAGAGGGAAAGAAATAGGTTTTATATTTCAGGATCCTATGACATCTCTTACTCCACATATGACTATTGGTGATCAATTAATAGAAGTCTCAATTTGTCATGAAAATGCTAACAAATCTGAAGCTTTAAATAAGGCAAAAAATGTTCTGGATATTGTGAAATTACCTAGGATTGAAAGTTTAATAAATAAATATCCACATGAATTATCTGGAGGTATGCGTCAAAGAGTTATGATTGGGATGTCACTTATGTGTGATCCTAAATTAATAATTGCAGATGAGCCAACAACAGCATTAGATGTAACAACTCAGAAAGATATTCTAAAAATATTCAATGATTTAAAATTATATAAAAATATAACACTAGCCCTTATTTCTCACGATATAGGCGTCATTAATGAGGTATCCGATAATATTATCGTAATGAATAATGGTAAAATTGTTGAAACAGGAGTTTGTAAAGAAGTTCTTAAAAATCCTAGAAATGAATACACACAGCATCTCTTGTCATGTATACCAGATTGGTTAGAGCACCATGAATAAAACTTTATTAAATGTTGAACATTTAAAATGTAATTTTATCCTAGAAAATAAATTATTTAAAAAAAGCATATATTTAAAAGCAATTGATGATATCAGTTTTAAAATCAAAGAAGGCATAACTCTAGGGATAGTGGGTGAATCTGGATGCGGTAAGTCAACTCTTTGCAGAACAATATTATCATTAAATAAAAAAACATCAGGTAAGGTTATTTGGTTTGATAAAAATTTAGATAAATTAAATACAAGGGAATTAAAAGAATTTAGAAAAAAAGTACAAATTATCTTTCAAGATCCATATGGAAGTTTAAATCCGAGAATGACAATTGGTAATATCATTTGTGAACCACTTAATATATTTAGGACTGATTTAGATAAAAAAGAAAAAATGTTTAGAGTTTTAGAAATTATGGATCAAGTGGATTTATCTAATATCTTGTATAATCGTTTTCCTCATGAATTATCTGGTGGTCAGTGTCAAAGAGTAGGAATAGCAAGATCAATTATCAATAATCCAAGTGTCTTGATTTGTGATGAACCAGTTTCATCTCTTGATTTATCTGTTCAATCACAAATTTTAGACCTTCTAAATTCATTAAAAGAAAAATTAAACCTTACTATGATATTTGTTAGTCATGACCTATCAGTCGTAAGAAGTATTAGCGATGATGTTATGGTCTTAAAAAAAGGTAAAATTGTTGAAAAAAATTCTGTAGATAATATTTTTAATCACCCTGCTGAAGAATATACAAAAGAACTAATTTCTTCAGTTCCTTCACCTCTTCCTGTATAATATTAAAAATGGAAATTAAGTCTCAAATAAAAGCAATCGTTTGGAAAGTTGTCAAAGAAGTTAATGATAATGTGGCTGTTGATGAAGACATTATAATTTTAGAATCTATGAAAATGGAAATACCTGTAACATCAGAAATTTCTGGCACAATAAAATCAATAGAAGTTAATGAAGGTGATGAAATAGACGAAGGTCAAGTTGTTGCAATAGTTGAATAAATTTAATTTAATCCAGATCTAGGGCCAACAGCCATAACAGCTGTAGATCCTTTCTTGCTAGGATTAATATTAATTATAGCTACTCTATTGTCTTTTTCATAAACAAGGAAATCTTGTTTTGATTGTTGTTCCATAATCAAGAACCAGCCGGTATCAGGCATATGCTCTTTCCAATATGCGAAAGCTTCACTATGACTTTCTTCTGCTATAAAAATTAATTGTCCAAACCAATCTTCATCGGCACCCATAATTAAAGAATTTAAAATGTCTAATTTAGCTTTTTTAGGAAAAGGTATATCATTTATTTGATTAAATATTTCTTCCATTAATTCTTCTTCTGTAGTATTTGCATTGGCGCTTTCTACAACAGGGTCGTTTTTACCGCCCATAAAAGCACCGTCAAAAGATCCACATGAAGTTAGTGCTGTTATACAAAACAATAAAAAAAGATTTCTTAACATTTTATCAATCCTCACAAAGAATTACATTTTCTTATGATTCGGTAATAGGATAAATGTTTAATATTTAAAAAATACAAGCTAAAGCTGCTAACCCCATTAAAGCCCAAGATCCAATAGCACCTGCTGCTCTAGCAGGATTTTCTTGTGGACCAAGTCCTTCTTTATAAAGAACACCATAGACATGTGCTAATCTAGCTAGAAAAAATAACAATCCTAGTATCGTAACAAAGGCCTCAGAACCATCATTTTCAAGCATCATCATCATTAGTAACATTAAAGGGGCATGTTCAGCTAAATTACCTACTACACGTGACTTCTTTAGAAGATCACCTTCACCCTCACCTACAGCAGTATTTACTTTTGTTCTTTCTAAAGCTGTTTGAAAAGCTAAATAAATAAACAAAATTGCTAGTAAACCAGCCCATAACATAGTTCTTTCAATTTCCATTTTTTATCTCCTAAAAAAAGGCATAATTTTATGATTCGTTAATAATCACAATCTTTGAGATTTTTTTTATATTTTATTTAATTGTGTTTATAATAATTTTATGACCTTAACATCTAAAATTTTTACAGGAATGATTGTTGGATTTGCGTTTGGGACAATTATTAGCTCCTTAGAGCTTGCATCTGATAATTATATAAATACATATCTTATAGGTGGTATTTTAGATTCAGGGGGTCAAATATTTATTTCACTATTAAAACTTATGGTAGTTCCCTTAGTATTTTTTTCATTAACAAGCGGTGTTTCTTCATTAGATAAAGATATGAATTTAGGAAAGATTGCAGGAAAAACTTTATCCTTGTATCTTTTTACTACAGCTATTGCAATTACATTAGGATTAATTATTGCCATATTTTTATCACCTGGAGCCAATCTTAACCTTGAAATAAGTGAAAAGGTTTTAATACCAGAAAGTCCAAGTATAAAAGAAGTATTTATTAATATTTTTCCTACTAATCCAATAAATGCAATGGCAGAAGGCAATATGTTACAAATAATAGTTTTTTCTATTTTTGTCGGCGTGGCATTAAGATCATTAGGCGATAAGGTATCGTCGATTAAAGAAATGATAGATAAGATTACTGAAATAATCTTAAAAATGGTATTTATTATAATTAATTTAGCTCCTTATGGAGTTTTCTGTTTAATATCTGTCTTATTTGCTGAAAAAGGTTTTACTGTATTAGGCGATTTGTCTTATTATTTTTTTATTGTTTTATCCGTTTTAATAATACATGCACTAGTTACCTATTCATCATTATTAATATTATTTACAAAAATTAATCCGATTACTTTTCTAAAAAAAATACGTCCAGTAATATTATTTGCATTTTCAACTTCTTCATCAAATGCAACTATGCCAATAACACTAAAAACTGTAACAGAAAATTTGGGGGTTAACAGAAAAATTGCGTCTTTTACTGTTCCATTAGGTGCGACAATTAATATGGATGGTACCGCTATAATGCAAGGTGTAGCTACTGTTTTTATAGCTAATGCGTATTCGATAGACTTATCGCTTGTAGATTATTTAATGGTTGTTTTAACTGCCACATTAGCGTCGGTAGGAACTGCTGGGGTTCCAGGGGTTGGAATAATCATGCTTGCCATGGTTCTTACACAGGTAGGTTTACCTGCGGAAGGTATAGGTTTAATAATTGGAGTTGATAGACTTCTTGATATGGTTAGAACAGTAGTAAATGTTACAGGCGATAGTACAGTATCGACAGTTATAGCAAAATCAGAAAACCAACTGGACCGTATTAATTATTAAGTATAATTTAATATTTGAGAAATGGAGGTATTATGGAAAGTGAAGCATTAGTTGAATTTGGGAAACCTTTAGAAAGAATAAAATCGGACACACCTACCCCAGAAGGAAAAGAGGTATTACTTAAAATAACTCATGGTGGAGTTTGTCATTCGGATGTTCACATACAAGATGGTTATTTTGATTTAGGTGGTGGCAATCAATTACCTTTAGGTGGTACCTTAGAATTACCTCATACTTTAGGACATGAAATTGAAGGTGAAGTAGTAAGTATTGGACCTGAAGTAAAAAATATTGAAGTAGGAAAAAATGTTGTTGCTTTTCCTTGGATTGGTTGTGGTGATTGCCCTACCTGTTCATCTGGTGATGAACATTACTGCAATGCGCCGAGACAATTGGGAATACAAATACCTGGAGGTTTTTCTGATTTTTGTCTTATTCCTGATGAAAAATACTTATTAGATTATACAGGTATTAATCCTGGTCTTGCCGCAACATATATGTGTTCTGGACTTACTGCTTTTGGAGCTTTAAAAAAACTCGTTAACATAAATGATAATGATCACATTTTAATATTAGGATTGGGTGGCGTAGGAATGATGGGGCTTCAATTTGCTAGAGCATTATTTAATTGTAAGATATTAGCCGCTGATATTGATCCCAATAAATTACAAGCTGCACAAGGTGCTGGTGCAGATGAAGTTTATAATACCAGTGATGAGTTATCTTTAATGAAATTAATTGAGGACACAAAAGGTGGTGTAAAAGCAGCCGTAGATTTTGTTGGAGCTGAAAAAACCATTCAATTTGCTTTTGACGGCGCTAAAAAAGGTGGTCAAATTGTAGTTGTTGGTCTTTTTGGGGGTTCTTTTGAAAAACCCATCCCAATGTTTCCTCTCATGGCGAAAAGTATTTGTGGGAGTTTTGTTGGAAATCTTGAGGAAACTAAAGAAATGCTGGATTTGGTTAAATCGGGAAAAGTGGATCCTATTCCTGTTCAAACAAGAAACCTTACTGAAGCAACAAAAACATTAGATGATTTAAGAGAAGGAAATATTACAGGTAGAGTTGTTTTAGAGCCTTAAAATATTATGGGGGAAAATTGGAAATATATAAGGCCCAGTGAATATAATTGGGAACTATTCAAAGATACACATGGAAGAAAAACTTCTATGGTAAGGGAATTTGTAACTGGTGATGAATATATTTGGGAAGCTTCTTTAGAGCCAAATTATGTAGCAGAATCTCATTGGCACCCTTTCGATATAGTGCAAATATTTTTAGAAGGTGAATTTATAGTCGAGGATGAAGGGTCTTTTTTTCCTGGAGATATCCGCTGGGTAAAAGCAGGTCATTCTTCGGTTGAAGGAGCAAGTGATCAAGGTAGTAGATTTTATTTAATAGCCTTAGGAGGAGACATCCCATTAATGTGGGATGATTTGTATCAAGTTCCTAAAGATCTAAAAAATCAACTAAGTAAAAGAGGAAGTCCAGTCGGTTCTGCAAATGTAAATAAAATTAAATCTGAATTATTTCATGATCCGCACGGTAGACCGACTCAACCTGTAAAAATAATTTCTAATGAAAACCCCTGGGTAATTGAAACAACTTTTGATGCAGATTATATTGCCTCAGATCACTGGCATGCTCACAATACCCTTTATTTTATCATGGAAGGTGAAATGGAATTTGGACCTAATGAACCAATATATAAGAAAGGAGATATTAGGGTTGTCAAAGGGGGTTATTCTTATGGACCTGAAAAACCAGGAAAGGATGGGGTAAAGTTTATATTAATTTCTAATGGAGGACCGGTTGATTTAAATTGGTCTGACATTATCCCTCCCCCAAGGTAGTTGAGACTTGCATTTCCTTCTTATACTGCACTCCTGCAAACCAAAATAATGGAATAGAAAAACCTGATAATATAGTAAATGATAATAGTGTTTTCGTATAAGGAAATTCTATATTACTGGCTATTAATAAATCAATGATTATACCAGCTCCTGTTGTTCCTAAGAACATACCAATCATATTAAGATTTAAGATAAAAAAAGCAATTACAGTAGCTCTTAAATGAGAAGGAGCTAATTCTTGTACAGTAGAAAATGTTGGGCCATACATCGCGCCTAACTGCATTGCACCCATCATAAGAGATATCCAAAAAATAATATTATCAGGCATTACAAGTCTGCCGGCAATATTTATTGGTAAAAGAAAAATCATAAACCAGAATAAAAACATTGGTCTTCCAAGTTTATATTTGTTTGTAAACCAGTCTGATCCGATACCACCAATAAGATTGCCAATAATACCAAATACTACAATGATATAACCTGTATATTGAGCAATTTCAGCTCGTTCAAAACCTCTTTCCTGAACATACCATACTTGATCATATACAGCTGCTCCAAGAACAAAATGAAATACAACACCACCATAAATACATAATGTTAAAGCTGGAGATTTTTTTAAAGCTGCAAACAGTTCTTTTGCAACTGTTTTTAATTCTGCCTTCTGAACATTATCATTTTCAGTATTTGTTTTACGTGGTGTATCTTTTACAAAAAACATAATCGCAGCAAGAATTACCCCGAAACCTCCTAAAATATAAAAACACATCCTCCAACCAATTACTGGCCCAAGATAACCGGCAATAATAAGACTTAGCCCTGCCCCTATTGGAATCCCAAGATAATAAGCCCCAGAAACAAATCCCATTCTTTCTTTAGGAAATCTATCACCTAATATTGATAATGATGTAGGTGTTAATATTGATTCACCAACGCCAATAAACATTCTAGGGATTAATAAGCCGACAAAATTCTTAGCTAAACCTGAAAATGATGTTAATAGACTCCATAATGCTACTCCAAATGCGATTAATTTGGGTCTATCAAATTTATCAGCTAAAAAACCCATAAAAAGCCCCATTATGGAATAAAAGAATAAAAATCCAAATCCTGTGAGTATTCCAAACTGAGTATTCGTTAAACCTAAATCAGGAATTATAAAATTTGCAAAACTTGCTAATAATTGCCTATCAACAAAGTTCATCACATTAAGAAGTATTAAAAACGTTAAAAAAATATAATTTGAATGGTTATTTTCCTGTTTCATTTGATTTTTATTTAAACTCTTATTATTGATATATTGAAAGGAATATCATGAAATATTTATTACTTTTTATCTATATGATTGTTTTTAGTTTTCTTACCCCTAATTTTTTATTAGCAGAAAATGCAGATTATGTATGTCTTAAAACGGATAAAATTAAATCAATAAAATTCAAAAAAGATTTTATGGTTTTTGAAACTAATAAAAAACAAAAATACAATATTAGCTGCAAAGGTGCAGGAAATTTAAATTTTGAAAGCCCTATCATTATTGAGCCTCAAAAATTAGGCTATAAGATTTGTTCGAATGATGTCCTTAAATTAAGAAATAAGACCTGCTTTATTGATAAGATTGAACTTGTTAAAAAGGATACTGAAGTTAATTCCTAATTAATAAACTTTATGTATTTTGTTTTCTTAGATTTAAAAAATTTAATACTATTTGTTATTATTGGCATTTTTGAATAATGAATTAAGATCATTATCATTGTCTGAGTTAAGAACCTTATCTATCCATTGATGAAAATGTTGATTGCCCTGTTCATTACGACCAAATAAAATATGATCAAGACCACCCTCTTTTAAAGCAGGTTGAGCAGAGCTTCCCATTGCATAGTCTTCTTGCATAACAACTTTTTGAAAAAAATCAAATTGCTCCTCAGCTGCCCCAGGGTCAACAGGTGGTCTTTCCATAATATAATATTGAGTAGTTATGCTTTCTTCAACTGATTCGCCTGGAAGGATTTGTGATATCATTACACCTCGACCACCGGCATCAAAAGATGCAATAGAGGTTGTAGGAAATACAGTCCAAACTCCATAAGTAAGAGTCTCTGTATCCCACTCATCTTCTGGTTTATCAATTAAATTAGTCATATAACCTAAAGTTTCTGTGGCAACATGTCCTTTTTCTGTTGCTGGTGACTTGATGTGCTGATGAGGTCCCCACGCATAATAAAGCCCCTGATTAGTTGCATCAGTACCAAATGTATCACGATGTAAAACTGGAACATGGTAATATTCAAGATAACCGTCATACGCTATTTTCCAGTTTGGTCCAGAAAATCTACGTTTTGATACATAAACCCATTCAGAAAAAGCAAATGAATCAAGCACTTTATCATAACCTGATAAAAAAGTTGGAATATCAACTTTAGAATTTGGATTTAATATTGCCCATATTAATCCTGCCGATTCATAGACTGGAAGAGATATTAATCCATAATCATTTTTATCTATACTTCCAAAGTCTTTTTCTGCACTAACTCCTATTAGATCGCCAACATTAGAAAAGCTCCAACCATGATAAGGGCAAGTAAAACGTTTTCTATTTCCACTTTCTTCTTTTGTAAGACATGCTCCACGATGAGAGCATGCATTAATCATAGCATGAGCTTCACCATCTACATCTCTACTAACTATCAAAGAAATACCTGCAATAGATAAGGTCTTAAAATCACCAGCTTTTGAAATCTCACAAGAAGGGCCTAATATAATAGGAACTCTCTTTATTAGTTTTTCTACCTCAGTTTGAAAACGATTTGAATCTGTATAATGAGTTGCAGGTAATCGCATAACTTTACTAGCCTGCTTCATAGTTCCTGCTTTTGCGTGTTTTATTACATCACGTGCTATGGGAATTAATAGCTCTCTTGTCATTCGCTTTCCCCCGAAAGTTTATTAAATTAATGATACAATAATGTTTATAAATAAATCAAATTTTTGATAATGATATTTCTGCGATTGAAATTACCAATGATTTTGCTCTTTGGGTATCTAATTCTAGCTTAAGTGTTAATATTATTAAATTATTTTCATTCTTTAAATCAGTAATTTTACCAGTAATATTAACATTATCACCAGAAAAAACATTTCCCTTAAGTTTATTATTTAAATTTAAAATTTTACTATTTGGAAAATTATAATCAATTGAGTTGAGTATATATGCAATATTTGCTGGACCTTGGTTAATGCAATTATTACCTAAACCAAGTTCTTTAACTTTGTTTTGATTAAGATGAATGGGATTAGGGTCGTTTAAAAAATTCGACCAATCAACTAAGTTCTCCTGTTTAACTGTGTAAGACCAATCTTCAATTTTATCACCTACTTTTAGTTTCATTCAACTACCTAGGTAAAATCCATGTATACAAGATCTTTGTAATGATTTTATTGTTATGTAAAATATCAATACTAAATGTCATAATATCAATATTGCCAATTTTCTTAGATCTTTTAAATTCAAGGCTTTCAATTTTTCCTTGAACATCATAATTGTTATTTAATTCTAAGGGATTGTAAAATTTTATATTACATTCACCTAACATTGGCCCTTTATTTACATCATAATTAAGATACTTAAAAAATTCTTCAAGCGTATATCCAATATTACTTAATGCAATCATGGAAAAAATTTGATGTGAAACATTATTCTTGCTTAATGAGTTTATCTTACCTGTAGATTTATTAACTAGTTTATTAAGATCTTCATTAATAAGGAATGATCCACCAGGAAATTTATGGCCAATTATGTCGCTTTTAATCAATTAAGTTTCCTGAGCAATTGGCCTTATTACAATTTCATTTGCAGATACACCTGGATCCTGTTCTAAGGCATATATAATTGCTTCTGCAATTCTTTCAGGCGGTTGGGCTACTTTTGCTAAATTACCTTTCATTAAGAATTCAAGCATAGATTTATCTTTTATTGTGGAACCTAATTCAGTTTGAAAAGCACCAGGGTAAATACATGTTACCTGAAGTTTCCCTGCACTTTCCATTCTCAATCCTTCAGAAATTGCCCCTACAGCAAACTTTGTTGCTGAATAAACTGCGCTGCCAGGCATTAGTCTTTTACCGGCGGTAGAGGCAATATTTATAATTTGACCTGAACCTCTTTCCATCATGTGTGAATAAACCGCATTAATTCCATATAGAACACCCTTAATATTAATATCTATCATCTGGTCCCATTCATCGGTCCTTCCATTTTTAAGAAGCGATAATGGCATAATTCCTGCGTTATTAATTAATGCATCAATCTTACCAAAGTTCTCAATTCCATGCCTTACAAGAGCATCAACATCATTTTTTATAGATACATCAGTTGTTTGGAAAATTGCATTTTCATTACCTAATTTACTACATAATTCGGCTAATCTATTGTTTCTTCTTGCGCCAAGAACAACTTTAGCTCCTAAAGAAACACATTTTTCAGCGGTTACCATACCGAAACCTGAACTTGCTCCAGTAATCAATATTACTTTATCCTTAATGGAATTCATATTTTTAACTCCTTGAAGTGGTGATCCGGGCAGGATTCGAACCTGCGACCTACAGATTAGAAATCTGTTGCTCTATCCAGCTGAGCTACCGGACCGTTATTTCTTAATTAATTAATACCAACTTCTTGCCAACTATGCACTAAACATTTCCAAGAACCATTTTCCTGACGTTTCAAGATATCAAGATAATCACTTGTGGTAACATTTTTATTTAGAGCGCCTTCAGGAAGGATATTATTTTTATTATCTTTATATGTTAAATGAACTTTTGTTCTATTTTTAACTATCGCAATATCTCCTCTAATTTCAATATCATATTCTCCAGCCTCAATTTTATAAGATGTAGATTTAAAGATGGGCTTAAGAAATTTTCTATAATTGTCAACTCCAGTAACTACAGGACCTAAAGGCGGTATAAGGGATATATTTTGATCTAGAGAATTTATATAACCATCAATATCTCCAGCCATAACTGCATTATGCCAATTCTTATATAGAATTTTTATTGCTTTAATGTCAGTTTTATAATCAATATTTTTAGCGATTGTAAAATTATTAACGCCAAGAATTATCATTGATAATACTAAAAGAAGATATTTGTATTTATGACTCTTAAACATTTTTTATCCTTTCTTATTTTAATTTTTTAACATAGTTACTTATTTTATCGCTCTTTGCGGTTGGAATTTTTTTATTTGATGAGCCAATATACAAATAACCTACAACAACATCACTTTTCTTTAATTTAAACTTCTTATTAATATCAGCATTAAATGCTAAGTGACCAGTTCTCCAAATACTATAATAGCCAAGAGATGAAGCCGCTAACATTATATTCTGTGCTGCTGCGCCAGCGGATAATAATTGTTCGATTTTAGGTATTCTTGTATCTTTTTTAATATTTGCTACAACAATTATTATTAATGGAGCCCTGAAAGGAGCATTCTTCATTTTTTCTAATAGTTGATTAGAAGGATTTTTTTTAGATTTTTTTGTAATTGAAACAAAAATTTTACCAAGTTTTTTTCTATCATCGCCAGAAACCTCAATAAATTTCCATGGCTTTAAAGCGCCATGATCAGGAGCCCTTAAGGCAGCTCTATATATTTGCTTTAATTCTTTTGATGTCGGTTTTGGATCAGACATCAAAGGAATAGATTTCCGATTAAGAATAGTTTGTAGGGTGTTCATTTTTTTTATTAATGTGTCCAGGGATTTTTTTTATCTGCAGAAAAATTATCAGCATAGGATTTAGGTGTAATTTTTCTTTTAGCTGGTTCTATAACTATAAAATCAATATTATTTTTTTTCGCAAAATCTATGGCATTTTTTTTATTTTTAAATTTAATTCTAACTTTATCTTGAGTATTTGATGATGATATCCATAACATCTTATCATCAATATTTGGTTTTTCATTTGAATCAAATTCTATAAGCCAAAAATTAAACTTAGCTGATTGAGTAGCGGATTTAGAAGGTTGATAAATTCTTGCTTTCATTAATTTTCAAGCCAACTCCCATGAGCACCAAATGGAACTCTTTGAGGTAATAATATTTCTGCAATTGGTTTATCAGAGAAGTTTTCAGCATCTATAATAATTAGTTTAGATTGATCTTTTTCAAGATCATGAACAATTGACATTACATATCCATCTAATTCACTATTTGATTTATTAGTTGGAGCAAAAACTGGTTCACCACCAAGGGTATTCTTGCCAAGAAATTGGTTCTCTCTTGTTCCATCAATAAGATTGTATTTAAATAAATTATTTCCGAAAGTTAAAGTTTCAGCCTTATTATTTAACTCCATTGCATATCCATAATTTGACTCTAGGCCAACTCTTCTGTCATCTACTCTTGCAAAATCACAAGGCTTATTATCTATTTGCTCTTCTTTACAGGTTTGGGTTTCTAAATCTATGGTCCATTTCCATAATTTTCCTGTTGTCTCATCACCTCCATAAATCTCATCCATGCCACCAACCATAGCTTTATCTTGCCTACAAACATGTAAAATTATTTTATTGCCTTCTTCGTATGCATTCATAGGATGAAAAACAAAACAAGGATTTATATCAATCCATTTAATATCATTATTACTTCCATTTCTAGGCATTACTCCTAAACGTGCCCCGCACTCAGGTTTAAAGCCAAATGGATCACCGCCTCCTATAGCCTGGTCCATATCGAAAACTAACGGAAGATCCATAAATATTACATAATTTCTTGTGATGTTCCAATCATGCATCATTACTGGTCGAGGAATATCAATCATTTCTGATTGAACTAATTCACCTGAACTCGAAACTCTGTGATACATCAAATGAGGTTTTCCCATCATTTTATAGCCAAAGAATAAAAGTTCATTTGTTTCCGGGCATATTCTTGGATGTGCAGTCATAGGACCTTCAAGCTTACCATCAAAATCATAATGGCCGACAGTCTCTAAATTATCATCAATAATCCAAGGATGATGTGCTTCTTCTAAAGTTAAAATTTTACCAGCATGTCTAATTACATGTGTATTCGCAGGTGAAGCTTTTAAATCTAATGAAGATTCCATCATACCCATATCTTCATCATAATATGGTGTTTTTACATAACGATTTTTATAACTAGCTTTTCCATTCTCTATGTTTATCCCATGAATCATACCATTTCCAAAAAACCAATGATCACTATAACCAGACTGAGGATTCATTCCGTTTCTTAAGTATAGGCCATTTAAATCATTTGGAATTTCACCAACCACTTCAAGATCAGAATAAGTCTTCTCTTCTTTTACCGGAGCCCAATTACCTTGTAGATGCCAGTGTTTTTTTTCATCTATTACCTCGGGAATTTCTTTTTTAGGTGCAGTAAATTTCATAATCTTTCCCAATAAAGGAGCAGGTAACTTAAACATAATTTTTGCAGCAATAGATTGTAAACTCAATTTAACCTCTCTATAATTTTGTATATTTATATCAAATAATAATAATTAAGGGAAATTTTATGAAAAAAACTATAATTCTATTAAGTTGTTTGCTTTTTAGCTATGAAAGTAGCTTTTCTGCAATTGAAACTAAGCCTATTTTAACACTTAAAGTTGCTAATGAAATGACTAAAGAGTGTCTAAAATTAGCCAAAGATAAAGGTTGGAGAATTAATATAGCTGTTTATGAATCTCCTGGAGCCTTAAAGTTTTATGCATCTATGGATGGAACATATGCGGCATCCGAAGAGATTTCGAGACTAAAAGGAAAAACCTCTGCAGGATTGCCTTATACAACTAAAGAATTAGCTCAAATGGCTTTTAATGGTGAAAATAAAAATGAGGGTATTATTACTATACCTAATGTTGCCTTATTACCTGGTGGTGTACCTATCTTGTTAAATGACGGTTATCACCTAGGAGGAGTTGGTGTCTCAGGAAGTAGTGGTGCAAATGATGAAGAATGTGCAAAAGTTGCTGTTAAAAAGGGATTAGAAATTCTTTATGAAGAGTAGATTTTATTTATTTATTATTTTAGTTCTTTTCCTTTTTTCGAAAGCTAGAGCTGAAACCTTAATTGTAGAAATTAATTCTGAAATTAAAGAGGGTCCAGTTCTAATGGCTGTTTATAATGAAAAGAAATTCTTTGGAAAAACCAAACCTAATGAAAAAACAAACCCCGATCATGTTTTGGTTGGTGCTAAAGGTTTAATTAAAAATAATAAGGCAAAATTAGAATTTGATATACCTTTCGGCAATTATGTTTTGGCAGGTATTCATGATGTAGATAATAACGGAATGCTTTCTGGTGGTTTTTTAGGAATTCCAAAAGAACCTTTTGGATTCTCTAACAATGTAAGAGGTAATTTTGGACCTCCAAAATGGGAGGATTGTTTAATTAACTTTACTACTGAAAACCAAATAATTTCTATAAACTTACGGGGATTATAATTATGAATAACAATAACGAGATTTTATGTTTTTTTAATTTTAGAAGTCCTTATGCCTATGTAGGAATTAAAAAGGCTCTTAATTTGGATTTAACTCTTAAATTTGTACCCTTTTGTTATGTACCAAAAGAGATATTAGAAGCCGTAACTCTAAATAATCCCTACAAAAGAGATTATTTAATGGAGGATTGCAAAA